>DATNEX010000093.1:0-77340 GCA_035606605.1 Terriglobales bacterium
GAAGGTTGTGGACGTCCCGGTCAGCGGCGAGGACTTCCTTCGACCTTTGCGATCACCTGGTTCCGTTTTCTTGAGCGCTCGCAAAACTATTCAGAGTTAAGCGTCGCTGAACTGCGATGCCAATGGATAATTCCGTGAGGATCAAAAGAACTTATCACCGTGTCAGGGTCAAGGAGTATATGTCGCTGGAGCCGTTGTCACGAAACAGAAGGGGAACGTCATTGGCGTCCAATCCAAACCAGAATCCCACACTCCCCGTGAGATAAGTGCCGGTCAGATCGACGACCCGCTCCTGCTTACCGTCCGGGACGGAAATGCGATCAACCGACCATGGTTCCGGTCCGCGAAGCACGTAAATGAACTTTCCGTTGCGCGACCAGGTGGGGAAGCCCCACGCCCCTTGGTGCGTTGCCAGGGTGGACCATTGCTGATTCTGCACATCGAAGAGTTTGATTTCGGTGGTCGACGGAATCGTCATGGCGGCGATGAATCGTCCATCCGGAGACCAGCGAGCCGAAAACAATTCATCCGAGCCGGGTATCCTGTGCACTTTGCCGCTGGCGACATCGAGTATTGCCAGGGATGCTTTCGGCTCAAAGACCGCAAACACGATTTTGCGGCCATCGGGAGACCAGTCGCCGTCTTCCTTGCCCGTACCCTCCACGGCCGGGAGGAGTTGGCGCGGGCTTCCGCCCTGAGCAGCAACGGTGTAAAGCTCAGCGAGCCCCGAATTTCGTTTAGCAGTGAAGAGAATCTGCGTTCCGTCGGGCGACCAGCGGCAAACGGCGGGGTGGATCGGAGGGCTTGTAAGTTGGACCCGCTCGCTTCCGTCCGCTTTCGCTCGCCACAAGGTGCTATCAGGGTAGGTTACATAGGCGATTTGGCGTCCATCCTTCGAGAAGGACAAAAACTCGGCGGAAATGCCGCCAAGGTAAGGTTCAATCCGCTTGGACATCGCATCGAAGCGAGCGAGTTCCGCGCGGGGAGTGGTACCCACGGCAAAAATCCTCCTGTCGTCTCGGCTAGGGATGGGGGTACCCCAGTGGATAGGGCCGGAAGTCAGCGGGTAAGGGGAGGAGGAAGCTTGCCCGAAGAGACTATGGCGTTCGTCGCTAGCCCATATCTGCTCGAAGCCTCCAACATTGGGACCCTTTTGGTTGTTGCCTCCAGCGAGAAACAGGTAGAAATCCCCATTGCGAGTCCACCGTCCGCAGCACTGTCCCTCAGGCCCCTGCCAAAACGGAAAGACGAGGTGAGGATTTCCGCCCGTGGAAGAAATCTCCCAGAGCACGCGATTCCGAGTAAAACGAATACGGTGGCCGTCTGGACTCCAGGTGATGTCCGAAATCGCGCCGTCGCTTTTCGTGAGCTCCTGGCTTTCTGTCCCGTCAATTTTCATCGAATAGAGACTCTGGTCCTGGTCCGAATACGCTATGGACTTTGCGTCCGGCGACCAGGCTGGAGAGAAGACCCCCGCCCTCTTCGTGATGAAGCGAGGCGGTCCCCCGGCCGCCCTTATGGTGAAAATGCCGTCAGTCGAGGAGAGAAGAAGATTTGCACCATCGGAGGACACGTCCGCTGCAAAGGGGGAGTCCGATCCAGCGGATATCGTGGCGATGTCCCCTCCGGTGATCCCGACCTGGCCTATTGGTCCCGACGGATAGATATTGAAATAGAGCCTGCTTCCGTCCGTGCCCGCAAGGGCCCCGATGGAGCCGTTGTGGGTGATCTGGGCGTAATCCGTGACATGAGGCGGCGACGACGGCATCGCCCAATACCAGATTCCCGCCGCAAGGGCGGCAAGGACAACGACCGCGACAAGGCCTATCGGCCAGAACGGCCGCGCGGTTTTCCGCGGCGCCTCAACTTCCATTAGCTTCGGCTCCAGACGCACAGTTGGAGTTATTGGCAGAGGCACCACCTCGTGGGAACCCGTCAAAGACTCAAGGGCGAAGCCCAAATCAGAAGCCGATTGGAAACGCCGCTCGGGATTTTTTTCCAGACAGCGCTGCACGATTCTCTGCAACGTCGCGGGAATACTTGGCACAATCTGCGAAATACGCTGAGGTTCTTCGTTCAAGATAGAGCTCATAGTTTCGGCGGAAGTTGGCCTCCGGAACGCGCGCCTACCGGTCAGCATCTCGTACAAAATTGATCCGAACGCAAAAATGTCGGCGCGATGATCCACCTTTCTTCCGCTCACTTGTTCCGGCGCCATGTAGCCGACAGTGCCCATCACCATGCCGGGGTCAGTCCTTTCGGCGAGTGCGGGAGAATCGCTGTCCGGGGCCGGTTGGACTTGCGTGAGTTTCGCCAAACCAAAATCGAGAATCTTCACGCGCCCGTCCTTGGTCAGGAACAGGTTCTCCGGCTTCAAATCGCGGTGCACGATTCCTTTCTCGTGAGCGGCTGCCAAGCCAAGCGCGATCTGGCCTCCATAATCCACAACCTCACTTACGGGCAACGCACCAGCGCGAAGCAGTTCCCGGAAGTTCAGCCCGTCCAGCAATTCCAAAACCATGTACGGCGTGCCCTGATACGCACTCAGATGAAATATGCCAACGATGTTGGGGTGGTTCAGCGCGGCGGCAGCCTGTGCCTCGTGCTCGAAGCGACGCAGCCGGTCCGGATCATTCGAGACAAACTTCGGCAAGACTTTGATGGCGACGACCCGTCTGAGGCGAGTGTCGCGCGCCCGATAGACCTCGCCCATGCCGCCAGACCCGATCAGTGTCTCAACTTCGTAATCATCGAGCCGGGTTCCCGGCTTAATTGCCAAAACCGACGAGGAAGACTTGAGGAAGCTCGGCCTCACTTCGTCGCTGGCTGCGAGCAGCGATTCGAGTTCCTGGCGCAGCGCGCTGTCGGAGGCACATGCACGATCGAGAAACGCGGACCGGTCCGCTGGCGCAACCTGCAACGCCTCATACAACACGTTCCTTAGCTCTTGCCAGCGTTCAGGGGTGATCATGGGGAGTTTCCGCGCCCATCTGGCGGGATAGCCAGATTCTGGCCGTGGTCCAGTCCCTTTTAATTGTTGCTGGAGAAACTCCCAACACTCGTGAAGTCTCCTCGATGGACAAACCGGCAAAGAAACGCAGCTCGACTATAGTGCTTTGCTGAGCGTCGAGCTTGGCTAGAGCGTTCAGTGCCTCGTTGAGGGCCACTAGATCCACACTCTGCTTTGGAAACAAAGCCACTGCGCTGTCCAGTCTTACGTTATCGAGCGCTACCCTGTTCCCTCCGTTTCGCTTGGCAGCATTTCGCCGCCTGGCGTATTGGACGAGAATCTGCCGCATCAAGTTAGCGCTGACCGCGAAGAAATGCTCACGATTCTGAAAGTTCATCTGGTGCTGCTTCATGAGACAGAGATAGGCCTCATGCACCAGGGCGGTGGTTTGCAGCGTGTGACCGGGGCGCTCGTTACGAAAGTGGCAGTGGGCGATTCGGCGGAGCTCGCCGTACACCAGGGGCACCAAACGATGCAAAGATTCCTCGTCGCCAGCCCCCCATTTGGCCAGTAGCTCACTAACAGGCTGTGTTGGCAGTTCTGCCATAAAAATCCTCGCGGTGCGAACCCCTGTGGCCAAACATAGCGGCTTGCTTCCTCCAGGTCAACTGATTGAAGAGGAAACCGGTTAGAACGCCGCGGCACCATCGGGACATTCGGGGCTAAGAGAGGGAAAAACGGAATTTTTGTGCGAGTGAGCCAATTGAGCCCGGAATTGCACTTTAACAAGTGAGGAGCAGGCCGATCATGGCGGCTCGATGAGGAGATGAATCATGAAAGCAGGATTCGGAATTGCGTTGCTCTTGGCCTCGACGGTCAGCAGTTTGGCGACGTCAGCACCACAGATGCAGGTCAACGACTCCGCGCCCTGCCTCATTGCGGATGTCTCCCGGAGCGGCTTGCAATCAGTGATCTCGAATGCAAAGCAGACGAGGGGCGTCGCAGGTCACTCTGAGAACCAACAAGGCATCGCTGCGATGACGGGCGCGCCGAGTGACTTGAAGAAGGCAGAGCAATGGTTCGAAAAGGCAGCACGCAGAGGCTATCCCCCGGCCCAAGTTAACCTGGCGACGATGTATCTGCAGGGATGGGGAGTTGCGCGCAATGATGGCACAGCACTTTACTGGCTCACGCTAGCCGCACAACAGGGACATCCCGTAGGGTTGTTTGATCTCGGTCAACTTTACCTCAACGGTTGCGGTGTGCGTAAGGACTATGCGGAAGCGCTTCGACTGTTTCAGGAGGCAGCGGGGAAGGGAAATGCGGCGGCAGAAGTCAACATTGGTTACATGTATGACGTTGGCTCAGGCGTGCCGCGCAACCCGGCAGTGGCTGCGGAGTGGTACCGCAAAGCGGCGGAGGCCGGTGAGCCCGCGGGAGAATTCAATCTTGGTGATTTGTACCTTCAAGGAGAAGGAGTCCCACAAAACGACAGTAGCGCGCTTGAATGGTTCGAGAAGGCCGCGGCGCAAGGGCATCGCAGAGCTCAGGCCATGATGGGCTTCCTGTACGCGGCGGGGCGAGGAGTGCCCAAGGACCTCGAAGCCGCTTATGCCTGGACCGCCGCCGCGCAGTCAGCGGGAGAACCGCAAATTCAAGATGCGCCATCGCTTGCCGAGATCGAACGCCAACTGTCACCTGACGCGATTCAGAGAGCGAAAGGGCGCGCGCAGGTGCTCGCCAAATCGTTCAAGCAGCCTACGACTGCTGCCTTGCTTTACTGATCGCGCGGTCTGGAGAAGGGTTGTGGAGCTGGCGGCGAATTGCAATTCGGTCAACCAATCGTGAATGGTTGAGCCGATGGCTTGGGGATGATCCTCTCGCAAATAGTGATTGCCAGGACCGGGGTGGACCACCCTGCAATTCTTGAGCCCGCCAAGAACGACTTGTCGGTGAAGGCAGATAACCGCGGTCCGGGATCTCCGGTGAAAAGCAACTTCGGGTAAGAAGATTGCGCTAAGGCACGCTGAGCCTTTATTCGCTCCGGCAATGTAGGCGATTTTGTAGCTGTGAAAGCACCGGATTTCAACCGATTTCAACAACCAGCCCGCAACAGCTTCAACAGCAATCACTTGAGAAGCGCAGAATCCTACAAGTTTCAATGAGGATTGGAATCTGGTTTGGGACCAGGGGGTTCGGAGGTTCAAATCCTCTCTCCCCGACGTTTCTTCATTTTTTCGCCCTCCTAAAGATTAGATGGAAGGCCTGTCATCCGGGACCGAACGGCTGCACTCGAAACGTGGGTTGTAGAGCGGCTTTAGTTCAGCAGGCGAGAATCAGTGTTTGACAGTGTCATCCAAGAACCGAAAAACATCCGGTTCCCATTCGGAGATGCCAAGGTAGAGGAGACTGTGCCCGTCAGCTGAGGTCTTGCCTATCACGGGATAAATTTTAAGCAAATGGGATTTGTGGAGCCGGTCGAGTTCCGCAGAGATGTCCTTTCCGGGTGTCGTGTCGAAGTCATTGGCCGCATACACAAGCATGATGGGAGCTGCCGTGTTCGCCACTGCCGCCAGGGTGCGGTCCCGCAATTCTTGCGACCCTCGCCAGGAGTTCGCGCCCGCGGCAAAGGCGACTTCAGCGCGAATGGTGCTATCGTGATCGCCAGAAAGCAGCGTAAGCATCCCGCCGAACGAATGGCCCACGATGGCGATGCGCCTGGGATCTACATCCGTCGCAGCCTTCAAGAACGTTAACCCAGCGAGAGCGTCGTCGAGTTGGCTACCCGTGATCAACTGATAGTGCAACTGCTTTCGAGCGTCAGCACCTTTGGCTTCCGCTTGTTTCAAAAGTTCCTGCGCAAATGGGCCTTGATCGGCGGAAAGACCTTGTCCCCGACGGCACAGATAAAGGAAGGCGTAACCGTGTTTGAGAAAGATCGGAGCAAGATCGGAAGCGGCCTCGGTCATCGTCCGGCCAGCCGTGTGCTGCGGGTCATCGGCGCCAGAGCCGTGATTGAACAAGATGGCCGGGAACGGACCCCGGCCAGCGGGTTTCCAAAAATACCCCTTAAGGTGGAGCTGACCGCTGCGCACATCGACGACCTGCGGAGCACCAGGAGGTGCTGAAAGTGAGGCAGTCTGCGCGAGGCCTATGGCCGAGAGCTGCATCGTCAGTACGAGCATGATGACCGTCTTCATAGTTCACCTTAGAGTACGGAGTGTGACAACGAGTCCGAACTGGCAGAGGGACAGAGCCCAGTGACGGCCGAGTCTCTGGCGTTTCGTTGTTCTTGTTAAGCGTCGGTATTCGGAATAGCAGTTTAGCCGATTGCAAAAGAGTGTCAGGATGGTCGGCAACCCGGAAGTGGATCGCAATGTATCTCCCCCTCGAGTCGGTTCGCGGATTGTCGGCAGACCGGAGGCTAGGTACGTGGTCGAGTTCTAAAATTCTCTGCTAAAGTCCACCCGTTCCGCCCAACTCAATCCTAGGCCGCTGAAAGCACTGGTTCAAAAATATCTCTATTTGACACGAACGTTCGAAAATCGTCTGCTAGGGCCGACCATTCTTTTCATGTCCGTTCCGGAGATATGGGTTTCGACGATCTACACGCGGGTGAGCTGAGGCAGGGCGTCAAAGTGCGTGTCACGCTAGTGCTTTTTCGGACGCGACACCGGGATGAGTGCTCAAGGTTGAAAGAAAGTGTGAGGCGTCGCGTTCGAAAAAGCCGTCAGAAGGAAGCCGCTGGCGCGGCGGACGCGGGACCTATGCAAATTGAATGGAGTGAGACAGCGGGGTTGAAGTTAGGTGGAGTGGTCAAGGCCGCTGGAGTAGCAGCCGGCGCACCTGTGCAAAGACGAGTCGCTTGCGGGAGTGAGCCGAGTCGGGGACAGGAAGAAGTTGTCCAGGGGCAACGGAGACACACTTCGCCGAGACGCTGTGAAGCGCGTCGACAGTGCGGTGTGTGGGCGAGTGATTTCATGCAGCCGTGGCCCGGGGCGGTGGAGAACGGAGTTGGAGTTGTGCCGCCGTGAATCGCTCGATGACCACCATGGGCCCGCCGCACTTGGGACAGCGCCACAGCGGGTGTGCTGTAGGAGCGGTCGAGGTTTCCGATTCGTTTTTCGATGGAGTGGCGTGGAGAGTGGCGAAGCACCGTGGCAACAGGACGGCGCGTCTTCGGTTGGCGAGGAAGCCGAAGTGGCGGATGCGGACGAAGCCCTTGGGGAGCAGATGAAGTAGGAAGCGACGGAGAAACTCATCGCGCGCGACAGTCATCACTTTGTGCCGATTGTGGTCGGCGGAGTCACGCCAGCGAAAGGCAACCTGGCCGTCGTCGAATGAAACCAGTCTGTGGTTGGAGATGGCGACACGATGGGTATAGCGGCCGAGATACTGCAGCACGTACTCGGGTCCGCCGAAGGGTGGTTTGGAGTAGACGATCCAATGCTTGCGGAAGAGCGGACGCAGCCAGGCAGCGAAGAACTTGGGATGAGTGAGCGCTGCGAGTTCTCCGGCCAGGTGCAGTTGGTCGTGCGCGAAGGCAGACTTGAGGCCGGCGACGAACTTGCCACGAAACACGCGCCGCAGTACGGCAAGGGGGAGGAAGAAGCGTGGGTGGGATCGAACCCAGCGGGCATGATCGCGGGAGAGTCCGCCAGCGGGAACGACACAGTGGACATGGGGATGCAGTTGGAGTTTTTGGTTCCAGGTATGGAGCACGCTGAAGAGGCCGATCTCGGCTCCGAGATGGGCGGGATTGCGCGCGACCTCCAGCAGGGTTTCGGCGCTGGCCCGGAGCAGCAAACCGTAGATGACCTTCCTGTTCTGGAGTGCTAACGAAGCCAGTTGCGGCGGCAGGGTGAAGACGACGTGGACGTAGGGCGTGGGCAGTAGTTCACAACGACGCGCCGCGATCCAACGTTCACGCGCACCGGTCTGACACTTCGGGCAATGGCGGTTGCGACACGAGTTGTAAGAGATGGTGGCACGATGTCCGCAGTCGGTGCACTCATCGATATGGCCGCCGAGGGCGGCGGTGCGACAGCGCGCAATGGCCCGCAGGACCTTGAGGTGGGTCCAACGGAGCCACGAACGATTCCTCTCGATGAAGTCTGCTCCTGCGCTGCGAATGATGTCGGCCACCTCGAACTGTGGCCGACTCATCTACTCCTCCTGCGGTGACCTGCCTTTCAGCACCAGCGCATCCAGCGGACTGGGAGTGGCATGCAGGTGCCGTTGCGAGAGGTGGAGATAGCGAGCGGTTTCTTTTAGATCGTGATGGCCTAACAGGATCTGGATGGTGTGCAGGTCGGCGCCAGCCTCGAGCAAGTGGGTCGCAAAGCAATGGCGGAGCACGTGGGGATAGATACGTTTCTTAATCCCGGCGCGGCGGGCGGATTCGACGCAAGCGTGATAGGGCGTCTTGTCATCCATGGGGTGATCAGCGCTGTGCCAGCGGTTGCCGGGAAATAACCAGACAGACTTTTTGCGCAAACGTCGCCAGTGAGCACGCAGTTCCTCGAGCAGGACAGAGCTGAGCATGACGTCGCGGTCTTGGTGACCCTTGCCGTCCTGAATGTGCACGACCATGCGTCGGCTATCGATGTCGCTGACCTTCAGGCGCGTGAGCTCGGTGCGGCGCACGCCAGTGCCGTAGAGGGTCATCAAAATGGTGCGATAGAAGGAAGTCGGCGCAGCATCGATGAGCTGTGTTACTTCTTCCTGGCTGAGGATAGTGGGCAGGCGATAGCGCTTCTTGGGATAAGGAGTGTCGGCAATGCTCCAGGGCCTCTTGAGCGTCTGGATGTAGAGGAAGCGTAGGGCGCAGAGATGGTTGGTCACCGAACCGGGAGTCAGTTTGTGCACCCTGAAGAGTTGGGCTTGGTACTCGCGGATGTGCTGCGGTCCCAGGCGATCGGGCGAGCGGTGGAAGTGCTGGGCGAAGCGCTCGATGAAGCGAATGTAACGCTGTGTGGTAGCCTCAGAGTAATGACGACGCTGGAGTTCTTCCAGCATCATTTTGCGTAGATGGGTCACAGGGACACCTCCTTGTGACCCACAAATTATCTGAAGTAAAAATCAGAACAGCCCGACATCACCCACGCGGCAGCGTCCGCCGCGCCAGCGGCTTCGTTCTCACGGGCAAACAGGACAAGCGAATGTTGTAGGACGAGGGCTGCTATCCACATGTCGTTCGTCGGGATTGGGTGCCCCCTTGTGCGCGCAGTTGGCGATAAATTCCCGCGTAATGATATGTAGTCTGCTCGTCGGGATAAAGCACGCTGACGCCGGACTTCAGGAGAAAACGGCGCAGGACGGCTTCGTTGCGCGGTCCCTGGCTGCCCACCGCAAATCCAGCGCGCAATTCTCCCAGTACGATGAACGGCAACCAGACCTCATCGGCGAGCTCGACCGTCTCTACCACGGTACATTCCCCGGCAAAGGTCGGTGTAGCGATTCGCGTCGAGCGCCAGCCTCACCGCCACATCTCTTCGTCAATGGTGTCCTGCGTGGCCACGGCCTTATCAAAGGCGGGATCTTTGCGCCAGGCGCCTGCGATATCGCTGAGGTCGCGCAGTCGGCCGCGCCCCTCCGTAACGCCAATGCCCCGGGCCAGGGCCTCAAACGCTACTTCGTTCAGGCTTTTATCCTGTTCACGGGCAGCCCGGCGAAGAGCTTCGTCCAAAGTTTTCGGCACGTTGCGGATAGTGTACTGCATGCTTATATTGTAGGCATTGCAGGCAATGATGTGTGGTCAATCGGGTTTGCGGAGTTCGCCCGAAAGGTTAAACCGTTACGATCTATTTGCAATTTACATCTGCGACATCCGAACCGCTGATTTCATTGAGCGCCCGTGCGTTGTAAAACCTACCCCTTATGAGACGCGCTCACTGACATTGGTCGCTCTTCGTCATTGTCTTCGTATTGGGCTCAGCTGAGTTCTTGGGCAAGTCCGATGAGCAGCCCTTCAGGCCCGCGGATGTAGCAGAGCCGATACGCGTCTTTGTACTGGACTACGTCGCCTACGAGCTGCGCGCCGCGCTTGCGGAGCCTATCAAGCGTCTCGTCGATGTCGTCCACGGCGAACATGACGCGGAGGTACCCCAAAGCGTTCACCGGGGCCCTGCGGTGATCCGCGACGGCAGGCGGCGTGAGGAAGCGGGAGAGCTCGAGCCGGCCGTGGCCGTCCGGTGTGCGCATCATGGCAATCTCGACGCGCTGATCGCCCAGTCCAGTGACACGTCCGGCCCATCCTCCTTCGATCGTGGCCCGCCCTTCGAGCTCGAGGCCCAGCTCGCGAAAGAAATCAATCGTCCCTCCGAGGTCATCGACGACGATTCCTACGTTGTCCATCCGTTTGAGCGCCATGTGTCCAATCTACAAGCTGTCGTCGAGTCTAACAACGGACCCTTTTTGCAACGCCGAAGCGCGAGCGCGACGCGGAGCCTGAGAGATCACTCCCAAAAATAGCGCTTAGTCGGGGCGGATCACCGGCAATTCGGAAAGGACGTGCATTTTCATGCTCTGTTAGCTGAGTAAGCCAACCGCCAGAGCGAATTTGTGTTCGTATTTTATCTTCTTTTCAGCTGTAGACGCTTTTGTAGTTGTGAAAGCACACGCCTTCAGCAGGATTCAATCGCTCTCAACGAGCAGCCCGCAACACATTCAACAGCCATTTACTTGGAAGCCTCAGATTTCTGCAAATGTCAATCACTTCTTGAATCTGTCTCGGGACACAGTGGAAATTCGGTAATTCGGCGTCATTCGCTTCATGCACGCGGCTTCCGAACTACGTCGAACGCAGTTGTGGGACGTATTAACTGATTGCGAAGGATCGCACGAGAACGACTGCACACTATGCCGGGGGAACCTACCAGCATCAGCAGACATTGAGGCGAAATGGCACCACCAAAGTCTACTCGAGCGTGGGAGCCAACATTGTTATGGGATCATATGGCTCATCGAGGAGGCAATCGCCTGGTTAAGTCAAGCGCCTTTTCAGTCACCGTAACACTGGCCCTGTTGTGTGGCTTCTGCGTAGAGGCTTCTCGGAAATAGGATTTGTCCGTATCGAACGTAAGGGACGGGGACATTGACCACCCTCACATCGTGCGAGTGAATCCATCTTTGCCCGGTCTCCGGCTGAATGACCAATTCGCTTTGAGGAATCGTGGCTTGGCTTCCGCATGTGACAAAGACATCCTCAAACACACCGTTTCCGTTCTTATCACTAAGCTTGCATCGATCAACATTTTCATGCTGGTCGAACCAACACTCCAACCAATAGCCAGTCCCGAACGACCCAGGCTGCGCATTGTTTGGCAATATGTAAAGTGCGTTTGACGAGACGGTATGCGGTCGTCGAGGTATATGTCCTCCCGGCCAGAGCGCGTAGGCAGCGAGGATGATGAGAGTCCCCACCGTCAGGCGGCCGATCAGGCGGATGAATTTCCTGGAAGTGAAGCGGAGCAGCACTGCGACTGCTCCCCCAAGAGCAAGACATCCGACGACAAACCATCTCGCGACGGGAATGCTGACTAGGCCCATGGCGAGAAAGCCAACGGCAACAAGAATCCCGGCGGTCTCTGAGTCCACGCTCATGACTCGCCATGGGCCGGGATGCCGATTGGCGTCATGATCTTTCATCGGCTTAATTGTCCCACCAGTTAACGCGGAAAGCTACGTTTGGAATCCCCACGCGGCCACGTTATATTCCTATCCTATGGACCAACGCTGACATTAACTGACGCGGCGAACGGCTGGTTCACATAGTCGCGGGCTCTAACTGTAACCCGGTGTAGGCCTGTACTCATCGGCCAGCGCACCATAATCGCCGCTAGGTTTGCTTGGTACACCTTTGTCCCATCAACGAAAATCTCAATCAACTTTACTGGCAGCGCATCGGTGGTTCCAGCCATGATGGTCACAGGAGAAGCCACTAACGTTCCGTTGCCCGGTTTGCAGATAGTGACGCTCAAATTTCCCGTCTTGAGCGCGCAAAGAGGCGTGATTTGCGCAGCAAATGCATTGGCTGGGCCGAACTGCCCAACCGGCGTCCTGAACGCCCCTGGTGTTGTCGGAAAATCATTATCCTCGGTCGAGCCCGTTACGTAGAGGTTCCCGAAGGGACCCAGTGCTGCGCTTTGGCATCCGGAATTATTGCTGCCACCCAACAATGAGGAGTAGCTGAGGGCTGAGCCAGTGGCGTTCAGCTTGGTGATAAAGCAAGTGAATCCATGATTGGTTCGGTTAACGCGTTGAAAAGCATTTTCCGTGGTAGGGAAATCTCCAGACCCAGTGCCACCGGTCACGATCGCTGCGCCGTGGTCTACAACGATTGAGGCGCCAAAATCATTCGCCCCTCCACCGAGCAAAGTTGAGTACACGAGTCGCGAGCCCGTACTGTCAAACTTGGTGACGTACGCGTCAAACAGGCTGTGGTGAGTTTGTTGGTATGCGCCCGACGTCGTCGGAAAACTATTTCTGCTGCTCGAAGCACCGGTCACATAGGAGTTCCCTGCCGCGTCGATCGCAATCCCGGCAAGACCGCCAGGGCCGGGACCGGTAAAGTAGGTCGAAAATACCAGGTTCGATCCAGTGCTGTTCAATTTCGTGACAAAGAAACTGGGAGACGGCGTTATCTTCGGGCTTGGTTCGTAAGCGCCTGAAGTTGTGGGGAAGTCGGTCGAGAGTGTAAGACCTGCAACGTAGGCGTTGCCGGAACTATCCACCGTGAGGGCCGCAACACTGTCGTATAGGCTGCCGCCCAAAAATGTGGCATATAGAAGCGAAGTTCCAGCTGCATTAAGTTTCGCCACAAAGCCATCAGTTCCACCCCGAGTCGTTCCTTGAAAGGCATTACTGGTGGCCAAGAAACTCCCGGAGGTTCCCCCAGCGACAAACGCTTCGCCCGCCGAGTTGACGACAATTCCGGCTGCAGTGCATTGTGAACAGAAACGAACGGAATACACAATTGAGCTCCCGACAGAATTCAGCTTGGTCACGAAAGCGAACGGTGTCTGTTTGGGCGGTGCTCCGCCGAGCGGGCTAGCGGGGTAGTCCAAGGAACTCGTGTATCCGCCGACATAGGCATGTCCATTCCCATCCACGGCAATGCCGCTGGCAATATCATCTGCGCTGCCTCCGAGATACGTCACCCAGACTCGGGTGCCGCGCGACGTCAGCTTGGCGACGAATATGTCTTGATAACGGAAGTGGGAACCGTTCTTAGAATACTGGTTGCATACCCCGTCAGTGCCGCAAGTGGAATCAAACGCCGCAGGCGTCACGGGGAAGTTAGCCGAAATGGTGCTCCCAGCAATGTACGTATATCCCGCACTGTCGACAGCGACAGCAGCGCCACTGTCGGGCCAACCACCCCCGATCATCATGGAGTACGCCAGCACGGGATCGATAACTAGTTTTTTGGTCTTGTCATAGGTGCCGATGACGAAGCTAACCCGATTGCGCTGATCAACAGAATAGTGGCCTTCTACTGAATGTTTGTGGCTGCCAGCGAACTGGTAGAGGCGCGGCTTGAGCAGCGTGATCCGCATCCCGTTCGCGCGCATCACCACGTCTCCTTTGTTGGTCACCGATGCTTCTGCACCTTCGAGAGTTAGATGGATCGCCTGTGGATCGGCACCAGGCGCAACGGCGAAATCAAACTCCAGCTCGCCGTCTCTGCCGTAGTAGACGACGTCCACACCGGGGTAGATCCGCTGGTATGCCACCCGGCCGTAATTCGGCACATTTGTGTTCCAGTGCCGTGGATCGTTGCCGATCAGATAGTTTGTCCGGGTGAGCAGAGGCTCAGATACGCGAGTGGTCGCACCGGGGGCGGTGTCTAGCAGACGAATGCGCACTGCACCAGTGGAGTAATTTGAGTTGCGCTTGTTTGGCAACAGCACAGTTGCCGACGCACGGTTTACCAGCACGCTATAGTTACGGCCGCGCGCCAAGTAATCGAATTCCCGCGCGGCTTGGCCCTTATTACGCTCAAAGCTGAGCGGTTGGTGATCGACAAGTGCGAGAGCCTGCCCCACGGGATCACTCGTCCCGGCGGCAAGGATAGTGAACGAAACCAGAAACACAACAACAAACAAAACAAGCTTTTGTGATGAAGACATGACCGACCTCCGGAGTGGGAACTACTCAGTGGGAGGTCGTGTTGACGGCGAACCGTAGGTACTGCTGTGCGCGACGTCGCTGAGAAAGGAGCCGCTGTACTGCTCCCTTGGGCGCAAAAAAGTTTACATCGAATCCAGAGTCTCGCAGCAGGAATTTTTCTCGTAGCTAGAAGTCAGTTGTCCCACACCCTTCGTAAACCTTTCCTTTTGTAATGAAACGAGAAGGAGTAGACAGAGCGACGAGTGACGAGTGACTCAGTTCGCCAATGTTTCTTAATGGTTTTGCAAATGTTTTTCTGAGCACGGCCGGGCACGTACACCAGGCGCGGGTGGGCAGGTTACCCCATAGACAATCGGAGGACTTCCGGCCATTTGCCAATCCGAGAATTTATGTCCTGACTCGTGTCGTAACTGGGTGTGTGGAAGAACCAACCTTGACGTATCAAATTAGTCGGCGGATACTGTCAGCCTGGCTTGACGAGCGGCGCGAGAACAAGTCGCCTCTGCCAGTCGAATATTTTTCGATATCTCACCTCGTTGCGTAGCTCGCTGTTGCGCGATTCTCTTTGAGGTCTTCTCCGAATCGAATTGCTAGCTGAAGTAAGCCCAGGGTCTATTTTGGAAAGGCCCGGGCAAATGCACATCACAATCTAGGATTTAAGGAGAACAAACTATGCCTACACATATTGAAGAGTTCGTGGCTATTGACCCTCTTGCGCTGTTCTTTCGAGGAAGGGTCCTGCAGATCTTGTTGGAGATGAAACATCCTCACGTTCCATCTGTTGGAGACATTGCGAAAGCGCTGGAAAACGCGACGGCGGAGGAACGGAATGCAGCCTTGAGCAGGGCAAGGACTCTGGGAACTTACGCAAAAAACGTAGAAGAAGCAGCGCAGAAATATGGAGCTGGGGGAAAGGCGGTAGCGTAAGTCCTGATCTTTAGCTTTGGTTGAACCTTTGAGATGGCGGAAATTCTAAAGGTCGGTGCGATTCGTGTCGAGCGCCAGCCTGACGGCCACATTTCTTCCTCAATTCTGTGCTGTGCGGCCTCGGCTTCTGTCAAAGGCGGGGATTTTTGTGCCATGTGCCTGCGATGTCGCTGAGGTCGCGCAGTCGTCAGCGCTTCGCGCTAACGCCCAGCGCCCCGGGCAAGGGGCTTCAAATAAGGGGACTACAATAAGGTGTCAGCCAGTGGAGCAAGCCGCCAGAACGGATGGACCGCGCTGGTTGCAATTCTGCTGCAATATGGTGGCGCTCTGCACTTCGACGGGCTCACCTCCTCTAACAGAAGAGTGGTCGCTGAAGTCGACAGGAAAGCACCGCTGAAGGGCAGGGCGAGTAGTAGTCTGGGAAAGCCCACAACTCTCCAGGTTCACTCGGTTCAGCCAAAGACAGTAGAAGCAGTTCATTAGCCTTCCTTGACGAGTAGGTTTCGTTGACAACTCGGTTGGTGCTCCGCATAATGTCCCCAGAGCGCCATGGGGCGCCTCCAGTCCGCGGCAAGGGAGCAAGCTCCCACCCATCCATTCAGTCTCAACAATCCGGACCCTTATTCCGGCCTGTGCTCAGCGGACTTCAGGCGAAAACGGAAGGAAGGGTTTCGCATGACAAGGCGTCTGACGCCTCAAACCACGCTTGAAAATCTAAAGAAGGAAGCCAAGCGGTTCCTGAAGGCGCTGGCCGCGGGCGACAAAAATCTGCGCGAAAAACTGCTTCAGGCCTGGCCCGATGCGCCTGCCAAGCCCGTTCTACGTGATATCCAGTATGCGATTGCGCGCCAGTACGGATTCGAGAATTGGAAGGACCTCAAGCAGGCGATTGAACGCCATCTGCCAGCTGAAACAATTACTCCCAGGCAAGAAGAAGAACAACTGCTCGGGCGCTTCTTCGAGTACGCCTGTCCCGACCACCACGTGCGCGGGCGGCCGGCACATCGGATTGCCCACCACGCGGCATTGCGCATGCTCGGGCAACACCCCGAGCTTGCGGTCGCGAATTTCTATGCGGCCATTGTCTGCGGAGAGATAGAGGAGGTTGAGCGTATTCTCCGCGAGCGTCCGGAACTGGCGTGCACCAGGAGCTCTGTTACGGCCGCAGAACGTTCTGAGGTCGGCGGTTCTGGCGACATCTTCAAGGACCTCGGCCCTAAAGGATGGGAGCCGCTGCTCTATCTGTGTTTCACCCGCTTGGATTTGCCAAAAGTTCATGAAAACGCCCCCGCCATTGCACGCCTGCTGCTCGATCATGGTGCCGATCCCAACGTTCACTTCATGGCAGGCGACAGTCGCTATACGCCTCTGGTGGGCGTGATTGGGGAAGGCGAAGAGGAGCGACCCATGCATTCCCGACGCGACGAACTCGCTCGCCTACTCCTGGAGCGCGGCGCCGAGCCCTACGACAGCCAGGTGGTTTACAACATACATTTTCGCGGAAAGATCTTGTGGTGGATGAAGTTGATGTTCGAGTTTTCCACCAAGGCTGGGCGCAAGGCTGACTGGGACGATCCCGATTGGCATATGCTCGATCAAGGCGGCTACGGGACTGGAGCGCGCTGGCATCTGCGAACGGCAATCGAACATGACGATCTCGAGCTTACCGAATGGTGCCTTCAACACGGCGCAAACCCGAATGCAGCTCCTGAACGGGACAGGACACTGCTGCAAAGCAGCCTTTATGAACAGGCGCTGCGCCTTGGCCAAGTCGAAATGGCTGAACTGCTCGCGCGTTTCGGCGCCAAGCTTTTCGAGGCACCGCATGGCGAGGATGCATTTGTTGCAGCTTGCTTGCGGGGTGATCCGGCGGCGGCAGAGGCCATGGTCAAGATCCATCCCGAGTGGTTGACATCCCATGTCGCGCTGCATGCGGCGGCGCAGCGGGACCGGGCCGATGTCGTCGAGCTGGTGCTCGATCTAGGTGTGTCCCCGAACGTAGAGAATCCCAAGGCGGGGCGCCAGACGGCGTTGCATGTAGCAGCTTATGCCGGCTCTGAGAGTGCCATCGATGTTCTGATTCGCCGCGGGGCAAAGATCGATCCTGTCGAGACGATGTACGATGCAACTCCTCTCTGGTCGGCAGTGTGGGCGGGACGTGATCGGATTATCACGCAACTGGCACGCTACAGCCGTGACCTGTGGACGTTGAGTTTTACTGGAAATGTCGAACGAGTCCGCGAAGTGCTGCGCGCCGAGCCTCGCTTCGCCACCATGGCCGGCGAGAGCACGCCGCTGTTCTGGCTGCCGGAGGAAGAAGATAAGGCGTTAGAAATCATCCGTATGTTCCTTGCGCTCGGAGCCGACGCAAGCTTCCGGCGCAAGGAAGACGCCCTCACTGCGGGCGACGTCGCGCGCAAGCGTGGACTGCTCCAGGCGGCAGACGTGCTCGCAACCGCAGCTACGAAAGAACCCAAAAAGCCGACTACCGCGAAATCCGAGGTGGTTGCGGAATACGACCGTCTCGCCAATGCTGTCGTCGAAACATACGCCGCCGACAATCTCGACACGATAGAGACGACCCGGAAACACTTCGGCCGCTCCTTTACGCGCGACGACCTGCGCGCAACCGTGTGGCGGCTGATGTACAAGGTTCGGCAGGCCAGTGGCTCTCCAGAAGCATTTGGTTTGGCCGAGGCTCAAGAACTGATCGCTCGCACTTCCGGATTCCCGAATTGGACCGCTCTGATCGAGCACGCCGACACGGGCAAACCCGAGCCTGGCCCAACCTTCGCCATTGACGCCCACCAGAGCAGCATTTCACCGCGGCGGATACTGAAAGAAAAAGAGTGGGACGAGTTCGTCGGTGTGATGAGGGAACATCGGATTCCGGCACTAAACGCTGCCGGCTTCATGACCGATGAGGCCATGGAGAGGATCGCTCGATTGGATTTTGTCCGTACACTCAGCCTGGGTGGCTCACGCGGTCTATCCAACGAAGGACTGGGGCAACTCGCGCGGATGCCACAACTGGAATCACTTGACCTGAGCGAGTATCCGGGCGGCAAAATCTCGGACGCAGGCCTCGAGGTTCTCCGTTATTTGCCAAACTTGAAGCGTTTCGAGATGACATGGCAGCGGGGCATCACCGACGCGGGCGCCGCGAACCTCCGTTACTGCGAGCAACTCGAATCGGTAAACCTGATGGGCTCACCGACCGGCGACGGGGCGATTGAAGCCCTGCGGGGCAAGCCGAAGCTGCAGCACCTAAGCACAGGACGCTTGGTCACCGATCAAGGGCTGGCCCTTCTCCACGATTTCCCGATGTTCAAGAAATGGCACAGTGCCGAGCCTGAGTCGCTGATAGATCCCGAATCCGAGCCGACGAAACTGCTCATCGACGGTCCTTTTAGCGATCGTGGGTTGGCGAATCTTGCCGGCCTCGAAGGTGTCTTCGCGCTCGATCTGTTCTGGCATGTCACCAATATCACAGCCGACGCATTCAAGTTCCTTATCGACCTGCCGAATCTTGCCTCGCTCGGGTGCGATGGGGAATTGGCAACCAACCTTTCTTTCCGCCACATTGCCGCCATTCCAAGGCTTCGCCGGTTGCGGGCGCAAGAGGCCGTTGCGACCGACGAAGGGTTCGAGGCGCTCAGTCGATCGAAGACCTTGGAGAAATTCTGGGGGCGCGAATGCCCGCACTTCGGCAGCCGCGGCTTCGTTGCTTTGTCGAGAATGCCGAAGTTGCGCGATTTCGGTATCGGCTGCCAGGAGGTGGACGATGCAGCGCTCTCTACACTGCCGAGTTTTCCATCCCTCCGCGCGATTACTGCAGTGGGTTTTCAGGACTGGGGCTTCCGCCACATCGGACGTTGCGAGAAGCTAGAGCGCCTGTCGTGCATGTATTGCCGTGACACGACGGACGTCTCGACTGAGCACATCGCCAACTTGCGGCTGAAGAACTACTACGCAGGCCTGACGCAGATTACAGATCGAAGCCTGAAAATCCTGGGAGGAATGACCTCGCTTGAGATCGTCGAGTTATTTGAGACCAAGAACGTTACCGATGCGGGATTGGCTCATTTGGCGAAACTTCCGAGGCTAAAGCGACTGGAAATTTTCGGGCTGCCAAACACCACGCTGACGGGAACAAAAGCGTTCTCGGACAGGGTGCATGTGAAGTACCACGTGTGACAGAGTTGGAACAGTCCCACGGCATCGATACATGTACTCTAGAGAAGACCTTGTTCCGCGTAAGAACGAATTCAAGATTGTTTGTCGGCCGAGCGCGGCAACGTGCATTAGAGAATAAGCCCAATCCTCTACGTGGCCGCCGGTGGTACTCTGTGGATCCAACTATCTCAGCCAATCGTGAGGAGACCATGAGATTGCAAAAGGTTGTGATCGGTGTATTGTTCCTCGGACTTTGTGTCGCCGCAGGCGCGACCGACCGCAAGTACATCGTAAAGTCGCGAGCGGGCGACAGGAAGGCACTGCCATTCAGCGAAGGCGTGCTCGTGGGTAATACGCTCTACATCGCGGGCCATATCGGTTTGGACGCCAAAACCAACATGCCTCCAGCAAGTCCGGAGGCGGAAGCCCGGCTGGTGATGGACGATATCAAGCAGACGGTCGAATCCGCGGGGTTATCGATGGACGACGTAGTGTCCATCCAAGTCTTCTGCACGGATCTGAAGCTCTACGATACGTTCAATGGTGTTTACAAGACCTACTTCCACGGCGATTATCCGGCGCGAGCTTTTCTAGGAGCCGCAAACTTGCTGCGTGGCGGGAGATATGAGGTCATGGGCATTGCGGTCAAACGATCACAATGACCAATGCTCTTGGTAAGGGCGGGTTCAGCTCTGATCAACCAATCTTCGCGCAAGATGCGGGGGATGATGATCACCAGCCGGTCATTCCCGAGACTGTTTGTCAATCAGTCGTACTACGGTTATTCAACACCTGAAGCCATCTCTGCGTTGGGCTTGCGTGATTAGCCAGGGAGGACATGCCAACCCAGCATGCAATGGCGAGAATATTTAGCGCCGCGGCAATTCGGAAGTAGGTTCCGAACTCCCCTGTCCAGCGATGGAGCCAAGGGAATGCGTTGGCGCTGGCTAGGGCGCCGAAACTACCAGCCATGTTCATAGCGGCCGATACTGAACCTGAGTTCTTGCGACCAATATCAACACAGTAGGCCCAGCTTGGGCTGATCGTCATCTCCACACCGAACATTGCGATTGCAAAGGCAGCCACGGCAGCTTGCGGGCTGTGTACGATAGCAACAGCGTAAATTCCCGAAGCCGCCAGAAAAAAACCGAATATGGCCGGCAGCCGTCGTGACCAGAGTCGCCAGCGCGAACGATACAGCAGGTCCACAATGAATCCGGAGACCCAGTTGGCGATGGCTCCGGAAAGCAACGGCACCATCGAGAAGCGCGCGGCCTGTGCGGGAGTCAAAGAGTAATGCTCGGCTAGATAGGGAAGCATCCATGTGATGCATACAAAGAATGTGAAGTTACCGATGAAATACTGGAACGTGGCCTTTAACATTTTCCACGAACGAAGGACTGCGAGTAGCGGCCTCTCGTCTGTGAGCGGAGCGCTACTCTCCACTCGTCCTTGCGGATAATCGCGAAAAAAGATGAACCAACCGAATGCCCATATGAGACCCGGAACAGCGAGCGAATAAAACGCCATTCGCCAGCCATAAGTGGTCACGAGCCACTGGCACAAGGGGAAGGCTAAGCCTCCGCCGAGTAGCGCTCCGGAGAAGAGGACGCCGTTGGCAACGCCGCGTTCGCGATCGGGCAGCCAGTTATAAAAGACTCGGGCTGAGCCTGGGAAGGCGCCAGCCTCCGCCACCCCGAAAAGAAATCGCATGAGCAACAGCCAGCTCAGCCGGCCGGCTGATCCGGTGAGAGCGGTAAACGCACTCCATAATGCGACGACGATTGCCAACGTCAGGCGCGGTCCTGCCCGGTCGGCCAACCATCCCCAGGGGATTTGCGCAACGGCATAGCCAAGCGAAAATGCACCGAACACCCAGCCCATCTCGGTATCGGATAGCGCAAGCTCGCTAGCGATGGGGGATTTTGCCGAAGAAATTGCAGCCCGGTCAATATATAAGATCAATGACAGCAGGAATAGTGCGGCAACGACCAAGAATCGCTTGTCACTGGGTGTCGGCATGTTCACTGGCAGCGATGGCGTCAATCCATATCATCTAAACTTTGCTTCGAGATTGTGCTGTTTACCATTTGATGTAAACCGTCTTGACGTTCGTGAATGCCTCTTTCGACGTGGGCCCGATCGAGAACGCTCCCTGCCCGGAGTCCTTGACGCCTCCGAACGGAACATGCGGCTGACTGGATGTGCCGTGATTTATGTGAACCATCCCGGATTCCACACGCTCCACAAATTGATCCACCAAGTGCCGGTTCCCGGTGAAAAGCGAAGCAGCAAGGCCGTAGCGTGTGCCGTTGGCGACGTCGAACGCTTCTTCTGCGTTCCTCACTCGAATGATTGGGAGGACTGGTCCGAAGATCTCTTCCTGGGCGAGAGCGGAGGTCGGGGAAACATGGTCAAAGAGCGTGGGGGCGTAGAAATATCCCTCGCGATCCGGGTCTACGGCAAGTTGTCGTCCGCCAACGATCAAACTGGAAGGCTCCGCCAAGCCCTTGCGTACGTACCCCGTAACTGTTTCCAGCTGTTGTCGGCTTACCAGCGGGCCCATTGTGTTTTGCGGATCGAGACCGTTACCGACGCGAATCTTTTCCATGTGCGTCACCAGACGTTGGCACAGCTGATCCGCCTGTGACTGATCCACGATCACACGACTCAGCGCCGTACATCTTTGTCCGCTGCACAAAAACGCTGCTGCCACAATCTCTTGAGCTGCACCATCCAGATCGTCGCACTCGAGAACAATCGCAGGATTCTTTCCTCCAAGCTCGAGTTGTACTTTAGCCATTCGTGCAGCGAGCTTTTCGGCAATGCGTACGCCCACCGCAGTCGATCCCGTAAAGCTAATCCCGCGAACTCGTGGATCCGAGATCAATCTTTCTCCGCATTCGCCGGATCCAATTACCAGATTGAGAACTCCGGGAGGCAAACCGGCTCTCTCAAGAAGGCCGCTAAGGAATACCGCAGAATGCGGAGTCAGGGATGCCGGCTTCAGCACAACGGTGTTGCCACAGGCGATCGCGGGAGCGATTTTTCGTACCGGGCTCACGACCGGGAAATTCCACGGCGTGATAGCTGCAACTACACCGACCGGCTGCAAAACCGTGTAGCACGAAAAGCCTGGGCGTTCACTCGGGAAAGTCTGTCCCGACAAGCGCAGTGCTTCCCCGGCGGCGAAAGCAGCTTCTGCAGCGGCCCGCGTAACCTCGCCGATTGACTCGCACAGTGCTTTGCCTTGCTCGAGCGTGACGATCCTGGCCAAGTCGTTCTTGGACTCGAGCAAAAGCTGAGAAAAGCGCAACAGAATTGCCGACCGCTGCGGGGCTTGGGTTTGACGCCACATCGCAAGCGCCGTAGCTGCCGAGGCAACGGCTGCATCTACATCGGCGGTACCTGAGCGGGGAAAATCGCCAAGGACTTGCGACGGGCATGCGGGATTATGCGATTGATAATACTGGCCTGTTTCCGGCGGAACCCATTTCCCGATGTAGTTCTGATGCCGCTGCACTAGAGGCTCTCCTCAAGAAGGGCCGTCAATTGTTCCTTGCTCGTTGCTCGAGGATTCACCACAACATTGCCACTCTTCATAGCTTCGTCAATGACTTTTGGAATGTCACTCGCACGGAGACCGTACTCGCGCAATCCTCTTGGTATGTGGATATCGCTCGCGAGATGCTCCACCGTGGCGACGGCGCACTCGGCTGCATCAGCCGGGGACATCTGAGCCACAGGCTGTCCGAGCGCGCGCGCAACCGCCACAAAGCGCTCTGGCGCGGCGACCTGGTTGAACTTCATGACTTTCGGCAGGGTTACGGCGATCGCAATCCCATGCGGAATGCGTACGTCCCAGCTTCCGAGCGGCATCGCCAAAGCGTGAGCCAATCCCAGACGAGTTGGATTCATCGCGATTCCCGCCATCGTGCTGGCGAGGAGCATAGCATATCGGGACTCGCGGTTTGCCCCACTCAAAACTGCATTTCTCAGATGTTTGCCAATGAGCTGAATCGCATTCCAAGCCAACGCGGCGGAGACGGGTTGGCAGGCGTTGTTGGTATAGCACTCGATGCCATGGGCCAGTGCATCCATACCGGTTGCGGCTGTTATGAGAGGCGGCAACTCCAACGTGAGCTCAGGATCGCACAGGGCGATCGTCGGAAACACATGGACGCTCCCCACCGCGACCTTTAGGCCGTTGTCATCATTGGTGAACACCGACCACAGACTCACTTCGCTCCCTGTTCCTGCCGTGGTTGGGATCGCGATCACCGGAGAAAGCGGATTCTTCACCTTGTGCAACCCGACATAATCGAGGATGGTTCCAGGATTGGTCGCAAGCGTCGCGACCGCCTTTGCCGTGTCGAGAGAGCTTCCGCCCCCAATTCCGATCACTACTTCCGCCTTACATTTGCGAAGACGTTCGGCGGCCTCGGCGATCAGCTTTGATCCAGAGTCCGGTTTTACGTCGTCATATACCTCGCAGGCAATCTGTGCCGAAGAAAGAAGATCGAGAGCCTTTTGCAGAATGCCTGCGGCCCCGATACCTTTGTCGGTAATCAGAAAGACCCGTCGAGCGCCAAGCGAGCGGATTCTTTCCGGCAGTGTGTTCAATACGCCATAGCCGAAATGAATGTCGGTCGGGACGGGAAGGAAGTTAAATGTCTGTTCCGGATTCAGTCGGTTCATGAGTATGTCTCCGCCGACTACATAGGTTGCGGATGCGGGAAGCGGACGTCCAATTTCGCTCCTAGCGCGATCAGTTGCTCTACTACCGTGGGCCAGAGGGGTACTCCGAGCTGCCGGTTCTTGGCTTCGTTTTGCCGCTCAATGTCTCCCGGGGCAAGCACTTCGTCCGTATTCGGCGCCGGCGGCGATGACTTCAACATTTGCAAAATCTGGTCCATGCGCGAACCAAAATCTTCCGTGCTCGAGAAAATGTCAGTTCGCATCGCCACGAAAACGTGTCCGAGATTTTGCTCCGCCTCGTGGTTTTCGAGCGTGTTCAGAGTCAAACCAAACGCCGCTCCTGTCAGGACGCCACAGAGCACATCGATAATCAAGGAGATTGCCGATCCTTTGGGGCCTCCGAATGGCAGCACCGATCCCGCAAGGGCTGCGATTGCGTCGGTGGTTGGATTTCCATCGCTGTCGATCGCCCATCCGGGCGGAATCAGCTTGCCTTGCTCGGCTGCGATGATAATCTTTCCTCGCGCCACGACACTGGTGGAAGCGTCGAATATAAGAGGTGGTTTCTTGCCTGCCGGAATTCCGACGGAAAACGGATTGGTCCCGAGGAATCGCGCACGGCCACCAAACGGCGCCATGTGTGGAGGCGCGTTCGAGGCAGCGCATCCGATCATTCCTTGACGGACCGCTTTCTGCACGTAAAAGGCGGCGATGCCAAAGTGGTTGGTTCCCCGAACGCCAACGAAGCTGATCCCAGCAACACGAGCTTGCTCGATCGCCTTTTCCATGGCCTTTGATCCAACCACGGCGCCAAGACCGTTGTCTCCGTCCAACAACGCCATCGCAGCGCTGCTTCTTACCACCTTCGGAACCGGTCGCGGGTTGACGACACCCTTGCGGATACGCTCTGCGTAAACTGGAAGCCGGATCATCCCATGCGAATCCAAACCACGCAGGTCTGCCTGCAGCAAGCAATCACCAACCTCATTGGCATCTTCGCGGGGTACATTCAATTTTTCAAGGATTGAACAACAGAATTCCTGAGCATCTTCCGGCCGGTACCGCCTCAATTCGGTCATACCGTTCCGCCAGGACGATTCCATCGGGGAAGATTCAGAATTTCTATCGTGGTTTTGCCAGCTTGGAGTTGCCGGAAGATTTCCGACTCGCGCTCTCTTCGCGCAATCGCACTTCTGAGCACTTGTTCGATGGTTGCGACGTCCAAGACAACCACGCCATCCCCTGTCCCCACCACGATGTCTCCCGAACGAACTATGACCCCGCCCAGATCGATGGGTTCCTGTAATGTACCAATTTGTTCTTTCTTGCACGCTCCGATGGCGAGCCCGCGACTAAAGACTGGGAAGCGGCGTTCTGTGATGGCTTCCATGTCCCGCACCGCACCGTCGATCACCAGACCTGCAATCCCTCTTGCTTGCGCCGCCACGCTGAGAACCTCTCCCCACGCCCCGGCGTATTGGTATCTTTCGGCACTTGCGACGAGTACACTGCCCGGCTCCGCTATTGCTACCGCGTGATGCAGCATGAGATTGTCGCGCGCGGGACAGCTCACGGTAACAGCGGGACCGCAGACCTTGGCTCCAAGCCACACGGGTTTGATCGATGGATCCACCATTCCCCGCTGACCGGCTGCTTCGTACAGTGTGGCAGCATCGAACTCCGCCAGTTGCCGAATTACTTCCGTGGAAATCGTCATGCTGAGTTGGTCTTGGATTGGCTCAGGTTGACGCCAGCTAAAGCAGCTACGAATTGTGCCGCTGCAGAAAAGTCTTCGTTGCCTCGGCCTTGAGCACTGACAGCGGAGAAAAGTTGCGCCGCGACCGAAGTTAGAAGGAGAGGAGTATTGGAAGCTTTTGCAGATTCGAGCGCCAAATTTATGTCTTTCTTCATTAAGTCCAGTTTGAAACCCGGTTTGAACGAGTCTTCCAAAAGGAAACCCGGAAGGCGTAAGTCCATCATCTTCGAGTATCCCGAAGAGGTTTTGATTACTTCGTACAAGGTCCGAGGATCCGCGCCGCACTTTATTCCGAGAGCGAACGCCTCGCCGATGGTGAGCAGGTGGATGGCTGCCATCACTTGGTTCACGATTTTTAGGACCTTGCCTTGCCCAACTCCTCCGACGTGCACGATGCGAGTTCCCATTGCGAGAAGCAAGGGCCGGCAGCGCTCGAGCAATGGTTCGTCTCCACCAACCATGATGGTCAACGTTCCTTGTTCGGCTGCCGTCGTGCCGCCGCTCACGGGAGCATCCAGAACGGAACCGCCCTTCGTTCGGATGGCCTCATCGACCTCTTGCATCGCGAGATCAGTCCCGCTGGTCATCTCAATCAGCACTTTACCGTTAGAGAAACGATCGAGGATTCCTGTTTCTCCAAAGACCGTCTCGTTCAATTCCGCATCCGAGGGAAGGATTGTAATGACGACCTCTGCGGCCTCGGCCACTTCCCCTGGATTTTGCAGGATCTCGGCGCCCATAGCCGCAAGTTCCTGCGCGGGCTCGCGCCTCCGGTGGAAGGTTGTGTAAATCTTGTGGTCGCTTAGGAGGACGCGCTTGGCCATAGGCAGGCCCATCGCCCCCAAACCGATGAATCCGACCTTCACTTACTTAACCCGCCTTTGCACGAGGATTGCGAGAGTTCACCTACGCAACCGTTCACGGTTTCGCGCCCTTTTCCATCTTCTGGTAGCGTTCCAGACCGATATTGTCTAGGAACTGCATCGCGGCTTTCGCTACTTCCTCGGCGTGCTCACGTGGCACAACAATCACGCCGTCTCCGTCTGCCATTACAACATCTCCGGGACGGACAAGTACGCCGCCCAGATTGATGGGTCGATTCACCGACTCAATCTCATTTCGGCCCGGCCGGAATCCGCGGCCTTTTCGTTTGTGATAGGCGGGAACTTTATGGGCGATGATTTCGTCGCTGTCTGCCAGGCCACCGCTCGTGATCACGCCCAGCATTCCAAGCTTTTGCCAGTCCAGGATATTGGTTGAGCCGATGCTACGAGTATCTCCGTCGCCTTCTGCATCAATCACCAGCACGCATCCAGGAAAAAGGGCGTCGGTGAATGGTTCGCCGGTGATGTTGTCATACCAGTTCTCGACCTCTTCCGGCGGGGTTTTGGCCAAGCGCTTGTTCGTTGGTACATAGCGCGCGGTTACGGCGATCCCAACAATGCGGTGAGTGAAATTTTGCGTGTCGCGCCAGAGTGGCTGGATCGCTTGATCGGCGATGCCAACGTCCTGCAATCCAATCACATCCATTCCGTCCGAGACATCGGAAACGCGTAAGGGAGCATAGAGCTTGAGAACTCGCTGATTGTCCTCGCGAGAATATCGCTTGTAAGGAATGAAAAGCTGCACCTGGTCCGGTACAGTCTTCGGAGCTAATTGCGCCGGAGGCGGCTGGGGCTTCGTTTGCTGATTCTGGGCGAGCGTGGACCCGGAAAACAGACAAGCTAGGAAACCGATGGACAAACTCATTCGCCAAGTCCTCATGAAACCCTCCGAACTCAATCAACCGTTAAGCGGCCACAAGCGTTCACTTATCAAGGTTGAAATACAATTGCGGGCTTTTTTCCCCGTTCCCATCTTCCAGCGAATAGAAGGCAGCGTTGATCGCGCCCAAAGGCTTGATGGCAATGCCCAAGGTTTTCCCATCAATCAGGCGCTGTAACACCGGATGCCCAATGGTTAAGTAGGTCTTTCCGCCATCACCCTCCGTGATTGGCCAATCGATGATCATCTGCGTGTTGAGGACGCGGTTGAGCGGCTGATAGTGGCAAAAGCTATCGGTGGTCACAGTCTTTTGATCCCAGCTGGGATCGCCACCTAGTATTTCGACGACCCTTACGAGTCCAAAATCCTTAATGCGCTCCGCTTTTTGCTGGACTGAGTACGTGGTCAACTCCAAGAGCCCGTGCCCAACCACCTTCTTGCCGGCAAACTTGTGCAGGTCCCATCGCAAGATCCCATAATGAGTACCATCCACTGTGAGCAGATTGATTTTCTTGCCCGCGGCATCCTGGACGTACCAGTCATTGGCGTTGACATCTGTATTTTCAATGTCGATCGAGCTGTCCGCCGCGACCTGGATTTTCTGGGTGAATGACTTCCGGTCCGCCACTGGAGGATGATAAGGAACGGCTTCCCCTTGGTCGGGTCCAACTTTGGCCGTATCCACCAGGTCCACCTTTATGTAATCGACATCCAGGCGGTATTTTTCCAGTCCCCAGTCCATTAGAGCCATGTGACCGAAGATTGTGTCTCCGGGTTTGGCGTCAAAGCCATGCGTCGTCATGCTGAATGTGTGCCAGTTGTCGGTATCTGGAATGTCATATTCCATGAGTTGAGACTCATAATCCGTGGTTCGCTGCGTCAAAACCTGGAGATTGATCCGGCGCGGCGCATGGCTCGATCGAACCCGCGTTTCAATGCGAAATTCATGGCCCGGCTTTTGCATGAGCGTGAGGTCCATATTGTCGGAGACTTTTCGCTCAATCAACGCCCACCAGATTCCCCGCCTGTCGGTTGTTCCATCTACGAAGATCGAAGCGTAACCCGGCCCTCCTTGGCGGAGGTCCATGGTTGCGGTGCCGTCGCCAGCTTTGAAAAACCAGCCATTGTCCGGATCAAGTTTCAGCTTGTCAAATCCATCAAAGAACTGCGCCGAAATCAGCCGAGGGTGCCCGAGGGCGATCAACACAAGCACAACGTAATGTCGAGGCCAATTCATCCTGAAGCGGTCTTCTTAGCCAGCATGAACGCAGGGGTGAAGGATCATGATGGAAGAGCGCCCGGATAATATGTCATCGCATTTGTCGTGTCAATTGGCTCGAGCCGTTTGTCGCAGCCACATGAGAAGTTCCTGTTGGAGCCAAGTAGAAAGTTCCGCTTTGATAAGGCATGGCGGAACGACAGCAGGAGCTGAGGATGTCGCAGAAGGATCGGGAGCGGTTAAAGGTGCTACATGCAGTGAGGCAGAGGCACATCACGCAAGAGCAGGCGGGGAAGGAGTTGGGAATCACGGCCCGCTGGGTACGGGAGTTGCTGGGGCGGATGAAGGTGCGAGGCGACCGGGCGGTGGTGCACGGGTTGCGAGGAAAGCGCTCGAACCGGCGTTTGCCGGAGGCGGTGAAAGCACGGGCGGTGAAGTTGTTCGCGCAAAAGCAGCAGGCACGGCAATGGCATGACTATGGGCCGACGCTGGCGGCGGAGGAACTAGCGGAGGAGCATGGGTTGAAGGTGGGGAAAGAGACGCTGCGCAAATGGCTGCGGGAAGCGGGGTTGTGGAAGGCGCGGCGGGCGCGGGTGGAGCGGATCCACCAATGGCGCCGACGGCGGGCACGCTGGGGGGAGTTGTTGCAATGGGACACTAGCACACACGACTGGCTGGAGGGCCGCGGTCCGCGGTTATATCTGATCGCCATGATCGACGATGCCACCTCACGAGCGACGGCGTGTTTTGTGGAGCACGATTCGACGGCGGAGAACCTGCGGATATTAGGCAGCTATGTGCAGGCACACGGGCGGCCGCTGGCGGTCTACACCGACAAGGCCAGTCTGTTCCAGACTGCGCCCCGGGGAGTGCATCACCGGCAAGCTCCTGCGCAGCAGCCTACGCAGATCGGACGAGCGCTGGCGGAACTCGATATCGAGTGGATCGCTGCTCACTCGCCGCAAGCCAAAGGGCGGGTGGAACGCTTCTTCGGTACCGCGCAAGACCGGCTGGTGAAAGGCCTGCGCAAAGTGGGGGTCTGCAACCTGGAACAAGCCAATCGCTATCTCCAGCAAGTGTATCTGCCGCTGTGGAACGGGCGCTTCAGTTGCGCCGCGGAGCAAGCCGGAGATGCGCATCGTGCGCTGGACCACAAGGTGGAACTGGATTCGGTGTTGAGCCAGGTGGAGGTGCGCAGCATCGCGCAGGACTACACCGTGCGCTGGAACGGAGTGACCTATCAGATGCGGCGGGCCGACATCGGCGGCGGCATGCGTGGCCGCTCGGTGGAGATCGAACAGCGCCTGGATCAGACGCTGTGGATGCGCTGGAAACAGAGGCGTCTTCCCTTAGCAAGCTGCACGACGGAAAAGAAACCCAACTACCGCGCCGCCTGGACTCCGCCCCTGGCGGTACAGAAACCTGACGCCGCACAACGGTTACTCCGTATACAGCAAAACAGGATTCGTTACAACGAAGCTTGTAAACAGGTGCAGGAGCGGCCGTTGTGGCAGGCCCTCCGTTAAAGACTAGTTCAGCGCTAGGCAGGGGAAGGGGAAACGCCCCCCTCCCCTGCACCCCATCCCCAAACCAAATTCAAACCTCGAAAAGCGGAAGTTTCTATTTGGCTAAGAACCGGAACTTTCTACTTGGCCTTGACATTGGCTCGAGCCGTTTGCTGGGCCGTTCGGCAACCATCGATGGACATCACGCGGCCCTTTAGTGGCAAGCGATGTCTTGTAGATCAATTGCTGCGCAATGCATCCATCGGGTTGATGGATGATGCGCGGCGTGCGGGCACGTATCCAGAGGCCAGCGCAACCAGCAAGAGTGCCGTGGCCATTCCGAGATAGCTCGGCAGATCCCAAGGGGATGTCGCGAACAAGAGCGAAGCAATCGCCCTTGCTACTGCGATCGCAATGACGCTGCCGAGTGCGATGCCAGTTGCTGTCAGCCGGAGTGTATTGGCCAGAACCTGTCGTTGCACGCGGCCCCCGGTAGCGCCCAGCGCCATACGAACTCCGATCTCTGGCGTCTGCCGGGTTACGGTATACGAGATCACGCCGTAGATGCCCAAAGTTGCCAATAACAAGCCCAGTCCAGCGAAGGCGGTCACCAGGAGCATAAAAAAGCGGCGTGGCGAAACGGCATGGTCGACAATGGTCCGGATGGGGCGAAATTCAGCCGCGGATTGATTGGGATTCAGTTCACGCAAGCCCCGCAGGACGTTTGGAGCGAGCAATTCAGGCGACAGGTTGCTCCGGACGACCAGTTGTGCGCGGGAAGGTCCTTGCTGAGTGGAGGGATAGTAGACTTGTGCTCCCACGCTAGTTTCGACGCTTTCTTCGTGCACGTCGTCAACTACACCCACAACATGATCCTGTTCATCGCCTCGCATCAGGATTTTGCCGATCGGGTCCTCACCAGGCCAAAAGCGCCGAGCCATTGAAGAATTGATAATGATGACGCGCTCGCTTTTCGGTCCATCGGACCAGGTGAAGTCGCGGCCTTGCAAGCGCATACCCATGGCACGAATGAATCCTGGCGTGATCACGTATACCAGTGGTTCCGGCAACTCCCCCGGAGCGAAGAGCCTGCCTTTGGGTACGGGCGTGTCCCAAGAGCGATTCGGCCCGAGGGGAAGATAATCGGAGATCCCGACGGCCTGTACTCCAGGGATCGCGCCCACACGGGCTACAATCTGTTGAAAGGCTACGCTGCGCTTGAGCACGCTTGCTTCCTGACTGGGAGCGCTATCGTCGTATTCAACATTGATAGACCAGGCGTGGTCGGGCTGGAACCCAAGGTCAACCTCGAGAACTTTGGAAAAGCTCCGGAGCAGCAGGCCAGCACTCACCAATAGAACGCAGGCCAGCGCAATTTCTGAGACGACGAGAGCGGCGCGGATGCGTTCGTGCTTGCGCCCGAGACCCGCTCCAGCTCCCGAATCCTTGAGCACCTCTTGAAGGTTGCCTCTTGCTATGCGCAGCCCTGGCAGCAAACCGAAAACAGTTGCCGTGAGAACTGTCACGAGAAGAGTCCATGCGAGCGCTTGGTTGTCGATTCGCAAAGAGCTCAGAAGCGGCAAAGCCAAAGATCCCTGGTGCGCGAGCCACCTGATCACGACGACGGCCAATCCGAGACCGAGGAGTGCCCCTGCGCCCGAGAGCACAAAGCTTTCCATGAGGAGCTGCCGCACGATGCGTCCACGCCCAGCTCCAAGAGCGCCGCGCACCGCAAACTCTTTTGCGCGGGCAGCGGCTCGGGCCAGAAGCAGGTTCGAAAGATTCACGCCTGCAATTAACAGAATCGTCCCGACCGCGAACCAGAGCGCAATCAGCGAACGGCGCAGTTTCCCGGTGACGTAGTCCTTGAGCGGGATGGGTACCAAGTTGCCCTTATAGCGGCCCCGAGATTCTGGATACTTCACATTGAAATAGATATCTGGCGCAACACGATTGGCGTCATCGAGTGCCTGCGCTTCCGTAACACCGGGCTTGAGCCTCCCGACGAGTGTCACGATGTTGCCCCACATCCGCTCTTTGTCGAGGCTGACCGGCACGAAGAGATCGGCCTTGGCGCCGGGGGAAAACACTGCGCCATAGTCGAAGCTTTGTGGCAACACCCCGACCACCGTGACGGGTGCTCCATTCAGCTCGATGGCCCTTCCAACGATCGTCGGATCGGAGTGAAATTGACGTCTCCAATACGCATTGGCGAGGAGCGCAAAGGGCTGTGCCGTCGAATTGGGGACAACTGCTCCCGAGCGTGATTCCTCTAAAGTAAAAAGACGTCCGATGGCCGGCTCGACCCCGAGTACCTGGAAGAAATTTCCAATCACTTCCATCCCGGTTGCCGGGACCGGTTCGCCTCTGCCAGTTAGCCGGAAATTTTCGGGAGTGGTAAAGGCCTCGTAGCCTGTCACATCCTGATAGACACGGCTCTCGCTTCGGAACTCTTCATAGGCATCGGCGGAGTAGGTTGCACAGGACCATCCGCATTCGGATGGTGGCGGTGCGATCCACACGAGTTCGTTGGAATGCGGGAAGGGAAGCGCCCGCAAAAGGATGGTGTTGACCACGCTGAAGACCGCGATGTTGGCTCCAATCGCAAGCGCTAGGATCAAGAGCGAGATGGAAGCGAAACCGGGATCGCGACTCAGGGTGCGAAATGTGTAACGAACGTCCTGCAGAGCGTCAATCAGATAGTCCGAACGACGCCTGCGCCTTTCTACCTTCTGTCCAATCTGTTCACCAATGCGTTGCACCGCACGACGATCGCCAAATTTGCGCTCTGCTTCTTGGCGTGCCGCTTCGGGAGCCCAGCCTTGCCGGATCAAATCGTCGGTTTTCGCATCGAGGTGGAACTCCAATTCCTCGGTTATGTCAGCCGTAGTATTGGGGCCGAAGAAGCGGGCGTAGCGGCGCCAGAAGGGCATCGTCATCACCGGGCCTCCTCGGGATCAGGCAATCGCGCTGCGGTGAGGACTTTTGCCACAGCGGCGCTGTAAGCCTCCCATTTCTTGACTTCCTGCCGAAGATGACGGCGGCCTTCGGTAGTAAGCCGATAGAATTTTGCCTTCCTCTTGTTTTCAGAGAGTCCCCAGTGTCCATCGAGCAATCCCTTGCTCTCAAGCCGCCACAGGGCAGGGTAGAGCGTACCCTCTTCTACCAGCAAAGTATCGTCGCTCTGCCGGCGAATAAAGCCGGTGATGGCGTAGCCGTGGAGTGGACCCCAAACCAAGGCCTTCAGGATAAGAATGTCGAGAGTGCCGTGCAGGAACTCAAGCTTGGCTATTTCCATTGCTCCCCTAGCCTCACAAGGGAAGAATCTCACACCTTCCCCTCGAGGGGCAAGGGGAGCGTGCCGGAGACCTAAAGTTGTGGTCGGGCAATTCAGAAGCCGTGAGAATTTCTTCTGTTTTACTACTGAACAAGCTATCTAACGCCGCAAGCTTGAAGCAATGCCGGAAGGTGGTTAATTCCCATCAGTGGCAGGTTGCTGTGAATCCGCGCCAGCTATTGTTGATATTCGTAATGCCAGCAATGAGTCCACCGGGAGAAATGCCACGAGCTTCCGTCATGGACGAGTTTGGAACGTTGATGAGCTTGAACGTCCCATTCAAGTATAGGAAGGACGTGGCTGACGTGGATGTGCGGGCGTGCCCAATAATTACCCCTGCATTGCTGATGCCTGACAGCTCTGTGCCAGGAGTATTGGGATAATCCAGCGTTGCCCATTGGCCGGCGTGGTAGATGAAGCCGTGGGGAAGTCCGGCGATTGAGGTACTGTCAAAATACGAGCCTGCCACCGTGCCTTGGTCATTGATGCCGTAGACAAATGTCCCGAAGCTTTTGGGATAGTCGAGATTGATGATGCTGCCATTACTCCAACGTTTGAAACCGTGACCAAAGCCGTTTGAGTCCTCGTACCAACCAACGACGCTCTGGAACTTGTTTAGTCCGGTGGCTATGGTGCTCCCGACAGCATTAGGATGGATGATGGTCGTAACCATCGAACCGTTCAGCAGAAATCCGTAGGACACTGCGGTTAGCGGATCGGCCCGATAGGAGCCAACCGTCACCCCGTTGTTATTGCGAGCATAGAACGTCGTACCCAGTGAGTTCGGAGCGTCAAAATAGACCACCCCACCCCCCGAGTAGCGGATGAAGCCTCGCGCCGTATTCCCAAAGTTCGCTTGTCCGACGGTGGTCCCAAAGTCATTCACGCCATTAACTCCGGTGGTAAAAGGGTTAGTCGAACTTGAGGGGTTGAGTAGGAACAGCTTGAACGTGCAGGATGCTTGGGCTTGGCCAAACCCTCCGGATGACGTCGCAAGGACTACGCAAAGGATGCTAACGCGAGATAGTAACGAGGGATTTAAGCGTGACATGTGAGTATGCCTCCTGCACAGGCGAACCGAGATGCTTCGGCCCCCCATTTTCGCGACTGAGATGATGCCTGAATTCAGCAGGGTTGCTGACCTTAATGGCCCGGTACAGCAAAGAGGGCAGGTCGAGTAGAGCCGTTTGCAGGTAAACGCCGAGAGCCATCCGGCTTTGTTGCAACTATGGTTATGGGCTACGGATCGCTCCGTCGGACCACCCCATCCCACTCTCTTTGTTTTGGCGACGACTTACGAGGTGAATCAATCCAGGGAGGAAGAAGGGACATCACAAAGCTCATTCTTCTTCATCCATCAGGGCGTGATCCGGACAGAAGACTGTCCATATCTGAACACCGAATCCCATCTTCGGACGTTCCTGCATGAGTTTCCGCCCTCAGCTCTGATACTGCTTGGCTTACTTCTGGGCCAGTCGGCAGTCTAATTGCAGTTATCTCACTCACGAGCCAAGCCTGCTCGCAGATGGAGGCATCGTGTTCACACCGCTCCAGGACATTTCCTTCGCTCTCAGGCAGCTCACCAGGAATCGCGTCTATGCCGGCAGCGCGGTTCTCTCCCTGGCGATGGGTATCGGTGCAACGGCGGCGGTCTATAGCGTCCTCTACGGGGTCCTGATCGATCCTTACCCTTATCGCAGCGCCGATCGGATCGCTTTCATCACGGTCGAGAACAAGCAAGGCCTCGGCGGAGACATTCCGCTGACGCTCTCTGAACTTGACCAGCTACGCCAGGCCCAATCCGTCGAAGACGCCTTCGCGCAAGACGACGTAACCATGATTTCCACAGACGGCGAAATTCCGCAGACGGTCAAAGTGCTGGAGATGACCGGCAACGGCCTCCAATTCCTCGACGAATCCCCTCTCATCGGCCGCGTCTTTACACGGACGGAAGCTCCTGCTGGTTTATCCCCGCCGCCTGTAGCCGTCATCAGCTACCCGTTTTGGAAGGCCCACTTCGCCGCCAGACCCGACGTCCTGGGAAAGGTGCTCGAACTCAACCACCAGAAATACACCGTCATCGGTGTCGTCGGCCCGCGCTTCACTTGGCATGATTCTGAGGTATACGTGCCCATGCCGGCAGGTATGGATCCCAAAAGCCGATTTCAGGTGCTGATACGTCTCGGCTCCGGCATCTCGACCGATGCGGCAGCCGGCGAACTCACCAGTTTTGTGCAACAAGTGGGCCGCGATGAGCCATCGTTCGTGCCGCGCGATGGCTACCGCGTCAAAGTAGAGACCCTGAACAACTATTTGCTCGGCCAGTTCAAGGGCACGCTGATTTTGCTGTTCGTCGCCGTCGGCCTTCTGCTTCTCATCGGCTGCGGTAATGCTTCGATCCTCATGCTTGCGCGCGGGACTGCCCGCGTGCAGGAACTCGCCACCCGACTCGCTCTTGGAGCCTCGCGACTCCGCATCGCGCAGCAACTGCTCACCGAGGCCGTCATCCTTTCTGTGACCGGCGGCTTGCTGGGTATGGCCTTCGCCCAAGTCGCTTTACGCCTCATTACCGGCTTGATCCCTGAATATTCCATCCCGCATGAAGTGGTCATCACTTTGAACACACCAGTTCTACTGTTCAGTACTGCTGTCACGGTAACCATTGGAATCCTCGCCGGCATTTTCCCAGCCTTCCAGTTTTCAAGTCCGCAGATCAGCCCGATGGCCCAGTCCTCTAACTCACGCAGCACGACTTCTCGTGAAGCGCGAACTCGCAGCGCCCTTATGGTTGGACAGACGGCGCTCACAATCCTCATGCTCGCCGGTGCAGGCGCGGCCATGCGCAACTTCCTCCAAGCCTACGCCGCCGAGCTCGGCTTCGACAGTCACCAGGTACTCACGTTCCGGGTCAGTGTGCCCGAGAAAGCCTTCCTGGGCTGGCAGGAGCGAGTGAACTACTACGATGCACTCATCGAGAAGATCCAAAGCACGCCTGGAGTCACCACCGCCTCCATCTCGGGAGTCGGAGTTCCACCGAACCAAAACTGGTTCCAGCCGATGCAGATCGTCGGCTACACTCTCGACGAAAGACTCAAAAGCGGGCTCAATCTAGTCGGCCCCGAATACTTCTCCGTGCTCCGCATCCCGCTTTTAGAAGGACGAACTCTGACGCGTGAGGACATGCTCCGCGGAACCCACGTTGCCGTTATCAGTAAGTCCTTTGCCCAACGCTACTTTCCGGGCACCGATCCCATAGGAAAGCTGATAGTCCCCACCGAACTGACGCAGGTTCCGCATACTCTACTTTTTTCGCCCAACATCGACCAGCCTTTCCAGGTCATCGGCGTAGTCGGCGATGTCCGTAACGACGGCTTGCACCGTCCCATTCTTCCTCAGGCGTATATCCCGTCCTCCATCCTGGTATCCCAGAGCGCCAACATTCTTGCCCGCACCAAGGGCAATCCCGGTGCGCTAGTTCACGCCATCAGTGCCCATGTCCGCACTCTCAATCAAAATCAGGCGATCAGCTTCGTGTACTCGATGGACGAGTATCTTTCCATGTTTGTGTGGTCGCACGAGCGTTTCATCGCGGTCCTCATCGGTGTTTTTTCCTTCGTCGCTCTTGGCCTCGCGATCATCGGTTTGGCCAGCGTAGTTGCCTATTCCGTAGAGAGGCGAACTCGCGAATTTGGTATTCGCACGGCCCTCGGTGCCCCACAATGGAATGTTCTCCTGCTCACTCTCACCTCAACGACTCGAACTACCGGCATGGGACTCATCCTTGGCATCCTTCTCAGCATCGGGCTCAACGATACTGTCCATCGCTGGACCCAGAGCAATTTGCGCGATGCTTCCGTGCTTGCCGTCATGGCAGGAGTATTCCTCGTGGCGTCGGCTGTTGCATGCCTCCCACCCGCACGCAGGGCAACGCGTATTGATCCGGTGGTGGCTCTTCGAGACAGCTAGCCGCCAGGCTCATCTACAAACAAGGCGAAAATCGTTCCCGAGACTCTGAAATTCTCTGGAATCGACGTCAGCGACCTCGCGCACTCAGTGGCCCGGCCGGCCGCAGTTCGAGCACCGACAGTTTTCCGTCTGTGAGGATGTTGTCTCCGGTCGCATTCTTGATCTTTTTTGGGGCGCTGGGCCGATCGACGTCTACGTACCCGTTTGCTGTACCCACAAACAACAGGTCCGTCATGACCCAATCGCGTTCGCGGTCAACATGCGGATCGATGCGATGGGTCCATTTCGTCGCCGCCCTGCTGTTCATGGTTGCGATGTCGTGCGTAGCCGCACCCACCCAGACGTCCCGTCCCTGATAGCGTTGGGCCATTTTCCAGATCCGGATGTGATGTCGTTTCGCAAAGGTGTTCAAGGACTTCTGAAAGACCAGGTCGGGTGGCCTTCCCTCCAGCAGGAGCGTGGAGACAGGCGCGTCGGAGTACCCAGTCTGTCGAATCGTCGCTTGCACCGCTTTCAACGCGGTGCGGGCGTTTACGCTATCGGCTGCAATCCAGCCGGCCTCTCCGAAAGCGGCGATCAACTCCTGTTCGGTGCCAAGAAACATCAGGTTGGTTAGATCGGACGGAATCTTGCCTGGGGTAGAGGTGCGTAGGGGCGCAGCTTCGACAAGTCGTTGGAGTGTGGCGTCTACCGGTAGCTGCTGCCATCCCGCCCAAGGTTCCCTCTGCCTCAGCGTCGAAGGACGCACCACTTGAACCTGAACGTCGGTTCCCGCGGGAAACAGAATCTCGCGCCGAATCGACAGGCCATAGACTGTCTGCACACCCTTGATTGTGTATCCCGCAATTGGATTGACCACGCCAACCACCGACAACACCAGCGACACCTTGCTCTTTGCATGCGGCTGGATGATGCCCAGGATCTCGTTGTTCTGCACCGTCTCACGTGCGTTATCCACGTTTATCACGCGCGCATACAGCGGTGAATTCTGGCCGTCCCTGTGGACGATGTTTGAGAAGTCCAGCACCAACCGAGGCCTCGAATACTTATCGGGGGCCTTCTGAGCAAACAGAATCGTCCCGTTCGCCTTCGTGCCGGGCGCGACCACCAATTCGCCGTCCTTGCACTCAAGCTGCTCGCCGTTCTTGCACAATGGATAGGTGATGGTTCCGTCAATCGGATCGCCGGTCCGCGAGCGGTCGCTGTACACGGGAACATCGAGGCGAATGGAGAGCGTTGCGCCAGGAGCGAGATATGCATTCGCTGACTGTCCTGCGTCTGGCGGCATCGGCTGTGACGCAACCTTGGTTCCCTGGTCCGAAAAGTGATAGAAAGCGGCGAGGAAGCCGCTGGTCGCGCCATTCTCAACCAGCAAAGTCTGCATCTCAAAATTCGGGGAATAGAGCAGGTAGTCGAGCGCAGTATTCTGATAGATATCTTCCCGGTTGATGTCTACGCCGCGCTTGATCATGGCATCTGCGACTTCTTCATAGGCCACGATGACCTTTTGCTTTGTGGTGTAGCTGGAGCCAAATACTGCCCAATGCAGTGCTGTTCGTCCCTGAGCGTCGGTTGATTTCAGGTCGATGCCGCTATCGATGAGCGTTTTCGCTTCTTGCAAACGAGCCAGGATGTCGTTTTCTTTAGTCTCGCGGGTGGCCTGGTAGAGCTCGCGGATGAGCGGCGAGGTATTGGGCAAGTTCAGTTGCAGCGCGGCGGGTGACAGTTCCTCTTCTGGCGTCTCCTCGGGCAGCTCAGCGGGGGCATTGACGATCGATGGAGGGCGTTCCTCAACAGGGTGCGTGTTGGGTGCGGTCTCTTGCGGCCAAGCGATGAGTGTACCGGTCGGCGTGTAGGCGCCCGCGATAAAGCAAGACATGCTGAACACGATGAACGTAACCTTGTGGTCTGCGCGGCGCACCATACACCTCCAAATCACTTATGCACCGAAAAGGCTTCTTAATCCTCTTTAATCCTCGTGCCAGAGAATTGCTGATCGTGCCCTGGTCCAAAAACACGTGCCATACATTGTCCTTCTCCTCGTGGACTTGCTAGTGGATCGGGCTAAACAAGCACGAATTTGAGCGCGTTTGGCGTCCCAAACATGGTCGCTTGAGAGGATTAATTCGGTTCGGTTGCAGCGCTGCCTCGATCGGCTTTTCGAACAGCTCTGCTCGGCAAGGGGCGAACCAAGAATATTGTGCTTTACAACCTGAGCTGGTGGGGAGCAAATCGAGGGCTGCTGCCGAAGAGCCCCGGCGCAGGTTTGAAGGCAACCTGAGACTAAGCCTAGGGGATTACCAAGCACCCGCTGCCGTAGAGGGGGAGAGAAGCCGTAGTTTGTTGAACGATATAGTTTCGTCGGCAACATCCGGCTGGTAGGCGTCGATTTCCTCCTTCTCAAACCGGGCGATGCGTTCCATGAAAGCCTGGTTCAGCCATCTCTAGAACAACCGAGCCTTGCGAAGTGTTCTTGCATCCCTGCAGTAGCGATACGGTGCCGGTCCTAGTCCCCATTGCCGTCGTCGATGACAAATCTCACTTATTTCGGAAGACACCGATAATCGTTAGTGACCCCTGCAGTCTTAGTGCATAATAGGATCCGCCGCGATAGTTCTTGCTACGAAATGAAGCGGGATGAATGAAAACTGGTACTAAGTCGGACTGCGAAGTCGTCGTTCCATCCGAACCAGTTCCATCCGAACCCCTTGCGAAGCCCCATCCCTCAAAGAACTACTATTTTGCCGGCTTCGCAGCCCTTGTCTTACTAGTAACTGTCGTTGCCGGCATGAGTGGCTTTCTAAGCCATAAAACGAGGACGGCGCAGGGAAGTTCTTCCCCGTCTTTACATCGTTCTGCGATTTCACCACGGACAATCCGAATCACCGGCGCCACTGAAGCCGTGCGCATGAGCTCTATCATCGCCCCAACCGTGGCAGGACAACAGCTTTGGACTCTCACGGTTACCAAACTGGTTGCGAATGGAAGCCAGGTGCACAAGGGCGAGATTCTGGCGGAGTTTGACCGCCAGGCCCAGTTGCAGACCTTTGTCGACAAGCGAGCGGAATACACGGACCTCGCCAACCAAGCCCTGCAAGCACAAGCGAAAGAGGATGCGGCGCGCGCCAAGGACGAGACTGAAATTCAGCAAGCCGAGAGCGCTCTGCGCAAGGCGCAACTGGAGATACAAAAACTAGAGCTACTTTCCCAGATCGACGCTGAGAAGGCGCAACAAACGCTCGATGAAGCAAAGGCAACGTTCGAGCAGCTGCGCGAGACATTTGATCTCAAGCGCCAGGCAGCCCATGCCTCGATCCGCCTGCTCGAAATTCAACGCGATCGCGCTCACGAGATCATGGAACACGCCCGTACCAACGCGGAGCTGATGGAGATTCATTCGCCAATTGACGGTGTGGTAGTGCTTAACAACATCTGGAAGCAGGGCAACATGGGTCAGGTAAAGGAAGGCGACCAGGTCCGAGCGGGCATGATGTTCATGCAAGTCGTTGATCCCTCGAGGATGCAGGTGCGCGCAGCAGTAAGTCAGCAAGATTTCCTGAGCTTGCAATTCGGGGACGCCGCGAAGATCCACCTCGATGCTTACCCGGATCTCGTATTTCCGGGAAAACTGGAGGAAATGGCACCAATCGCCAGGTCAGGGGACTTTTCTTCGAAGCTACGCACTTTCATCGTCGTGTTTTCTATCGAGGGCAGCCATGCCAGGTTGATGCCGGATCTTTCCGCCGCAGTCGACGTGAATCTTACAACGCAAACTGCGCGGGTGGGTGCGTTCCAATAAGTGTAGGTGCAGGTGTGATCGTCAACAAAGCGACTTTGAAGCGGCACAAGGTGATGTCTGGAGCAGTCGTTTTGCTAGCCAGCAGCGGGGTCCTGCTGGGCGCGATCCGATACACGCACCGTACTCCCTCCGTCCCAACCATCGTAGTGACGCGCGGCGAGTTTCTAGACTCGTTGCAGTTCCGGGGCGAGTGCTCGGCGCTTAAGTCGATCAGCATCACGGCTCCTGCCGAAGTTGGAGAGCTGCAACTCCTCAAGGTTGCGGCCGACGGCACGAAGGTGAAAGCGGGAGATCCTGTTGTTGAGTTCGATAAAACCAAAACCGAGCAGGATCTTGCCCAGTATCGCTCCTCGCTGAAATACACAACCGCAGATATCGAGCAGGCAAGAGCAACTGCGCGTCTTGCCGAAGAGCAAGACCTCACCGCGGTGCTGAAAGCCCGTTACGACCTGGAAGCCGCAAAGCTCGATGCCGGTAAACAAGAGATCGTGTCCCAGATTGAGGGTGCGGAGGCCAAACTGAAGGTCAGCGAAGCAGAGCAGAAACTGCGAGAGGCAGAAGCCAAGTTGAAGTCCGATCGCGCTGCCAGCAAGGCCACCATTGATGGGAAGATCGAGGCCCGCCAGAAAGCCGCATTTGATGTGCAGCGCGCCGAGAGCGCCTTATCGAAGATGACGTTAAAGGCCCCCTCGGCCGGAATGGTGAGTTTGGTCCCAGTGTGGCGTGAGGAAGGGTATATGCCGTTCCGGCCTGGCGACAAGGTTTGGCCGGGCGCTCCAATTGTGGAGCTACCGGATTCCACCTCATTGAGGATCTCAGCGCGTGTGGATGAGACCGAACGAGGTCGGCTCGCCCTGCATCAACTCGTTACCGTCCATCTCGACGCCATCGCCGATCGACAGTTCACGGGCAATATCGAGGAAATCAGCACCATTGCAACCGAGGACTATTCTGCGGGATGGCCCATCCCAAGGAATTTCGATCTGCGCGTTGTGCTCGACCAGTCGGACCCGCGCCTGAAGCCTGGCATGACGGCGCAGGCTACGGTGGTAATCGACCGCGTGCCAAGAGCAATCACGATTCCTTTGCAAGCATCGTTTCCGAAAGCAGGGCAGACATTTGCCTACGTTTGGAAGGGCTCCAAGTTTCGCCCGCAAGTTATTGAGGTGAGCCGGAGAAGCGGCGACCGCATTCTGGTATCCAAAGGTTTGGAGGCAGGAGATCGTATTGCCCTGCAAGATCCGACGGTAAGAGATGAGTAACTCATGAAACGACGGCTGACCATCTTCTGCGTTGCTGCCATTGTCGCGATCGGGGGAATTGGGTTAACCCGAGCCGCGAGGAGCGGTCAGCCCAGTTCGTCGGCAGACGATATCCCTGTCGCCGTCGTAAGACACCTAGACCTTGACCTCAAGGTTTACACCACCGGCGAGCTTAGGTCGCCGAACGCGGTTGCAATGAGTGCGCCTCCGATCGCAGGAGGAGCGCTGCAAATTACACACCTGCTTCATACCGGTACGCCAGTAAAGAAGGGCGATGTAGTCATTGAGTTCGACCCGAGCGAACAGCACTACAAGCTTGAGCAGAGCAGCTCGGAGCTGCACCAAGCAGAGCAGGAAATCATCAAAGCCAAGGCGGATGCGAATGTGCAGGCCGCACAAGACAAAGTCGCATTGCTCAAAGCGCGCTATGACGTGCGCCAGGCGGAGCTGGAAGTTCAGAAGAACGAACTGGTCAGCGCCATCGATGCCAGAAAAAACCAGCTGGCCCTGGAGCAGTCTAAGCGCGCCCTCGATCAGCTGCTGCAGGACATCAAGTCGCATGGCACGACGGGGCAGGCGGGGATCGAACTCGCGCAGGAAAAGTGGAAAAAAGCAAAACTGGCGATGGACTTGGCACAGCAGAACATCGCCAAGATGCGAGTAACTTCGCCCATCTCTGGCCTGGTGGCTCTGGAAAAAAATATGAATGCCATGGGCGGCATTATCTTCAGCGGCGCATCCCTTCCTGATTTTCACGAAGGCGATCAGGCACAACCAGGGAGCACCATCGCGCGCATCATTATTTCCAGTGAACTGGAATTATCCGCGAAAGTGAGCGAAGTGCAACGCGCAAACATTACCGTGGGCCAGGCGGCAGAAGCCGAGTTCGACGCCCTCCCTGGCAAGATCTTTCGTTCTACCATTAAAACGGCCGCGGGGATGGTGCAGCATCAAATGTGGGATCCTCAGTCAGGCAGCAATTTTGATCTTTCCCTTCAGCTTGACGACACCGACCCCCGCTTGCGCCCGGGAATGACGGCTCAAGTCCTAATCTTGGGGTCGAAGAAGTCAAAGGCGCTTTCCGTGTCGCGACTAGCCATCTTCCAGAAAGACGGCAAGCAAACGGCGTATCTGAAGAAGGCCTCGGGTTTTGAGCAGGTGGAGATCAAGGTGGGTGCTGAAAACGAGAGCCGCGCAGAAATCCTGGCCGGTCTACGAGAAGATGACAAAGTAGCGTTAATCGATCCGACCGCGCCGCGAAAGGCGCCATCCTCGGGAAGTGTGGCTTCGATCGGGGGAACTCCATAGATGCCTGTCACCGCGGCTCCGCCGCCCCGCACTGTTTCCGGATACAAGCAGTGGGTGCCTGATGTGCGTCTCGGGCTGCAGAATCTGCTGGCGCACCGGCTGCGGTCGATGCTCACGATGCTGGGCATGATCTTTGGGGTGGCGGCGGTGGTTTCGATGTTGTCGATCGGCGCCGGAGCGCGGCAAAGGGTGATGGCCTTTATCGAGCAGATGGGCGTGCGCAACCTCATCGTCGAGGCGAAAGAGACAACGGAGTGGCAAGCCCATCAGAAGATCCGCAAGATTTCTCCAGGGCTTACGCTCCAGGACTACCGAATCCTCGAGGACGATATCGACGACATCCTTCTATCGACGCCCCGCAAGCGGTTCACTCCGTCCAAGACGCTTCCGAAATCCCAGCAGGATCCGCCGGTAGTTTACGGCGTCAACGGCAATTACCCACGAATTGCCGGACTAGGTCTAATTCAAGGGCAGTTCTTCACTGCAGACGAGGAGAAATTTGCCAGGGCGGTCTGCGTTTTGGGCGCCGGTGCGAAATCGAACCTGTTTGGTGCGGGCAACGCTCTCGGCGAGTACGTAAAGCTAAATCAACAATGGTTCCAGGTGATCGGGGTAGCGACTCCGCAACTCAGCTCTCAAACCGAAGTGGCTGGAGTACCGAGCCAGGACTTGAATAATGTGGTCTACGTTCCGCTGAATGCCGCCATACTGCGGCTAGAGGACAGCTACAGCGATGTGCGTGATGAGATCGATGGAATCTATCTAAACCTGCGCGACGGTGCTGATATCGTCCGAACAGCACAAGTGGTCCGGGCGGTTCTGAACTCGACGCACCATTCAGCGGTGGACTTCAGCGTCATCGTGCCTGCCGAACTGTTGGCCGAGCAGCGCCGAACCGAGCGCTTGTTCAACGCCGTCATGGTTGCCATAGCTTCCATCTCGCTGCTGGTCGGCGGTATCGGAATCATGAATATTATGCTGGCGAGCATCCTGGAGCGCACCCGCGAAATCGGAGTGAGACGGGCGGTTGGGGCCCGGCAATTCGATATTGTCCGGCAATTCGTGGTTGAGGCCACTATCATCTCGTTCGTCGGCGGAACCTTCGGCATTATCTTCGGCTTCATCATGTCCCGCCTCATTGCGTGGCTTGCAGGCTGGTCAACCATAGTTACGGTCTTGTCCATTGCTCTTGCCTTCGTCGTGTCTATCAGCGTGGGGCTGGTTTTCGGAATTTATCCGGCCATGAAAGCCGCGCGGTTGGATCCTGTGGAGGCCATTCGCTACGAGTAGTCCCCCGTGAGGGCACCGGACATCGGGGGGCGAACAATATCTCACAACTAGGAGGGAGAATGACGTTTCGCTTTGCGGTGGTCTTCCTTGTATTGGCGAGTTTTCCGCTGGTTGCAGCGGGGCAGGTGCGCGAAACTTATCACGGATTACTCAGACCTGAAGTCCGTTCTCCCAAACTGGCCGGACCGCAACATCTCCACGACCATGTTGTTGACGGGAAACTTCGCCTGAGCTTGCACGATGCCATCGTCTTGGCACTCGAAAATAACAGTGGAATTCGCGTGCAGGAAGCGCAAGTGGAGACCGCGAAGTTCTCGCTGTTGCGCGCTTTTAGACCTTTTGACCCACAACTGCAAGCGGTGTTGCAGGGTCTGCGCACGGCATATCCAGGATTTAGCCAAATTCAGGGGGCAGGCACCTTCAACGATCTAACCCAGTCAGCCAATCTCCGTTACACACAAACATTGCAGACGGGGACCAGCGTCGTGCTGGGCCTGAACAGTCTGAAGGACTCGAGCAATAGCGGGTTCTATTTCTTGAATCCCTATTACAGCTCCTCTTTGAACCTGCAGATCACGCAGCCCATTCTGCGCAATGGATGGAAATTTCCGAACCAGGCCCCCGTCATCATCGCAAGGACAAGTTTGCAGCAATCCCGAGCGTCCTTCCAGGCAGAGGTGAACGATGCCTTGTTACGGACAATTACAAGATATTGGGACGTGGTGCGTGCCCTTAACAACCTGGATGTGGCCCGAAAGTCGCAAGAGGCGGCCGAAGCTACTTATCAGCATGATAAGCGTGCTCTGGAACTTGGCGCGCTTCCACCGCTGGATATCTATCGCTCCGAATCGGAAGTTGCCTCGCGGCGCGTGCAGGTCATTCAAAGCGAATATCTGCTCAGGCAGGCAGAGGAAGGCCTCCGTTTCACGATTGGCGCCAATCAGGACACTTATACTGAAGCGCTCGATATCGAAACAACGGAAAATCCGGAGCCTCCTGCTGAGTTGCTCACCGTTGACACCGCGAGCGCGTTGCAGCAGGCAATCGACAATAGGCCGGAAATGGCGGCGTGGCAGTATGCCCTTCAAGCGGACGACACCGGCATTCGCCTGGCGCACAATCAGATGCTTCCCGACCTCGAGTTGCAGATGTCATATCAGGGCAGTGGAGTTGGAGGCAATCTCAATTTCGGCGGTGTTATGACCCGCGGAGGTCTTGGTGCTGCACTCAACCAGCTGTTCGGTTTCCGGTATCCGGGATATGGCGCGACTCTCACACTGAATCTCCCGATCAAAAATCGGGCGGCAGAAGCGGATCTGGGAACAGCCTTGGTCGCCCGCCACCGCGATCTATACTCGGCGCAACAGGCTCGCGAGCAGATTACGATGGACGTTCGGAATGCCGTCCATCAACTTGAGGAAGCCAAGCTCACCGTTGCCGCAGGAAAGACGGCTCTCGACCTAGCTCGGAAGATGCTTTCCGCCGAACAGCGCAAAGCCCAACTTGGTACGGAGAACATTTTCTTCATCTTGGACGCGCAGACGCGAGTGGCAACCGCCGAGGCAAACCTTTTGCAGGCAGAAGTCGATTATCAGACTGCGGTCGCCACTGTGCACAGTGCCACTGGAAGCTTGTTGCAGGAGTACCACGTACAAATCGCTCAACTGGGGCAATAAAAGCAGCTCTTTGGTGAGCCGTGTTGAAAGGCACGGGCGGTTAGGAAGGCGTTCGGCGAACCCAGCCGCTCGACATGAGTCCCACATCGTGCTAACTCCGTTCCCCATGAGCAATGGTTAGATCGTTATTGGTATTCAGAGTTCTGATTTGCATCTAGCCTGGTGCAACTGTCTGTTGGGTTAGTACAAATTTGGTACTGCCTGCCCCATAATGATCCCATTTCCACTCTGCGTTGGTACTGAAAGATGACTTCGAAACGTGCGCACAATCACATCTTTGCGCGTTCCTGAATGACACATTTGTTTCTTATGCGTTTGACCGGAGAGCCGGATAATGCCAGCACTTGTGTCCGCCTTGGAGCATGCCATGCGAAAAATCCGGGTGCTAGTTGCCAATCACCCTCGCCTCATGCGAGATCTGGTCCTCGCTACCGTCTCTGATCAACCTGACATTGAGGTCCTCGGGGCCTTGGAAGATGAGTCGCAAATCGTCCAAGTGGTTGCCGACACTCACCCCGATTTCGTCATTGTTGCGCTGGACAAGCCCCATGAGCGGCCCGCGATTTGTGACTACCTCCTTGCCAGGCATCCACAAGTCAAAGTACTTGCGGTAGCTCCAGAACATGACAACAGCTTGTTTTTCTGGTCCGACATCCGCTCTGCCGCCGTGGAGAGTTCTGAAGAAGGCATTTTGAACGTGATTCGTGGAAAAGAAAGCACGCTTGCGCAGCGGGTCATGTAAAGGTTCGGGTTGTTTGCTTTTCCACAAAGTAAGTAGTTGCAGGGAAACATGTTAACGATGGCTATCTCACAAAAGCCAGATGTAAGTGAGGTGGCGAAGCTGTAGGTGAGCGCGGAAGATGACGAGTCCATTCGCCGGTCGATTAACGCAGGAGCGCACTAGCAACCCGGTTTCTGAGTCGAGATGGGTCGCCGTATACACAATTGCCCGTCATGAGAAAGCCGTCGCGCGGCAAATGGAGGAACGGCGCATTGAAACCTTTCTACCTCTTTACCGCAGCTTGCACCGCTGGAAGGACCGTAAGAAAGAGGTCGAGCTGGCTCTATTTCCCAGCTATGTCTTCGTGAGGATCCTGACGCGCGACAAGCTGGCGGTGCTGCAGGTCCCGGGCGTGGTCAACCTAGTGAGTTTTAACGGGGAGGTGGCGGTATTGCCGGAGCAGGAAATTGTTGCGCTTCGTCGTGGACTGGAAAACCACCTTTGCGCGGAGCCGTGCCCCTATCTCAAGGTTGGCAAATCAGTTCGAGTAATACGCGGCCCGATGGCGGGTGCGGAAGGCATTTTGTGTCGGAAAAAGGACCGATATCGGTTTGTGATCTCCGTGGATGTGCTGATGCGGTCGGTCGCGGTGGAGGTTGACGCCTCCGATCTCGAGCTGGTTCGTTCCACGCGACCTGTGCCTGCTAGCGCGCGCGGATGCAAGTGGGTATGGCATAACGTGAGGGTTTTCGCATGAGCAACAGATGCAGATGTTCTAAAGTGTCTAAGATCGTGCTGAAGATGGTCGTCGGTCTCGTGCTAGCCTCATTGCCGAGCTACGCCCAAAAGAAAGATCCCTACTCTGCGGAGTATCGTCCCGCACCGGCTAAGTCGCGGGCGGAACAAGAGGCCGAGCAGAGAGTTGCACTGTCAGCAGACAAGATCATCGATCTTCTTCGTCAAGAACCCGGGCTGCTTCTCGAAGGCAAGCGAGTTCTAGTTCGCAAAGCTTTCGAACAGGGCCGGATTCTCGACCCCGATGATCTTACTGACGAAGCGCTATTTGATTTGCTCCGGCGCGATCAAAACATTCGGGTGCTTGTGACGCGTGAGATTGAAGACCGCGGATATATTCGAGCAAAGCCCACCCAGCAGCAAATCGAGCAGGAACGCGAAACGAATCCCGGTTATCGAGTACCCGCAGGAACGTCCCAGGGGCAGGCTCTTGCCGACACCGGCCTCAAGGCCACCAATAAAGAAGAGGAGTACTGGCGGAAACACGACGACAGCATTCCCAGTTATCCTCAAACTCAGCCGGAACCACAACCGAACCAGTCCATTCCAGCTACTCCGGCGATTCCGCGCTCGGTGCCTCCTACCGAAAATCCCGCGCGCCAGGTGGAAATGGCAAATTTGCCCGATAGCCAGGATCTTTATGACGGCATGGGAGTAGATTCGGGCACAGCCTTTGATTCCAACCGAATGACCCGCATCACTCCAGAACAACTGCCTGGGCTGCTATCCACCAGCGTGTCCCCGAGCACCAGTTTTGCAATGGTAGATGGGATCGCTCAACAACGTGATCGCGGGATGGCGAGGGCGGTTCCGAGCTACAGCGCTTCTTCTGCGTATAACTCCGGACGCGACCCCCTGTCGACTACTCGCGGTCTGGGAGCAAACGGCTCTGGCGGTGCTACAGCCTTCGATCAACAGGCTTCGCTCGAGATGCCGCGTCGCGAGTCTCCTTCTGCGCAGGATTTGAATCTCGATCGCCCTCAAATACGTCGAAGGGTGAATCCCTATGCGAATGTGCCTTCGCTTTACGATCTTTATTCCCAAGTCTCGCCACGTTCGGCGATGCTTGAGCGCTTCGGAGTAAACATCTTCCGCAACGGGACCGGCAATCTCGACAAGCTTCCCATGGACTTGCCGGCGGGGCCGGACTATGTGCTGGGGCCGGGCGACGGCGTGAGCATCGACATCTGGGGAGGGATCGCGCAGCGCCTGCAACGCGTCGTAGATCCTTCCGGTCGGTTAGCTCTTCCAGAAGCTGGCACAGTTCCAGTTGCTGGGAAGACACTCGGGGACGTACAGCGCCTCGTGCAAGCCGCCCTCCGCACGCAGTTTCACGAGGTCGAAGCCGACGTTTCGCTTTCGCGAATCCGCAGTGTTCGAGTCTATGTGGTGGGCGAAGTGGAGAATCCCGGCCCCTATGACATCAGCTCTCTATCTACTCCCTTGAACGCGCTTTATGCTGCCGGTGGACCCACCACTCGGGGTTCCTTGCGACACCTTCAGCTATACCGTGGCAAGGACTTGGTGCAGGAAGTCGATGCCTATGATCTCTTACTGCACGGTGTCCACAACGACCTCGCGAGAATCCAGTCCGGCGACACAATTCGCGTTCCTGGCATCGGCCCCGAAGTAACGGTCGCCGGCATGGTCATGCATCCGGGAATCTATGAGCTGCGAAACGAGAGCAGCCTGGCTGAGGCCCTGGAACTTTCAGGCGGCGTCTTGCGTTCAGGCACGTACCGGCATATCGAAGTCGAGCGGGTCATCGCCCATCAAAGTCATACGATGATGCAGCTCGAGATGCCGGAGACAAATGATGCGCAAGCGGTCAATAAAGCGCTGAGCGATTTCAAGATTCAAGACGGAGACAAGGTTCGGATTTCTCCCATCCTGCCCTATTCGGACAAGACGATTTATCTCGACGGTCACGTATTCCATCCTGGCAAGTACGCCTACCGCGAGGGCATGAAGCTTACCGACTTGATTCATTCCTACAGTGACTTGCTTCCTGAGCCGTATCGCGCACATGCAGAAGTCATTCGTCTGCAGCCGCCGGATTACACCCCGGTTGTATTGGCGTTCAATCTTGGCGATGCCATGGAAGGCAAAGAGCAAGATATCGCCCTCAAGCCTCTTGATACGGTGCGGGTTTTTGGACGATACGATTTTGAGGATGCGCCCGTGGTTAGCGTGAGCGGCGAAGTTCGCGATCCTGGCGACCACGTTACAAATGGTGCCACGCGCCTACGAGATGCGGTGTACCTCGCCGGTGGCCCAACGCCAGATGCGGAACTCGACAACGCTCAGGTCTTTCGTCGTACCGCCGAGGGCAAGCTAAAGGTCTTCAGCGTCAATCTTCAAAAAGCACTGGCCAACGATTCCAAAGATAACCTGCTGCTAGAGCCCAAAGACCGCATCTTCATTCATCGCAACCTGAGTAAGCTGGATCCGCCAACCGTCATTATTCAAGGAGAGGTTGCCCGCCCAGGAAAGTATCCGCTGGGTGAAGAAATGACCACTGCGGATCTGGTGCGTGTTGCGGGTGGTTTTAAGCGCGGCGCATACACCGAAACTGCCGACTTAACGCGCTATGAGCTGGTGCAGGGAACTAGCGTGGCCGGTGAAACCGTTCCGGTTCAGATCGCAAAGGCCATGGCGGGTGAACCCGACACCAACGTTCGCCTACATGACGGCGACGTCCTAACCATCAAGCAGGTCGCTGGGTGGAACGACATTGGTGCAACCATTGCGGTGAAGGGCGAAGTGATTCACCCTGGAACGTATGGCATTCAGGAAGGCGAAAAGCTCAGTTCCATTCTGATGCGGGCGGGAGGATTTCGGGGTGATGCCTATCCGTACGGCGTGATCTTCGAACGTAAACAGGTCCGGCAACTTGAAGAGGAGAACCGGGAACAATTGATCCGCCAGGTCCGAACTGATGGGGCGAACCTGACGTTGATACCGGAACAAGATGCCGATCAAAAGATGGCGAAAGAAGCTGCCGTCAATCAATGGCAGGCGGCCCTGCAAAAACTACAGGACGCCCCGCCGTCCGGCCGACTCGTTGTTCATATCAGCAAAGATATAAAGCACTGGGCGGACACCGCCGCGGATATTCAAGTGCGTGCGGGAGATGCGATCTACGTACCAAAGAAGCCAAACTTCGTGATGGTGGATGGCTCCGTCTACAACCCGACTGCTGTGACTTACAAACCGGGCAAGGACGCTGGTTGGTACTTGAAACAAGCCGGAGGACCGACTAACTCGGCGAACAAGAAAGCTGTGTTTGTAATCCGTGCCGATGGTTCAGTCGCAGGAGGCTCGGGTGGGCTCTTCAGTGGCGGAGTCGACCGCACTGCTCTGCACGCTGGCGATCTCGTGATGGTTCCAGAGAAGGCTTTCAGCGGAACCACGAAATGGAAAACTACCCTGGAGACGGCGCAATTGGCTTATGCAGTCGGTATCGCGATTCAGGTCGCCAGAAGCTTCTAGTTGGGCCCAATGCATTTCCTTCGAAGTCTCGTCGTAGGAATTGTGCTGACAGCTCTCGTGCAACTAACCCTCCAAGCACAAAGCATCGGTTCAGAGTACGGGCAATCGCAAGGCGTTGCGGACCGAGCTTCGGGTGCGGTTCTGCACTCGATGGTTGACTCGAGTCAATCGAACACGTCGCTGCGACAAAACCCAGATGACGACCCCTCCTTCGGGGAAGATCCCGACAACCGTCTCATGGTTCCCTTCGTGAAGCATCTGGCGAGTGATCAGCGTACTTTCTGGACTGCTCCCACTCACTTTCGTATCAACGACTTGAAGTGGATTGCGCCTTTCACAGGTTTCACCGCAAGTTTAATGGCCTCCGACAGTTGGACTTCAAAGCAAATTCCCTTGGGCAGGATCGAAACAAGCAAAAGGATTTCCAACTACGGCCTTTACTCCCTGATCGCCGCCGGCGGCGGTGCTTTTGTGCTCGGCCATGTCACCGGCGACGACCATATGTCGGAAGCGGGGTTCCTGAGCGGGGAAGCGGCCATGAACAGCACGGCGATCACCTATTTATTAAAGAGCGCGACCCAGCGTCCTCGCCCTTACCAGACAAACGGAACCGGAACTTTCTTCCAGGGAGGCAGTTCGTTTCCTTCCGAGCACGCTGCGATCGCCTGGTCGATTGCAAGTGTCATGGCGCACGAATACCCCGGAACGTTATCTAAAGTTCTGGCGTATGGCCTCGCCACCGGCATTAGCGCGACCCGTGTGACGAGCCAACAACATTTTGCCTCAGACGTAATCATCGGGAGTGCACTCGGCTGGTACTTCGGGCGACAAGTCTATCGCGCACACCATGATATTCACTTGGGTGGAGCACCTTGGGGTGATTTGTTGCCCGAGAGTGTCGGAAATAAAGAGCGCAATCCCGAAAATATGGGGTCGCCGTATGTGCCACTCGATAGTTGGATCTATCCGGCTCTGGAGCGGCTGAGTGCGTTGGGCTACATCAAGACCGGTTACCTCGGCATTCGGCCATGGACAAGAATGGAATGCGCGCGACTGCTCGAGGAGGCAGAGCGAAACATTACAGATCAGGACGACATGTCTGCCGTAGCAACACGAACTTATCGGGACTTGAATGAAGAATTCTCGCAGGAAGCAGCCCGTCTGAACGGCGCGGCAAACCTTGGCGCCAGGGTGGACTCGGTGTACGTGCGCGCCACTAACATCTCTGGTCCGCCTTTGCGTGACGGGTACCATTTCGGCCAGACCATTACTAATGACTTTGGCCGTCCATACGGAGAAGGCACAAGCTCCGTCGTTGGCGCTGCCGCCAGCGTCGTTGCAGGACCATTTTCTGTTTTTGTACGCGGCGAATATCAGCAGGCCCCCGCCGTTACCCCTCTCACCTCTTCGCAGTTGGGAGCCATGGCCAGTGCAGACCTGCTCCCCTCGAGCACGAATTTGTCGGTAAACACCGGGGCATTCAGTCGGTTCCAATTGTTGGAAGGCTCGGTCGGTCTGAACTTAAAGAATGTGCAGTTTTCTTTCGGTCGCCAGACGGTCTGGCTGGGGCCAGGCGAGACCGGGCCTTTTCTCTTCAGCACTAACTCGGTGCCGGTCACGATGTTCAAAGTGGATACAACGCAGCCATTTGATTTTCCCCTGCTGTCAAAATTGCTGGGGCCAGCACGCGCAGAGTTCTTTCTTGGTCGGCTTTCAGGGCAACAGTGGATCAATTCTCCTGCCCTGCAAAACCCTAATCAACCAAATCTCTTTGGGCCTTATCCGAGTGACCAACCGTTTATTCACGGAAACAAGATCAGCTTTAAGCCCACTCAGAACCTGGAGTTTGGAGCGGGTGTGACCGCAGTATTCGCCGGTGCTGGCGTGCCATTCACCTTTGGCGAATTTCTCAGGACATACTACGCACACACTCAGCTGGCCAAGAATCCCGGAAAGCGATTTTCCGCGTTCGATTTTACATATCGAGTTCCTGGACTCCGGAAGTGGCTGACATTTTATATGGATTCTCTTGTGGTCGATGAGTACTCTCCTATTACTTCGAGCAGGGCATCGGTAAGTCCCGGGTTCTATATGCCCCAAGTCCCGCGCCTTCACAAGCTGCAACTGCGCGCGGAGGGAATCAGAGAGCCGCTGACAAGCGAATTTGCACCTGGATTCGTCTACATTGATGCACGCTATCTCAGTGGCTACACCAACCAGCAACTTTTGATGGGCGACTGGATAGGGCGGGCTGGATGGGGTGGGCAGGGCTGGGCAACATATTCCTTCTCCAGCAGTACTCTGCAGTTTAGTTATCGTGCTCAAAGAGTCTCAAGTAAGTTCTTGGAAGGCGGTTCTCTAAACGACTTTTCTCTTAGATGGAACCAGAATCTGACTGGCCAGTTAAGCCTCTCCGTCCTGGCTCAGTACGAGAACTGGCGTTTTCCTTTACTACAACCCAACCGACAGAACAACTTTACGTCGTCAATTCAGTTGAGCTATAGGCCGCACTTCAGCTCACAGTAACTGGGCTCATACACAATGCCGATGCCACTCTTGAACGACACTGCTGCTGACGAACAATTGGAAAGCCTGGTGTCAACAAACGGGCAGCCTACTTCCTCTAAGAGGGAGAGCTCTGGATTGGAGCGGCTGCAACTGCTTTGGGAGAGGCGTCATACCATCTTTCGCTTTGCGGTCTGGGGTTTGTCGATCGGATTGTTGTTGGCTTTCCTCATTCCATCGAAATACGATTCCGTTACACAGCTCATGCCCCCAGACAATGAAAGTTCAGGCATCGCGATGCTTTCCGCTCTGGCGTCTAAAGGTGGCGAGGCATTGGGAGGATACGCCGGTGATCTCTTAGGTATTAAGAGCTCGGGTGCACTTTTTATAGGTGTTCTCCGCAGTCGAACGGTCGAGGATGCGCTGGTCAACAAATTTGACCTTCGCAAGGTTTATTGGGTGCGGCGGATGGCCGATGCTCGTAAGGAATTGGAATCGCGTACATCGATCAGCGAAGATCGCAAAAGCGGCATCATCACCATCAGCGTTCGCGATCACAGCCCGCAGCGCGCGCAAGCAATGGCTCAGACGTACGTCGATCAGCTCAATCTGGCAGTTGCAACCCTGACAACGTCATCGGCTCGACGGGAGCGTGAATTCCTGGAAACCCGCTTGCTTACTGTAAAGCATGACCTCGACCAGGCGGCGCGAGATTTCAGCGAGTTTGCCAGCAAGAACACAGCGATCGACATTAGCGAGCAGGGGAAAGCAATGGTGGAGGCAGCGGCGCGGTTGCAAGGCGAATTGATTGCGGCAGAAGCCCAGCGGCAGGGCCTTGAACAGATCTACTCTCGCAACAATGCTCGCGTGCGCTCAGTGCAGGCCAACATTGACGAACTGCAACGGCAGTTGGAAAAACTGGGCGGATCCGTGGCAAAGCCGTCCGATGTTGATGGGTCCAAATCGATTTATCCCTCCATTCGGCAACTGCCTATTCTTGGGGTGACTTACTCTGACCTGTTTCGGCGCACGAAGATCCAAGAGGCGGTCTACGAAACACTGACCAAACAGTACGAGCTAGCAAAGGTACAAGAGGCAAAAGAAATTCCCACAGTCACGGTGCTCGATCCACCGAATTACCCAGAGACCCGCACGACTCCCCATAGACTGGTTGTCGTTGCAATCGGGATATTGCTTGCCATGGGAATAGGTTGCTGCTGGGTAACACTGCCGGTGTTGTGGTCGGAGCTCGACTCTACTGATCAGCGGAAAACATTGGCAGAGAGCTGCCTTGTGGGGCTCCGGCGCGATTGGGAAGCGGTGCAAAAACACTGGTCGACTCAGGGTGGGGAGCAAAATAGCTAACATGGATGAACTACTTCAGCTAGAGGATCTCAGCGAGCGACCGATAGCTGCAAGCCCACTCCGCAGCCCAAGAGTAGCGTTCCAACGTACGCTTGCCAGTGCTGTTAGCGTCGTTGGCGGCGAAGTTCTGCTTCGGGTTGCAAGTTTTGGGGCGGTGGTTGTAATGGGACGCTTGTATGGCCCATCCACCTTAGGTCTTTACGCGACCACGCTCGCCTTTGCTACGGTTGCAGTTATGTTGGCGGAATGCGGTCTTCAGCTGTCAAGCATTACCGAAATAGGTCGCGCTCCTAACCGCGTCAATCAAGTGTTCGGGCGGCTTCTCTCCCTTAGGGTAATCCTCTTTGGGTCGCTTCTCCTCGGACTGTTTGTATTCGGATTGTTTTGTAAGTGGGAAGCCTATCTGTGGCTGGTCGGCGGCCTCGTAATCGTTCGAACGATGTTGTATTCATGCTCGCAGCTTCAATTTTGTGTGCTAAAGAGCCTGGATCGCATGCGAATCATCGGCGCGATTCAGGTTCTTACTTTCACACTTCTGAGTGTCGGGATCGCGGCTACTTATCTGCTCTCGTGGAGTTTTGTGACCTTGCTATGGTGTGGCCTAGCCGCTCAAGGGGTCGAGATCTGCGTGACGCTCATCCTCCTTGTGCGGTCAGGGATAAGGCCATCCCCATTTTATCCGCACCACACGTGGGAGCTCCTGCAGACCGCGGGACCCATTGGTGCCACTTACCTTCTTGCGGCTGTGATCCTCCGCGCTGATGTGATCGTATTGTCAAGTCTGAGGTCGCCGGATGACGTCGGCAGGTTTGCTGCCGCGGATGTCGGGCTCGTATTTGTCTATGCTGTCTCTTGGATGTTAGGGACGGTTTTGATGGCGGACCAGGTCCGCTGTCTGCAAAGTCCTGCCGAGGGTCTCTATCATGCGCAGCACTGGCGAAAAGTCCTGTTCTTCGCAATTACGCCTCCTTGTGCTCTCCTGTTTTGGCTTGCCCCGTGGCTGACGAAAACTCTTTACGGACCGGCGTTTGCATCGACCGGCCGAATCGCTTCCGTGATGGTGCTGGCGGTTCCGATGATTTTTCTAAACTCTTCGTATCTCAGCAGGATGATCGCCCTTGGCCGCCGGCGGATCTATTTTGGCGTGTACCTTGGAACGGCGATTGTGGCGATCGGCTTAAACGTTGTATTAGGAAGGATTTATGGGGCGACGGGCATCGCCTACGCCATCGTTGGCCGTGAATTGTTGATGCTTGTTCTTTTCTGGACTTTCGATGGCCATGCAGCCACCTCGGTGTCGCGCGCGGAGACGGGCATGGCGGAGAGTACCGTTGTTTCTGGCGTTGGGGTGCAGGGCGACTAGCGAAGGCTTGATGGCACTGCTGATCATCACGTGCCTGGTTCTAAGCCTGACGTCGAACCTTGTTCCGGTATTCAATGTGATGGCGATTCTGGCCCTTGTTCCATTGCGGTTATTTTGCACTGAACGAGCAGCCGATCCTGACCTTGTGCCGCGGAGAGCAATCAATTGTCTGCTCTTGGCCTACACCTTCTGGATCGCAAGCTATTTGCTTACGGGCGCGTCTATTTCGAACTTGTTTTCCTACGACTTCCTCCGGTATGACGGCGCTATGTTTGTTGGGTATTTGCCATTGCTCTTAATGGGCGCTTGCGGTCTTAAGTCAAACACCGTTACTCGGCTACTGTGGATATATCTCGGAATCTTAGCGGTGGCGGCGACACTAGGAGCTGTCCAGTTTATTACCCATATCGAAGGCTTGAACTATGACGCTGAGTCAACCGGGCCGCACTGGAATGTACTTTACAAATCGGAGTTGACCACTGACATCTTCCACGGATGGTATCGAGCACACAATGCCGCAGGTTCAGTTTACGCAATGGCGACTTGCGTTGCGCTCGCGTTCTTTCTTGGTCGAAACAAAACGAAAGCACTATCCTGGCAAGGATTGATCTTCGCGGCCGTTCTCACCGGACTCGTCCTCGCTCAATCCCGGTCCGGTTATGTGGCCTTCACTGCTGCGTCCGTGATTGTGTTTATGCGCAAGAAGGAGCACGCGCGCAGATTGCTTCGCTTAGGAATTGTCGTCGGCGTGCCGCTACTGATGTTTTGGTTGAGCCAGTCGCTTATTCTGCGGCGGGTACAATGGATTACCAATTTTGAAGAGCCAAATGCCGCGGGCCGGCTCATTAATTATGCTGACGCACTGACCGATTTCGCCCGCAGTCCCCTCATCGGCATCGGATTGGGCCGCTATAACGACGAATGGAAAATCTATTCTGAAATACCTCCTGTCGTCAGCGTCGCGACACAAGGGGAAGTGGTAAATCTGGATAACCATGCGCACAACTCATACCTGCACTTCTTAGCCGAGGGTGGCATCGTCGGGCTTGCCCTAATGCTTGGTGTTTGGATCGAAACCTATCGATGGGCCGGGATGATTCGAAGGCGCTTCGGCGAGCTTAGTGCGACTGGCACGCTTGCACAGGGGATCCAGGCAAGCATAGTGGTTGTTTGTTTCTTCAGCCTGACAGAACATGCGATGGGAATGGCCTCTAGTCCTTTAGTCATATTTACCATGGTTGGGCTCCTGCGAAACGCCGCCGCTTACGAGAGATTGAACGTCGCCGCAAGTCGCGGCATAAGCGCTCGCTTCAAAGTGGAACCCGGCGGTAGCAGTCAACTTACTCCAGGAGAGGCTTACTGACAAATCCATGAACGCACTTGCCCAAATACGAGACCGCGCCAAAGTCATGGCTCTTCGTGTTCTGAGCTCCATGCGTCAACGGGCGATTGGCCCTTATTCTTTAGCGGTTCTTGCGAAAACGGAAAACGGACTGCTTCTCACGCCCGCCGGAGATCTGATGATAGGTAGAAGGCTGTGCTTCAATGGCTGTTACGATCCGGAGTTAGTTAATGTTCTTCTCAACCAATGTACAAGTGGTTCGGAGGTGCTATTTGTGGGCGCGCACGTAGGTGCGCTGGTCATACCTGTTGCAAGAAAGGTACGGCGAGTTGTTGCCATCGAGGCGAATCCCGCTACATTCGAGTTGTTACGTACAAACGTTCATTTAAATGGTCTGACAAACATAGAGCTCCACAACTTTGCGGCCGGCAACAGCAATGGCGAGGTCAGGTTCCTGGCGAATCTGCTAAATAGCGGCGGGAGCGGTTTGGCGATCGGCGAGTGGGGACACTGGGCCTACACCTATGATCGACCGACTAGCGTCACCGTGCAGATGAAGAGGCTGGATGACGTGTTTCCAGAGGATCGTTTTGATTTGATCGTGATGGACATCGAAGGAGCCGAGGTGCTTGCGTTAGAGGCTATGCCGAACCTATTACAACGTAGTAAGGGCCTGCTGGTTGAAGTGTTTGAAGATCACCTACGACAGGTAGCTAAAGTTACCGATGACGAGTTTCTGTCTCCTATTTCTCAATTCTATGACGAGGCGCGGATCCTGCCGGAAAAGCCGCGCAAAGGGGAGGCAATTGCCACACATGCATATTCAAGGGCGGCATTTCGTCAAATGATGCGAGATTGCTGCAAATTGCGTACCGCCAATGTGATGTTTTGGAAAGGGCATGCCTTAAATTGCTCAACTGACTGATAAATGTCTGGATTGGAGTCTGGCGACAGGTTTACTGGCATGATTGAACGAGGAGCGGAGAACGGTTTGAGAGTCGCGATCGTCCATTACTGGATTTTCGGGAGGGGCGGGGGGGAGAGGGTGATCGAGGCGCTCGTGGACATGTATCCAGAGGCTGACCTCTTTTGCCTTGCCGTTGATCCTTCAAAAATGAATGATAAGCTACGTTCGCAACGACTCACAACGTCATTCCTGCAGTCCATTCCTGGCTGCCGCCGTTGGTATCGGCACATGCTTCCACTACAGCCGTGGGCGGTCGAGAGCCTGGACCTTTCCGGCTACGATTTAGTCCTTAGTTCTGAGTCTGGCCCAGCGAAGGGTGTCATCTCACATACGGACACTTGCCACATCTGCTATTGCCATTCGCCCATGCGTTACTTATGGGATTTGTACTCGGACTATCGCCGAGGTTTTAATCCGATAGTTAAAAGCGTATTCTCGCTGACTTCCCATTATGTGCGGATGTGGGACGTGCTGGCGGCGAATCGGGTTGACTATTTCGTAGCAAATTCCAAAAACGTCGCTAATCGTATCCGAAAGCACTATCGCCGAGAAGCGGAAGTCATCTATCCGCCGGTGAATGTCTCGGCAGGATATCTGTCTGAGGAGATTGGTGACTATTATCTTGTTGTCGGTCGCCTGACAGACTACAAGCGCGTTGACGTGGCCATACAGGCGTGTAATCACCTGAGGCGTCCGCTGCGGATCATCGGCGAGGGCGAGCAATATCGAAAATTGAGAAAACTGGCTGGGCCTACCATACAGTTTCTGGGAAACGTCGATGACAACGCTGTGCGAGAGAATTATGCGCACTGTCGGGCCCTGCTGTATCCCGGAGAGGAAGATTTCGGGATCGTGCCGGTGGAAGCCCAATCCTTCGGTCGTCCTGTCATTGCGCTCGGAAAAGGGGGGGCCCTCGAAACGGTGATCGGCATTCCTGAGGAGGACACCTCGCCTATACCCGAGCAGTCAACGGGCATCTTCTTTCGCCAGCAGACAACGCAGTCGCTGGTCGATGCAATCCTGATGTTCGAGTCGCTTGAGGACAGATTTCTGCCCGCCTTTATTCGAGCCTCCGTGGAAACCTTCGATATTTCTCGGTTCAAGTTCGACATGGGTCATTTCATTAAGGCAAAGATGCAAGAGTTCCAAAGCTTAGGTGCACCGGTGAAGCAAAATCGCAAAGTAGCGACCGCATCCTTTTGAGTTTCGGTTGTGCCGCAGTGCCGCTTTAGGAAATAAGAAGCAGGGGAGGAGAAAACTATGCTGATTTTTGTCGATTCCGCTAACGAAAAGCACATTCGGCAGTTGTGCCGGGAAGGAATCGTTGATGGTGTAACCACGAACCCTTCAATTATGCTTAAGGATGGTGTTCAGGACATTGAAACCGCTGCAACACGGCTTAGAATGCTCCTCGGTGACAGGCCCTTGAGCCTTGAAGTCACTTCGAACGACCATCAAGAGATGCTCGAGCAAGCACGTGTCTTCGCTTCCTGGGGCCCCAGCATGGTGGTTAAGATCCCGATCGTTAACGAATTTGGAGATTCTAGCCTGGATGTCATAAATGAGTTGACGAGTGAGGGCATCGCGGTGAACGCAACAGCGATTCTGTCTTTTAACCAGGCTATGCTTGCTACCAAAGCAGGCGCCGCGTACATCAGCATTTTCGCCGGACGCATCGCAGATGAAGGTAATGACCCAGTGTTAACCATCAAGAATGTGCGGCATTGGTTGGATGAGTGGGAATATACGAGCAAGATCATTGTAGGCAGTGTGCGGACGGTAATGGACATCCAGAATGCAGCCCTTTCCGGTGCGCACGTAATTACCGTCCCCCCACAGTTCTTCCCCAAGATGATCGATCACAAGTACACGCGTGATACTGTCCGGCAATTCAATTCCGACGCGGCCAAAGCAGCCCAAGAGATTGCTGCTCGCGCTGTGGCGGCTGCCAATGGCCAGTAACGCGGTCGTCTAGAGTGTCCCTAGTCAATGGCAATTCAGCCACTTGAAATATCCGCGGTTGTGCAGGCGCTTGAGCCATCACCCGACCCAAGCGCCGATTTTCTTAGCCGACGATCCGTCAAACTGGCTTTGTTCATGCTGGGCGACATCATCAGCCTGACCCTTGCCTATTATGCAGCGGTGCGACTCTCAAAAGTGATTTTCCACGTTGCACAAGCGGCTTTTGGACCATCTACGTATCCGCTTCTGTTCGTACCATTCTGCGCCGGCATGTTCTATGTGATGGACGGCTATGGTGTTGTGGAGTTGCGACGACCTGAGCGTGAAATCGAACTCGCCTTTAAGGCTGTTTCGTTCTCGTTGCTTTCCCTCCTGGCAACCAACGCAATCTTGCTCAAGGGAGAAGTGTTTTCGCGGTATTTCATCCTACTCTGGTACCTGTTTACTCTCGGTACTGTCCTTTGCATCCGATTTGGTCTCCGAAGTGCGTACGGTTGGTGCTGGCGGCAGGGAAGGGGGCGCAGCCGTGCACTGTTCTTAGGGGAACTGGAGGAGCTGGAGCACTTTCAACGGCTTCTCTCGGTGCAACATCACAGAGCTTATTGTTTAGCCACGGCGATTGTCCCCCCGCACTTAGCTGCCCCGGAAGAGGCAACGCGGCTGATTGAGCTTACACACTGGAAAAGTGTGACCGAGGAAAACAAGGTTCAGGTGGTTGTGATAGGGCGGTCGATGCACAAGTCTTTCTGCCAGGCTGAGATGATCACATACTGCCAGCTCCGCCGGTTGAACGTGGTGCTGTTGGGAAACGTACCGCGCTTGCGCGCAATCCATCAGGAACTGGACTACTTTACGGGCTCCACATATCTCAGCTCTGCGTCCCTATGGAACAGCGGGGTGCAACGGTTCTGTAAAAGATGCATTGATCTATTCTTTGGCGTAATCGGTAGTCTCATTACCGTTCTCCTAACCCCGGTCATCGCGTTGCTGTTGACGGTTGAGGATCCCGGGCCGGTGTTCTATCGCCGTGAGATTGTAAGTGGTTGCGGAAAGCGACTTTGGCACTGGAAATTTCGCACCATGGTCCAGAATGCTGACGCGATCCTCCAGAAAGATCCCGAACTGAGAGCCAAATTTGCTGAGAACCACAAGCTTCAGCATGACCCACGAGTATTGCGAATAGGACGTTTTTTGAGGAAATATAGCATCGATGAGCTTCCACAACTGTTCGGCCTGTTGAGTGGCAGCTTTAGTCTCGTGGGGCCAAGGGGAATCTCGTCCGAAGAGAGCGTCCGATATGGAGGGTTCCTTGCGAAGAGGCTCTCCGTAAAACCAGGTATCACCGGGTACTGGCAGGTGATGGGTCGTCAATTGATCAGCTATGAAGACCGGGTCCGGATGGACGAATTCTATATCGACCATTGGTCTATTTGGTTAGACCTATACATCATCGGCAAAACTTTCGGTAAGCTTTTTCGTCCCGAAGGCGCCTATTAGCACGAGGAGATGCGGACATGCGAATTCTAGTTACCGGGGGTGCAGGTTTCATTGCATCCCATGTTGTGGATGCCTACGTGAGGCTTGGTCATGACGTAGCGGTGATCGACGACTTGTCGCGAGGCTCTCGCAAGAATCTCAACGCAGCGGCCCGTTTCTATCGAGGGGATATTCGAGACGAAGCCTTTGTTAGGTCAGTCTTTGAAAACATTCGTCCTGAGATTGTTAATCATCATGCGGCGCAGATGGATGTTCGCCGAGGGGTGCGGGAACCCATATTTGATGCATCGGTGAATATTCTAGGCTCGCTGAACATCCTGCAGTCAGCCATCGCCCACAGCACGCAACGTATCATCTATGTCTCGACAGCCGGAGCGGCCTATGGTGAACCCGCATCTCTTCCCGTATATGAGAACTGCCCGATCAACCCAATCACTCCATATGGGATAAGTAAGCACACCGTAGAGCATTATCTGTTTACTTATCGAGTTCTGTATGGTATCGAGTACGTCGTCTTGCGCTACGGAAACGTGTATGGGCCACGGCAAAGTTCTCAGGGTGAGGCCGGAGTTTTCGCAATCTTTTGTGAGCAGATGTTGGCCGGCATCCAACCTGTGATCTACGGCGATGGGAGTAAGGTTCGGGACTACGTATTTATTGACGATGTTGCCCTGGCGAATGTTGAAGCCCTGCAACACGGCACGGGAGAAATATTCAACATCGCGAGTGGGATAGAGACTACCGACCAGGAGGTCTTTGATACGGTCAAGAAACTGGTCGGAAACTCGAGACAAATGCCACGCTATGTTGCTCGTCGTCCCGGCGAAATCGAAAAGATAAGGCTTGATATCACCAAGGCTAAGAGCATGCTCGGTTGGAAACCCCAAGTGAGTCTTCTCGAAGGTGCGAAGCAGACGGTGGAATATTTCCGAGAAGCGGCCCAGCAGTCTGTTGCGCATACCTAGGCCACCGTAGCTTTCAGTATCGGCGCATGATCGGATGGGGCCTAGCCCGCTAAAGGTGTCGAAAGCACGCTTTTGCAATCTAAATCTGCAAACAGGTTAAACCTTAAATGATCATTACAAGAACGCCCTTTCGCGTCACTCTGGGCGGTGGAGGGACAGACCTTCCATCGTACTATCAAGAATACGGCGGGTTTATTCTCGCGGTCGGTATCGACAAGTACATGTATCTGAACGTGAATACCCCCATTCTCGATGACTTCGTCCGCGTGCAATACAGTCGCACCGAATTGGTACACAACAGCGAAGAAGTTCAACACACCCTAGCGCGCGAGGCACTGCGATTCTTTCGCATCGAAAATGGAATCGAGATCGTCTCGGTTGCCGACATTCCTGCCGGAACGGGTCTTGGATCATCCAGTTGTTACCTGGTGGGATTGTTGAATGCAATGCATACGTTGACACATAGTCCGGTGAGTCCTCAAATACTCGCAGAAGAAGCTTGCGATATCGAGCTTCAGCGACTGCGAAAGCCCATCGGTAAGCAGGATCAATATATGGCCGCTTTTGGTGGGATCACCACGCTCGAAATCGACAGGGATGGTTCGGTATCGGTGACTCGTCTGTGTCTCGGCCCCGACTTGCTGGAGGCACTGGAAGCCAATACGTTGCTGTTCTATACCGGTGGCGTGCGTGATGCGACTAGCATTTTGGAAAAACAGGACAAGGACACCAAAGAGAAGGCGAATGGAGTGGTCAGTAGTCTGTCCGAAATCAAGGATATCGGTTTTGAGATCCGTGACTCGATCGTTCGCGGCAACATGCGCCGATTTGGAGAGCTGCTCCATATTCATTGGCAGGTGAAAAAGAGGCTTTCCAATGGCATCACGAACTCGAGAATAAATGAATGGTATGAACTCGCACGGCGAAACGGGGCAATTGGAGGAAAGATTTCAGGCGCTGGCGGGGGAGGATTCTTGATGTTGTACTGTGAAGGAGAAAAGACACAACTGCGGGAGGCTCTTCGGGGCGCTGGCCTTCGCGAATTAAGGTTCCGTTTTGATTTCGAAGGAAGCAAAGTCGTGTTCGATGTTGTCTCGCGGGATGGGCGTCTCGCGCATATTCGGCGGCAGGAAAAGAGCAGCCCTTTGAGCAGCGTGGTACGCGCGGCATATGCATAGCAGCAGGAGTTCGGCGAGCAAAATGAATGAAGAAGGATCGCGCGGTGCCATCTTTCTGGACCGCGATGGTGTCATTAATAAGTTGATCTATCACCGCGACGTAGGGGTGGTGGACTCACCCTTCACGGTTGGTCAGTTTCAACTGCTCCCCCGAGTACCAGCTGCGATAAAACTGCTAAATAAACTTCAGCTTCCCGTAATCGTTGTTTCTAACCAGCCTGGCATAGCAAAAGGGCACTTCGGCGCTGACACCCTTCGCGGTTTCGATCGGAAGCTAAAGGACGAGTTAAATGCCGCGAGCGCTCATGTCGACGCGATTTATTACTGCACGCATCACCCGGCTTCAGTTGTACCCGCGTTGCGCAAACGTTGTGCTTGCAGGAAGCCGGGCATCGGAATGCTGAAACAGGCCGCACGCAAATTAGGAATATCGCTGGACAAGTCTTTCATGATTGGCGACGGGCTTACCGATATTGAAGCCGGCACGCGCGCTGGCTGTCGCACAATTTTCATCGGACGTTGGAAGTGTGAATGCTGCAGCTTTATACGTCCTCAAGGATTGCGACCAGACTTTGTAGCGAAAGATCTGTGGGAAGCAGTGCAGGTAGTGGGATCCATCGTGCGGGAGCGGCATATCCGCGTGCTACGTCGCCGAGATGCATCGGCCGCGGAAAGTGCAATGCGAGAATAACTGTCTCGGCCAAACACGGATTACTTCTCTGTCGTAAGGTCATGTCTACGATGCAAATCAGAAAGGCCGTGATTCCGGCGGCGGGATTGGGAATTCGATCTTTGCCTGCTACGAAAGTGGTTCCCAAAGAACTTCTGCCTATCGCTGGACGCCCACTCATTCAATACGCGATGGAGGAAGCGGCAGCGAGCGGCATCGAGACAGTGGTGCTCGTACTGGGGCCCCGCAAGGAGTTGATCGAGCAATACTTTTCGCGAGACCAGGCTTTGGAAGAGACGTTGACAACGCTGGGCTACGATGACGAGATGGCCGAGATCCGTCGCCTCGCCGAACTTGTTGAGATTAAGACAGTGTGGCAGAAGGTGCCTACTGGTCTAGCAAGCGCCATCGCTCTAGCAGAGCCAGTGATTCAAAATGAGCCGTTTGCAGTAATTCTCCCTGATGCCCTAATCGACGCAGGCGTACCCTGTACGCGCCAACTTATGGATTGCTATCACGCGAATCCAGGATGCGTCATCGCTACGCAAGCCGTTGAGCCTCACGAGGTCGAACGCTTTGGCATGGTAGAAACCGAGGTTCTGGTCTCGTCCGACGCGCGGGTTTCTCGAGTTACACGACTCCTCGAACGTCCCGCACCTGGCATGACAAAGTCAAAAACGGGTATTTTCGGACGCTACGTACTACGGCCAGGCATATTCAATTGCATTTCGAGGCTTTCGCCAGGACGCGGTGGAGAATTTCAGCTCACGGACGCGCTCTCGATTTACAGTCAGTCGGCACCCGTTTATGCCTACCAATTCATCGGCGAGCACTTCGACGTAGGCAGCAAGCTAGGTTTTGTCCAGGCGACACTGAGATATGCCCTTAGAGAATCTGCGACCGCTGCTCCCATAAGTGATTACCTGGCACGTCTTGAGCTTCCTATCGCGGCTCGATAGCCACAAGAAGTTTATTTTGATGAGGGAAGGGGATTCCTAAACAAATCTTATGAATTATACCGTTCAGTACTTTGATGAAGCTGCCCAGATCCTGAAACAAATCAACCCAGATAAAGTAGAGCAAATGGTCGAGCTGTTGGTTCGCACGCGAGGCGAGGGGGGCCGTATTTTCTTTCTTGGTGTCGGAGGGGGGGCCGGACACGCGTCCCATGCTGTTAACGATTTTCGCAAGATCGCTGACATCGAATCCTATGCGCCTACGGACAACGTTTCTGAACTGACAGCTCGAATCAATGATGACGGGTGGGACACTTCATACCAGAATTGGTTGCGTGGGAGCCGTTTACGCGCGCAGGATTTGGTCTTTGTTTTTTCTGTCGGCGGCGGCGACTTGGACCGCAATATCAGCGCCAACCTAGTATGTGCTCTCCAGTATGCTCGGCAGATCGGCGCAAAGGTGTGCGGAATTGTGGGACGCGACGGCGGTTTTACCGCGAAAATTGCTGACGCCTGCGTTGTCGTGCCCGTGGTGAATCTTGAGACGATAACTCCGCACACCGAAGCCTTCCAGGCAGTTGTGTGGCATTTGCTTGTATCACACCCTAAATTGAAGGCTGCGCAAATGAAATGGGAGTCGGCGCTGGGCAGCTTGGTGGTCAGCAATGCCTAGTGTCAATTTTTTGGCTAATCTTTGACTAGGTCTTCCAAGTAGTCTACCCCGCCAACACCGTCCTAATCGGCATGGCTAAAATCGCAGTATCGCGGACATGGGGCTGCAAACCTTTGTGTTCCATCGCGATCCCTCGTGAATTGTTTGAGTAACTACTTCCTTATAGATTTCCACATCGTGGATACGCTACAGTAGCCTCCTCAGCTTTACTACAGTAAACACCCTACCAGACGGGCCATTGTTCGGGTAGAAGGGCGGAGCGCTGCAGCTGGGGGGCGAGGCAGCGTTTGGGGGGAAACCCTCAGGTTTCGCGCTGGTGTTTGGAGCCTGCCAGTGAAGGCGGACGGAAGTGTTAGTGTGTTCTTGCTCGCGCAGAATAGACTGCTGCGCGAAGCGTTAGCGAGAATCCTATCGAAGAAGAGCGACATTTCCGTTGTCGGGAACCGGGCATTTTCCGACGACTCGCTTGAAGCAATCGTGCAGGCTGCTCCCGATGTGCTGGTAATCGACTCGTTTACCACCAACCTCGCCCACCTCGAGTTTGTTCGGGAAGTAAGGCAATGCCTGCCGGATGTGAAACTTGTAATGATCGGTATGGAGTCCAGCGGGCAGCCGTTCCTTCAAGCCATCCGCGAAGGGGCGCGAGGATACATTGTTAAAGATGCTTCTGCCTTGGAGGTGGTGGGGGCAGTGCGCACAGTCGCGAACGGCGGCGCCGTATGTTCTCCTGAGCTTTGCGCATTCTTGTTTGAATTTGCTTCTCGGCAAAACCAATTGCCAAGTTTTTATGCCCGGAACACGTTAGGACTGACCAATCGAGAACAGCAGCTAGTTAAGTTCATAGCGCGGGGCTTTACCAACAAAGAGATCGCGAGTGAACTTCAACTTGCCGAGCATACCATCCGAAACCACATCCACCGGATGTTAAAGAAACTTGGCGTCACTCATAGGCTGGCCGTGGTGGATGCCTGTCGCGAAGAGGGAATTGCAATTTGAGGGCACTTAAAACTTCTGAGAGCGAATGATTCCCGAGCCTTCTCGAATAACCACCAGCTGATTAGCCGCAACGTGGCGGATGGTTTCGTTGTTCCCGTTCGTCCAGCGAACCGTTAGGTCGGCAGTGGTTTGCTCGCCAAGTCCGAAATGAAGACGACGGTCACTTACGGAATAGAAGCTCCCCTGAGCCAGCACCTCCTGAGCTTGGCGCTTGGCCCCATATTGTGCGGTTACTCGAGATCCGATCGCGCTGCGATTGCTCTCGGAACCAATCAGGAGCACCTTCAGCCAGTTCCCCGTACCAGACACGTCGTTTCGTAGCAGCGATGGGGGCTCATTCATGTTCATGACCAGGACATCTATGTCGCCATCGTTGTCAAAATCTCCAAAAGCGCAGCCCCTACTTGCATGGGTATCGGAAACTCCCGAGCCTGCTTCTTCGATGAGCTCCTCGAACCTGCCCTCGCCGAGATTACGGAACACCAAGCGTGGGGTTCGAAACGGATACGCAGGGACCTTCTTTTCGACCTCCGGGTAAACGCTTCCAGTCGCGACAAACAGGTCGGGATGACCGTCGTTGTCGAGATCGACCATGCCCGTGCCCCAGCCAACGTATCGAGTCTCCACCCCGATGCCAGAACGGATTGTAAAATCGTCGAAATTGCCCTTGCCATCGTTGCGATAGAGGACGTTCGTATCATCGGCAAAATTTGTCTTGAAGATGTCGAGGTTGCCGTCGAGGTCGTAATCCCCGACGGCTACCCCCATTCCAGCCTGTTCTAAGCCGTCTTCGCTGAGCGCCACTCCGCGCTCGAGGGCCTCTTCGCGAAAAGTTCCATCATGCTGATTGCGAAAGAGCCAGCTTGGGGTTGAGTCGCAGGCAACATAAATGTCAGCCCAGCCGTCGTTGTCGTAGTCGGCAGCAACCACCGTCATCGGGTAAGACCCCGAAGCTGCTGCCACCCCGGACGACTTGCTAACGTCTGTGAATGTCCCGTCTCCGTTGTTATGAAATAGCTGAACGAAACCGGGCGGAAGTCCTCGCGGGCCGCAGTTCACAGCTACACCCTTCCAGGTGCAGTCCGGGTTTTCGCCAGGCTTGGGTAATTTTTCTAGCGTTGTATTCAGATAATTAGCGACAAAGAGGTCGAGGCGGCCGTCGCGATCATAATCTATCCAGGAGCAGCCAGAGCCATAACGGACTGCCGACTGCGCGAGTCCAGCGCGTTCGGTAACGTCGGAGAAGGTCCCGTTGCCATTATTGCGATAAAGAACGTTGCGGCCGTAATAGGTGATAAAGAGATCCTCGAAGCCGTCGTTGTCGTAATCACCAATGGTGACCGCAGATGCCCAGCCGGCGCGGGTCAGCCCCGCTTTTGCAGTCACATCAGTGAAGGTTCCATCGCGGTTGTTCTTGTATAAGCGATTGGTACAGCCGGGCGGGTCTCCCTCGAGCCGCGTCCCGTTTAGAACAAAGATGTCGAGCCACCCATCATTGTCGTAATCGAGAAACGCAATTCCGCAACCCACCACTTCGATGATGTAGCTCTTGCTATCGAGTCCGCCATAGACAATGGGGTGAGTCAGACCAGCCTGGCGCGCAACATCGGTAAAACGCGCCAGAAAGGGTCGGCCAGAGGGTTTTCCGCGCGGCTGTGGTCTCACTCCCCGCGACGAAATCCCCTGCGCGCCAGCTTCTGCACCGCCCAGGAGCGCGCCGCCAGCAGCGCCGGCTAGAGTAAGGATCACCTGACGCCGAGTAATCATGGGCGGGTTTCCACAATTCTCAAGATTTGTCGCGCTTTTACGTTCTCTAGTCGCTGCACGATTCCCGAGGGCCACTTGATCTCGATGAGCTTCGCCGAGTCGTCCTTGCCGAGTCCCACCACCAAGCGTTTGTCGCTGGCAGAAAGATAGCCTACAGCGGTGTTTACTGAAAAATACTGCGCCACTCCAGAGGCAGAGACTACTCGCACGCGCGCGCCAATTCCGTCGCGGTTCGATTTCGTGCCTTGGAGTGAAAGCTCCAGCCAGTTGTTCGCATTCCCTCCATCGTTGCGCAGGACATAGGCATCATCGCCTAAATTACTGGCCACGACGTCTTCATCTCCGTCGTTGTCCAAGTCTCCGAAAGCTGCTCCCCTGCCCGCCAATTCCTTCTCAAAGATTTCGCCTGGAGCAATTCTGGAAAAGTGTCCGTCCACATTGCGCAACAAGAGAGGAGGTTCTTTGTACTTGAGGTTGGGAGACGTTTTCTGAATCGTGTCCATCACGTGCGATTGAACGACAAACAAGTCTTTCCAACCATCACTGTCGTAGTCGAACAGGTGAGTGCTCCAACCAGAAAAAGCAAAAGTAGCACTGCCTATTCCCGAGCGATTCGTGACGTCGGTGAATGTGCTATCACCGTTGTTGCGGAATAGCATATAGCGTTCATTCGAAAGATCTGTGACGATGACATCCGGCCAGCCGTCATTGTCGTAATCGCTGAAGTCGATGCCCATTCCAGCAAATGTCTTTCCGTTTTCGTTGTAGCCGACGCCGGCAAGCAAGCCGACCTCATTGAACGTACCATTTCCATTATTGTGATAAAGGAAACACTGGACTGAATCGTTCGCTATAAAGATGTCGGTAAAGCCGTCACCATCATAATCGGCAAACGAGACGCCCAGACCCTTTCCACGGGGATTGGCGATTCCAGCTTTTTCGGAAACATCGCTAAAGGTTCCATCCCCGTTGTTGTGGTAGAGAATATTGGTGACGCCGTCGTAGTTGTCGGGGTGGCAGTAAGCTCGATAGCCCTCGCGTCTCTCTCCACAGTATCGGTTCGTCTTGTAGCTCCAATCGATATACCGGGTAACGAAAATGTCCAGCTTTCCATCGTTGTCGTAATCAAAGAAGCCGGCACTGGCGCTCCAGCCCCCACCCTTCACACCAGTTTTCGCCGTTACGTCAGTGAAGGTCCCGTTGCCGTTGTTGTGATACAGAATATTTCCGCCAAAGCCGGTTACATAAAGGTCCTCGTAACCGTCGTTGTCGTAATCCCCGACCGCAACTCCCATACTGTAATAGCCTTGCGAGGCGCCGCTGAGCCCTGCTTGCTCGGTTACATCGCTGAAAGTGCCATCCGCGTTCTGGTGATAGAGCCGGTTCCAGTACTTTGGATCGGATTTGTCGGCCGACTTTCCGTCCGGCATCGGGTCTTCGAGTTTCGCTCCGTTGGTGAAGAAAATGTCTAGCCGCCCGTCATTGTCGTAGTCAAATAAAGCGACTCCCCCCCCCATGGTTTCAATGAGGTACTTGTTGGAGGTTGCGGAGTTCTCCTGCCTGAAGCGCAAGGTGGTTTGCCGGGTGATATCTGTGAATTGTACGTTCGAGGCCCAGGCAATCTGAACAAAGATGATCGCCAGCAGGGAACTGAGAATTCCGCGCAGATTTAATTTTCCTGCGCTCACTTGCTCCCTCGACCAGGCGCTCGCCTTTCCACTATGCCTTTGGCTTCTTGTATCACGTACCGGTGATTCGCGGGTAGGTTCTTAAAGCTTTCTTTTGATCCAGATGGCCAATTGATCTCGACCAGTTCCGCCGTCGCGGCCTTCCCCAAGCCGAAGTGCAACCGCAGATCGTTTTGCGAGTAGTAGCTCGATCCGCTCATGACTTCATCGATCTGCCGTTGGTTGCCATTTTTAACGCTCACACGCGTACCTATGGCTGAACGATTCGATCGCGTACCCAGGCACTTGATGCTGATCCAGTTGTTCTTGCTTCCACCCTGGTTTCGGAATAGGGAAGGAGGGCCATCCAGATTATTGACGAGGACATCGACGTTGCCGTCGTTGTCGAAGTCGCCGAAAGCGCAGCCGCGAGCTACATTTTCGCCACGAATTGCCGGCCCCGCAGTCCCAGAAATGTCCTGAAAGGTCCCATTTCCCATGTTTCGATAGAGGACTTTCGGTTCCTTATACTTGAGATGCAGGTTTCGGTGTGCGATCTGCGAATAGACATGACCGTTCGCGATAAACAAGTCCTTACGACCGTCATTGTCAAAGTCCGCAAACCCCAAGCCAAAACCGAGGTATTTGCGATTCACTCCGAGACCCGCTCTGATGCTTGCGTCTTCAAACGCTCCATTTCCGTAATTGCGATAGAGCGAGGTCACCTGCTCAGAGAAATTGGTGCGCGCGATGTCGAGCCAGCCATCCCCATCGTAGTCGGCTGTCGCAGCCCCCATTCCCGAAAGAGCGACGCCGTTTTCATCGAAAGCGCAGCCCGCGGGCACTGCGATTTCGCGAAACGTTCCGTCGCGATTGTTGCGATAAAGCAGACTTGGAGCGGTATCCGAAGCCACGTAAATGTCCGGCCACCCGTCATTGTCAAAATCGGCAGACACAGCGCCCATCCCGTACGAGCCACTCGGCTGCCAGTTGTTGGGAACAAAAAGCATTGAGGCTGGACCGCGCGGTCGCGCAATTCCGCTTGCCTCCGAAACATCTTCAAACGTGCCGTCCCCGCGATTCCGATAAAGGATGTTGGTTCCGCCGGCAAACCCTTGCGGCCCACAGGGAACAGGAATGTCGTTATAGCGACAGTAAATGGCCTCTCCGGGCTTCGGGGCTCGGGCGGGATCAAAATGGATGTAGTTGGCTATGAAAAGGTCGAGACGCCCATCGCGGTCGTAATCCAAGAAGCAGCAGCCTGCGCCCCAGCGATTTTCGGTTCCAGCCACGCCGGCTTTTTCCGAGACGTCGGTAAAGGTGCCATCCCCATTGTTGTGATAAAGGATATTGCGCCCAAAGTACGATACGAAGAGGTCATCAAGACCGTCGTTGTCGTAGTCGCCGACGCAACAGCCCTGACCCCAGCCGGTGTGTGTCAGTCCCGCTCGCATCGTCACATCGGTGAAAGTACCGTCGCGGTTGTTGTGAAACAGGTAGCTGGTGGGGTGACGATCGCGCTCCCGAGAATCAAAGGAGCTTCCGTTCACGAGAAAGATGTCGGGCCAGCCGTCGTTGTCGTAGTCAAAGAAGGCTGCTCCACAGCCCATCTCTTCGAGCAGGAACTGCTTGTCCTCGGCACTCCCGAAAACATTCCGGGCACCCAGAAGGCCAGCGGATCGCGTCACATCCGCAAAGGTAATGGCAGGAGAAGCGGCTAGGCCATCGAGCCCCTTGCCTGGCACCAGAGCGAACAGGGCACCCAAGCGAGTCAGAAGATTGACAAAGTCGCGCCTTGAATGCCTAGGGACATCCGTCATTCGTCGCTCTTCCCTCCGGGAGAGGGCGCGGTTTGTGCGGATTTGGAGTGATTGCGGCGCATCTTATCGAGGGCATTACTTTCGCGGTCCAACTGAGAAAACATGTCGAGTGCCTTCTTGCTGTCTTCTTTCATCCCCAGCTTGCGATAAACACCTGCCAGCACGTAGTAATAGGCCGACGCGCGCGGGTTAAGGCTGATCGCCGTATTCAAGGCAGCGACCGCTCCCTGAAGGTCGCCCCCGCGCTCCGCCGCCCTGGCCTTTTGAAACCACGCCGGGTCGCATTTCCCGTCCAACTGGATGGCTTTGTCGGCGTACTCAACTGCCCTTGGAGAATTTTCCGTACGATTGTAGTAAGCGCTGAGATTGACGTAAGGGGAAGTAAACGTCCCTTTCCGCTGCTCATTCAGAGCAATCGCCTCTTCATAATTCTTCACCGCACTTGCATCTTGGCCCAGGGCTTCTTCGGAGAGGCCCAACCCATCGATCGCCTCCGCATAAAAAGCGTCGAGGCGCCGCGCCTGTTCGAACTCCTTGCGTGCGTTTTCCCAATCATCCTGCATCGAATAAAGCTTACCCAGATTGTAGTGAAGCTCAGCTGAGGCCGGATTGTAGTGAACCCCTTGTTCGAACTCCGTCTTGGCAGCATCGAATCGTCCGATCAGCATGAGGTCGCGTCCCAAGATCTTGTGGGCTTCCGCGTTCGAGATATTCAGTTGCAGCGACTTAGCAAGCGATTGGATGGACGGCCCAAGCTTCTTCTGCGCGAACTGAGTGTACCCCAACGCGTACCAACCCCAATCGGATTGCGGATTTCGTGCCAAGTAATCGGTTAGCAACGGCTCAAGCTCAGCGAATCTGCCGTCTCGAATATACCCTTCATACTTCTTGATCTCCCGCGGGTCCTCGAGCGAAGCATTTGACCTCGAGTTTTCGGCCAATTCTGTGGTCATCGGTGACTTCGGGTTGTCAGGCAGCGTAAGCCGGTCTAAGGCCGCGCGCGCGAAACTGTCCCCGGGATTTAGCTCGATCGCCTTCTCGAATGCCGCCGAAGCGCCCGGGATATCACCCTGCTTTTGCAGTGCAATGCCGAGGTAGTGCTCGGCCGCTGCGAAACTCGGCTGGAGCTTGATCGCGTGCTGAAACTTGGCAGCGGCTTGTGCGAATTCACCTCTCTCCAGTGCCGCTCGGCCTTCGGATATGTCCAGCGCGGCATTTTGATTTCGCTCGTCCGCCGCCGACAATTCTCGTCCCTTTTGTACTTCTGCGGTGGCTTCGGATTGACTTCCGATTCGCGCTAAGGCTAGCCCCAACTGATAGTGCGCTTCTCCACTTTGCGGATCGAGACGAGTGGCGTCTTTCAGCTCGGAAACGGCTTCTTTCGCATTTCCTTCCCGACGTAAGGCTTTGCCCAATGCAACGTGAGCGCGCGCAAAATCAGGAGACAGTGAGACTACCTTCCTGAGCTGCTCGATCTGTTTCGCCGGCCCGTGACTTGGACTGGCGGCATAGGCTTCGGCGAGATTGAATTGTGCTCGTACCAAACCGGGCTTCAGCGCGACGGCCGTTTCAAGCTCCTTGATCGCATCCTCCCCGCCGGAATCAATGAGGGTGGCACCCAGGTTGGCATGCGCGTCGGCGTAATCGGGAGCGATGCGAATGGCTTCTTTGAATTCAGCAATTGCATCTTTGTCCTCGTCGCTTTGGGCAAGTACCAGGCCCAGATTGTTGTGCGCCCGGGCGTGTTCAGGGCGCAACTGAATCGCTTGCCGAAATTCTGCCGCGACATCCTTGCTATCCGCACCCTTCCGTCCGAGCAGGAGGCCGAGGATGTTGTGCGCTTCAGCGTTTTTGGGATCCTTTTTCAAGGCTTCGCGCAACTTGGCAATGGCAGTGTCCCAATCGGGCGCCGGTACTGAGGATGGCGCATTCAACCCGGCCTCAAACTGACCAAGCGCGCGATCGAGTTCTCCCGTCCTCAGGAAAACGATTCCGAGATCGAGGTAGGTCGCAGTCGTAGGCGGCAATAAGGCAATCGCTCGCTGCAGGGCATGGCGGGCGGCGGGCAATTCGCCGGTTTCAAGCAGCGCCATGCCAAGAAATGCATAGCTGCCGCCCGCAGAGGGGTCCACCCGTATGCTCTCTCTTAGCTGCGAAACCGCCTCGATTCTCGACCCGCTGTACCAGAGTGCCACTCCATAGTTATAGTGAGCGTCCCCGTAGTTGGGACGGAGTTCGATAGCCCTTTGCAGGTGATTGCGTGCAAACTCCAGATCCCCTTGTTGGCCTAGGACGTAGCCGAGAAGGTTATGCGCCTCGGCATTGTGTTCGTCCGCGCGAACCAGGGCTAGCAACTGGTCCTTGGCGGTCTCAAGATCGCCTTTCGCGACTGCACTTTGCGCCTTCTCGAGTGCGGGATCTTGAACGCCAGGAGCCTGAGGTTTGCGGGCTGCGGCCTGTTGCTTCAAAGCGAGTCCCAGTCCGTAATAGCCTTCCTGCAACTCGGGGTTGATCTCGATCGCCTGTTCGAACTCCGCAATCGAACCCGCAAGATCCCCGGCCTGCCGCAATGTCTGGCCAAGTTCGTAATGAACCATCGCGTTCTTCCGCTGCTCTTTTGCAACCGTACGCAAGTGCAGGAGTGCTCCCTTGAGATCGCCCTTCTCCCGCAGCGCGAGCCCGAGGTTGAGATGGGAGCCGGGATTTGTCGGGTCCAGCGCAAGCGCTTTCTGGAACACGGCTACTGCCTCGGGAAGATCCCCACTGCGCGCAAGCGCTGCCCCGAGGTTCGCATAAGCACGAACCAACTTCGGGTCGAGGGAAACGGCGGTGCGCAGCTCTTTAATCGCGCCCGCCAGATCAGCCTTCTTCATTAAAGCGACGCCCAGAAAATTGTGCGCTTCCGCCGACTTCGGAGCCACTTCCACCGCCTTCTCGAAGGCTTCGAAGGCACTACGGTCATCGTTCCTGTCCCAATAAGCGAGGCCGAGCTCGATGTAGAGCTTGGGGTCAGAGGGATTTCGCTGGATCGTGGCCCTCAGTTGGCTCAGGTCCGGGGGCGCATCGTTCTGCGCTGAAGCCGACACGATCGTTAACAGGAGGCCGAGGCATACGATCGCTCCAGTTGTGGAGAACCTTGTTCTCATTGCTCAGGCTCCAGTAGACGAAGCTGCAGTCGAGACGTCTTCTCGTCTTCCGTACGCAGCGACTTTGCCAAGTCGAGTTGCTTGTCAGCTTCGGCTTTTTTGCCCATGCGGGACAACAAGAGGCCAAGTTGGTAATTTGCCTTCACAGAATTCGGATTCAATGTTACGGCTTTCTGCAAGTTTGCTTCCGCCTCCGGATAGCGTTGCGCGGCCATTAGCAATTCACCCAAGGTCTCTCGAGATGGGGCATGGTTCGGATACTCCTCAAGAAGCTTTCCCAGGATTTCGATGGCCTCGGCGTCTTTGCCCTGGTCCCTGGCGATCAGAGCCAGGTAGTAATTGGACGCAACCTGCTTCGGCTGCAAGCGTGCACTCTCGCTCAAATGGTTTACCGCCTCCGCTAGGTGCCCCTCCAGGTAGAGGACGGATCCCAATGCGTATTGAAGCTGCGGATCACCAGGCGTCCTCTTGACCAGCGCATCAAGCAGTTGTTCTGCCGCATCGAACTGCTTCTTTCCCACCTTCACCGAAGCCAACAGGTACTGATACGACGGATCATGAGGCTTGAGGCCAGCGGCCTTGGTGAGTGCTGTTTCTGCATCGTCAAGAAGATCCTGTTTCAAACAGACGCGCCCAAATCCAAGAAGAAGTTCGGGAGATTCGGGCCGCAGTTTCCTTGCCCGCACCCAGTAAGAAAGAGAGCGCTCCAGGTCCCCCTTCTTTTCGG
>DATNEX010000095.1:0-18703 GCA_035606605.1 Terriglobales bacterium
CTCCGCCTGGTCGATGAGCGGGTTCTTGCATCGAGCCACCATCAAGACGTCCTCAACGCCATCGCCATTCAGATCGGCCGTCATGGGCGTGAACTTGGGATCGAGTGCGCAGGTATGCCCGAACTGCTGGTGTACAAACTCGTCGGTAACCTGTGGTGCGGTGGAATTTGCCTGTTGTCCAGATGCAGATGCTACTAGGAACAGGATCAAGAAAACGCGGGACCACATGTCATCATCGTAGTCTCGCATCAGGAATGCAGCTATGGCTAGCGAGATAACCACTCTACCTTTGGTAATGGCAATGCTAGATAGCCAGTTGTGGCAGTTGGGCCAAAATTGCCCGAGTGATAAGGCTTCTCAGGAATTTATTGGGATGTGCATCGAAGATTTTACTGCCGGGAGAAATGTCGTCGGAAATGTTCCCAACCTTGGGGCTTCAAATATGAGCGCCGGCCCTGTGCTTTGATCAGTGTCATTGCTTTCCCGCCTACAACTTCTCCAATCTCTGCCACCCGAATTCCAGCAATGCTCGCTGGGACCTGGGTGCGCTTTCGAGCGGTAAAGAGGAGTTCATAGGCATCGCCACCGTGCAGTGCGAGACGAAGATCGACCTCCTGCCCGCGGAACCTGCCCCGTGGAATGGCATCTGCGCGGATATTCGCTCCCACGCTGCTTTCTTCGCAAATGTGCGAAAGATCCGTCGACAGACCGTCGCTGATATCGATCATCGCCGTGGCAATCTGGCTTTCACGCAGAAATCGACCTATGGCAATCCGGGGCTGGGGACCTGTTTCCGATGGTTGGACAGATTTATCGGCTTTCTCATAGAGGAAGTTCGTTTCTGCGGCCGCGGCGCCGAGTGCGCCCGTTACGTAAATGCGATCGCCCGGCCTTGTTCCCGAGCGCAAAATCGCCCTCCCCTTCGGAACAGAGCCGAGGACGAGGACATCGGCTAGGACTCCCTCGGGGGACTGCGTGGTGTCGCCCCCTGCGAGCGGTATGTTGAACTGCATGGCGAGCTTCAGTAGTCCATGAAGAAATCCGTCCACCCACAGCTGGGGAGTTCGGCGTGGAAGTGCCAAGGAGAGAAAAACTGCCCTGGGCTCGCCACCCATGGCTGCTATGTCGCTCAATCCGCGGGTGAGGCAGCGATGACCGATCAAGCTGGGTGAGTGCCAATCACGCCGGAAATGTACGCCTTCAAGGCTGAAATCGGTGGTGACGAGAACCTCGTGGCCGGTGGGAATCCGCAGAACGGCGCAATCATCGCCAATGCCGGCGATCACTGCTCGCTTGGCGCGGCCAAGTCCCCGTGCGTGGCTTCTTTCGACCGATAGACGGCGAATCTGTGAAATCAGCTGTCGTTCCTCGAGAGGCACGGGAGGAATGATATGCGGTTGTTGGCTAGGTACCAAATTCCGGGAACCCCGTGGCTTTCGTTCCATGCAACTCGGCGGCCTGACCAGGGAAAAATCTTTCTAAGTTCCACCCACAAAGGAGCATCGTTCTCGGAAACTCTGTATCTATAATCTTGAGATGTCCACCCGCAAGATGGCTCTCGGGTGGGGAACGCGGCGGTTTTCATGGATTTCAAGCTGGTCAGTTCATACAAACCCAAGGGCGACCAGGGGACGGCGATTGAGGCGCTTACCCGAGGTCTGCTCGACCGGGAACAGCATCAAGTCCTTCTCGGCGTCACTGGTTCCGGCAAGACATTCACCATGGCTAAGGTCATCGAGCAGACAAACAAGCCTGCTCTGGTCATGGCTCACAATAAGACGCTGGCCGCCCAGCTGTATCACGAGTTCAAGAGCTTCTTCCCCCATAACGCGGTTGAATACTTCGTCTCGTATTACGACTACTATCAGCCTGAAGCCTACGTTCCGGCAGCCGACCTCTACATCGAAAAAGAGTCCACCATCAACGACGAGCTCGACAAGCTGCGGCTGTCTGCCACGCGTTCGCTATTCGAGCGCCGCGACGTCCTTATCATCGCCTCGGTCAGCTGCATCTACGGCTTGGGCTCTCCCGAAGCCTATTACGGCATGCTGCTCTTCCTAGAGAAGGGACAGAAGATTAAGCGCGAAGACATTACTCGCAAGTTGGTCGAAATTCTCTACGAGCGCAGTGAAGGCGAGTTCCGCCGCGGCACATTCCGGGTGCGCGGCGACGTCATCGAAGTCTATCCCACCTATGACGACATGGCGTACCGGGTCGAACTCTGGGGAGACGAGGTTGAGTCCCTCTCGCAAATCGACCCTCTTTTCGGCACGGTCAAGCAGAAATACGTTCGCCTCCCCATCTATCCCAAAACGCACTATGTAATGAAACCAGAAACCCGCAATCGCGCCGTAGACACGATCAAAGAAGAGCTTGCGTGGTGGGAAAAGGAACTGGAAAAGCAAGGAAGAATGGTCGAGGCTCAACGCGTCCACCAGCGCACCATGTATGACCTCGAAATGATCAAGGCGATGGGCTTCTGCCATGGCATCGAGAACTACTCACGTCACTTCACTGGGCGTATGCCGGGAGAGCCTCCGCCCACCCTGCTCGACTATTTTCCTCGCGATTATGTGATGTTTATCGATGAGTCGCATCAGACTGTGCCGCAGCTACACGGCATGTATCATGGCGACCGTTCGCGCAAATCGACGCTCGTGGAATACGGCTTCCGCTTGCCCTCTGCCCTCGACAATCGCCCGCTTACCTTCGAGGAATTCGAGCATCGCACCAACCAGATCATCTATGTCTCGGCGACACCGGGTCCTTACGAGCTGACGAAAGCTGCCGGGGTTGTTGTTGAACAGATCATCAGGCCCACGGGTCTGGTCGATCCGCCCGTCGAAGTGCGCCCGGTGAAAGGACAAATTGACGACCTGCTGCACGAGATTCGGCAGCGCGTTTCCAAAGGCGAGCGCGTCCTGGTTACCACACTCACCAAGCGCATGGCCGAAGATCTTGCCGAGTACTATAGCGAAGTCGGCGTAAAGTGCCGCTACATGCACTCGGAGATTGAGACGCTCGAGCGCGTGAAGATCCTTCGCGACCTGCGCAAGGGAGAGTTCGATGTGTTAATCGGAATCAATCTTTTGCGCGAAGGACTGGACCTGCCGGAAGTTTCGCTCGTGGCAGTCCTCGATGCCGATAAAGAAGGCTTTCTGCGTTCCAGCGGTTCGCTGATTCAGACCATTGGCCGTTGTGCCCGCAATCTGAACGGACGCGCTGTCCTCTACGCCGACAACATGACCGACTCGATGCAGAAGGCCATGGACGAAACCAATCGGCGCCGCGCTATTCAGGAAGCCTACAATGAGGCCAACGGTATCACCCCGCAGTCGATCGTGCGTCCCCTGGATATGTCTCTAGCTCGCATCATTGAAGCCGACTATGCCGATCTCGCTACCGCCGAAGCCGATGGCATTCCTGACTTCAAGAGCCAGGAAGAACTCGATGCCTATATTGCCAAGCTGGAGGCTGAGATGCGCGAGACCGCCAAGCGCTTCGAATTCGAGAAGGCTGCCAAGTTGCGCGATGCCATCAAGGAGTTGAGGACGAAAGAATTCTTGTTTGCTTGAGTAACGGGGGCTGTTGCAGATGGCACTTGAAACCGCCACGATCCGCAGCGTCACGATTTCTAATCCCGCTACCGGTGAGGTCCTGCGCAAACTCGATTGCGCGAGCCCGCTAGAGGTGAAGGCTGCGGTAGGTCGCGTTCGTGCGGCGCAACCGGCGTGGCAGACAACGCCAATTCACCATCGCCTGAAAATTCTCCGACGCTTCCAACATCTACTGACCGCCCAAAAGTCTGAGATTGCGCGCAGGATCACCTCGGAAGTTGGGAAGCCCATCGCTGAAGCGCTGCTGACCGAGGTGCTGGTTGTCCTCGACACAACTCGGTTCCTGCAACGGGAAGCGCATTCCTTTTTGCGCCCCGAGCCCGTCTCGCATGGGAGTCTTGCCACCAAAATCAAGCGCGGCCACATGATTCGCCAACCCTACGGCGTCATCGGCATCATCTCGCCGTGGAACTATCCGTTTTCAATTCCCGCGACCGAGACTCTGGCTGCCTTGGTGACCGGGAACGCGGTCGTACTGAAACCTTCGGAATTGACCCCGCTCTCCGCGCTCCTGGTAGCGGACTTACTCGTAGAAGCCGGTTTGCCGGCAGATCTCTTGCAGGTTGTCATCGGCGATGGCGCGACCGGCGCCGCACTGGTTGAGTCTGAGATCGACAAGCTGATCTTTACGGGAAGCGTCACAACCGGAAAGAGAATCGCGCAAATGGCTGGGCAGCGACTCTTGCCGGTGGTGCTCGAACTCGGTGGGAAAGACCCCATGATTGTGCTCGAAAACGCTGATCTAGACGTTGCATCGAGTGGCGCCATCTGGGGCGCGTACGTGAACGCAGGCCAGGCTTGCCTTTCTGTCGAACGCTGCTACGTCCAGCGCAGTATTTATGACAAGTTCGTCGCCGCTTGCGTGGAGAAGACGAAGCAACTTCGCGTCGGCAATGGAATGGAAGCGAACACCGACGTTGGCCCGCTGATTCAAGAGCGACAGCTTCGTACGGTGGAAGCGCACGTGGCGGATGCGTGCGCCCGCGGAGCGAAACTATGTTGCGGTGGCGAGCGGTTGCCGTCCCTCGGCCCCAACTACTACGCGCCAACCGTGCTGGCTGATGTGACGCACGAAATGCGGATCTTGCGGGAAGAAACCTTCGGGCCGGTGCTGCCGATCATGCCCTTCGACAGCGACGAGGATGCCGTGCATTTGGCAAACGACTCCGAATACGGGCTTGCCGCCAGTGTGTGGACCAAAGACCGCGCGCGCGGTGAATCCCTTGCTCGCCGGATCCACGCTGGAACCGTGATGGTCAACGATGCCGTTTCCTGCTTTGGTATCAGCGAGGCGCCACACGGGGGGATGAAAGCCAGTGGCATCGGCCGCACTCACGGCCGCTTGGGACTGGAAGAGATGGTCCGCATCAAGTACCTGGATTCTGATCTTTTGCCTGGAATGAAGAAGCCGTGGTGGTATGGCTACGGCGCGAACGTTTGCTCCGCGGCGGAGGGATTTCTGGATTTTCAGTTCGCCCGCGGAGTAACTTCGAAAATCAGAGGTGCGGTGAATTCTGCCGGACTGCTGTTCCGAAATCGACGTTAGTCTTCCCTTTCTGTAACTGGGTGCGTCGCGGGAAAGGGCTATCGGACTTGGCCCGTTCCGAAGATTTGATATTTGGATGATGTCAGCTCGCGCAGCGCGAACGGCCCTCGGCAGTGTAGTTTCTGCGTGCTGATACCCATCTCGGCGCCAAAGCCGAATTCGCTTCCGTCGGTGAAGCGGGTGGACGCGTTCCAATATACCGCCGCTGAATCCACCAACCGCAAGAACTTCTTCGCGTGCTCTTCATTGGCGGTGACGATCGTTTCCGAGTGCTTTGTGGAATAACGATTGATGTGTTCGATGGCTTCGTCCACATTGCCGACGACGTGAATGGCCATACAGAGCCGGAGGTATTCCTCGCCCCAGTCCTGCTCGGTCGCAGGCGCGATACCCGGCTCGAGTTTGCGCGATTCTTGGTCGCCGCGAAGTTCCACACCTGCATTCGCGAGCTGCTTCGCAATCCGCGGCAGGAATGTTTGCGCGACGGCGCGATGCACAATCAACTTTTCTGCGGCATTACACACCGACGGCCGCTGCGTCTTCGCGTTCATGGTGATGCTGCCGGCCATGTCGAGGTCAGCGGCGTCGTCTACAAAGATATGGCAATTTCCGGCTCCCGTCTCAATCGCGGGCACTAGCGCATTCTCCACCACATGCGAAATCAGTGCTGGCCCGCCGCGGGGCACAATTACATCAACCAATCCCCGCGCCGTGATCAGCTCCTGGACTGTTTCCCGAGTGCTCGAATCAAGCAGTTCGATGGCCCCAGGCGGTATGCCGGGAACGTTTTGAAGAATGTCGGCCAGCACTTGGTTGCTTTTTTTCGCCTCCTTGCCGCCGCGGAGCACGACCGCATTCCCGGTCTTGAAGGCGAGCACAGACGCATCCACCGTCACATTGGGCCGCGATTCGTAGACGATGCCAACCACGCCGAGAGGAACTCGCACTTTACGAATTCTCAGCCCATTCGGCTGTGTCCACTCCTCGACCACTTCACCGATGGGATCGGGCAAGGCCGCCACTTCGCGCACCGATTTTGCTACATCCTGAATGCGCGCCGGCGTCAGCAGCAGGCGGTCTCGCAGCGCGCCGCGAAGATTCGAGCCCTCAATATCTTCCGCGTTCGCTGCGAGAATTTCCGTCTGCTTCATTTCAATGGCATTCGCCATCGTGAGCAGAAGGCTGTTCTTCTGGTTGCTCGAAAACTGAACCAGTCGTGAGGATGCGGAGCGTGCGCGTTCGAGCTGTTCGCGTGTCCGTGAACCGAGGGCAGTTGTGCTAGCCATGGGCTAATTCCGTTTGCCGGCGGGGGGGAAATACGTTCCGATTTGCCGGTCCAAAGCGCGTTCGATCACTCGCGGATCGCGTCCGTTGACGATCGCCACGTTGACCCCAGACTCGCTAGCGCTCTTCGCAGCGCGCAGCTTCGATCGCATCCCACCGCGCCCGAGTTTGCTGTAGCCATTGCAAAGCGCTTCCATTGCTGGTGTCAATTTCTTGATCGTGCGCACAAGACGCTGCCTCTTCCCTTCCGTTTCGTAAAACCCGTCCACGTCAGTGAGCAGCAGCAGCCAGTCAGCCTCGACCGCGGCCGCCAGCAGAGCGCTGAGTTCGTCGTTGTCGCCAAAAGCGCCGACTAGTTCGCGAACCGAGACACTGTCGTTTTCATTGACAATCGGGACCACTCCGAGTTTGAGCAATTGCCGAAGCGTGTTCTGCAAATTCTTGTAACGAATCGGCGACGTGAAGTCGTCGCTCGAAAGAAGCAGTTGAGCCACAGGCTTTTTCCCGAAGAACAGTTGTTCGTAGGTGTGCATCAAGGCACTCTGTCCCACCGCGGCGCAGGCCTGCATCAGTGGTACGCTGGCAGGCCTTTCCTTTAACCTGAGGTTGGCCATCCCCGACGCGATCGCCCCTGAACTCACGATCAGAATCTCATCCCGCCTCAAGTCCAGTTGATCGATCAGCTCGCGCAGTTGCCGAGTATCGATGTTGCCGCCCGGCGCGATCAGGCTGGTCCCCACTTTTATGACAAGCCGCATGGATATACCTACTGTAACAAGATCAACGGCCGGCCGGTACACCCATTCGACTCTGCATGATGTAATAGACAAATGCTGCACTCCGTGCCAACCGAGCGTTTCTCCTCCCGGGTGGAAAACTATGTCCGCTTCCGGCCTTCCTATCCCAAAGAGGTCATCGATGTATTACGCGCGGAATGCGGGTTAACCCCGGATTGCGTGGTCGCCGATATAGCTTCGGGCACCGGTCTATTCACGCGTTTGTTGCTCGAAAATGGCAATCGTGTGTTAGGGGTTGAGCCAAATAAGGATATGCGCAGCGCGGGAGAGCGTTATCTCGCGAATTTTTCGAAGTTCATTAGTGTTGATGGCACCGCAGAATCCACCGCCTTACCCGACCGAAGCATAGATCTCATTACCTGCGCCCAGGCTGCGCATTGGTTCAAGCGCGAAGAAGCGCTCCGCGAGTTTCAACGCATTCTGAAGCCGAATCATTACGTGGTGATTCTGTTTAACGACAGAAGAGTAAAAGGAAATCTATTTTCCGATGATTACGAGCAGCTGGTGGTGAAATACGGCACCGACTACAGCGAAGTGCACCGCCTGGGGCGCATTTTCGAGGGGGTGGACTTTTTTGTGCCCTACGAGTGTGAGAAACGCACCATCCCCACTCATCAGAACTTCGATTACGCGTCTCTTGAAGGCAGACTGCTCTCCTCTTCTTACGCCCCGCAGCCCGGTGAGCCATCGTTCGCCGCCATGATTGCGGACTTGCAGGAAATATTTCAGAAACACCAGTCCGAGGGGCGGGTGCGAATGGAATACGACACCAACGTGTATTTTGGCAAGTTGTAGGAGAGACTTGCATGGCTTCAAACCCAACGACAAAAACTTCGTTTCACATGAGCCCGGAAGAATTCCGCAAGCAGGGCCATGCAGTCGTGGACTGGATTGCCGACTACTACCGGCGAATCGAGTCGTTTCCGGTGATGTCGCAGGTTAAGCCGGGAGAAATTCGCGCGGCGCTCCCCAAGGAAGCACCAACCCAACCCGAGCCATTTGAACGCATTCTTGCAGACATAGAGACAATCATCCTGCCCGGCATCACGCACTGGCAATCGCCAAACTTCTTCGCCTTTTTCCCGTCCAACGCTTCCGGCCCGGGGCTTCTAGGCGAATTGCTCTGCTCCGGCTTTAACGTGCAGGGAATGCTTTGGGCCACCAGCCCGGCGTGCACGGAACTAGAGACCCATGTGCTTGATTGGCTGGTCGACGCACTTGCTCTGCCGGAAAAATTCAACTCGTCCAGTACCGGCGGCGGAGTGATTCAGGACACAGCCTCGAGTTCTGCTCTTTGTGCGGTTCTGGCAGCTCGGGAACGCGCCACGAACTTTGAGACAAACCGAACTGGCATTGGGCAGAAATTGGTTGCGTACACGTCCAGTCAGGCACACTCATCCATCGAAAAAGCAATCAAGATTGCGGGTGTGGGCAGCGATCACCTGCGGCTCATCGAAGTCGATGGGAATTTTGCCATGCGTACCGATGTGCTTTCCGCCGCCGTCGAGCGGGACAAGGCGAATGGGCTCATCCCTTTTTTTGTGTGCGGGACTGTGGGGACCACGTCTTCCAATGGAATGGACCCGCTCAGCGAGATCGGGAAGGTTTGCCTCGACCGCAGTCTCTGGTTCCATGTTGATGCTGCGATGTCCGGTACGTCCGCCCTTTGCCCTGAGTTCCGGCACTTTCAGCAGGGAATCGAGTACGCCGACAGCTACTGCTTCAATCCTCACAAGTGGATGTTCACTAATTTTGACTGTGACTGCTTTTACGTTGCAGACCGGAAGGTGCTGACCAAAGCCCTGAGTGTCCTGCCCGAGTATCTGCGCAACACAGCAACGGAGTCGGGCGCAGTCATTGATTATCGCGACTGGCAGGTGCAACTCGGGCGTCGTTTTCGGGCACTCAAACTATGGTTTGTGCTTCGCTATTACGGCATTGAGGGGTTGCAGTTTCACGTTCGCGAGCACGTTGGATTGGCGCAACAATTTGCCAGCTGGATCAGAGGAGATACGCGTTTTGAGTTGGTGGTCCCACCGCCCTTAACCCTTGTGTGTTTCCGTCTCAACGCAAGCGATGAAGAGAATCAGCAACTCATGGACGCCCTGAACCGTAGCGGCGATCTGTACTTGACGCATACAAAATTAAACGGCCGCCTGGTACTCCGCATGTCGATTGGACAAACCAATACCGAGCAGCATCACGTCGAAAGAGCGTGGGAGCGCATTCAGGAAGAAGCCGCCCGGCTTACCTAGAAAGGCTGCTCGACAGATTGCGGATCACCCCCAGGTTTCCAATCGATTCTTCGCCGATCACCAGTTCGACGCGACGGTTCCGTTGTCTTCCGGCGGCCAAAGTGCACACCAGAACTCGCATAGCAACCTCGCTAAACTTCCAATAAATTTCGATTTAGGTTAAATTGGAGCGCTGCCTACAATCGATACGGGACTTACCGTAAGCCGACACTTAAATGACCCCATCCTTATCCTCCAGCGAGAGCTGGCGTCTGCGCGACGACCTTACCATCGGTACAGGAGTGTTTTCATGAAGAGACTTCTGGTCATCATCTTCTTGGCGACCTATTCGGCTCTCGCGGTTGCGCAAGGTGCGACTCAGGCAAGCTCTGATATCGCGAATGCGAAATTCCGCAATCCTGCTCTGCCCATCGATGACCGCGTCAACGACCTGATCGCGCGCATGACCCTGGAAGAGAAAGTCTCGCAGATGCGCGACCGCGCGGTTGGAATCCCGCGGCTGGGAGTTCCTCCCTATGAATGGTGGAATGAAGGACTTCACGGCGTCGCATTCGCCGGATACGCCACGAACTTCCCGCAGGTGATCGGGATGGCCGCGACCTGGGACACCGACCTCGTTCACAGGATGGCGGAGGTGATCTCCACCGAGGCACGCGCCAAGTACAACCAGGCCATGCGCGATGATCAGCACGAGCGATTCTTCGGGCTAACCTTCTGGGCACCCAACATCAATATCTTCCGCGACCCTCGCTGGGGACGCGGGCAAGAGACCTACGGGGAAGATCCGTTCTTGACCGGGCGCATGGCGGTGGCCTTCGTGAGTGGAATGCAGGGGGCCGATCCCAAATACTTCAGAGTAGTCTCCACTCCCAAGCACTACGCCGTTCATAGTGGTCCCGAACCGTTGCGGCATGGTTTTAACGTCGATGTTTCGCCTCACGATCTCGAAGACACATATCTGCCTGCCTTCCGGGCGGCGGTAACCGAGGCGCATGCCCAATCCGTCATGTGCGCCTACAACGCGGTTGATGGCGCTCCCGCCTGCGCCAGCGCTTTGTTGCTTCGCGACCACCTTCGCAATGCGTGGCACTTTGATGGGTATGTCGTCAGCGATTGCGCTGCCGTCGCGGACGTTAACACGGGGCATCATTACGCTCCCGACATGGCTCACGCCGCGGCTGCCTCGGTCAAAGCTGGGACCGATCTGGAATGTGGGTTTCGGGAAGGTCAGGCCTTTCCGGCGTTGGTTCAGGCGGTCAACGACAAGTTGATCACCGAGGCTGAACTCGACACTGCGCTACGCCGTCTGTTTCGCGCCCGATTCAAACTGGGAATGTTTGACCCGGCGCCAAGCTTCACCTACGGTCAAATTCCGTTCAGCGAAGTCAATTCCGCCGAACACCGAAAGCTCTCGCTGCAATCTGCCCGCGAATCTATCGTGCTACTCAAGAACGACGGTGTTCTGCCGCTCAGGTCGGACCTCGCGAAAATTGCCGTTATCGGGCCAACCGCGGAACTTGTTCAATCATTGCAGGGTAACTACAACGGCCCGCCGCCCTCTCCGGTTTATCCGCTCAACGGGATCGAGAAGCGCTTTTCGTCTGCTCAGATTTTGTATGCGCAGGGATCCACCTTGGTGGCGGGCGCGGCCACCCCGATTGAGCACATCGCCTTGCATCCCGCGAAAGGGTCCGGGTTTGGCCTTACTGGCGAGTACTTCAGCTCGAAGGACCTCAGTGGCGACCCGGCACTCACGCGTACCGACCGCAACGTCAACTTCAATTGGGACAAAGTCGTGCCAGTCGAGGGGCTTCAGCGCAACAACTATTCCGTGCGCTGGAGTGGCACTTTCACACCCCCCGCCCCTGGAGAGTACAAGCTTGGTGTTCGGGTGAACTACTGCTACGCTTGCGAAAACGCCGAAGGCTTCCGTCTGTACCTAGACGACAAAGTGCTGGTCGAGAGCAACGAGAAGAAGCAGGCTGAACGCGGCCAGGTTGTGGACGCCACTGTGAACTTCCGCGACACTCAGCCACACCCGATCCGCCTGGAGTATTTCCATGGCACGGGCACGGCGGGCATTGACCTCTCCTGGCAGGTTCCTGGAGACGTGCTGCGTGACGAGGCTGTTCGCGTGGCGCAGCAGGCCGACCTGATCATTGCGACCGTTGGACTCTCGCCATCCCTGGAAGGGGAAGAAATGCCGGTAAAGCTGGAGGGATTCAGTGGCGGCGATCGCACCAGTATCGATTTGCCGGCCGCACAAGAGAACCTGCTCAAAGCGTTAGGCGCCACCGGGAAGCCGCTCATTGTGGTTTTGCAGAACGGAAGTGCCCTGGCCGTGAACTGGGCGCAACAACACGCCAGTGCGATTCTAGAAGCCTGGTATCCGGGTGCGGAAGGCGGTACAGCGATCGCGGAAACGATTGCGGGAGACAACAACCCGGGTGGACGCTTGCCTCTGACGTTCTATTCATCGTTAAGCCAAGTTCCGCCTTTCGAAGAGTACTCGATGAAGAATCGCACCTATCGCTATATGTCCGATAAGCCGCTTTATGGATTCGGCTTTGGGCTCAGCTACACGAAGTTCGCTTATAGTGGGCTGAAAGTTCCGAACAGCCTCAACGCGGGGCAGCCGGCCGCGATCGAAACCGATGTGAAGAACATCGGCGCGGTCGCGGGGGAGGAGGTGGTCGAACTTTATCTCACGCAGCCGAAGGGATTCGAAACGCCGGTTCGCGTCTTAGCAGGATTCAAAAGGATCCGGCTTGCTCCCAGTGAGTCGACCCACGTACGTCTGATTGTCGACCCTCGCTCGTTGGGGCAGGTGGATGCGAACGGGAATCGGGTGATCGTTCCCGGAGAATACACCGTCTCTGTGGGGAGTACGCAGCCAGGCGAAAGCGAAGCAATCCAGACCGGCAAATTCGTGGTTAAGGGGAAAACAACACTACCCAAGTAGTGCCGTGAGTGCCTTGGAAAACAGGAGCAGTCGCGACGGGTGTGTGTATCGCTTGATATGGTTCGTGCGCTAGCCAAATCGCACTGACCTGCGGGAGAGCGGGCTCAGAATAATTGGAACCGGGTGTTCCTTGCCCGCTGTCATACGAAGGAGACTACGTGGCCCAGAGCAAGTCTGCAGCAAAGAAGAAGCCAACCCCACGGCAAGGGCAGGCCGCGAATCTTCTACCGTATCGCAATCCCAAGTTGCCGGCGGAAAAACGCCTTCGTGATCTCCTCTCCCGCATGACCTTGGAGGAGAAGGCCGCGCAGATGGTTTGTCTATGGCGCGAGCGCCCTAAGTCCCTTTTGACCGAAGACGGCGACTTCGATTTGGCCAAGGCCAAGGCTAGCTACAGGAAAGGTAACGGTTTGGGACAGGTAACCCGCCCAAGCGACGCGGGCAAGGGAAAAAATGCCCGCCAGATGGCCGAACTGACCAATGCCATCCAGAAGTTCTTTCTCGAAAACAGCCGTTTGGGGATTCCGGTCATGTTCCATGAGGAATGCCTACACGGCCACTGGGCGATCGATGGAACGAACTTCCCTCAGCCGATTGCGCTGGCAGGAACATTTAATCCTCACTTGGTCGAACGCCTGTTTGCGATGACTGCAGAAGAAGCCAGGGTTCGGGGAGCGCACCAAGTACTTACGCCCGTGGTTGATGTGGTGCGTGATCCGCGCTGGGGCCGGTGCGAGGAGACCTACGGAGAGGATCCTTATTTAGTTTCCCGGATGGGAATCGCGGCAGTACGAGGATTTCAGGGCGACGCGACGTTTCACGACCGCAAGCACGTTATCGCCACGCTGAAGCACTTCACTGGTCACGGCCAGCCCGAGTCTGGCATGAATTGCGCTCCCGCGAACGTTTCAGAGCGGGTGTTGCGCGAAGTATTCTTTTATCCCTTCAAAGAAGTGTTAAAGGAAGCTCGGGCCATTAGCGTGATGGCCTCCTACAACGAACTGGACGGTGTTCCTTCCCATGCGAACAAGTGGCTGCTGCGGGATGTCTTGCGCAAAGAATGGGGATTCAAAGGGTTCATCATCTCCGATTATTGGGCGTTGTGGGAGCTGAGCTACAAGCCCGACACTCACGGCCATTTCGTTGCCGCCAACAAGAAGGAATCGTGCCGTCTAGCGGTAGAAGCCGGGGTCAACCTGGAAGCGCCCGATCCCGATATCTATCTGAACCTGGTAGAACTGGTCAAGAAACGCGTACTGAAGGAATCGCAGCTGGATGAAATGGTCGCTCCCCTGCTGTATTGGAAGATTAAGTTTGGCCTCTTCGAAGATCCTTACGTCGATCCGGATGTAGCAGACCGCGTCGTCAGCTCCGAAGCCAACCGTCAGGTTGCGCTCCAAGGTGCGCGAGAATCGATCACGCTTCTGAAGAACGCGAACAATGTGGCGCCGTTGCGCCTGGACAAAGTCAAAACAATTGCCGTAATAGGCCCGAATGCGAATCGTGGACTGCTCGGCGGGTACAGCGGCGTCCCGCGTTACAACGTGACCGTCCTCGACGGAATTAAGGAGCGGGTGGGTAACCGCGTCAAGGTCCTTTATAGCGAAGGCTGCAAGATCACGATCGGGGGCGCATGGGCAGAAGACACCGTGGTGCCCAGTGATCCGGCAGAGGACCGTCGCCAGATCGCCGAGGCAGTCGAGGTTGCCAAACAAGGGGATGTCATCGTGCTCGCCATCGGTGGCAATGAACAAACTTCGCGCGAGGCATGGGCACGAAGCCACATGGGCGACCGCACCAGCCTAGACCTGGTGGGCCGGCAAGAAGAGCTGGTCAGGGCGATGGTTGCTTTGGGCAAGCCAGTGATCGTGTTTCTCTTCAATGGCCGTCCCCTGTCGATCAACTTTGTCGCCCAAAATGTGCCCGTGATCTTCGAGTGCTGGTACCTGGGGCAGGAAACCGGTCGCGCAGTTGCCGAAGTGCTCTTCGGAGACATCAATCCTGGTGCCAAGCTGCCGATCAGCGTTCCTCGCTCGGTCGGACATTTGCCGGCCTTTTACAACTACAAGCCATCGGCGCGCCGGGGGTACTTGTTCGATGACGTCTCCCCCCTGTTTGCTTTCGGGTACGGGCTAAGCTACACCACCTTCGCGATCAAGAATGTTCGGCTGCAGAAATCGAAGATCAAGCCGAACGGTTCGACCCGTGCACTCGCAGAGGTGACGAACACCGGGGGACGGGAAGGCACAGAAGTGGTGCAGATGTACATCCGCGACATGGTTAGTTCGGTTACGCGTCCGGTGAAGGAACTGAAGGGCTTTGAAAAAGTAAGCTTGCATCCCGGTGAAACAAAGACAGTCGCATTTGAGATCACCCCCGACTCGCTCGCCTTCTACGACATCAACATGAGGCACATCGTCGAACCGGGAGAGTTCTCGATCATGGTAGGGAGCTCATCTCGCGACCAAGATTTACAGCAAGTAACGCTGACCGTAAAGTGAGCCCGCGACTCAACCAGAAACGAGGCGCCATGCCCGAAACCCAACAACTCGTCCCAGTGAAAGAAAAGGTCGGCTATGCGATGGGGGACATCGCCACAAACTTTTTTTTCCAGTCGATGATTTTGTATCAGACTCGCTTCTACACCGACACAGCGGGTATTTCGGCTGGTGCCGTCAGCTACATGTTTCTGGTTCTGCGGCTGGCCGACGCTGTGGTGGACCCATTCGTCGGGGGCTTGTCGGACCGTACCCAAACTCGCTGGGGAAAATTCCGGCCGTGGATTTTTTGGACGGCTCTTCCTTTTGGCCTGATCTTTTGGCTTGTTTACGTGACTCCGGACTTTGGCCCGAGCGCCAGGCTCGTCTATGCATACATCACCTACACCTTGTTGATGATGATGTACTCGGCGAATAACACCCCCTATTCGGCATTGATGGGAGTGATGACGCCTGACTCCAGCGAACGCAGCAGTATTGCCAGCTACCGTTTCGTGGGAGCGCTGATCGGACAATTCATCATCCAGGCGCTGCCTCTCCCGCTGGTGGCCAAGTTGGGCCAAGGTAATTCCGCCAAAGGATGGGGGATCACCATGGCGATCTTTGGATCGCTGATTGTGGTCTTGAACCTGATTACTTTTTTCAGCACACAGGAAAGAGTCCAACCGCCGCCCGGGGGCAAACACTCAATCGTCGCCGACATTAAGGACGTTTTCAGCTGTGGCCCGTGGATCGTAATGTTTGTTCTCACACTGTTAGTCTTCACCATGCTGGTGGTTCGAGGCAGCTCATCGAACTATCTGTTTGCCTACTACCTTGACCAGGGACAAATCCGAGAGTTTCTCGGCAAGTTTGGACTGGCCGAGGGAGCCAACGCTTCCGGGCTTTGGAGTTCCACCCTCAATTCTTTCGGACTTTTGATTAAGCCCGACGGCTCCAACGCCGCCGCGGTGGCCTTCAGCCTCTCCTTTGTGGTCGGAAGTTTGGTGCAGATTGTCGGAATCATCTTCTCCAAGCCGCTCGCCGACCGTTTCGGCAAGAAGACGGTTTTCATCGCCGGTGTTGCGGTGACCACCATCGCCACCGCATGGGTATTCTGGGCTACTCCCTCTTCGATCGCGATGCTTTTCTGGTTGAGCATCCTGTGGGCGGTGGGATGGGGACCAACGGTTCCGCTGCTCTGGGTGATGATTGCCGACGTTGCCGACTACTCCGAGTGGAAGAACCATCGCCGCGCAACGGGATTCATGTTTGCAGGAATTCTGTTTGCTTTAAAAGCCGGGTTGGGCTTGGGAGGCTGGCTCAGCGCACAGATTTTGGATTTCTATGGTTACATTCCCAACGTCATTCAAACCGAGCGTTCCCTGCTCGGTATCCGTTTGGGGGCGAGTATTTTCCCTTCGATTGCGTTGACCTTAGTGGTTGTATGCCTGTTTGTTTACCCAATCGGGAAATCGCTCAACCGCAAGATTCAGGAAGACCTGACCGAGCGCCGAAAGACGTATGCAACCTTGAACGCGCAAGCCACTGGTTCGTAGTTGGGGGACACATGCGCCGCTATTTCTTGTTTGCCTCCTTCGTTCTGGTGTCAGTCACGCTAAATGCGCAGCCGCCAACTCTCAAGCAGGCCTATGACGGCTGCTTTGTGGTGGGGGCGGCGCTCAATTCAGCCCAATTCACGGGGAAGGACGGAAAGGAAAGCGAGATCATCAAGTCGCAGTTCAGCAGTGTCAGCCCGGAGAACGATCTGAAGTGGGAGTCAATTCACCCTCAGCCGCACATCTACAACTTTGGTCCTTCCGACGCTTATGTGAATTTTGGTCAACAGAACCACATGTTCGTCGTGGGCCACACGCTGGTTTGGCATGCGCAAACACCGAAGTGGGTATTTCAAGGCAAGGATGGTAAGCCTGCAACCCGCAAGGAATTGTTAAAGCGCATGCGGGACCACATAGAGAAGGTGGTGGGCCGCTACAGGGGCCGGGTCAACGGCTGGGATGTCGTCAACGAAGCTGTGGAGGAAGATGGAAGTCTTCGGGAGTCGTCGTGGCTTAAGATCATCGGCCCCGACTACATTGAGAAAGCCTTCGAATACGCACATAAAGCCGATCCTAAGGCAGAACTTTATTACAACGACTACAACCTCGAGAATGAGCCCAAGCGCAAGGGCGCACTGGAACTGATCAGGAAGCTGAAGTCAGAAGGGGTTCCTGTCGCTGGCGTTGGGCTCCAGGACCACTTGAATCTCGACTGGCCGACAGCAGAGCAACTGAATACCACCATCGATGAATTTGGCAGGCTTGGAATGAAGGTCATGATCACCGAACTTGATCTTGACGTCCTGCCCTCGCCGTTGCAAGACCCAACCGCCGACGTGTCGCTGAAGGTCGCTTCAAACCCCAAGTACAATCCCTACGCTAGCGGTTTACCCGATGCCGTCCAACAGCAGATCACAAATCGCTGGGCTGAGCTGTTTCGTATTTACTCCAGCCATTGTGGTGTGGTGACGCGGGTTACGCTGTGGGGCGTAAGCGACAAAGACTCTTGGAAGAATGATTGGCCGATCCGCGGCCGCACGAACTTTCCGTTGCTCTTCGATCGCAACAGCGAAGCCAAACCAGCGGTATTGGCCGTGATCGAAGCAGCACCCAAGAACTAGTGGGATAGAGGGTCACCGATCGGCCGTGCCGGTACCATGTCCCGCGACGGCACGAATTCTCTTCTTCTTTTTCTTTTCGAAGACTGCACTCATTAGCGTTTGTTTCTCGATGTCTTCAAGCCGCGCCTTTACGATGTTCTTCAGCAACGCCGCTGGCATGGGCTTGTCCAAAGCGAATTGAACCGTCCCTTTCGAAACGGTGTAGCCCGCGAGTTGCTTCTCAAACCTATGAATCACCGACGGCGTCGGAAAGAGGCTACAGTGGTCGGAAAATGCGGCGTACCAGACGATGGCCTTTTTGTTCTTGAAAGCCGGTATCCCGTAGCTGATGACCTCAATCGCTTCGGCCGGAATGACTGACCGGATTACAGCGCGCAGGTTTTGCAGCGTGCTGCGCGCAGGTTCTTTTACAGCCGCAAGATATGCCTCCACGCTCTTCGCTGCTAGATTCGCTTTCGCAGCAACTCCACGAGTACCGGAAGGTGCTTTTCTCATGCGCGAGATCATATACCCAGCATTGTGTGCCCCTTTGGCCTGGCGCGCGCCTGCTACTTAGCCTCGGGCGACCTCGGAGATCACCTCGAGTCGGTGCCTTGTTCCCGCAGCCGAGCCCTTGCCAATCCAGCTAACCTCTAGGATAATAATTACTTGTCTTGTTCCCGCCGGTCCCCTCCGCCATGGTTGGCGGCTTGGGACGTCAGAGGAGCTGACCTGCTGCCCTCGTTTCAAGGGTCAAGAAAACCGGAAGTACTAGGAAAGGAACCAGTTCAGTGTTAATGATTCGTCTGGCGCGCACGGGTGCGCGCAAGCAGCCTCACTACCGTGTGGTCGTGATCGAGAAGGCACGCGCACGCAATGGGCGCCCGGTCGAGATTGTTGGGACCTACAATCCCCGCACCAGTCCGGCCAGCGTCGAACTGAAGCGCGAGCGCATTGATTACTGGCGCTCCAAGGGTGCGCAAGTCTCGGAGCGCGTAGGAAAGATCCTAGCGATCCCCGCTGCCGCTGCTCCAGCTGCGTCGTAACTTCAATTCGCACGGGACGGGATATAGGCTGGTTTCACGGATTCACGATTCCGTGTGCAG
>DATNEX010000103.1:0-30224 GCA_035606605.1 Terriglobales bacterium
TCTCAAAAACCGAGGTAAGCAGGTATGCCTCTGACCAGCTTTGGAGAGACCTCTTATGTCCTGGTACGCGTACTGCCTCACTGAGCACCGGCTCTCAAACGGTACTCGCACTCGCCGCCCCTTCGTACTCGACGGCATTCAAGGCGTCAATGGCGCCACAGTCCTAAGTTATCCGAGCGGCGAGTTTGCCGTGGTAGTTAGTGAATTCGATCGAGCAGCAACCACTCTGGAAGAAAAGCACGTTCTGGAGCACGCCCGGGTTGTGAGCGTCTGCTTCCGTCAAGGTACAGTGCTTCCATTCCGGTTTGGGACGATTTTCGACAACGATGAGTCCCTCAAACACGCGGTACGCGCCAACCGGCGGGCCTTTGGCGAAAGCGTGGCTCGGCTGAAAGGTAAGGCCGAGATGCACGTCAAGGTTTTGGTCCGGGACGGCGCCCTGAGGGAGCTGCGGGATGTCCAGATTCCCGACACGGTGGGGGGCGAATACCTCGCCAAGCTTCGGGAAAAGGCCATGGCAGACCGAGAGCGCCAGACACGAGCCAAGGCGCTTTCAGTTCAAGTCCATCGGCTCTTCAATCCGCTCGAAGAAGAGGTCAGTTGTAAGCGGGTTGACACAGATGGAATCCTCATTGACATAGCCCACCTGATCGACACCAAATCCATAGAAAAATATCAGAATCGCTGCAACAGCGCCGTAAAGCAGCTGAAGAACTGCGAAATCTCGGTCAGTGGCCCGTGGCCGCCATACCACTTTTTGCCGGGAAAGCTGCGCACCGTCGCATAGACCATCAGATTAGAACCAGGGTCGGACATTTGGGTCCGACCCTTTTTTTATAGCCGGAACGGGGGTTTCAGCTCCGGCTCGCCGCGAACTCACTATGCTTGCGGCTATAGAAACGGTAAATCCCCAAGCCGACCAAGAGCCATCCGAAGAAGCGCAACCAGGTCAAGATTGGCAAGCCCGACATCAATAGTCCGCAGAAGAGCACGCTCAAAATCGGTGCCACAATTCCGCCCGGTGCTCTGAAGCCACGATGCCGGTCCGGATCGCGGTGGCGCAAGATGATCACTCCGATTGAGACCAGGACAAACGCAAACAACGTTCCGATATTGGAAAGGTCGGAGAGAGTTCCAATGTCCAGAATGCCGGCTGGAATGCCCACAACGAGTCCTGCGATCCAGGTTGCGGTTGACGGCGTTCGGAACCTCGGGTGCACGTAACTGAACAGCTTCGGCAGCAGCCCATCCCGCGACATCGAAAACCAAACCCTCGCCTGTCCAAGTTGGAAGACAAGCAGGGAGGAGATCATTCCCATCATCGCCCCGAACAAAACACCCAGCCGTACCCAGCGCAGAACCGGCGATCCGGTAACCTCTGTCAGATGCTTGATGCTATTCACGACCGGAGCGGCGTCGTCACGAACTGCCTCCCAGGGTACGATACCGGTGAGCACGACCGCGACACCGATATAGAGAATCGTGCACACGACCAGCGTGGCAATGATCCCGATAGGCAGATCTCGCTTGGGATTACGCGCTTCTTCCGCTGCCGTTGACACCGAGTCAAACCCGATATACGTGAAAAAGATAATCGAGCCGCCGGTAAGAACTCCCGACCATTTGTTTGGAGCAAACGGGTGCCAAAGTTCGGGATGAATGTAGTGTGCCCCGGCAATGATGAAGGCGAGAATCGCGGCAATTTTCAGAATCACCATGGTGTTGTTGGCTTCAGCGGACTCACGAATTCCGCGAACCAGCACTACGGTCAGGATCATCACAATCAAGAACGCCGGAACATTGAAACCGAAGTGGAATCCAGGCGGATAAAGCATCTCGCCTTGAAGTCCACTCATGCCCGAGGGTAAATAGGCCGGCGAGACCCATCTCAGCCCCGGATGCCAACCAAACCAATCGAGCATGTTGACCAGGTGCTGGGCGAAACCAACGCTGACGGCCATGTTGCTGACCGCGTATTCAAGGATGAGGTCCCAACCGATGATCCAAGCGATTAGTTCGCCCATGGTGGCGTAGGTGTAGGTATAGGCGCTACCCGCAATCGGAATCATCGAGGCGAGTTCCGCGTAGCACAAGGCAGTAAACGCGCAGACGATCGCCACCAGCACGAGTGAGAGTGCCAACGCTGGTCCTGCGCCAGGCCGTCCCGTCGAAGCGGAGTGTTTGATGAGGTAATCGAGAAGCGGCGCGTTCAGGATGGAGGAGGTATCAAACTTCTGCCCGGCGATCGCCGTTCCAATGACAGTAAAAATGCCGGAGCCGATCACGGCTCCGATGCCGAGCGCCGTCAGCGAAACCGGGCCCAGCGTCTTTTTCAGACGCCGCTCGGAATGTTCCGAGTCTGCGATCAATTTGTCGATGGATTTGCAGCAGAAGATCTGGTGTTGGGAGCTACGGTTGGTGCCAGCAGTTGGTTCAGCCAAGCGGTTGATGTCTCCTGGAGTCCTAGCCTCTTTACTGGAGGAGGCTGGCCCACCCTTCACGGTTCAGAAGGGTGGGACCTCGAAATGCCACATAGCTTACCGCTTCGCTTGTCCGCGCGCCATCTTCTTTACTTTCGACTTCTTCGATCCGCGTGCGTACTCGCGGGGCTTGACGGGGTGCTCCAGCTTTCGCTTCTTTCGCGCGGCCCGTTTTGCTTTCTTACGATCGTCTTTGCTCAATGCAGTTGTGTTAGCCATGAAGTCCTATCTTGCGATTTTGTAATTGGGCAATTCCAAATCAAGCTGCTGCCTAGTTGGTTGAATTCCCCGCCTACCAAGTTATCAAAAGCGATCGGGTTGGTTCCAGTTGGCTCGTCGTCGGATACGGATCAAAAATCGGCGCCCGGCTTGGGCGGCACTTCTGGTTGGCAAGGCTTGGTATTTGCTCAACCGACGGTTTCAAGGAAAAGCCCGGCATTGCTAGGAGGTCACTTTCTCAAGCTGCGCATACTTCTCGACCAGCTTTTTCAGCCCGAAGCGAGGGAACTGTACGGTAAGCTTGGCCTCCTCGCCCTCTCCTTCCCGTTGATAAACCGTGCCTTCGCCGTACTTGGGGTGGCGGACCTTCTGGCCAGGGCGGAAGCCGCGCTTTCCTTTTGGCGCCTCGACCGGAACCTTCGGCAAGTTAAACTTCTTTCCCCGGGAAGCAAAGAACTCAGCGATGTTGTCGATGGAGTTGTACTTCGGAGCTTTACTGAGATTTTTCCGGTCGAGCTCTTTCCACGAAGCCGATTGATCTTCGTCTTCGTAGGCATAGTGTGGATCGAGCTGACTTTGGCTTTCCGATCCTGAGTTGCTTCTCCTGCGACTTAGGGTGGATGATTGGCTGCCCCACTCTTTACGGTTTTCGAAGCTTGAAAGGGAACTAGCGTAAGGCCTTCTCCGGGTTGTCCCCAACTCCTCCACCAATTCCGCTGGGATCTCTTCCAGGAATCGCGACGGCACGCTGGCCTCGGGCATGTCGGTGCCGTATCGTCGACGGTAAACAGCCCGCGTGATGATCAGTTGATCCATTGCCCGCGTCATGCCTACATAACAAAGCCGCCGCTCCTCCTCGATGTCGTCTGGATTCAGAAAAGTCCGGGAATGAGGGAACAGGCCTTCCTCCAGGCCGCACAAAAACACCAAGGGAAACTCCAGACCCTTCGCCGCGTGCAGCGTCATGAGCGTGATCTGAGCGCGTTCGTCGTAAGCATCCGCGTCGCTCACCAGAGCAGCATGATCGAGGAACTGGTCGAGCGTCTCGCCGCGGTCTTTTGAATCCATGGCGGCATTCACCAATTCGCGGATGTTTTCAATCCGCGAGTATGCTTCCGGCGAATCTTCTTCTTCGAGAATTTTGATATATCCGGTGCGGTCGATCAGGAACTTGAGGATCTCGGCGGTGTGAGCGGCATCGCCTAGAGCTCGGAAGCCTTCAATAGGGGCTTCCCCCTCTTCGCGAGCGGGGTTTGCGTTCGCACCATCTGCTCGAAGGTCTGTCGGATCAAAGGTCGCGTCCTCGCCCGAGTCGCCATTCTGTATTGAACTCTCCGCGCGGATATCGTGATGGCCGCCAAAGTTGAATGCTGTCGGATCGAAGCCGATTTCGCTGTCCTCTTCCGGCGAGGCTTCGCTCCGCGGGACAAACGAGGGCATCCCGCCCCCCTTGGACCCGGATGACGCGAGCGGCTGCCGCTTCTCTTCCGTGCTCTCTTTCAATCTCTCCGCGTAGGTGCCTGCCGCCATCGCGCGCGCGTCTTCGATCAACTCGCGAAATGATTGCAGCGCCTGGAGCGCTCGCGCACCTAAGAGGTCGCGCTGAATGGCCTCTCCAATCGCTTCCCAAAGCGACAGTCCGGTTTCCAGCGCCACGCGCTCGACAACTTCCATGGTGGTCTTCCCAATTCCGCGCGCCGGCGTATTGACCACTCGTAACAGCGAAACCGAATCATCCAGGTTGTGTATGACCTTCAAATACGAAATCAGGTCTTTTATCTCAGCGCGCTCGTAGAACGAAAACCCACCCACGACGTGATACTTCAGCTGATATCGCCGCATCGCCTCCTCAAACAATCGCGACTGCGAGTTCGTGCGATACAGCACCGCCGTGCGCGGATCCTCACCCCGGTCGGTTGCTTCCCTGACATACTTCGCGATCGAATCGGCAGCAAATAGCGCTTCGTTCTCACCGTCCGGAGCTTCGTAATAGCCAACCTTCGTACCACCCTGTCGTGACGTCCACAGGTTCTTTCCCTTGCGCCGAATGTTGTTTGCGACCACCGCCGACGCCGCTTGCAGAATGTTCTGGGTCGAGCGGTAATTTTGCTCGAGACGAATGATCTTGGCCTCCGGAAAGTCCTTTTCGAACTCCAGAATGTTGCGGATGTCCGCGCCGCGCCACGAATAGATCGACTGGTCTTCATCGCCCACCGCGCATACGTTGTGCCGATCGCCCGCCAGCAGCCGCATCAGCTCATACTGCGGCCGGTTCGTGTCCTGATACTCGTCGACCAGAAGATATTGAAACCTCCGGTTGTAGTACTCGCGAACCTGGGCCGACGATTTCAGCAGCCGTACCGCCTCGAGCAGGAGATCGTCGAAATCGAGGGCATTCGCTTTGCGGAGTTCTTTTCGATATTCCTCATAAATGTGCGCTATCCGCTCGGTCTTGGGATCCGTCGAATTGAGATAAACCTCCTGCGGATCGAGCATGTGGTTCTTCGCCCAGGAAATATGCGCCAGAACCGCCCGGGGTGTGAGTTCCTTGTCGTCGATCCCCAATCGCTTCATGATCGCCTTGGTCACCTGCTGCTGATCGGTCTCGTCGTAGATGACGAAGCTCTTGGTGTGTCCAATGGGCGGATGTCCCGGCACCGCTGACGGAATTCGCAATGCCTCGATGTCCCGTCGCAGCATCCGCACGCAGAATGAATGGAAGGTGGAGATCACCGGCTTGGCTATGGTCGATCCCCCGACGATCTTCTCCACGCGCTCAACCATTTCAGCTGCCGCTTTATTCGTAAAGGTGACTGCCAGGATCGACTCCGGCATAACACCGATGTGCTCGATCAGATGGGCGATTCGATAGGTGATCACGCGCGTCTTGCCGCTGCCTGCGCCGGCCAGGATCAACACCGGACCGTTAACGGTCTCAACCGCCTCGCGCTGCTGCGGGTTTAGGTCTGAAAGAAAAGACAGGAAACCGCTCCAAAACCGGGGATCAGAACTTTCGCTACTTCGATTCTACAGGACGGTTTTCGCCGAGCGTGCGGTACGTAATCGAATCCCGGGGCTTCTCTTGCGGTCGAATGTTGTGCTGCCACCGCCCCGCTCTGATCCGCTGAGAACCTAAATCGAGCGCATCTCGAGCGTCTGGGAAACGATCGTGCCCCACTTTTTGTATGGCTTCTTGGCCGCAAAACGGGAGGAATCCAACCGTGAAATGCCGATCACGATCCCAGCATTGGACTTTGGCCTTTGCGGACGGGTTGTGGGTTCGACCTTGCCATGCACAGATGCTCTTTTTGGGCGGCCATTAAGGTGCATTTCTGAATCTAAGCTCGATAGTATCGGTTATGAAGCCTTAAGCAGAAGCGTCAACCAACGTTACTTCGATTCCGGAGGTCCCCGTGTCACCAGCAAAGTCCCGCCGTGAGCTGCTGCAGACATCCGCTGCATTGGGAACCGCTGCATTGGCAGGTTTAGGAGCGATCAGCATACCCTTGCTGGCCGAGCCAGCACCTCAGAATTCTGAAAAGAACGAGGACAAAGAGCCGGAGGTCACCGCAACCGAAGACCTGATGCGCGAGCACGGAGTCATTCGCCGTGCGCTGCTCGTCTATTACGAAGTGGTTCCGAAACTGCGGCAAAACGTGCAGGCGATCGATGCGTCAGCGTTGCAACAAACAGCGAAACTGTTCCGCGCCTTTGCCGAGGATTACCACGAGCGCCTGCTCGAAGAACAGCACATCTTTCCCCGAATCCGAAAACAGGGTGCCGAGCTTGCTCGTTATGCCGAGATTCTCACTGAACAACATCAGCGCGGGCGTGAGGTTACCGACTACGTGCTGGCCGTGACCGACGGCGGAAAGATCTCATCTTTGCATGCCGAGCCCCTGGCCAAGGTCTTCGAATCATTTGTGCTTATGTACGAGAATCATGCCGCGCGAGAAGACACGATCGTTTTCCCCGCCTGGAAGAAGAACTTTTCCGACAAGCAGTTGGACGAAATTGGGGACGAATTCGAAGACATCGAGCACAAAATGTTCGGCAAAGACGGATTTGAAGACGCAGAAAAAAAGATCAGCGACATCGAAACAAGGTTGGGCCTCGCTGACCTGGCGCAGTTCACGCCACCAAAGCCGCCAAAACCGTAGAAGCGTCATGCCGAGGCTGCCCTCGCAAAGCCGCCGTACATTCTTGTTGGTAGAGGTTCGCTTACAAGCGATTGATCAGCGAGGCCACATATCCAGCCCCGAAACCGTTGTCTATATTGACCACCGTCACATTCGAAGCACATGAGTTCATCATGCCCAACAGCGCGGCCATGCCTTGGAATGCGGCCCCGTAACCCACGCTAGTCGGAACGGCGATCACTGGCACTCCGACCAATCCACCCACCACGCTTGGAAGGGCTCCCTCCATGCCGGCGCAGACAACCACCACGCGCGATCCGCTGATCGCCTCACGGTGTGCCAGAAGGCGATGAATTCCGGCGACGCCGACATCGTAGAGGCGAACCACCTCGTTCCCCATCAACTCAGCCGTAACCACTGCTTCTTCGGCAACGGGAATGTCGCTGGTTCCAGCCGAGACCACCGTAATCAACCCTTTACCATACTTGGTCTTGTCCCGTTCGAGGACAATGACCCGAGCTTCTTGCTTGTATGAGACTTTCCTGACTCTTTTCTTGACGGCAAGAAATTGTCCGTGACTCGCGCGAGTCGCCAGCACGTTATTCGCATGCTGTGCCAGTTTCTCGAAGATTCCAGCAACCTGGGCCGGAGTCTTTCCCTGGCAGAAAATCACCTCAGGCATCCCGACACGAATTGCCCGGTGATGGTCCACCTTGGCAAATCCCAAATCTTCAAACGGAAGGTGACGCAGGCGCGAAACAGCCTCGTCAGGCGATAGCTTGCCCTTCCGAACTGCGTCAAACAGCTTGCGGATGGAATCGGCGTTCAAGGCTTCCTTTTTCCGTGCCAAGGCGAACGCATATTATCGCCGAAGCGGAATGTAAGTGCTCAACTCACACATCAGGAGCAGCCGCGTAAATGAGAGGGCTGTCACTCGGCCCGCCTACCCGACGAGAACCGGATGTCCAGGATTCCCTGTTGGATTCTGCCTCCACCCGGTTGGAGATTCCCGTTCAAAAAAGCTGGCGGGTCGGGAATTGCACAACTCTCTCGGTTCAGAATTTGACTCCCACAACGGGCCGACAGCGGCGAGCCAAAATGAAATCCAATTTTTGGCAGCTTTTCCTTTCCTTTCCACAAGGAAGTCTCAACGTCCACAGGTTTCGCACAGCGCTCGCGCTAATTCCGGTTGCCGGGCGAAACGAAATGCGAGAAAGTTCACTCACTGCAAGCGTGAATGTTGCGCTGCCAGTGATCGTAAGAGGTGGTTCTGCAGCAAGCGAAAGGCACCAGCTCCCAGTGGATCCGGAAGGTTCTGCAGGTGAGCGGTCCGAGTAAGTTGCTGAAGCGGTTCCCCAAAGCGTGCAAGCGTTGCGGGCAACCCGGGCGTTGCGGCCTCCTCAGAAACGGTTCCGCCTAGCGGGACTGCAACCGCCGAATACGATCGATGCGTAATGCGCCTAGTGCGCGGATGCGCATCCCGTAGCTGAACCGGAGGAGCAGAGGCGCTGCAAAGCGAGCTGCAAATCGGCGGGGAAGCGCGGGAGAAGGCAGAGGCGGGATTCACGCTTGCGAATGCGGTTCGGGTGGCTGGCCCGGACCGCATTCTTTTTTGCCGTAAATCCCCCGCCGTGGGCTGTTCGCATTCTGAATCGGCAAGTGTACGCGCGAAGATTCTTTCTTTCCCCGGTTGGCGAATAGACACATTGAAATAACCCTTGACAGGATCCCTGACTTTCGCCTATTGTTCGCTCTAGTCTGTTGCACGGAGAACTTGGTGGACGGCTGGTGCAATCGCGTCTCCCCACAAAATGAATTTCGGATTGGTTTTCCGAAGGATGTGCTGACCATCCACAAGCATCCTGCGCGTACTATCGCTGTGGCATTCGACATCTCTTCACAAAAATTCCAGCACACAACCAGCCGAAGGAAGTAAGTGGCGACCACTGACTATATTTCTGCGCAAACTCTTCCAGCGAATGTGGAGGCCGAGCGCTCAATCCTGGGGGCGATTCTTCTCGACAATTTGGCGTATAGCCAGGCGGCCGAGCACCTGAAGCCGGAAGACTTCTTGCTTGATTCGCACCGGCGGATTTATTCGCGAATGGTCGATTTGGCAGAGGCCTCGCATTCGATTGACCTGATCACGCTGGCCGAAGAACTCAGCCGCCACGCCGAACTCGAACCGATTGGCGGTGTCGCCTACATTTCCGGCTTGCTCGACGGGGTTCCTGACCGCCCAAGCATTGAGCACTACATCAAAATTGTTCGCGATAAAGCTCTGCTGCGGGGGCTCATTCATGCCGCCACCGCTGCGATCGCTCGCGCATCCGAGCAAAGCGACCCGGCAGAGGATGTACTCAACGATGTTGAGGCACAGATCTTTCAGCTGTCTGAGAAGCGCATCGGCCGGGGCTTCATGGGCGTGCAGGAGATCATTAGGGACTCGTTCGGCTCGATCGACGCCTTGCTGCAGCGCGGTCGCCGCATCACCGGACTCGAGACTCACTACCCCGACCTGGACGAGATGACCAGCGGTTTGCAGCGATCAGACCTGATCATCATTGCTGCGCGCCCATCGATGGGAAAGACCTCATTCGCCATGAACGTCGCCGAGAACGCTGCGATTGAAGATGGCAAGACGGTCGCCGTTTTTTCCCTTGAAATGTCGAAAGAAGCGCTCCTGCAGAGAATGCTGTGCTCGGTGGCGAGAGTCGACTCTCACAAATTCCGTACCGGCTCGCTATGGCAGGACGACATGCGCAAAATCGCCCACGCAGTCGAGAAACTCAGCCAAGCGCCAATTTTCATAGATGACACGCCGGGAATTACGCCGAGCGAGATGCGCGCCAAAGCCCGCCGGCTGCTGCAGTCCAAAGGCTCCCTCGACCTTGTTCTCGTCGACTACCTACAGCTCATGTCTGGAGGCGGGAAACGGTACGAGAACCGAACCCAGGAAGTCTCGGCCATCTCCCGGTCATTGAAAGCGCTGGCCAAAGAACTCAATGTTCCTGTCGTTGCTCTCTCGCAGTTGAGCCGCGCACCCGAGAGCCGCGGTTCCGGAGATCATCGCCCGCAATTGGCCGACCTCCGTGAATCAGGTTCGATCGAGCAGGACGCCGACGTGGTGGCGTTCATCTTCCGGGAGGAAATGTACAGGCCCGACGACCCCGAACTGGACGGAATTGCCGAGATCATCATCCGCAAACAGCGCAACGGCCCAACCGGGACCGTCAAGATGGCTTTCATCAAGAGTTCGACCCGCTTCGAGTCGCTCATGCAGGATGGTGGGTCCATGGACGAGGGCTAGAGGTTCCTCGATCCGGCCTTCCGAGCCCTTTTAAGTGCTGTTGCTGCAGCGCCCACGATGCTCACCGTCAAAGTCTCTAACTGCAAAGTAGACAAAGACTTTGCAAAGACACTAAGAAAAGCAACTCTGCGCGGAAGGGAGATCTTGGTCGCTTGCTTGCTGCACGCGGAACCAATCGGTGTCAGATTGCGTATCTTATCTTAGCCCGAGTGCCCGCGCGGCTTGCCAAGCCGCCGCGCCTGCGAGATATTGCTCGATACTGGGTCAACAGCCGGCCCGGGAGGCTGCCATGCAAATATTCAAACCTGCAATCGTCGCCCTAGTCGCATTTTTTGCGCTTTCTGCCTGCAGTGTCAACGTGAAGAAAAACCAGGAAGGCAACGACAAGAACGTCGATATCAAGACTCCATTCGGCGAGATCCATGTGGATAAGGGCGCCGATGTGAAGGACACCGGACTGCCGGTGTATGCCGGGGCGAGGCTGAAGCCAAGTACCGGCGACAATGACGAAAAGAGCGCCAACGTCAACATCTCGAGCTTTGGGTATGGCGTGAGGGTAGTAGCCGTCAGTTATGAGTCGGACGATCCACCATCGAAACTTGTCACTTTCTACAAAGAACAGCTGAAGAGATTCGGAACCGTACTGGAGTGCCACACCGCAGACCATAAATGGGGGCCTCACTCCGGGAATGATCGCGATTCCGAAGAATTGAAATGTGATGGCGACAACAACGGCAAGACAATCGAGTTGAAAGCCGGCAAAAAGAGCAACCAGCACATCGTGGCAATTGACCCTAAGGACAAAGGGGCCGATTTCGCCTTGGTTTACGTGCGCCTGCGCGGCAAGGAAGACACGATCTAGGGAATTCGCCCATATTCGTTCCAACTTCGTTCCTGGTTGACGAAACCGAGATCCAACCCCATAAGCGATCGCTCTCAAAGGATTGAACTCCCCGCTGTTTTTCAGTACGAGCCAACGTGTTTCCGTCCGACCGCTCAGCTTTGAGATAATCAACCTATCGTGCAACATCCCTGCAGCCGCTGCGGCGCGGCGGTCGATGACAGTTCCCCGTTTTGCCCGACGTGCGAGGCCCCGCAGATAACCTTCGAGTCGCGCGAGCCTGCCTCGGAGGTGGTGCGCCTTCACCCGGAAACCGTACCGCCGTCCCCGGTTGCGACACCGCTCCCGGAGCGGATCGCTTACCCCTCCCGCGCCTCTGACCGGGCGCGGTTCCTGCGCGCTGCCATCTACGCTGCCGTCATTGCAGCTCTAATCAGCACAATTCGTGGTGGAGTGCTCATTGCTGTTCCACTGGCAGGAATCCTTGCGGTCCGATTTTTCCGCAAAGCGACGTTCGATCTAATCGTCCCTCCCCGGTTAGGGTTCCGGCTCGGCGCGCTGAGTGGCCTACTGCTGTTCGGAATGCTGGTCCTGGTGAGCACCGTCAACATCGCCGCGCAAGGCGGAAACGGCGAATTGCGCGAACGAACGCTCGAGATGATCCGGCAATATCAAGCCGCGAATCCGGATCCTCAGGCCCAGCAGATCTTTCAATACTTTCAAACCGCGCAGGGATTCGTGGTATTGACTTTGTTCGGCATGCTCGTCACTTGCATCGTCATGGTGGTCATATCCGGGCTCGCTGGCCTGGCATCCGCCGCCTTTTCGCAACGACGCTCGGGCCGCTGACTTCGGCCTTTCTGCCACAGGTTCTTGCTCAACAGTGCCTCGCCCGCGTATCATGCACCGTTCATGACTAAAGCCCCTCCTCGCCAGCCACAAACCCGGGAGAAGGCCCAGCTGATGTCCGCCTCGGAGATTGAACGGACGCTGGTGCGCCTGGTTCACGAAATTATCGAAAAGAATGACGGGGCGAATGACTTGGGTCTAGTGGGAATTCGTAGGAGAGGCGTATTCCTTGCCCAGCGCATCGCCCAAATGATTGAAAGGATTGAGAAAATCCCAATTCCGGTAGGGACGCTGGACATCACCGCGTACCGCGATGATTTATCTCCCCTGGCCAAGCCGGTGGTGCAAAAGACCGAGATCGGTTTCTCGATCACAGGCAAGAAGATCGTGCTGGTGGACGACATCTTGTACACCGGGCGGACAACGCGGGCGGCCATGGACGCGCTGTTCCGTCATGGGCGGCCGAAGCAGGTGCAACTTTGTGTACTCATTGATCGTGGACACCGAGAGCTGCCGATCGAGGCGGCTTTTGTCGGGCGCAAGGTGCAGACCACGCAGGACGAGATGATCGAGCTTTTGCTGCGCGAAGTAGATGCCTCCGAGAAAGTTCTTCTCGTCGCTAAAGACTAGGCGATGCAAACAACGAAAGTGATGGAAAAGAGGACGGCGGCCCGAGGCTCCCTGCTGGGGATCGAGCACCTCTCCGCCGCGGACATCAACGGTCTCCTCCAGCTTGCGCAGAGGATGAGTCCCGCAAAGCCGCGGCCTTTGTTGCGAGGGAAGCGAGTTCTACTGCTCTTTTATGAAGCTTCGACGCGGACTCGAACCTCCTTTGAAATTGCCGCGCAGGCGTTAGGAGCGAGTACGACTTTGGTGTTGTCCAGTGGCTCCAGCATTGAGAAAGGCGAGTCGCTGCTCGACACGGCATATACCCTGCGGGCGGTGGGTGCCGACGTGATTGTGATCCGCCACCCGAACGGCGGTGCGCCAAACCTAATGGCGGGCTACGTCGATATCCCGGTGATCAATGCCGGGGATGGCATGCATGAGCATCCCACGCAGGCGTTGCTCGACGCATATACGATCCTGCGGCATAAGAAGAAGCTTAGCGGATTGAACATCACCATTGTCGGTGACATTTACCACAGCCGCGTAGCTCGTTCGGCCATACACCTTTTCGGTAAGTTGGGTGCGCACACCACCCTGTGCGGCCCTCCCGAGCTTCTGCCGGAAGTCGCAGGCACTCTGGCAAAGGATCTCAGGATTTCTCGGAGCTGTGAAGAAGCAGTTCGCGGTGCCGACGTGGTGATGATTCTCCGCGTGCAGCGCGAGCGCTTGGCGGGACTGAAAATCAGCTTGCCGGATTACATCGCGCGCTATCAGATGACGACGGCGCGATTGCGACTGGCCAAACCAGACGCGCTGTTGATGCATCCCGGACCGATCATTCGCGGCCTCGAGTTGACATGGGAAGTAGCCGATTCACCGCACTCGGTGATCGTCGAAGAAGTGCACAATGGCGTGCCGGTGAGAATGGCAGTCTTGGCAAGAGCATTCGGAAAAGGAAACTAGCAGTCAATTGGAGACATTGGACCATCGTCGTGGAAGGTGCATAGGCGGGCGTTTTTCCTCGCTCGATGACGGTGGCTCAATGACTCAGTGTGGAGCGCTGTGAAACAGACGACACAATCCATTTTGATCAGCGGCGGCCGTGTCATCGATCCGGTCGCCAAGGTCGATGCTCCGATGGACGTCTTGCTGCGCGATGGCCAGGTGGCCGAAGTGGCTGCCCCAGGCAAAGTGCACGCTAAGACGGCTGAAACCATTGACGCTCGTGGGATGATCGTCGCGCCGGGTTTTATCGATCTCCATGTTCACCTGCGCGAGCCAGGGCAGGGTTACAAGGAAACCATTGCAAGCGGAACAGCGGCAGCTGCCGCTGGCGGATTCACCAGCGTTTGTTGTATGCCGAACACCACACCTGTGCTGGATTCGCCGGAGTGGGTAACCTGGGTACGTCAGCCGCAACGCGGCGCGGTGGTCAACGTGTTCCCAATTGCGGCGGCAACCCAGGCCTCAAAAGGTGCCGTGCTTACCGATTTTCGCGCGCTCCAGCGTGCCGGCGCAGTCGCTGTCACCGATGATGGAAAGCCGATCCTCAGCGAAACCACCATGCGGGATGCGCTGCGAACGTCCGCCGAGATCAATTTCCCGATCGTTCAGCATGCCGAAGACACGCGCCTGACACAGAACTGCTCCATGCACGAAGGGGCGAGTTCGTTTCGGCTAGGCCTGCGCGGCATGACCGCCGCAGCCGAAGCCAACATCGTCGACCGCGACGTTCAGCTTGCACAGCAGTTCAATGGCGCACGACTGCACGTGGCACATCTTTCAACCGCGGATGCTCTCACCGCAGTACGTCGCGGCAAGCGCAATCGTGCTCGCGTGACATGTGAAGTGACACCCCATCACTTTGCCCTTACCGACGCCGACGTACACGAATACGATGCCAATTTCAAGATGAATCCGCCTCTGCGGACCGGCGAAGATCGTGAAGCGCTCATCGTTGCTTTGAGCGATGGAACCGTGGACGCCATCGCCACCGATCATGCGCCTCATGCCCGGCACGAGAAGATTGTCGAGTTCGAGCGGGCGGCGTTCGGAATTACCGGTCTGGAAACGGCGCTCGGGCTCGCAACTTCGATCCTGCACGTGGAGAACAAAATCCCGCTGGTGCGGATCGTGGAGCTGTTCACGGCAGGTCCGGCGCGGGTGGTCGATCTGCGCGGACGCGGCACCCTCCTGCACGGCAGTCATGCCGACGTGACGATTTTTGATCCCAAGAAGCGCTGGACGTACGACGCCGCGAAGACTCGTTCGAAGTCGCACAACTCGCCCTTCAGCGGCCGGCAGCTGATCGGCAAAGTGGTGGCGACCATCGTGGGTGGCAAGATTGTATACCGCGGTTAGTTGCCCTCGAGAACTCCAGCGCCACTACGGGGTCATGGGAATCTAGGCGCTAAGCGGGTGCAGTCCCGGGCAACCGGCGCGAGGCAACCAACCCTATAGAGTCCGGAAGGGCGAAAAGAAAGCAATGCGGCTCCTCATTACGCTCCTCATGCTGTCTCTACTTACAGCCTTCTCCCCGTCCTGCCAGAAGGGCGCGAATCAGGGCGGCACACCCCAGAATCGATCCTCCGCCAAACGTTATCACCTGAAGGGCAAGGTCGTTTCCGTTGACCAGCGCGCAAACATGGTCAACATTGACGGGGAAGAGGTCCCCGGCTTCATGGACGCGATGATCATGCCCTACCTCGTGAAGCCTGCCGGGGAACTCGACAAACTCTCCCCTGGCGATCTTGTGACGGCCGATATAGTCGTCGAGGGCGACGATTCCTGGCTTGAAAACGTCGTGGTCACCGGCCACTCCTCTGCTCCCCCGGCAAAGTAGTAGGATGAAGATCTCCCTTGTTTTCGAACCATGCGGAATAAATCGCGAGGTGTTTCAGTCTGCCGAATCGAGGAATCCACCTTCTTGCAGCCCGTTCAAAGAGAAGCTCAACAATGAAATACGCCCTCATCATTCTTGCTCTTATTGGCATTACCGCTTCTGCGCTCGCCTTGCGCGAGAAATATCGTCCTTACGGAGAGTCGCCCTGCGACATCAACGACCGCTGGGACTGCGGCATCGTGAACCACAGTCGCTACGCAGTAGTTCCTAGCGGGAGCGAGCACGGTATTCCCGTCGCTGTAATCGGAATTGCCGGATACTTACTGCTCGGAGTTCTCGCCCTCTTCCGCCGATACGGCGTGATATTGGTCCTTGCCATTCCGGCGCTCGCCTTTGCCTTATACCTCGCTCACATCGAGGAGCGCGTGCTCGGAGTTTGGTGTTTGTACTGCGCGATTTCGCTCGGAACCATTTCGCTCATAACGCTGCTTGTGATCATCACCGTTTTGGCGAATGGCCTCCGCAAGCGCATGCGGCCGGTTTAATGGCACGTAGCGGAAAGCGCAAGTAAGTTTGATTCAGGCAAACTTGCCTGTCAAAACAAGCTGGAGGGCGAATCATGAATAAGCTGGCTATGGCGGCATTGGTGTGTCTTGCTCCTGGGATGGCGCAATCTCAGCAACTTTGCGCCCCACCAAAGTTTGTGAAGACGACCGGGACGGCAGAAGTTAAGGTCACTCCCGACCGGGCGGTCATCGAGATCGGTGTTGAGCGACAGAGTGCCACAGCAAAAAATGCAAAGGCGGCGGTGGACGAAGCCTCGCGAAAGATTCTGGCGGCTCTGAAGGCCCACGGAGTTGAGGACAAGGATGTTCAGACCGCCTACTTGGCCCTTCAACCCATGATCGATTATCGCAAGGGCCTGCGGATCACCAACTTCACGGCTACGCAATCACTTTCCGTCACGATTCGCAATCTTTCCGAACTCGATAACGTCATGGATGCTGTCATATCCACGGGAGCCAATCGCATTGACGGTGTCGAATACCAATCGAGCGAGCTGAGAAAGTACAAGGACCAGGCACGAGACGAGGCTGCCAAGGCTGCAAAAGAGAAGGCGCTCGCGTTGGCGCTGGCTCTAGGCAACCAGATCGGGAAGACCTACGCGATCGAAGAGGTGCAGCAGTGGGAGGGGTCCCCAATGGCAGGACTGGCCAACGTTGCCCTGGAACAAACGAGGTCGTCCGCCCCGTCGACCGCGCCGGGGCAACTGACGGTGAAGGCGTCAGTCGTGGTCAGCTTTGATCTGCTGTGAGCGCGATGGATAGGGTTTCTCGGGGTATCAACGTATGCTGCTTTCGGTCTACAACGGCTTGGCGGGCTGCAAACAAAAAGGCGACCTTTGCAGGTCGCCCTTGAAACGAATTGTAAGTGGTTGACTAGACAGCCTTTACGTTCTCGGCCTGCCACCCTTTGGGGCCTTTCACAACGTCGAACTGTACTTGCTGACCTTCCTGCAGGCTGCGGAAACCATTGGCTTGAATGGCCGAGAAGTGAACAAACACGTCCTCGCCGTTCTGGCGGCTGATAAATCCATAACCCTTGGCGTCGTTAAACCACTTTACTGTTCCTGTTTCCATGATGTTGCTGTGTTCCTTTGTGTTGAAATCGCGCTGAGTTTTGCTGGACTTCTGCAGGCAGGTCACGCCGGCGTACCCTACAAAGCCAGGTTTGGCCGTCGGGAAAAGGCGGGAGTTGCTAAATGCAAAGTACCGCTAAATCAAACGCACTTTCATTGTACCTGAAGTTGTCAAGAAAGACGAATCCTGGGTAGATCCCACCCGGCTTTGCCATCCACCCAAAGCCACGATGCCGACAGGAGTTCTCACACCAAAGATGACCTTTTGGCCTGTCCAGATCCTTGCGTCTTTATTCGATGACAATCCGGCCTTTGTGATTGGGAGGCACTTCGCCAAGCCGTAAATTGCGGACCTCTCAGGCAGCAAAGGGGTGAGATCAAGCGTGCCCCAAACTCTCTCGGGAGGGCGATCACAACAGATCTTGCGCATGCCTGGGCGTTCAGTCAGGTGAAATCTGAGGCCGGACCAAACGTGCTTTCGGTAATCTTCGGCTAGCGGGAAGCCCACTCGATTCTTTCCCTGTTGGATTCCCCCAATACGCCCGGTTCGCTCCAGTAGGGCTCATCGCGCCGGCTTTGTACTCCACTCGAGTCCTTGCTTTTTGGGGGTGTTCGCTCCACTTCAAGCTATCTAGGCCCGGCCATTGCAGCCGGGTTTTCCCACTTGTTACTACTCTGGTTCTCTTCGTCTCGTCTGTACCGTGTGCTGCCCTCGACTCGGCCCTTTGCAGTCTCTGTTGAGCTTTCCTCCCACCAGAGCGTGTGGGACGAACAGGCCTCATGGCAGGGAAGCTTGCCGAAAAGGCAAGTGGAACGCGTTTGGCGGCCTTAGGCCTGCATAGGCTGGTCAGCGCTAGGTCAACGTGAACAGATTCTCGAGAAGATGCCGAAGTCCCACTCAGAGCAGCCAAATCGATGGCATGGCTAGTTCCTCAACCTGCAATCGAAGAGGAGAGAGTCGGCCTATACCACTTGTTACTAGGGTGGTTCTTATCGAACCGGGTTCATTAGTCCTGCGCTAGTAACTCCAAGATTCGGTCAAAGTCCTCGACGCTCTCATAGCGGATGAGGACTTTGCCTTTGTTGTTAGGACGCGCGAGCACCTGAACCCGCAGGCCAAGTGCTTCGCGCAGGCGGCGCTCCGCGTCCGCGACATTAGGATCGACTCGCCTCTCCGCTTTCGTGTTGGAACCGTCGCTGAGAGGGTTCTTGAGGCGGCCGACTTGGGCGTTTAGTTCCTTTACCGTCCACTCTCTGTCAACTGCGTCTTGCGCTAACTTCACAAGATCTTCGACGTCGAGATGCGCAGCGGCCTCGAGCAAAATACGGGCTTCACTGAATCCAAGCCTTCCAGCCCCAATTAGATCCAGCACACCAGCCGGCAGCTTTAGCAGCCGCATGTAGTTCGCAACCGATTCGCGCGAAGTCCCGACGCGCTTCCCGATCTGCTCTTGCGTGAGGCTAAATTCCCGGCTCAATCGAGCAAAGGCATGCGCCTGCTCCAGGCAGTTCAAGTCTTGGCGTTGCAGGTTTTCAATGACAGTTAGCTCCGCCGCTTGCTCATTTCCCAACTGGCGGACGATGGCAGGAATGGCAGAGTTCCCTGCCAGCCTCGAGGCGCGGCATCGGCGTTCACCGAGCACCAGTATGAATCGTCCGCCTGTTCCAGGGCGCACAACCACGGGTTGGGCCAATCCGTTTTCTTTGATTGACTCTGCCAGCTCCTGAAGCGCCGCCTCTTCGAAGTTGGTGCGCGTCTGATAAGGGTTGTGATCGATCAGATCGAGCGCAATCTGGTGGACGGCGTCATCGGCGGGGCGAGCCGAGCGCATTTCGGCAACCTCTGGCACTGGAATGGCAGCCCCAGGAACAATGGGCGGAGGCATGACCGCGGGCGGAGGCGCGGAAGCTGTTGCCAGGCGTGGCCCGGAAGGCAGAAGTGAATCGAGTCCGCGCCCCAAGGCGCGACGTTTTTCTTTGTGTTCTTCAATGACGCTCATGAATCAGCTCCCCCAAAAATTATGTCGTAATACGATATAATTTCCCTCTTGCGGCATCGATCGAGCGGCCTAGAGTGGCTACTCCCGCATGGATTTCACAATTCGACCGACGCATCGCCGGTGCCTCAGCCTTTCAAATCCATCGTGATCAGCTTGTTACGCTCCCGCCAACGCCGCCAGCGCGGACCGTTGACTACGCGCTTCTCCGCGCCATCGCCCAGCTGAGCGGCCTCAGCCGGGGCTGGCTCCGGGAAGGCCACAAACCCGGGCATGCGCCTAGCAACGATCTCCTTCGCGAGCTGCAGGTAGCTCTCGGCGCCGCGCGACTTATCGTCATACAGGAGCACCGGCTTTCCATGGCTTGGCGCCTCCGCCAAGCGGACATTGCGGGGAATTGTGGTGGTGAAGAGCTTGTCGCCGAAGAACTTCTTCAATTCGGCCGTCACCTGCTGTGCGAGATTCGTGCGCTCATCGAACATCGTCAAGAGCACGCCTTCAATCTCGAGGGTGGGATTCAGGGCCCCGCGAATTCGATCAATCGTGTCGAGAAGCTCAGAGATTCCTTCGAGCGCAAAATACTCGGCCTGCATGGTGATCAACACAGAATCGGCCGCTACCAGGGAGTTCAGAGTCAACAGGTCGAGAGCTGGAGGACAGTCGACGACGATGAAATTGAATTTCTCCCGGAGAGTATTCAACGCGTCGCGGAGCCGAAATTCTCTTTTGTCGGCGTCGACGAGCTCGAAATTTACCCCTACAAGGTTCTTGTTCGCCGGCAGAACGAAAAGCCGTTCGAGAGCGGTAGGTTGGAGCGCGCTGAACGCGTCGCACTCCCCAACTAACACTTTGTAGGTGCTGTTTCGTTCCGGATCCTTGGCAAGGCCAACACCGCTCGAAGCGTTCGACTGAGGATCGCAATCCACAAGGAGCGTATTGAGGTTGGCCGAGGCTAGCGAAGCCGCGAGATTGATTGCGGTCGTAGTTTTCCCTACGCCGCCCTTCTGATTGGCGACAGCGATAATGCGAGCCATGGGAGTTGTTCGTGGAGAAATGCGAGAGCAACGCCAGAATAGTCCCGGTTCGGCGCCAATTTCAATGCCGGAGTGCTGTGCAGGTACTAGTGAATCGTAATTTCTTTAGTTCGCAGTGAGTTACGGGAGTTGCGGACGTGCTTTCCACATCGGTGAGCAGGCAACTCCCTCGGGTGCACGCGGTGTGCGATGTTCCACGTGGAACATCGCAGGTATTGGCTTGTTATCCCGGGCAGAGCAGCCCTGGGGAGCGTGCCTGGGGAAAAGAATCGACGATTACCAGTCGAGCACACGTCTAGCGCGATAGTGTTCCACGTGGAACAGAATCGAAACGCGGCTTCGCTCAATGCGGCGCCTGGCCGATCAACACAATCCGTGACGATGAGAGAGGGATCTCATGGGACTCCTGCCAGGTGAACTGCGGCAAGAGCGAACTGGCAACGAAAGCCTGTTGTGATCCAATCAGGAGCACCAGCCTCCCCCCGGGTCTGACCAGCCGTTCCGCTATGGGGAGGATCTGCTCAAACTTCTCGACAGCCCTGAGGGTCACTACGTCGGCCTGAGTTTCGAACTCCTCCGCCCGGCGGTTCGAAACTGCAATTCCCTCAATGCCAAGGGTCCTGATGACCTCGTTCAGGAATGTTGCCTTTTTTTGTCGGGACTCGATCAGCACAACTCTGAGCCCTGAAATCCAGATCTTGATTGGAATTCCAGGGAAACCGGCTCCAGAACCAAAGTCCACCAGGGACGCTTCGGATGGGATCAGCGGCTTCAGCTTGCGGGCGGAGAACAGTGACTCCCCAAAATGGCGGCTGACAATAGCCTCGTCCGAGCGAACTGACGTGAGATTCACATATGCATTCCACTTCCGCAATAGCTCCAAATGCGCGGAGATCAGGCTAAGCTGCTCGGCCGAGAGTACGTCATTCTCTAGGAAAGGGCCGAGCCTCTCGACAATTCTCGCCGAATCCATGCAAGCGTGCATTGTAGCGCAGCGGCGTGCAATGACTCGTTTACGAGCTACTTCCCATGCAAGGCAAGAATCTAATTGATAACAAGTGGGAAGCCAAGCCCGTGTGAATCCCCGTAATTGCCCCCACCACAGTCTCTTTTGTCTTCGCGTCCGTCTCAAGTGGTAAGTACGAACAGGTGCGAGGATTTCCCAGTACTTCTATGCTTCTGCAATAATCGAATTATAAAGGGATCACCCCAATTGCGGCAACGAGGGGACTCGACCTACGCCGGAAGCACGTTTCTGAGGTGTACAGGGCGTGAGTCGTTTGGGGGTGCTCGGTGTTCTGCCTGATTATCGACAGGCAAAACAGTGGACCCCGGTGGGATCGCCAGGAGGAAATGGCCGAGGAGGTGGCGGGTTGCCGCCCATCATGCGAAGCATCCGCGGCCGGGTAAAGGCGACGTCGCTGATGTAGCTTCGCCGGGACTCCGTCGTCCAGGCCTGGCGATTTAGCACCTCGAGAATCTGCTCACCTTCAAGCGCGTCGGATGCTTGCACGTGGCGAATAGGACTCATGGTGTCCGGTCCTCCGCCGAGGGCTCTCCTGAAACCCGTGGTGGTGATGTCGCTGATCCAATAGTCGACGCTGCTCCGAGTTCCGACTTCAGAGGCCAGCGCTTCAACCGTGGCCGCCGGTAGGTACATAAGCACGCCTTCGGTAATCATGAGCGACGGATCAGAACTGGTAGCCTCGTACATTAGGCGACGCTGCGCGGGATGGTTCAGATCAACGTTGAGCCGCTCGCGCCGACAGCGCGGCTTCTCGCCCGACATGAGTTGCTCCTTGTAGTCGAGCACATCGGCGAAGTCGATCTCGATCCAGCGCAATTCTGCCGGTAATTCGAGGCGCCAGGGACGGGTATCGAGCCCGCAGCCGACGCTCAGTACCGTCGCGATCGGATGCGCAGCCAGAGCTTCCAGTAACAAGTCGTCGATCAAGCGGGTGCGCACCGCCAGTCCGAATCTCGCCACATTCGCATATGGCATCGCATTGAGGATCGCAACCCCCCGCTCCCCAGCCAGACGGGCTGCAAATGGATCGCAGAAATAAGCGTCTTCCAGTTCGGTTTCATGAGCACGCACGGCGGCAACCATCAGAGCCGTGTCGCTCACGTGTGTAATTTCGGACTCAGAGGAAGACATGGGGGCTCTGATTTTAACGTGAAACTGCTGGTTCCTCGGTTAGCAATTAGTCGGCGACTGGCTGGAACTTTTTCTTCTTCCCCGGATTCCATTATGCTTAGTAAGTCATGTCCCTGATGGATGCACAGGAGTACGACGAGACGCGTGATAGGCGGCGAAGACGTCGAATCATTTTGTACATATTGGTCGCGCTCATCCTCGCCTGGGTCGCATACCACCTCCGCCACTACCCCGAGCGACGGATCGCTGGCAAGTTTTTCACCGCGTTGCAGCAGAAGGACGTGGAACGCGCCTATGCTTTGTGGATGCAGGACCCCGACTGGAAGCAACATCCAGAGAAGTACGCCAACTACAGCTTCGGAGACTTCTATCGCGACTGGGGTCCATCGGGCGATTGGGGAATCATCAAGTCGCATCGCATTAACTGCTCTTATGCGAGTGACAGCGGCGTGCTGATCCAAGTAACCGTGAACGACCGCGCGGAACACGCCTACTTGTGGGTAGAAAAGAGCAACAAAACCCTTCACTTCGCGCCGAATGAGATCGAATGCGGCAACTGGTGGGGCTGGCTGACGGAATAGTTCGGTCTGTCACCCTGAAACGCCCTATCCAGCGAAACCTGCAGGTTGGGGCCGCATTAATGCCTGAATCTTCCAATCAGATACAACACCAAAGACAACACCACACTTAGCAGGATCGATGTAGCCAACGGGAAATAAAATGTCGTGTGCTTCCCACGATACAGAATGTCTCCCGGCAATCTCCCCAAAGGTAGATTGGTCTTACCGAGCAACATGAAAACCAGCCCGGCGGCGGCCACCACCAGCCCGAGAACGAGAAGCACCTTTCCAATGTCCGTCATAGCCTCAGTTTAGAAGATTAGGGCGGCTCGAGACGGGAAGCGCGCCATTTTAATCGCTTGATGGTTGGCTACCGAACCCCAGGTGCTTCGTCATTCGCCCAGAACTCCCAGTTGGAAGACTATAATCTCGCCCATGAAATCCCTGCCTTTGGTCTGTGTTCTCTGGTTCGCCTGCAATGGTTCCATGCACGCCCAAGCTTCCGAGAAGCCTGGAGTTGTTGATGGCGGCCTCGGGCGATGCTCGTTGGAAGTGACGGTGCTTGGCCCTGATTCCAAGCCGGTCTACGCTGCCAGCGTGAAGGTCCACATCGCATATGGATTCGGAGGGTTTCACAAGCTCGATCTCGAAGTTGGCACCAACGCCGATGGCAAAGCCAAGTTCACCGGACTCCCGTCGCGCGTGCGCCAGCCTCCACTGGAATTCGAGGCCACGAAAGACGACCTCTCGGGAACGCTCGACTACAATCCTGCGACCGAATGCGTAGCCGCGCACAAGATGACCCTACAGAAAACAGCTCCATCCAATCCTCAATAGCCAGGGATGAATCATCGTGAGCGCCTCACAAGCGAACCCTGTACGCATTTCAGGCTTTTCCCTTGAAAGAACAGAGTTCACGGGTTTCGCTCGGACTGACATGCGCAGAGATCCGGCATGCTACCGGAAGGATGCACCATCGCGCAGCTGCCGGGCGACGCTCTCGAGGAAGTCGTCATCGCGCTGGTCAGGCGGTTTCGAAATGCCTAGTTTCTCGCTGATCATCGTGACGATTCGCTGCGCTGTCATATTGCGAACCGTCGCGTCCAAGTCGTAGCGACGATTCAGGTAGGTTTCGATCAGCACTAACTCATCAGATGAAAGCTTACGTAATTCCAGCGGCACGGGAGTCGCGGAAGTTGTAGTACCCCATGTTGGGGAAACCGAATCGAGGGCTCGGTCGTGGACCACAATCGTTCCCGCAACGAAGTCGCCCACTCGGCGGTTCTGCTTGTTGCACATCATGCAGATGAGGCCAACGGCATAGATCGGCGCCGGCTGCATGTCGATTACCCGAATCAGGTTGCGACCGATGCACTCGATCGCCGTCATGGGCCGTCCTGTCTGGTGAATCACGCGCAGTCCCGCTACCCGTTTCCCTGGGGTGCGCCCCTGCCAAAGGATTTCAAAAAAGGCGAAGTATCCCCAATAAAGGCAGAACGGCACCACAATCACAACGATGGTGCCAACGGTTTCGGAGAAGAACTTGTCCGCCGCGCCCGAGATCTCAGTGTAGGACATGGATACGATCCATCCCATGATCATGAGTACAATAACCACGCCGACCTGGATTAAACTGTCGAGCGTCAGCGCCAGGAAGCGGCTGCCGATACCGGCCAGCGGCAGCTCCAGCGAGATTTGCTCGGGCGTATCAATGTCGAGCCGGTCGAGGGACTCCACGAGTGATCTCCACAAGTTGGATTGAAAAGCGCAAACCGTACTGGCAAAAACTCGAAGCGCTAGTCTCGGCTGGCGCTCCGGGGGTAAAAAAACTCAGCCACGACGAACTGCAGGAACTTAGCCTGCTCTACCGCCAAACCGCAGCTGATCTGGCGGCAATCCGCCAAGATCCCAGCTCCGTCCACTTTGCGCGCTACCTCAATCAGTTGATGGCGCGGGCTCACAATATCATTTACGCCGGTCATCGCGCGAGTCCCTGGGCCATTGTGCACTTCTTCGCCCGAGATTATCCCCGCATGTTTCGGCGGAACGTACGCTATGTGGCATTGGCCCTGGGGATCTTCATTATCGCGGGACTTACGGGAGCCGCTCTTACGCTGCAAGACCCGGAATACAAGCTACGCTGGCTCAGCCCGCAGATGCTGCAGAAGATCGAGCGCAAGGAAATGTGGACTGACCGCATCATTTCCGTCAAGCCCCGCGCCTCAGGCGCAATCATGACCAACAACATGTCGGTGTCGTTTATGTGTTACGCCAGCGGCATCACGGCAGGCCTGGGCACGCTGTACATGATTTTCTTCAATGGTTTGCTGATCGGCGTCATCGGCGTAACCTGCGCACTAGCCGGCATGAGTCTGGGCCTGTGGAGCTTTGTCGCACCTCACGGGGCGCTGGAATTGCCCGCGATCTTCATCGCGGGAGGTGCAGGTTTCAGGATCGCCCACGGCTTGCTCTTCCCCGGCACACTGCCTCGCCGCGACTCCCTCGCGGCTGCCGGCCGCGATGCGACTTCGCTCGTGCTCGGAATTGTTCCCCTGCTGATCGTCGCAGGCACCATTGAGGCCTTCGTTTCGCCGACGGGCATTCCCGTTTCGTTGAAGTTCGCCATGTCGGCTGCGCTGTTCACGCTGTTGAATGTGTATTTGTTCGGCGTGGCGCAAGGCGAGAAGGGACAAACAGGGTGATTGGCAAGGGGAATCACCCTGCTCGTCGAGGAACCTGCTGCTAGCGCCAATCGAGAAATCTATTGCTCCAATGTCCCCCTCGAGCGCAACGAAAACGACACATTGCGCTCCTGGTTGACTTTCACGGTTTGGGCGAGATCGACCGCAGTAAGCGGCACCTGCTGCTCGGCGCCGTTCTCCGCGACGCAATGGATATTCATACCTTCGACCCAGTAGTCGCGAGCGAGCACGGCCGCCCCTGCCTGCAAGGCGATGATCGTGACGGGCTGGGCTGGAGCCGAAGTGACGCGCTCCGATGAGGCGGATGCCTCAGGCTGCACCGAAAGAGTTGACACTGTCGATGCGTATTCCGACCGCGGAATCAGCCGGGGCATCCCGGCCGATGCGGGCTGAATCGCCGATGGCGACCGATAGCTGCTGTTCTGGTTCACCCAGGGGGGCGCCGGATAAGAGTTCCGTGCCGTAACCGGCAGCGGCAGCTCGACGTCCTCCATCAGACGCATCGCCAGACGGCTTTCCCCTTTGAGGGTTGGGAACGGCCCCCGCGCCGGCAGCGTCAGGACCTTGATCGGCCAAAAGACCGGAACCATCCACAGAAGGGCATCGCGCCGGGGATGCCCTTTGCCCTTGATCGATCCTTTCTTGTCGACCCTCTGGTGCGGCGCAGAGATAATTTTCGTCGTGAGCGGTAGAACTTCGGCATTCGGAAGAATCAGTCGATCGAATTCCAGCGACAGCGATCCTTTGCCGAAAAAGTGACCGGGATCTTTGTAGTCTTGCAGATGGCCGCTGAGCTGCGCACCGCGAGGAAACACCGTCCGCCCGAACGAGCGTAACGGCCCCAGGCTGCACAGCACAGGGTCGCCGACCTGGGCGGTTTTCGATGAGAAGTTAGGCTCGTCCAGGGTGCAGTAAATGATCGTTCCTGCGGGGATCAGATCTCTGGCTGCGGCTGGAGTAACGAACGGGAAAAGAACGACAGCTGGGAGAAACAGAACCAGGCACTTCCGAAACATGGCGCCTCCTACAGCTTCCATGAAGCTTCAGTGAGCAGGCCCCATTTCCCAAGTACCCGAGTGGGAAGGATATTAGCACGAAATTGATCGTCCCGGCCGCGAAAAATGCCGTTGGCACAGCTCTTCAGGACTCAGGAACGCGCGCTCGAAGCGGATAGGGGCCAGGATGGGTGGGCATGCCTAGCTAGGGTTTAGCGATCGTGATGTTCCCACCCCTGTTTCACTCTTTCACTGCAAAGGGCGGGGGCTATCGATCTTTCCGAGCGTCCGCCGTCTCAGATGCGCATCGGCATCACGATGTAGCGGTACTTATAGTCCTCACCCTCTGCGGGTCGAAGCTGGCCCGCGGACTGGGCATCCTTCAGTTCCAACCGAACGTCGCCCGCGCCAGTGGCCTTGAGGAAGTCTGAAATGTATTGGGCGTTGAAGCCAATGGTTAGAGGCTCACCGTTGTAATCGGTCTCAATCGAATCTTCCGATTCGCCGGTCTCAGTGGACGATGCTGAAAGCTTCAGCTCACCCTTTTCGAGCTTCAACCGGACCGCACGCGAGCGCTCGTCTGCAAACTGCGCAACCCGCGAGATGGCGCCGGCTAGATCCTCACCGTGCAGCGAGATGCTCTTGCTGTTGTCCTTGGGAAGGACGGCCTCGTAGTTGGGGAACTGCCCCGTCAATTGTCGCGACGTCAAAAGCCGCGGCCCAATGCGGAAAAACAGCGTTGACTCGTCCTTCGCGAACTCGATGCTCTCCACTTCATCGGCCGCGTCTACGAGCGACCGCAATTCATCCATAGCCTTCTTCGGGATGAGCGTCTTAAGTTCGCCGGAAACACCTTCAAACTTTTCACCAGCACGCTCCACGTGCGCCAAGCGGTGCCCATCGGTCGCAACCATCGTGATCGACTCAGGCTTGAGCACCATCAAGGCACCATTTAGGGTGTACCGGGATTCTTCGTTGGCAATTGCAAAGCTGGTGCGAGCAATCATGCCGCGCAGAACCTGCGCAGGAATTCTCACTACGCCGGCGGTCGGAAACACCGGCAAGCTGGGGAAGTTCGAGCGCGCCATGCCTACCATCTTGGTATTCGATCGGCCGCAACGAATGCTGACCCAATGATTTTCCAGCAGCCTGAGGGTGATGTCGGCATCGGGCAGTAGCTTCACGTAATCATGCAGCTTACGCGCTGGGATGGTGCACGAGCCTTCCTTCTTCACCTTGGCATTGCAGGAAGTGCGCAGGCTCAGGTCGAGGTCGGTCGCAGTCAGGGACAAGCGGTCGCTGGCCGCTTCGAACAGGTAATTGGAAAGGATGGGAATCGTGGTCTTGCGCTCGACTACTCCCTGAGTTGCCGAGAGTTCACGGAGTAATTCGAACTTGCTGACTGTGATTTCCATGGTGGTCGTTCCCGCAGCGGACGCGATCGCTTCAACCGGCATAGACCGAAACCTCTGTCGCTGGACTTTTGAATCTGAGCCTATAGCCCACCGACTATTAGGACTTCCCTATATTAAATTCAAAACCAATAAAAAACAGCAGAAGCAGTAGGGGCGTCGGAAAAGTGGAAATCAAGTCCAACTTCATTGCTTGCGCGACTTGCCGACTCAGGGTTCGTGTCCAAGATCAATCCCGATTTCCGTGAACGCCGCCGAACAATTGCGCACTGACCTGAAATTCCGACCCGCTCTCCCACACCTTCCACAATTCCTGCACAGTTATGCGTTCGCAAGACTGTGCTGAAAACTGGAAAACGCGTCCCAAACTGCTGTCTATCCGCCTAATTGCTCGGTAAGTTTATTCAGCAGCCTGTTTAAATCCTTGTCCTGTTTTCGCGTCTCCTCGATCTTCTCGACCGAGTGCAGGACGGTGGTATGGTGCTTGCCCCCAAACTGACGCCCAATCTCAGGTAGCGATGCCTCGGTCATGTGTTTTGCCAAGTACATCGCGATCTGCCGCGGATAAACAATCGCGCGCGAGTTGTTCTTTGCCTTGATCTCGATCAGCCTGAGCCCGAACTGTTCGGCGACAGCCTTCTGGATGGACTCGATTGTGACCTTGCGGGCCTGTGAATCAATGAAATTCTTGAGCACCTGCTGGGCGTACTGCAGCGAAATCTCAGCGCCAATCAGAGACGAGTGCGCGACCAAGCGGATGAGAGCGCCCTCCAGCTCGCGAACATTCGACCGGATATTCGAAGCAATGAACAGCGCCACGTCGGTCGGAAGCGTGACGTGCTCTTGTTCGGCCTTCTTCTGCAAAATGGCAACTTTGGTTTCGAGATCCGGAGGCTGGATATCCGCGATCAGTCCCCACTCAAAGCGACTGCGGAGCCGGTCTTCGATCTCCGCCAACTCCTTGGGGGGGCGGTCGCTCGCAATTACGATCTGCTTCATCGACTCGTGCAGTGCGTTAAATGTGTGGAAGAACTCTTCCTGGGTGCGTTCCTTCTGCGCGAGAAACTGAATATCATCGATCAGGAGCACGTCGACAGTGCGGAACTTGTCGCGAAACGACGTCATCTTGTCGTAACGCAGCGAGTTGATCATCTCATTGGTAAACTTCTCGCTCGAGATGTACAGGATGGCCGCATGGGGTTGTACGCGCTTTACCTCGTGCCCAATGGCTTGCATGAGGTGGGTCTTGCCCATGCCAACGCCGCCGTACAGGAACAACGGGTTATAGGCCTTCGAAGGTCGTTGTGAGACTGCCTGGCATGCCGCATGAGCAAACTGATTTCCACTGCCGATCACGAATGCGTCGAAGGTGTAACGCGGATTCAGTTGCGCGGCGCCATCCCAATCAAAACGAGCCTGTGACGAAGAAAAACTTGGAGCTGAAGCAACGCTCGAAGTCCCCGGAGTCGGAGCCGACAGTCCGCCATCGTGCCGGACAGGTGTCGCAGCCGGATCATCTTCGGGAGTGACGAACTGAACGTCTTGATAATCCATATTCAGGCTGTCAAGAGCTTCCTGAATCAGGTCAGCGTACTTATCCTGCACGTGGCGGAAATCCGAAGTTGGAACCCGGACATACATGATGCCGTTGCTTGAGTGGGAATAGCGAGTCGGTTTAAGCCAAGTATCGTACGAGTGCCGGTTGATTTTCTTTTCGAGCGCGTCCAGAACGCGCAACCAAGGATTCGGACTGAGTGTAGGAGTCGGAACGGACATAAGGTATTAAGTTTTCTTGCGGGCCGTGGCTGGGCTGGCCCTTGTATAAACCTGATCAGCAGTACAGAGTCGCTCTAGTTGCCAGCAGAGAAGTAAAGTTCATGAGCTGGCGCGGACACATCCAAAAATTGATTCGACAGAACGGCATACTAGCACAAAAATTTTGCCTTTGTGGAAATCTTTTCGACGAAAATTCTTGCTTGAACAAAATCAAAACGTTGGCGGAATTTTTGTCAAGTGATGACGTTCGAACTGCTGCAATCCTTGTGCAACGCGGGATTGCGGACGAGTAACCGATCGGGGGTTCGCATTAGTGCGAAGGGATTCTATCCTGTACCGCACACTGAATTGGCAAAAAGGACGACGCGGAGGTCGGTAGCGAACTTCGACCGTTTCGGCAGCTCAAACCTCGATGGTCAGGTTATGTGCGCAAGATTCAAATGACTGACCATCAGGCTGCGGTTTACCGTTTCTCCCGCTGTCATTTATACTTTTCCTTCACTCATTCGCAGTTGTCGAAGACAGGAGCGCAGGATTTTTCATGCCCAAACGTACATTCCAGCCGAACCGTCGCCGCCGCTCAAAGACGCACGGCTTTCGCACCCGTATGAAGACCAAGAGCGGACGCGCCGTCATTTCCCGGCGCCGTGCCAAGGGGCGCA
>DATNEX010000118.1:0-35171 GCA_035606605.1 Terriglobales bacterium
ATCCCCTTGCAGGTAGCGGACCGCTGCTTCTGCTGGTGGCCGTGCGCTCCGCTTTTCTCGGAACTCTAGAAAACCCCGAGCCTCGCTACACGCTCGAAATGTACCCCATTCTGATCGTGTTCGCAGCCGCGGCTTTCGTCGGGCGACAAGAACAATCCCTCAGCCCTTGAGGCTTAAACCAACGGCGGTTCGCTCATCAGGGGGGAGTCGCTCATGCGGAACCGGGTGCGCACGTGTTCCGATAGCAGCTCTATGGCATGGCGATTGGCGATTGGATCACTTTGCGCCAAATACCTCATAGCCTCAACGAGCAGGCGCTGCCCATCTACATAGCGGGGGTCCGAGGTGCGTTCGCGTTCTTTCTTGCGGGTGACGTCGGGGGGGACTGGGATCGTAAAAACCTTGGCCATGACACTCCGTAGTAGAGCTGGGTATTAGACGGAAGTTGGATGACGCTTTTCGAGTATAGCGCTGCACCCGCTTTTCCGCAGCTAGAAAATCGTAAGGGAATGTTGACTCTTCCACTTGCTTTTCAATGGGTTACGGTCTTTGTGGGCCCAGAAGTCTTAATCTTGAAGGCGCTATCGGGAATCTTCTCGTTCAGGCGAATGTTTGAGTAGTCCGCCAGGCGGTAGTCACCCCCGGTCTGGAACAGTTGCTGGCGAAGCGAAAGTCCTTGGGGATCGATCCAAAGGTCAATGCGGGGGAAGCTCTTTTTAACCTTTTCGGCAAGGGGGGTCAGTTGCAGATGCTCCGTCTGTACGCTGCCGATTTTCTCATCGCCCACGTACTTGACCTCAAACGACTTGCGTAGGTCTTCGCCGCTGCTTCCGAATCCCAGGACGAGAAAGCTTTCTACCTCGGCCTTGTGAGCGCTGGCATCGTAGACGTCCAACAACTTGGTTTTCGGTTGATAGACTTGAACTTTTCCGCCAGTGAAAACGATTTGCCGGTCATCCGGCGGCTGAATCGTTGCCGCCATCTGAGTCTCGTTGTCGACCTTGCGGAAGTAGATCTTGCCCTTATCCGGGGCCTCTGTTTCGTTGATCACGGAGTTGTACGGTGTCCAGACAAAATCCGCCTGCGCGTTGCGGAACTTCGCGGCGCTTTCGTCCATCCTGCGAAGCACCTGGTCCAGTGATCCGGACTTGAGGTTCGCCTGCCCCGATTCTGGCTGTTGTGGGGCGGCATCCTGTGAATGCTTCCGCTTTGAGAAGGCAGGTACTGCGAGGACCACCATCAACGCCAGAATCCATGTGCGGCGCAACTCCCAGCTGTGATTGTGTCGTTTCATTCGCGCGTCACCCAGACCTTGTAGGACAGCACTTTGCCTTTCTTGTCTTTGACGGCCTCGTATCTTGAGATGCTGGTTTCGCCCGAAATCGGCTCTATGACCCTGAGAAGTTGAGCTTGAACCACAGCATCCTCGCCCGGTTGTACTGCCTTGGCATCAACTTCGTACACTAGGCTTTTCCCCACGGGATACACCAGTACCGCAGTTGGGTGCGGGTTGCGCTCGACGGGTTGGTCGTTGAAGTTGATGAACTTCGGCGAGAAGAAAACAAACAGCAGGATGAGCGTAACCATTACGTCGTACTGGATGGTGCCGCGTTCGTGGGACCAAAGGATAAAACTGCGGAGGGTACGCCACACCCCGCCCACCGGCGTCGGGACGGCCGCGGTTTTGTTCAACTCTGTCGAATCTGCGCTGATTGCAGGGCCCCTATGAAGCATTGCTGTAACGGTTTAACGCCAATCAAGTCCAGAAACCCGGTTTTGGTCCGCCTACAGTGTAGATCTTTTCTCGCGCCACGGCGCTAACTTCTACAGCTTTCGCGACACGATGCGATCCGTTCCGAGGTATGGACGAAGTGCATCGGGCACAATTACGCTGCCATCCGCCTGCTGGTAGTTCTCGAGGACCGCCAGCCACGTACGACCCACCGCTAAACCGCTGCCATTCAGTGTGTGTACAAAACCAGGTTTCTTCTTTTCTTCCTGCCGGTAACGGATATTCGCACGCCGGGCTTGGAACGACTCGAAATTCGAGCAGGAAGAGATCTCTCGAAACAACTGTTGTCCCGGAAGCCAGACCTCCAAGTCGTAGGTTTTCGCGGACGAAAAACTCATGTCCCCAGTAGATAGAACGACAACCCGATAGTGCAAACCAAGCTTTTGCAGAATTTGTTCTGCGTCATGGGTTAACTTTTCCAGTTGCTCGTACGATTCTTCGGGGCGCGAAAACTTCACTAGTTCCACTTTTTGAAACTGGTGCTGCCGAATAATGCCGCGCACGTCCTTGCCGTATGAGCCTGCCTCGCTGCGGAAGCAGGGTGTGTAGGCGGTCAGCGAAATGGGGAGCTTTTGATTGTCCAGCACCTCATCGCGATAAAGATTTGTGACCGGCACTTCCGCGGTGGGCACGAGCCACAAATCCTTGTCTCCATGGGGTACGCGGAAAAGGTCAGAGGCAAACTTCGGCAGCTGCCCGGTGCCGTACATCGACTCGGAATTAACCAAGTAGGGCGGTAGCACCTCGGTGTACCCGTGTTCTTTCGTGTGCATGTCCAGCATGAAGTTCGCCAGCGCACGCTCCAGCTTCGCACCCAGATCCCAATAGACGGCGAAGCGTGCACCGGTTACCTTCACCGCTCGCTCCAAGTCGAGCACTCCAAGTTGCTCGCCGAGCTCCCAGTGGGGCCGCGGCGTGAAATCAAACTTTGGCGGAGTGCCCCAACGTCGCACTTCCACGTTCTCTTCCGCTGATTTTCCCACCGGCACGGAATCGTGCGGTACGTTGGGAATGCCGACCAGCACCTCGCTCATGCGCGTGTCATATTCCTCGGCGGCTTTTTCCAGTTCCTGGATCTGCACGCGCATGTCCTTCGCGTCGGCAATCAGTTGGCTGGCATCTTGGCCTGACTTCTGCAGCTTGGGAATTTCTGCGGACAGCCGATTTCGTTCCGCGCGAACTGTTTCCGCTGACTGGATGGCCTGTCGGCGCTGCGCATCGACGGTTCGGAAGTCCTTCAGCACTGCGTCAGGGTTCAATCCGCGGTCGCGCAGCATCTGTTCAATTCTTGGAATGTTGTCGCGGACGAAATTCAGGTCGAGCATGGAATTTACCTAATTTAAAGGAATTCTGCGGCATTTGCACCCAGGCCCATGAGTTGATGCAGCCCGGCGGGTTTGAGGGCTTCGCATGGTCGGTAGCGAGTTCTGTTATGTCGGTTGTCAGGCATAACCGCCGCATTCTATTTGCGTTGGTGAGGCGCGTGTAAACTAGCAACGCGTCTATAACCAGCTCAGGACGGAAAGATGATTCCCGATCTTCGCGTCAGCGTCGCCGGCATCGAGTTCAAGAATCCGATCATCGCCGCGAGCGGCACGTTCGGCTATGGAGTCGAATTCGAGGACGTGGTTCACCTAGATCGCCTTGGTGGGTTGGTCGTCAAGGGCCTGTCCAAGGAGCCGATGATCGGCAATCCTCCGCCGCGCCTGTTTGAGACCGCCGCTGGAATGTTGAATGCCATCGGTCTGCAGAACATCGGTGCACGCGCCTTCATCGAGGGAAAACTTCCCAAGCTCCGCGAACTGAAAGATGTGGTCGTGATTGCCAATGTATTTGGCTTCACCCGCGAGGATTACGAGCACACCATCGAAATCCTGAACGAAGGCGAGCACATTGCCGCGTACGAGCTGAACGTTTCTTGCCCGAACACTAAGCACGGCGGCATTCAGTTTGGCAGCGATCCTCGCACTCTCGATGAACTGGTAACGACAGCAAAGCGCTTCGCCAAGAGGCCGCTGATAGTGAAGTTGTCGCCGAACGTTACCAGCATCGGCCAGATGGCGTACGTCGCCCAGGAGGCCGGTGCCGACGCGCTTTCTCTTGTCAACACCTTCGTTGCCATGGCCATCGACATCGAAACCCGCAAGCCGCGCATTGCAAATGTGACTGCCGGCCTTTCCGGCCCCGCCATTAAGCCCATTGCTGTGCGGATGGTTTACGAAGCATCGAAGTCGGTTCAGATTCCCGTGATCGGCATGGGAGGAATTTCGACCGCCGCGGACGTCGTCGAGTTCATGCTCGCCGGTGCCAGCGCCGTTCAGATCGGCACCGCCAGCTACTGGGACCCACGGGCGACCGAGAAGATTGTCGGAGAACTGGAACGCTGGTGCAGGGATCATGAGGTTGCCCGAATCGCAGACATGACGGGGAGAGTTCAGGTTTGAGCATTCTCCCGGCTCAAAGCGGGGGAAACTGGAATTGGTGCCGCTCTCCCCATCAACCTCGGAGAGAGCACGTTCTAGCTGAACTTAGCTTTTGGAAGGCCATGAGGAGAGAGCCGATTCTCCTTCTTGTGGCATCCAATCAACCGAACCCACAGCGCACTCATTACGGAGCTTCTCATGGCGAAAGCGACATTTGCGGCAGGCTGTTTTTGGGGTGTAGAGGCGACTTTCCGCCAAATCCCCGGCGTGATCGCAACCCGAGTGGGATACACCGGGGGCAATTTCGGCAACCCAACCTATAGGGACGTTTGCACCGACCGCACCGGCCACGCGGAGGCCGTCGAAGTGGAATTCAATCCTTCCCAGGTCTCCTATGAGCAACTGCTGAAGGTTTTCTGGGAGAACCACGATCCAACCCAGTTGAACCGTCAAGGTCCGGACTATGGCACCCAGTACCGCTCGGCGATTTTTTTCCATTCCCCCGATCAGGAACAGGCAGCGCGCGAGTCGAAGGAAAAATTGCAGAACTCCGGCCAATTCCGCGGCCCCATCGTGACGCAGATCACTCCGGCGGTGACTTTCTACGAGGCTGAGGACTACCACCAGCAGTATCTGGAAAAGCGCGGACTGGCGACCTGCCACATTAAGTGATTACCCAACTCGGTCAGGCAGTCTAGGTGGGAAGAGCAGAATCAACAACGCCCCCGTCAGGAAGAACGGGATCACTGGCCCCATAGAAAAACCCAAGAAGTGCAGGATGAGGCCGTAAAGGGCGATCGACTCCCCGAGTGCCCACGTGATCAACTGCCCGGACTTCCACTTCCCGAGCGCCGCGGCATCCTCTGGACGAGATCTCAGCACTTCGCATGGAGTGGCGACCAGAAGCTTTCGCAACCAAACGAGCGCCCCTAGATTCGCAAAGGCGAATATCGCAAGAACGCGAAAAATCAGGGGATTCGGGCTCGCATGGGAGGGAATCATTCTTACCATTCCGAAATAGAGGGCAATGCTGATCAGCATCGCAAGGCGAACGATCTGTAGTCCGCGGCGGGCAGATTCCATGATGGTATCTATGACCCTGTCAGCTTCATCCTTAACTCTTCCGGCAGTCGCTGACGAATCTCCTCTGGCAGTCGATCGTGCACGTGGCGCGCTCCCAACCTCGCGACATCCACAACCGTCATGGGAGCGGGGGTAGCTACTGCCACGATCAGCCAAATCAAGGCGGAGAGAGCAAACCCACCCAAAGCTACCAACTCCAGTATCAGCGTATGCCGTGGCGCAAAATGATGAATTACGCCGAAGGCCAACAAGAAGACTCCGGCGGAGACCGACGCCAGCACGATCAGGGACACATCGATGGTGCGGTGCAGCGTTCGCCGCGACCGGCAACGCTCGCATTCTGCGAAGTGGGCTTCATAGTCGCCGCGCATCTCCGGCGCCAGGCCGGAAATGTCATACCGCCAACCCGCTAAAATCTTGCCCACAACCGGATCAACGCATGCGCTCATAATCGAGAATGAATCATTGAATCGTTGGGTCATCGAGCCCATCTGGTGTCACTGAGACCTTTGCTAGTGTCTCAAATGATTTGACCTCAACGATTCAAGCCTTACAGCCGAATACTTTCCGTGGCCCTATCTTGCGCGGCGAGCAGGATCCGGTTCTCGAGCAGCGTGCGCTGCGGACCCAAGGCGTCCTCGGCTGCTTTACGGGCAACTTCCGGATGGTTGTTCTGCTCTGATAGGTGCGCCAACACTATGTACGATGCACTCTTATCATAGTCTTTGGCAAAAAATTGGGCGAGAGATTCATTTGACAGGTGGCCGACCCGGCTCATCACCCGTTGCTTTACCGACCAGGGGTAAGGCCCGACTCGCAGCATCTCCAGGTCGTGATTGGATTCCACGATCAGCACATCGCACCTTCGCAGGTGATCGCAAACGCTCATCGGCATATAGCCCAAGTCGGTGGCGATGGCGATTTTCATGCCTTCTGCACGCAGGGTAAAACCCACGGGATCGGCGGCGTCGTGGGGAATTGTGAACGCGGTTACGGTCACGTCGGCGATCTGAAACGAGCGCCCCGCGGAGAAGGTCTCCAATTTCTGCAGCCTTGGCAGTTCACCAGCTTCATCCCGCAGCGATCGTGCCCATGCCTGGTGGGTTGCACCCGTCATGAAAACGGGCAGGTTGAGCTTCTTCGCGAGAGTCGCAAGTCCGCTGACGTGGTCGGAGTGTTCGTGGGTGATAAGAATGGCGGATAGGCTGCGAGGATCCAGACCGATAGATTTCAATCGCTTGAAGGTTTCGCGGCAGGAGATCCCTGCATCCACCAGGATTCGCACTTGCGAGCTTTCAATGACAGCGCTGTTGCCACGGCTGCCGCTCGCCAGCACCGAAACAGACACACCCATGTGCGGAGCATACCTTCTTCTACTGTGGAAACGGGAGTAACTTTTCGGTTAAGCCATATTGAGCTACATCAGCGGGAATCTACTGCCGTCTTCCGCCATCGGGACGGAAAAGTTCATGGATCACCTTGTTCGCAAACATGCCGCAGTAAGCACCGGCAATGCCGATAACGAATCCCAAACCCGATTCCCACAATTGTGCGCGGCTGGCTCGCTCGGTCCGAAATGCGAACGCCCAAAACCTGGCTAACGGTACGCAGGCCCCCACGAGCAGAGTCCATCGCCACGCCGACTTCGGTCGCAGATAACCCAACACCATGGTTGCAACCATGACAAACAGCGCCGTCACCAGCAGATCCTCCATTCGGATCTCTAGCAGGCCCGCGCCCAGCCCGAGCAAGATGGCCAAAATATAGAAGGGAAGGTCGCGCATCCTCAGTACTTGTAGAAACCTTGTCCTGACTTCTTGCCCAGTCGCCCTGCATCCACCATCTTGATCAAAAGCGGACATGGACGGTATTTGGGGTCACCCAATCCGCCGTGCAGAACTCGCATGATATCGAGGCAAACGTCCAGCCCGATGAAGTCGGCGAGAGCCAGAGGTCCCATCGGATGTGCCATTCCCAGCTTGAAGACTTCGTCGACGGCTTCCGGACTTGCTACGTTTTCCATCACCGCGAACATGGCTTCGTTCAACAGCGGCATCAATACGCGATTCGATACGAATCCAGGCGCATCGTTGACTTGCACTGGCGTTTTCCCGAGCTTTACCGCAAGATCTCGTACCGTCTCGAACGTCGCATCCGAAGTGGCCAGCCCACGAACGGCTTCAACCAGCTTCATCACCGGCACTGGATTGAAGAAGTGCATGCCAATTACTTTGTCCGGACGCTTGGTCGCCGCCCCAAGTTTCGTGATCGAAATCGAAGATGTGTTGGAGGAAAGAACTACGTCTGGGCTGCAGATCTGATCGAGTTCGCGGAACAGTTCTGCCTTAATTTCAAACTTTTCTGACGCAGCTTCCACCACGAAATCGCAGCTGCCCAACGGCCCACGAGTCACGCAGGTCTTGATCCGTTCGAGCGCAGAAGTCCTCTCGTCCGCTGTAATCCTGTCCTTCTTAACTTCACGATCCAAGTTCGCCGAAATGGTTGCCAGTGCGCGATCCAAGATCGCTTGTTCGACATCGCACAAAACCACCTGGTATCCGCCGCGCGCGAACACGTGCGCAATGCCATTCCCCATCGTACCCGCGCCTACAACTCCAATTTTTTGCACTGCCATACGAGCTCCCTCAGGACAGCAAAGTCTAACACCGCACAAAACCGGAGGGTTGCCTACACCCTTGCTCTGGCGCCGTAGCGGAGAGCAGGGGTTGGAATAGCAGCCGGGCGGCCCAACCGAAGTCGGGATCTTGTCCTCGAGGTGGGCCAGTCCGCTTCGCAACTTTGTCCTTGCTGCGGTGTTTCTATCCATTAGCTCAGGGACGACGGAAGCTGGCCGTCCGCGCCCCGCAGGAGGATATATGAAGAAATTATTTTGCATGGCTACATTGGGGTTGGCGATGCTCGTCGGTTCCAGCTTCGCAAATGCGCAGGACTGGCGTTACGATCATGACGACTACCGCTATGGTCGCGGATATGGCTACGACAATCGTCGCGGCCTGCACGTCGCCCGTGAGATTGGATATCGCGACGGCTTACAGGTTGCACGCGAAGACAACTGGCATGGGAAACCTTACAATCCCTACCCCCGAGGTAAGTACGCTTGGGCCGATCGTGGATACCGGCACGAGTTTGGCGATCGCAACGCCTATCGTGAACGTTATGCGGACGCGTATCGCGACGGATACATGGCTGCGTTTCGCGGAAATCGGGGCTTCGAAGGCTATTTTGGTTGGGGACGCTAACCTGGTCTTGTGAGCCATCCAGCAGCTTTACTTGAGAGCCGCATTTCTTAGGGTAGAAAAGTCAAAAAAGGGGAGGTCAGGCCGCCGATCTTCGGCGGCCTTAACTCTTCTCAAAATTATTCGGGAAGCAAATTTTCTTCGATGGCGAGTCTCTCGCCTTCCTGGATACTCACGACGCGATGCAGTGGACGATACCCGTTCATAGTGATATCGATCACGTAGGTCCCGGGATTGAGATAGAAGTCAAATGGGGCGGTTTTGTCGAGCACGCGGTTGTTTACCATGATCTGTGCCCCTTTAGGCTGTGTCTTCACGCTGACGATGCCCTGGCCGGAGCTATCGCCGCGAGCGAACACTTTCTTGAACTTTCCACCCGCAGCTTTGATTTCCTCTGTGCTGCCCAACTTCGTCAGATCCAGGTTCAGTGTTGAGGTTTGCCCAAGCTCAACATTCACGCTGTTGCTGGCTTCCAAATAGCCATAACGACGAATCGTGATCGAGTGTTTGCCGGGCTTGTCGAGGATGATTTGCGCGGGTGTCAGCTTCCCGGTGTCCTTGCCATCGATGACGATTGCTGCTCCTGCCGGATTGCTTGAAACCGAAACGATCGGCGTCAACTGCGAGAGTTGCAGCGACACCGATGCGTTGGCGCCCGACTCTAGCGATACCGTGTGGCTGGCTTGCGCAAACCCGGCCTTGCTTGCGGTTAATAAATGCTGCCCGGGCGCAATTCCCGTCAGAGTGCACGGCGTTTGACACAAAGCGGAACCGTCGAAGGTGACCTCGGCGCCATCCGGGGTTGAGTTCACGCTCAGCTGGGCTTGTGCCACGGCTGCCGCGGACGAGCGCCCCTTGCCTTTTCGGCCCCGCGGAGATGCCGGCGAGCTTGGCCGTGTTTCCTCAGGTGCTACTTCGGCTTGCGGTTCCTCTGTGGGCGGGGGCGCCTGCTGAGCTTCCGGCGTTGGCGTTTGTGCAGGCTGTGGATTTGCCGGTTGTGGAGCAGCCGGCTGGGCAACGGTGCTAGGTGCCTGGCCGCGAGAATCGCGATCCTGAAAGTAGTCATACAGACGGAAGCCGCCGAGAAAAATCCCTATGACAGCAACCGCAACTCCGATCGCATAGACGTAAAGCTTGGGTGGCGTCTTCCGGATTTCGCGAACCGCCGTCTGCGCAATCTCGCGCACCTGCACCTTGGTCTTCTCGGTCTCAGTCTTTCGAAATGTTCCAGCCGGCAGCGGTTCTGGAGCGGCTTGTTCCGCGGAGATTTCCTGTGTCGGTGCCGCTTCCACAACTCGAACTTCTTGCAAGGGAGGAAGCTCGCTAACGTCAGAGAAGCTTCTCGAAGGCATTGTAATTTCAGTGGGCTCCTCCGCCATTAGCGGATCCACCGTAAATGCCGGTTCCTCTTCCACGGCGGGCGCGGCCATGGCATTTGCGTTCGGAGGTGTAGGGCTTGACACCGGTTTTGCTGAACTTGAAATTGCTGATGCAGCCGCAGCCGCATTCGCCCTGGGCGCTTCCTTGGCGGGCGCCTTAACGGCTGGCGCTGCTTTTGCTATGGTTATGCTTGCTTGCTTTGCCGCTATCCCGCCGGCCGACTTGCACTGTTCGAGCTCGCGAACCAGTTCTTGTCCCGACTGAAAGCGCTCGTTGGGGTCCTTCGAGAGCGCCTTCATAATCAAACCACTGAGCGCCGGATTGATGTTTCCCTTCAGGCGGTGGGGCAAGGGCGGAGTCGTCTCGAAAATTGCACCCCGGACTTGTTCGGCAGTACTTCCGGCAAAGGCCTTTTGCTCGGTTGCCATTTCGTAGAGAACTGCGCCTAAACTGAAAATCGCGGCGCGGTGGTCTAAAGCTTCACCGCGCAACTGCTCGGGTGCGAAGTAGTACATGACGTCAGGAGCATTCTCCGAGGGAGCAGCCGTCGCGTTCATGCTGGAGATACCGAATCCGAGAACCTTCACCAAGCCGTCCCACTGCACCATGATTTTTGCCGGTTCGAGCGATTGGTGAACGACTTGATGACCTTGGGCATGATCAAGCGCCTGGCAAACCTGCCGCGCGATGTCCTGCAGGTCCCAGATGGAAAAACCTTCGTGGCGCGCCAATGTCGTGGCGATCGAATTACCTTGAACATATTCCGCGGCCGCCAGCAGCAGATCCCCCTCGTCGCCTACGCCATAAAGGCCGGCGATATTGTGGCTGCCAAGGGACTTTGCGCGCTCCGCTTCTTCGAAGACAGTTTTCGTCAGCGCGCCGCGATCCGTAAGCCGGTCAAGACCTACGACCTTGAGCGCGACGGTTTGTTGCGCCTCGGCATCATTTGCCTTGTAAACCGTTGCAAACGGAGACTGCGCGAGCTGGCTGACGACTTCGAAACGGCTAATTTTTTCCGCCATCGTGGTTTCCAGGTGGCACGGCGTTTTCGCCGTGGGGGGAGCCCTTTGGAAATGATAAGTTTTTGTCTGCTTGGAGCGGGAATTACCGAAGTACCTTGTGGATAAGTTCGGTTCTTGCTGTTGTTTGCAGCGAAGATAGGGGGGAAGTCGAGCGGTTCAATCGGTCCTCTCGTTTTCATGAACGTCCTCACCCCCCAACCGCCGTCGCATTCAACCCCGGAGGTGAGTCTCGCACCGTGTTCGCGAGGCGATGAAACTTTCCTATGGCTGGCCGCGTATCACCTGGTGAATCAGTGTGTCTGGACCGACGTGACAAATGTCAGCCACCGTCGTTGACGATCTACACTTTCTGAATTTTCGACCCTCGGCGAAACTATCTGAGTTGTTGGGAAATCGTTTATGTTCTATGCTGGATGCCTGCCTCCCAGGCTGCTTTCTGAACGTACTCTGAGCTTTCCCGGAGTTCGCACATGACTCTAGCTCGCTTTGTCCGCAAGAATGCATTTCGCAACAAACGCCGTACTCTCCTTACCGTCGGCAGCATGGCCTTTTCCCTATTACTGCTCTCCTTCTTAATGTGCGTGTGGAGGGCATTCTATGTTGACCAGGGCAGCGCTGAATCGGCGCAAAGGCTCATCGTTCGCCACAAAGTGTCGTTGGCGAATTTCATCCCCGGCTACTATCGAGAGAAAATCCGCGCCGTGCCGGGAGTTGTTCATGTGGTTCAAGTGAATTGGTTCCAGGGCATTTACAAGGACCAAAAGCCTGAAAATTTCTTTGCGCGATTTGGAACAGACCCTGAGGAGTTCTTCGACACCTACAAGGAGCTGTCAATTCCTCCGGATCAGCAAGAAGCGTGGAAGAAAGACCAGGCAGGTGCGGTTGCAGACAAAGCTCTGGCGGACAAATACGGATGGAAACTGGGAGACCGCATTATCATTCAGGGTGACATCTATCCGGTCAAGCTTGAGCTCACCTTGCGCGGAATATTTACCGCCTCGGTTCCCAACAATGCCCTTTATTTTCATTGGAAGTATGTGGAAGAAGGCGTGCCGTTCGCCAAGGGCCATGCGGGAACTTTTGGAATTCTGGTCGACTCACCCGCTCACGTAAACGCGGTCGCATCGCAGGTTGATCAGCTATTTGCGAATGCTCCCGAGCCCACCAAGACCGAAACCGAAAAGGCATTTCAGCTCGGGTTCATTTCCATGCTGGGGAACGTCAAGGCCTTCATCCTAGTAATTTCGCTGGCCGCGGTTTTCACCATTCTGTTGGTGACCGGAAATACGATGGCAATGTCGATTCGCGAACGAACCCGCGAGGTTGCTGTGCTGAAAACGCTCGGCTTCCGGCGCGAAATCATCTTGAGCCTTTTCGTGGGTGAGGCAGTCTCCATTGCCCTGGTGGGGGGAATCGTCGGGAGTCTGATCGCAATTGTCCTTCTCAAGGGGGCGTCACAAGCACCACAGATGGGGCCGCTCTTCTCCGTTGCCGCGCGCGAGTGGAGATTTATTGCCCCTGTAGTTTGGTTGATCGCCGGGGTCGCGGGCTTGCTGAGCTCGGCAATCCCTGCTTACGGCGCTTCCAGGAAAGGCATTGTCGAGGGTCTTCGTCACATCGGCTAAGGCAAATCTATGGCGATACCGATCAGTTACAACGTTCGCAACATGGTTCTGCGCAAGGGCCTTACCCTCATGACCGCGATGGGCATCGCGCTCACCGTCATGACCGCGGTGTTCCTGATGATGCTGCTTGCGGGAATGAAGAAAGCCTTTGTAAAGAGCGGCGATCCGCTCAACGTATTGGTCATGCGCAAGGGCTCAACTTCGGAGCTTGCCGGTGGATTCACCAAGGACAAACTACCCGTTCTTAGCGCCCTGCCGGGGATTGCAAAGAACGCGAGCGGCGAGCCGCTCGTCTCCGGCGAATGGGTCGTGATTGTTAACCTGCCGAGAAAGGATGGAACGGGAGACACCAACGTCACACTTCGCGGAATGGGCGCGAATGGCTTGGAATTGCGAAAGAATGTAAAGCTGGTCGACGGCACCTGGTTCAGCACGGGCCAGCACGAGATTGTTGTAAGCCGGTCCATCCACAGCCGTTTCGCGCACACCGGCGTGGGGGAGATGCTCGATTTCGGAAAAGGGCAGTGGAAGGTCACCGGCATCTTTGATGGCGGAGGCACAGCCGCTGATTCCGAGATGTGGGGCGACGTAAACCAGGTTGCAGACCAATTTAATCGACAAAACGCTCTTGGCTCGGCCTATCTTCACGCGACCGACCCGGTCGCGGCTGATGCTCTTAAACACCGCGTCGCCGATGACCAGAGGCTACAGCTCGAAGGCATGCTGGAGACGGAGTACTACGACAAGCAGACCAGCTCAGGCGCTCCCATTCGTTTCATGGGATACATCGTTGGCTTAACCATGGCCATCGGGTCCATCTTTGCGGCAACCAATACGATGTATGCCGCCGTCGCCTACCGATCAAGAGAGATCGCTACACTGCGCGTCATCGGTTTCCGGCGGGGCAGTATTCTGCTCTCTTTTATTTTTGAGTCGGTCCTGCTCGCCTTGCTCGGTGCGGCCGTGGGTATCATCCTGATGCTGCCCTTCAACGGAATGAGCACGGGCACATCCAATGCGGTCACGTTCAGTGAAGTCGTTTTCAAGATGCAGATCACGCTTGCGGTCGTTATCTACGCTACGATTTTTGCGCTGGTCATGGGACTAATCGGCGGAGTGGCCCCGGCTTGGGGAGCAGCACGGCGTGACATATTGGCGGCCCTGAGAGACTAATAATTCATGTCTATCGATACAAAACACAGAGATCTCGAAGGTTTGCGAATCGACCGCGCCGGCCTGCAGGAGGAATCGAGCAGTACCAAGTGGTCGCGCATGTTTATCATCGGAACCATCGCGCTGGTTGCGCTTCTTGGCCTGGGAACGCTCGCCTACCGGTACCTGTTCACTCCCGCGCCCGAGGTCGAAGTGGTTCGAGCCGCTGCTGAGGGAGGCAGTGATATCGCAGGAAGCGTGGTGTTGACCGCAACCGGGTACATTGTTCCTCATCACAAGATCAACGTGAATTCAAAGGTAACAGGCCGTGTGAAGTGGATTGGAGTCGAGAAGGGCGACAAGGTCAAGGAAGGCCAGGTCCTGGTGAAGTTGGAGGACGATGAGTTTCGCGCACAATACCATCAAGCACGCGGCTCAGCTGATGCTGCGGTTGCATTTTTTGATGAGCTCCAACACGGCTCTCGACCGGAGGAAATTGCTCAGGCGCAGCACAATCTCGACGAAGCCCGAGCCACCCTGGCGAACGACAAGTTAACCCTTGAGCGCAACCGGCAGCTGTTTAGCCAGGGCGTCGTCTCGAAGCAGGCGCTCGACGATTCTACCGCCCGCTTTGAGTCCGACCAGCAACGCGTCAATTCCCTGGAAAAAGTTTTCCAGCTTTCGAAGATCGGTCCGCGGCAGGAGGAGATTGCCCGCGCAAGAGGCCAGCTGGCGCAGGCTGAGGGACAAGCAGCATATGCGAAGTCATTGCTGGACGCTACCGTCATTCGCGCTCCTGTCAGCGGGACTATTCTTGAACGGACCGCCGAGAAAGGCGAATTGATCACGGCACAATTTGCCAGCTCGGCAGAAGGGGGGCCGCAGGGCTCGGTGGTTTCTCTTGCTGATCTAAACGATATTCAGGCGGACCTCGATGTCGCGCAAGACGACTTTGCCAAACTTACGCCCCGGCAGAAGGCTATTGTCACCGTCGACGCATTCCCCGATCTCAAATGGGACGGGGTGATTGCCGAAGTCTCTCCCGAAGCTAATCGCCAGAAAGCGACGGTTGAGGTGAAGGTTCAGATTCTGAACCCTGATGCTCACCTGCGTCCTGAGATGAACACCACCGTCCGCTTTCTCGCTGACGAGAACAAAGGTGTGACGACCCGGCAAACTGTGGGTGCATTCGTTCCCAGCGCGGCTATTCGTGACGTCGACGGCAAGAAATTTGTCTTTATCGCACTCGATGGCAAGGCTATGAAGCGCGACGTAAAAATTCTCTCGCAGCGCAGCGCCGGGGCGTTGGTGAGCGGCCTCAATGGCGGGGAAAGCGTGGTCACGACCGCGCCGGAGAGTTTGAAAGACGGAGACAAAATTAAGATTAAGGGACAGTCATGAGCACAGCTACGGTTGCAAACGTTACCACCGGAACGAAACTGGTTCAGGCGAAGAGTGTCAACAAGATCTTCAAGCGGGATGCCTTCAAGGTGACCGCGCTCGACAATGTCTCTATTGAAATTGCGGGCGGCGACTTCGTGGCCCTGATGGGGCCATCGGGTTCTGGCAAGACTACCCTGCTCAATATGATTGCGGCGATCGATCGTCCTACTTCCGGTGAACTGCTGGTGCTCGGCAAGAGCATTTTCGCCCTGAGCGATGCGCAGGCCGCCAAGTGGCGAAACGAGCACATCGGGTATGTCTTTCAGACGTTTAACCTTATCCCGGTGCTCACCGCGTTCGAGAACGTTGAATTGCCGCTGCTGCTTACAAAGCTGAATGCGAAACAGCGGCGCGACCATGTTATGACGGCGCTGAAGCTGGTGGGACTAGAGGAGCGGGTTCACCACCTGCCTAAGCAGCTTTCCGGCGGGCAGGAACAACGTGTCGCCATCGCCCGCGCGATTGTCAGCGATCCAACCCTCTTGCTTGCGGACGAGCCGACCGGGGACCTCGACAGTCATTCTGCGACCGAAGTGTTGGAGATCCTCAAGCGACTCAACGAAGATTTTCACAAAACTGTCGTGATGGTGACGCACGATCCGCACGCTGCTTCGTACGCGCATGTGATTCGGCATCTTGAAAAAGGCAGTTTGCTTCCGGCTTAGGAACCAAGAGGCCGCTAGTTCTGGGGGATGACACTCCCTCAAATGGCGGCCTTTTCATGACCGACGCGTGCTCAGGTTCGTAACCCACCGGCGCACCATCGAACGGCACGATCTCCGGGCATTCTCGCCCCCTAGGCAAGCTTTAAGGGATGTCGGCCAAGCCGCAAACAAATTTCAGGTGCGAACCTCCAACGCCACTCACGGGGGATTTGCTTGCCCAGTGGATAATGAGGAAATCGCATGACACTCTGGACCAGAGCCGCGCTCAAATCCGTCTTCGTGCCGGGCGGCGTCATCCTGGCCCTTGCTGCCTTGCTCTTTCACGAGTCCTGGATCCCGCTCTCGTCTGCGGGCATCAGTTTCTTCTATTACTCGGTATTTGTGGCCGCCCTGGCGCTCTCATTGCGATTTCGATCCCTGCGCATTGTCTTTGGCTCCATCGTGCTGCTTTTGGCCCACTATGCTCTGAAAGCCAAGAGCCCACACCTTCATCCGGTACAGGGCAGAATGGCGTTTGAAGCGATTGCCCTGCTTATCCCCCTGGACTTCATTCTGCTGACCTTTATCCCGGAGCGAAACCTCGCGCGCGAACACTTCGTCGGGATCTCCGCTGTCCTATTTTTTCAAGCCACGTTTGTGGCGGTCTTCGCGCGTCCGGATCAGCCGGATTGGTCTTGGCTACACCTATCGTTGATTCACCCCTATCATCTGCGCTTGCCGCAACCTGCGCTTTTGATGTTCATCGTGGCCTTGGGAACTTTGCTCTGGCGGATACTGCGCTTTGGAAAAGCCTTGGATCACGGGATGTTCTGGTCGCTGTTGGCGGCCTGTTTGGGTCTTGAAGCGGGAGGTGTTTCGGGGCAGGGCACCCTCTATTTTGCAGTTTCCGGCTTGATTCTGGCCAGCTCTATCGTCGAGAGCTCGTACTCGCTGGCCTATCGCGACGAACTTACCAGCCTGCATTCGCGTCGTGCCTTCAACGACGCCATCTCTGGCATGAAGCATCCCTATGCCGTTGCCGCAGTCGATATCGATCACTTCAAAAGTATCAATGACACCTACGGCCACGACACCGGCGACCAGGTACTCCGGTTGGTTGCGTCGCGTCTCGCGAGTGTGACAGGCGGCGGGAATGCATACCGTGTTGGAGGCGAAGAATTCACGATTCTTTTCCCCGGGAGGAACTCGGAAGAGGTTTTTCAGCATCTCGAATTGCTACGAATGAATATTGAGAGCTGCTCATTTCGCCTTCGCCGCGGGGAGGACCGGCGCAAGAACCCGCGTGAGGGCGAACGCCGCGTCGCAGGTAGAGGGCAAACCACCAAGCGCGCCAATTCAGGAGCGCTCTCAGTTACCGTAAGCATTGGAATCGCGGAGTCCCGCCCGCGTGCGGCCATCGAGCGAGTGATCGAGCTAGCCGACAAGGCCCTCTACAACGCCAAGCAGAGTGGAAGAAACCGCATCGAAGTAGCAAGCCGGGAACGAAAAGGAAGAACCACCCAGAACTCAACTCCAACCAGCTAATCGGATGCGGCTGACTCGCGCGTTCTCTCCAGCGCCAGCTCGATGATGGACTTGATCAACTCCGTATAGGTGCGTCCCGATTTTCTCCCCGCCATGGCGAACTCGTGCTTGCTGGACAACCACGGATTGGGATTCGCCTCAATGACGTAGACTTCGCCCTCGGCTGTGAGCCGCATGTCGATTCGACCATAGTCCCGCAACTTGACCGCGCGATAGGCGGCAACCGCAGTCTCTGACAACTTCTGTGTCGTGGCTTCGTCCAGATCCTCCACGACCCGTGATTTTGTCAACTTGTAGGCCTCAGAATCCCGTTCAAACTTCACATCGCGGCTGGCGATACGCGGTACGCCCTCCGGGAGTTGTGACAAATCGAGCTCAACCAGCGGCAAGACCTCGGTGCGCTCGTAGCTTCCCAGGATCGCTGCATAGATCTCGCGGCCCTCGATGTACTCCTCGATCAGCGCGGGAGAGTCAAATTCGTTTTGCACGTACTGCACGCGTTCCATCAGCTCTTTAACGCCATTTACTACGGCAGCCGCATCGATCCCGATCGATCCGTCCTCAAGCTGCGGCTTTACGATGAGCGGGAACTTAACATCGTGAGCGTGATCGATGTTCCCTCGATATGCGGTCGCGAAGTAGGGCGTCCGGATTCCGTGAAAGTGGAACATCTTCTTTGCCGTTGCCTTGTCTTGCGCGAGAAAATGCGCATGGGGCCCGGCTCCGGTGTACGGCAGCCCGATCAAATCCATGTATGCGGCAACGTTCATTTCCTTGGTATCGTCGCCCGCATAGGATTCCGTGAGGTTGAAAACCAGGTCGGCGCCGCATTTGGCCAGGCCATGCAGGGATTGCGGACGTCCATCGAGAATGTGATAGAACGGTTCGTGCCCGAGCTTCGTCAGGGCGTCGGTGATCTCCTCGCGATCTTCCTTCTCTTTGCGCTTGCGCCCGGACTCCGCCGCCTTTTCCGACTCGGGCACTTCCTCTTCGCCCCAGAGATCGTAAAGCACGGCGATTTTTAGTTTGTCTGCCATGGCATCTTTATGCCTGAAACGACTTGCTGCGCGCCAGATGGTTCATCACCAGCGTAGTCGCAAATACGGTAAATTCCGATAGATGTTCTGATTCTCGGTTGCGGTCCACGCAAAGCCCTAACTCCGCACTACGTTTTTGGGTTGATTCGACCAGCTTGCGAATCAATGGCCTCTGCATTGCCGTCCAACTGGCAATTTGATCTACCAGCCTTTTGCGATGGCGCTCGACGAACCTCTCTGCCGGTTCGGCACTTTTCTTTTTGCGCGGTGTGTTGAACATGGCCGCGAGATCCGCATCCAGATTTGCCTCAAACAGCGGAATCTGTTCGGTGGAATGACGGTAAAACTCCCCCACCGTTATCTCCATATCGGCAACTGTGATGTCGGGAGTCCCCCGCTTTCGTGGTGGCTCAACATTCCCCACCTGCCGCGCTATCCTTTCCATATACTGTAACTTCGCCATCGCACCCCAGCCGCGATATTTCTTTCTCCAGGCGGATCGTGGTGTCATCCACACGGCAAAGGTTTCGGCGAAGTCCTCATCAGGATGTTTCTGCGCGTACCATCCCGGCAAGTATCGAACGTACTCCTTTGAGAACAACACCGGCCTATAGTTCTCGCGATACGGACGCCGATACGGCCCAAATAACTGTTTCCATTCCGGCGTGCGATGCAGCCGGTACGCATAGTTGAACGCGTGCCCCGCCTCGTGGCGCAGGTATTTCATGATTTCGCGGCGATCTTCGAGGTCATTGTGCTCCGCCTCGATCTGCGCCAGGTCCTTCCGCGCCAGGTAAAACGGAACGCCAATGATAGGCTCTCCTGACGGGCAGCCCCACTCATCCGTCAAATAGCATGACGGCTTGAACTTCTTGATCTTCTTTTCTTCCAACTCGCGATGAAGTTGCTGGACGAACCGTTCTACGTCGGACCCCTCCAGCTTCAACCCGAGGTCGCAGATACGAGTGTTCGCCAGCGAAACTGGCTCTGCAGGTTTCTCTAGGCTCGGGCTGGCGCCGTCCGACGGCGACGTAGCCTTTGCTTGCTCGACCGTGTCCATCCCAAGGAAAGTTTAGTGCAAGCAGATTGGTTACGGCAGAAAAGAAGGTGGTATTTCAGTGTACTGGCGGAGTACACACCCTTTTCCAAAAGCTTACAGGCAAGTTGCTTGGTGGGTCTAGATCGATTGCTGCGAGTCCAACCGAACTTGGCGTTGCGAGTGGAGTCGAGCTTCGCGGGGTGGTGTTTTGTGGATCCTTTCCCAGGCACGGCGCAGCTGTCGCGTTGAACTGAATCCCGACTGCTCGGCGACGTGTTCCATGTCAAACCGTGTCTCGCGAAGGAGTTCCTGAGCATAGGCAACGCGCAAGCGGTTGCTGTATTCGGGAATGCTCATGCCAACGTGTTCGTGAAAGAGTCGCGAAAGATGGCGGTCGCTCGCGCCCGCGATGCGCGCGAGTGCCCTCAGACTCCAAGGTTTGGTCAGATCGGCTGCGATGACGTCTTGTACGCGATGGACAGCCGGATGAATGTGATTGCGGCCTTCCAGCCAAGGGGAAAGCTGGGGGTCCGACCCATTGCGGCGCAAATAAACGACCAGATAGCGCGCGACTGCCAAGGCGCAGGACTGGCCCGTAAAACGGTGCACCAGGTACAGCATCAGGTCGATGCCTGCAGTAATGCCGGCGCTTGAGTAGCGTTCCCCGTCTTCGACAAAAAGCCGATTTTCGAGAATTCGAGCTCGCGGAGCGATCGCAACAAGTTCATCGCAGCTCAGGTAGTGCGTGGTGCAAGAGTACCCATCGAGAAGGTTAGCTCGCGCAGCAATCAGTGCGCCAGTACAGATCGAGATTAACTTGTGACCGGGCCGGACCGCGGTCTTCAACCACCTCACGATGGCTTTTTCTGCCGCTTCATCATCGCCTGACCTCCCCGGACCCGGGGTCCCTCCCGGGAGCATTACATGCTCGACATCGCCGGCGAGTACCACCCAGGATTGCGGTGGCAATTCCTGGGGCAGCGGCTCGATTCCCGCAAGCGTGATTCCGATTGAGGTTTGCAGTGAGGAGGTTGGCCCAATGTAGCGTACTTCGAAACGTACCGAGCTTTGCACACGGTTGGCCTGGCGTAAGACCTCAAGCGGGCCAGCGATGTCGAGCAGGAGCAGGCGTGGAGGCACGACGACGAATACCGGTATGCGCCGAATAGCATCCGGACCCGTAGCGCCGGCGGGGCCGCGGACAAGCGCTTTCTTGTCGCGACTGAACTCCGCGTCTCTGACGGGACGGCTTGACAGCTGCTTCATGACTTTTCAATCGGACATTATAGGACCCGCTCGATCCAACGGATGGGAATAAAACAAATTCAGACTATAAGTTCGCGCGAGGTTGCCGCAAGCGCCTCTTCGACGGTCGAGATTCGCGCAAAGCGGGTATCCAGAACGAGTTCGGTTCTTGATTTGATCTCCTCCGGCGTCCATTTCCTTCCGTGGCGGTCAACCATCGGAAATGTCAGCGTTGCATCGGTGACATAGTCCACTTCATATCCCAAATCGGAAGCATGACGAGTGGTTGTCTCGCAGCATTGTTCGGTTCGAATCCCGCAGACGATGATACGCCGGATGCCGCGTTGCGTGAGCCACACATCGAGTCCGCTGCCTACGAACGCGCTGTGGCTACGTTTTTGGAAAACAGCATCCGGCGTGAAGGACAACTCCTGCAACGGCACAACATGACCTGATTCCACAGAGAACGGACCAGAGTCCTCGACGTGAAAAATTTGGACGATCGGGATCTTGAGGGAGTGCGCTCCGTCGATCAGAGATCGCAGGCACCCAACAAAAAACGGTACGTCGGAGTCGCACCAGTATGGGCGATGACGAAACGACTCCTGCACGTCAACGACAACCAGCGCGGTTTCAGAAGAGGACACTGGACAGCCTCCCATTTGGTATCTATTGTCGCGATCCCCGGCAGTGTTGGAAAGACACAGATTGGACCTTTATCGGACAAAAAAAGACATTGCGATGGCGAGGCCCCGAAACGTGTCTGGCAACCAGAAAGTGCTATCCGTGCCACCGAAGTGTCGCTGCCTGAAATCCTGAATTCATTTCGGCGAATCATTTCCTGAACGCAATTGCGGCAACATTTGTCGTTTTTTGTCCTATACGCGTCCATCGCATGCCTTTTTCGGGCGCGAGACGGCTGACACAATCGCCAAAACGAGGTTCGAAGTGAATCCGTTTGCTTCTTAAAAAGGGAGAGCCGGAGGGATCCCAAGTGGCTCGCTCCGGTTTTTTGTACGCCCACGATCGAATAACGAATCATGGCTGAAATTTAAGTGGAAGGCCTTCCTGGAGGAAATGTGCAACTCGGTTTTCAAAGCAAGGGGGTGGTGACGGCGCTCGCGTTGATGGCTATCTTCATCGCAGCCGCTCCATCCGTCCCTAAAGACGCGGGTCCAGACGGCCTCGATACCGACATCAAGCCGGGGGACGATTTCTACCGATATGCCAATGGAGGCTGGCTGAAAGCAAATGTGATTCCTGTCGGCAAAGCAAGCTACGATACGCGCGCAATGTTGACGGAGAAAACCAGCCAACAAGTGCGAGACCTCATTCAAAACGCAGCTTCCGTTCACGCCGTCCAGGGCAGCGTCCTACAAAAAGTCGGCGACTACTACGCTAGTTTCCTGGATTCCGGGGCCATTGAGGCCAAAGGACTTTCGCCACTGGCCGACCAGGTAGCCAAGATTGGCGCGATCACGGACAAAACCTCGCTTTCCTCCTATCTTGGCACTACCTTAAATAGTGAAGTCGAAGGACTCACCGCTAACGCGGATCATATTTTCGGCCTTTGGATAAACCAGGGTTTTGACGATGGGGATCACAATCTCCCTCACATCTTGCAGGGCGGGCTCGGATTGCCAGCCCGAGACGATTATCTCGGCTCGTCTTCCAAAACGGCTGGGTTGCGCAAAGAGTACCAAGCACATATTGAGTCGGTATTGCAGCTAACGGGAAGCGCTGATCTTGAAAACAAGGCCGCGCGGATCTTGTCACTCGAAATTCAGATTGCAAAAGCGTTCGCCCCGGATTCCGATGGCGCTGACGTTTTTAAGCAGAACAACCGATGGAAGCGCTCTGACTTTCAGACCAAGGCTCCCGGTCTCGACTGGAGCGCGTACTTCCAGTCCGCCGGACTCGCCAATCAACAGGAGTTCATCGTATGGCAGCCGTCTGCGGTAGTTGGAGTTGCCGCACTCGTTCGTGACGAGAACTTGGAGGTGTGGCAGGACTATCTCCGGTTCCACTTGGTGGAACACTATTCCGGAGTCTTACCTGGAGCGATAGCCGCTGAGCACTTCCGCTTTTATGGAACGATCCTGTCGGGAGTCCAGCAAATGCCGGACCGCCACAAGGAGGCGGTCGCTGTCACCAATGGCGCGCTGGGGCAGGCTGTCGGTCAGCTCTACACGCAACGTTATTTTCCTCCGCAAGTCAAGGTAAGAGCCCAGGCGATGGTGAGCGACTTAATCAATGCCTATCGCGGGCGGATTGCAAATCTCACGTGGATGTTGCCACTGACAAAGCAAAGAGCCTTAGCGAAGTTGGCCGCCCTTCAGGTGATCGTCGGCTATCCGGACGTGTGGACAGACTATTCATCACTCGACATCGTGCATGGAGACGCTTTCGGCAACATGCGCCGGGCGGAGGCTTTTTACCGCTTGCGCAACCTGGCCAAGTTGAAACAGCCAGTCAATCCGATCGAGTGGCCAATCAATCCGCAAGTTCCCGGTGCGGTCATCATGTTCAGCCCCAACGCCGAGTTCTTTTCGGCGGCGATACTGCAGCCCCCGTATTTCGATGGCGAAGGTGATTCCGCTTCCAATTATGGTTCAGCCGGGGCTGGCATGGCGCACGAAATCAGCCACAGTTTTGACGAACTGGGAAATATTTACGACGAGCGAGGCCGCCTTGGAGATTGGTGGACGGCGGAAGATCGCGCCCGCTACCGAAAGGAAGGCGAGAAGCTCGTCGGCCAATTCAACGGTTACTGCCCGTTTCCCGACCTTTGCGTCAATGGCAAGCAGGTGTTGTCTGAGAATATTGCTGATCTAGCAGGGTTGCTCGTGGCCCACGATGCGTATGTTCTGTCCCTGAAAGGCAAGAGCGATGTCGTCATAGGAGGTTTGAGCGGCGAACAACGCTTTTTTCTGTCGTTCGCACAGAGATGGAGGAAACTCCAGACCGAAGCTGCGCTGCGACAGCAACTCAGAACCGACACGCACTCGCCGGGAGAATATCGAAGTGATACGGTGCGCAATGTCGAGGGATGGTATGCGGCTTACAAAGCCGTACCCGGTGACAAACTCTATCTCAAGCCTGAGGATCGCGTCCGGGTCTGGTAAACAGCCCGTGGTTCGAATCACGACTTCAGGTTCGTCGCGGCGTGTCCCGGTGATACTTCGCGACAAAGCTGATGATGCTTTGCTTTAGCAGGCGAACCTTGAGGACATCCAGGGCAGGGCTTACAAGTCCCGCAAACGAAAGGAAGAATACTAAAGAGACAGTTCGGACTTCGCCGTTGGAAGAATAGATTTCTTCCCCATCAGTCATGGTGCGTTGTGGGCACGAACTGCCACAGACGCCAAAGGGCCAGCAGTCCCAGCGCCACCAAATTTGGAAATAGCAAGGGAGCGAATGGTGGAGCTCCATACACGAAGTTATCAAAGGCGCGTAGCGAAGGGCCCCTGAGGTTTGCGCTGGCGTGCAGCACAAACCCCCAGACACCGATCGCGGCTTCAAGCAGTAAGAGGACTACGCACAGAGTTAGAAATCCGCGTGACACCTTGACCAGCAGCGGCATGACCAGGAATCCGATTGCCAGTGCACCGGCGATTACTGGAACCCACTCAGCGGGATTGAAAAATCCATTGCCAGCATGGTCCATCAAACTGAAAACAAAATTTCCTGCGTAACCGCCCACAGCCATGAACAGGACCCACTTGGGCCATTCCATTGAGTTTGCGTCCACCATGCGGTTCAACAGCAGCAAGAAACCGAGACCGGTATAGGCGAGCGGAGCCGCAAACGGCGCGGAGTAGGTGAGGCTTTTGAGAGTGCGCTCTTCGAAGAAAGAGCTGTTGAGGTGATAAAGCACGCCGACCAGTCCAATAAGAATGGAGATCCATCCCACCGCGTTGCCGAGAATTTTCCAGACAATGCGCCGCCGATCCACAAAGACTAGGCCGATCAGCAGGATCACAGGTGCACAGGCAGAAAAGTAAAGCGGAATATATTCTGCCCACTCGCGAAAACTATTGGTTGAATGTGCCAGAAGGATGTCCAGGGCAAGAAATCCCAGATTGAAGAGAAGGAACACTTCGAGCAGAAACCAGGGCTCCAACCAGCGGCGGAATTGGAGGGGGACATTATCACTAAGTTTCAACACCTGTCGAAAGCTACGCGCTGGAAACGGAGGAACATAAAATCCCGTCAATTTGCGAATGGAGATGATTTTCCCAAGGTGGCCAACAAAGGCGTTGGTTCCGATGTTTTCTACCCAAAGTGTGAGATGCCGCGCAAGCCGATCGCGTCAAGCTCGTGCTCAGCCCGGGAGCGGTTTCCGGCGTATAATTTTGCCGTTCTCGAAAGCTAACAGAGGAATTCTGGCCAAGGAGGACCAACCAGATGAAGTACCTGGGTTCCCTACTCCTCACGTTTTTTCTGTGTTTCCCGACCGTAGCTCAGGAACACTCTGCTCGCCCGGCGGCGAAGCCAGCCACTTTGATGTCAGGCATCAGCAATCTGCACCATCCGGTCACCACTAGCAACGCCGAGGCGCAAAAGTTCTTCGATCAAGGCTTGCGCCTGATTTACGCCTTCAACCATGATGAAGCAGCCCGCTCGTTCCGCCGCGCTGCTGAACTCGATCCCAAGATGGCAATGGCATACTGGGGTATTGCAGAAGCGGTTGGCCCTAACTACAACGATCCGGCGAGCGATGAGCGCTTCCAGGAGGCGCATGAGGTCATCGAGAAAGCAGTAAGTCTTTCGGGCGGTGCCTCTGGGACCGAGCGCGATTACATACAAGCCATGGCCACGCGCTTTCCCGCCCCTGGCGCCGACCGCCGGAAGGCTGCCGAGGAGTATCGCGACGCCATGCGCGAACTGATGAACAAGTATCCCGATGACCTCGACGCGGCCACCCTTTTCGCCGAATCCGGAATGAACCTGCACCCGTGGGGCCTCTGGATGAAAGACGGCACCCCGCGCGAAGGAACAACAGAGATCGTGTCTGCACTCGAGTCGGTCATCAAACGCGATCCGAACCATCTGGGTGCGGTCCATTACTACATCCACGCCGTGGAGGCTTCGCCGAGCCCCGAACGCGCGCTGGCTAGTGCGAACCGACTGGCTGCGCTCGCCCCTGCGGCCGGCCACATTGTTCATATGCCCGCGCATGTGTACATCCGCACAGGAGACTATGACGCCGCGGTCAAGACGAACGAGAAGGCGGCCGCCGCCGACGAAGCCTACATCAAGACCAGTACTGCGAGTGGCGTGCAGCCTGCGATGTATTCCGGGATGTATTACAGCCACAACCTGCACTTCATCGCTATCGCAGCCAGCATGAAAGGCAATTTTCCCGAAGCGAAGCAAGCGGCCGACAAGTTGGCGGCCCATGTTCGACCGATGTTGAGAGATATGCCGATGCTGGAGGGATTCCTCGCCATTCCCAGTGCGGTGCTGGTGCGTTTTGAAAAGTGGAGTGACATTCTCAAACTGCCCCAACCCGATTCGAACCTAAAGATCGTGACCACTTTCTGGCACTACGCCCGCGGCATGGCGCTCGCCGGGTCGGGAAAGCCCGATGAGGCGGAAAAAGAACGTGCTGCCATCGTAGCCGCGAAAGAAGCAACGCCGCCCGATGCAATTTTTGCTCCTCCCTGGAATAACAAGACAAGGGACATTCTGCAGATTGCCGAAGATGTGCTTTCCGCCAAAATTGCTCTGGCCCGCAAGGATACCGATACAGCTATTGCTCGCTATCGCAACGCCGTGGCTGTGCAGGACACGCTCAACTACGGTGAGCCTCCTGACTGGTATTTCCCGGTACGGGAGTCACTGGGTGGAGCGCTGCTGATGGCAGATAAGGCGGCGGAGGCGGAAAAGGTGTTTCGCGAAGATCTGCAGCAAAACCCGCGAAATCCGCGTTCGCTATTTGGCCTGCATCAGGCGCTCAAGACGCAAGGTCGCAATTACGACGCCCAGTTCGTGGAGAAACAATTTCGCAACTACTGGGACGGTGGGACGACCAGTCTAAAAGTTGAAAATCTGTAGACGGGCCGCAGTCGCAGACGTCCCATTAGGTGGATCGCCGGTAATCTCTGGGTGAGGGTCAGACAGGCAATCGACCCACCCTGCTTACACAACAGCTCATGCGCGAGGAATCTGTTACTTTGAGGGCTCCTTGCAGTCTCCCACCACGGACACAATCGTCCGGAGGCGAATGTCCGACACGGTTGTTGCATTCCCGCTCGCTGACTGAGTTGGTGAGTTCTGATGCTCCAGAATACCCGTCACTGTCACCCGCTTATTGACGTACTGAGAAAGATCCTTCTCTGTCTCGAGAGGATACGTCTCACTCTCAGTCTTCAACGAGTAACCGTGGTCGCCTTGCACCACGCAACCGGTAACGCTCTTTGCGACAGCGCTTCTTGAGGCTTGTCCTTGAGCATCTGGCGGAGTTTGTTGCTCAGACGAAGCGCTCTGGTCTTGGCTTTGGGTGCTGAACGCGTTCTGTGCGGAAATTGCCAACAGCACCATCATCAATAGCTTGATCGTAATCTGCATGACTTAATCCTTTTCTGGGCTTACTTTTAACTGGAAAACACGAGTGACAACAATGCCTTCAATAGGCCTTGTGGGTCGAACTAACGCTAGTGGAGGAGGCTCTCCCCCGAAACTGTTAGCCGTGACAGCGGATGCACCAATTGTCCGCCCTACAGAAGGCGAAAATCGCAGCTACCGTGGAAGGTAGGCTCACGCTCACCACACCAGTCACAGGCAAATCGGTTCGGCGGGAACCTTGTTGAATTTTCTGAGCAATCACCTGTTTCGGCGAGTGAGCAGGATGCGGCAAGCGGTTCCGCTCGCAGCCAGGCCCAAATTAGCCCCGTTTGACCGTCCAGTAGTGCGCCTACAAAGAGTCGTTCTGGAGGGGGCTCCGTTTCAACCATTTCGAGGTGTAAGATGACGACGAAGGAGGTGCCATGAGCAAGGACTTTTCCCGAAGAGAGTTCCTCGAAAATTTCGGACTTGGAGCTGCCGTCACAACTGGTTTGCTGTTGACGCAAGATCACGCTCGAGCTGCAGCCGCGAGCAATACGCTTCCCTCACGTACGTTGGGCCGGACCGGATCGAAAGTTTCAATCCTCGCTTTTGGCTGCGGCAGCCGGTTTCTTATGTACAAGGACGAAGCGAGTGCCCTGGCAATTCTCAATCGTGCTATCGATTCTGGTATCACTTATCTCGATACCGCGTTTGCCTACGGAGATGGCGAGAGTGAAACCCGAGTCGGCCAGGTCATGGTATCCCGACGCAAGGAGGTGTGGCTCGCGACGAAGATTCCCGATCGTACGCGCGATGGGTTCTTGCGGCGCTTGGAAGCAAGTCTCAAACGGCTCAGGACAGACCATGTGGACCTTGTCCACATCCACAGTCTGGGACACGCTGACGATCTTACGAAAATTGAAGCGCCGGACGGTGCGCTGAAAGGCTTGATGGAGGCGCGTGAGCAAGGGATGGCGCGCTTCGCTGGTATGACCAGCCATACTGACGGAGCCGTGATGGCCCAGGCTATCGAACGTCACGATCTTGATTGTGTCCAGATGGCGCTCAATGCTTCTGGCAACGGCCGATTCGAAGAACTGGCGCTCCCCGCAGCGAACGCGAAAAGTCTTGGCGTGATCGCCATGAAGGTCACTGGTCAAGAATTTCTTGTGGGTGATGGTTTTGGGAAAGCAAAAATCGAGTCGCTGTTGCGATATTCCCTAAGCCTTCCGGTAACGACCGCAGTGGTGGGAATGCCGAAACCGGAAATGCTGGCGCACAATGTCGAAATCGCACGCGGATTTTCGCCCTTGGATTCTCAGGAGAAGGAACGAATAAGACAGCAACTGGGCCCGGCGCGTGAGGGTCTGGAGAAAAAACTCGTCGGACATCTGGATGGACCGACCACGGAACCCGAGATGTTTCAGGTCTAGCGAACCGTCCTTAACGCCCGGTCGGGGAGAGAATAGTACGCCAACACTCAAGAGGGCGGCCGAAGTTGCAATATCATTTCTGGGCTAGCAGCTCTCGAATGTTTTTCTCTAGGCCGTTTCTATCAACCATGCCGACATAAATGGCGGCGACACGACCTTGTCGGTCAATCAGGAAGGTGTCGGGCATTTGTTCTATGGCATAGGCTTTTGCTGTGGAGGCGTTGCCGAGGACGATTCGGTACGGTACCGATGTCGCTTGAATAAATGGCTTAACAACCTTCCAACCATCCTCGTCCAACGAGACTCCTACTACACTCAAACCATCGTCGCCGTATTTCCGTTGAAATTCGGCGAACCAGGGAATTTCCTCTTTGCAGCCGTGGCACCAGGTGGCCCAGAAGTCGAGCACGACCACCTTGCCCCGATACTGTTCCAAATTGGCTCGCTTGCCCTCACTATCTTCCAGCCCAAGGTGCGGCGCGACCTTGCGGTCTTTAGTAGGGTGGAGCTTACCGTTTGCAGTCTGCGCAACGGCGTTCGGAACAGAAAGCCCAAATGCAATCAAAAGTGCAGCCCATAACGTACGCGATGAATGTGAACGGAAGACCATGATCTATTTCCCTTCCTTTGAGTGCTCAGATCACGCCACTACGGCTCTGTCCCGTGCATAGCGCATCACCCGCACGCCGATGATGTACAGCAACGGCCAGTAGGTAATTAGCGACAGCAGATGGGTTACATGTTGGTGCTGCAAGATCCACTCCCTTCCGGACGCCCGCAATAACAGACCGAATCCGGGTGCCTGAGGCAGTATTGTCAGCGTTGCAAGAACCGCACCCATCAAGAGGCCAATTCGCGACCTCAGGCTCAGACTTGAGCCCTTCTCGCCATCCGCTATTCCTAAGATCGTGGGTGGCGCAACGAAAATGGCAAGAACGATCCACGGAAAGATCAGGTTGTAAACGGTGATGGCTGTTATCGGAGCGTTCGAATCCGGGAGAATTGGAAGTTTGGGTGGAGCGTAGCGATTCATCAAAAAGAGCGTGAAGCGCTGTGGTAGATTTCCGAACTGAAAAAGCGCAAGCAACAGGAACAGCAGCGTCGGGCTTGTCAGGAGAATTTTCCTGCGCAGAATACCCAGGACAAATCCCATACTCCAAGACCAACCGGCGATAGTGAGGAGGCTTCGAAACAGCCGCATCGCTGCGTCTCTGAACACGTACCAGAAACCGGAATTCTTAGCGAGATTCCAGTCCCAGTTGTTCGCGTACATCCAGGTATAGACAGCACTCTCATGAGCAGCAGCCTGCGAGGTCAAGCAAAGCGAGAAGCTGACAGGCAAAAGCATAGTTGTGAAAAGCAGCCAGATCCGCCAGTCCTCCCAAACAGCAGCCTGTCTGCGCAGCGCAAGCCCGAGCACGGCCCGCAGCGCCATTGTGCCCGGCGAACCGGACTCAACAAGGTCACCGACCGCCGCCTCTCGCTCAGAGGCTTCCAAGGCTTGCGAGAGCCAGAGGGACAGAGCCCAGCACATCCGCGAAATCATCTGGTTGATCGATTCGTGACCCACGAAGCACCTTGGCTGATACGACTCACTGCCCTAAAGAAATCACTTGCAACTTTTGCTCCGCTCGATGTTAGGCGTACGAGGCGCTTGGATCGCCCACCACGTTCTGGCGTCGGTTCGCCCATGCGTGTGGTGACAAAGCCCTTAGCTTCGAGACGGTCAAGAGTTGTGTACAGCGCTCCGACCGAACAGGCTCGCCCGGTGGCGTTTTCGATTTCAGTGCGGATCGAAGCGCCATAGGCGTTGTCCCCTAGACGAGACGCGGCCGTGAGGATCAGGTATTCAAACTCGCCTATCATTTAAATCACATTGTGATATATATGATCTGAAATGTCAATAAACCATGCGGATGAAAGGGAAGGCGGCACACAGGAGGTTCATCGAGGAGAGACAAGAAATCCGATGAGCGGCACTTGCCCGGATCCAGCGCCTCGAAACCCTGCTACAATTTCGCGAATTGCTGTGAGGGAGGTTCCCTATGAAACGGCCCTCGCTCGGATCGATCCTGCTAGGGTTCATTCCTTTTGTTGCAACCTGCTTCTCTGTTCCTCTTTGGGACCGCGTGAATCCGATGGTGTTCGGCCTTCCTTTTAACTTCTTTTGGCTGATTATGTGGCTTCTGCTTACACCTGTCTGCATGTGGTTGGCATATCGCCTCGAAGCAGCACAGGAAGTTGATGGCGATCGAAAGCAAGGCGGTGCGGACTGAAACCAAGCATCATCGCATTGGCAATAATCTGCGCCATTGTTGCTGTCAGCACCTTCGTCGGCTTGCTTGCCAGATTCCACCGCAAGATGGACCTCGAGCAATGGACTGTCGGCAGACGGAGTTTTGGGGTTGTGCTGGTTTGGGTTCTCATGGCCGGTGAGATCTACACTACCTATACCCTCCTCGGACTGAGCGGCTGGACCTATTCGAAGGGTGGGCCAGTTTTATACATTTTTGGAGTCCAGCCTCTGGCCTATGTTTTCTCATTCTTTATTCTTCCGCAAGTCTGCGAAGTAGGTAAGAAGTACCGGTTCCAGACGCAGGCCGATGTGTTTCAGACGCGGTACGGGAATAAATATCTCTCCGCCTTCGTTGCTTTGGTGGGGGTAATATCGCTTCTCCCATATGCACAGGTTCAGCTGACTGGCTTGGGCATTATCGTCGAAGTCGCCAGTTTTGGAGAGATTCACCGCACGCCTGCTATGGTTGTTGCCTTTGGTCTTGTCGCGGCATTTGTGTTCACAAGTGGTGTGCGGGGCGTGGCATGGGTCAGCGTGATCAAAGACCTTCTGTTGTTGTTCACTGCAGTTTTCGTCGGTGTTGCTGTGCCGCATATCTACTTTGGTGGTATCCGTCCGATGTTTGCCGCGGTCGTGCATGCTAAACCCCATCATCTCGTCATGCCGGGAGCCACGACGAATCTGGGACACGGTTGGTATATCTCAACTGTGCTGCTGAGTTCGCTCGCTTTTTACATGTGGCCACAGAACTTTGCAGCCAGCTTTACGGCTCGAAGCGGCAAAACGTTACGGCGTAACGCTGTCTTCATGCCTCTTTACAGCCTCACTCAGCCATTAATTTTCTTCGTCGGACTATCGGCGCTTCTGGTTCTACCGGGGCTTAGAGATGGTGATCTGGCCTTCCTAGCCATGGTGCGAGAAGCTTTTCCGGCCTGGTTTTTGGGTCTCGTCGGTGGCGCAGGGGCCCTTACTGCGATGGTTCCTGCCGCAATCCAACTCCTCAGCGGGGCAACATTATTCGCTAAGAATCTGTTCTGCCCGATCCTGGCGCCGCATATGACGGATCCTCAAATCGCGCGGCTTGCGAAGTCCATGGTGCTCGTATTAACGATTGGCGCGCTGATTCTTTCCGTCTATACATCGGCAAGTCTGGTATCTCTGCTACTGCTGGGATATGCCGGCGTGGCACAGCTTCTCCCCGGAGTGGTCCTCGGGCTTTATTGGAGACGAGTAACCACAATGGGGGTCTTCCTGGGAATGAGTACCGGTATTGCAATTGCCGTGTTCCTCATGTTGACTGGCCGTGATCCATACCGAGGGGCGAATGCTGGCTTTCTCGCGTTATGCTGCAATTTTGCCGTCACGGGAGTGGTTAGTATGCTGACCACGGTGCGCGTCCCCGGATTTGACGAGGTCCTTCCGCCCGTTGCACCTGCAACCAACGGGAGTGGTGCGAGCAGCGCATAACCAGCGCTTGCGGAATTCTGTTCTAGATTCGGGGATGACACTCCCGATCAGGGGTGCAGCATCTTGCTACCACGGATCAGCAGAATGAGTTCGACGGGTTTTTTTCGCGGTGGTTTGGCCCCCCTATTTCCGCAGGAATGGAACCGACTGTTGAGTTGATTACCGCGCGGCTCGTTTCGCCGATTTCACTTCGGCCTTGGCCTGATAGTTCTCAGGGCTCATATGTACTTCTACTTCCCTTGGTACAATCCTCAATTCCGAATCGACACTGCAAAATGATTCGGGCACCGCATGCCCATCGCTTACGTTATCAGCAAAGAACGGCGGCTTGTGATCACGACGGCTTCGGATCGCGTGACATTCGCCGAATTTCAGGCATACCAAGATCGATTGCTGAATGATCCCGATTTCAAACCAGATTTTAATCAACTGGTAGACGGAACAGCGGTAACGCTTCTGGACATTACAATTGAGGAGGCGAAGAAAGTTGCCGAGAGAAAGGTCTTCTCTTCCACCTCTCGCCGTGCCTTTGTTGCTATAAATCCCGACACTTTCAGCATTACCCGATTGGCGCAAACCTATCTCACAAAGTTGGAGACGCCATCGCGAATCGAATTATTTTCGGACATTCCGTCCGCACTAAACTGGCTTGATTCCGAGAGCTCTCAAAAATGATTGTTGTTCTGAGCTGAACATGCTTGTGAAGTGATTGGATGTCGTCACGCGGGCCCAGCAGCATCCTTTATTAGCCAATTGCAGTCATGGCTTGAGCACAGCAACTTAGCCAGACTCTCCCGAGTCCACTCCCGATTGCTTCCGAATCGAGATGACAACATACTTAGAGGTGGGCGTATTGCTCTTCTGCGCAACGCTGTCGACCGGTACTAGCACATTCGCCTCGGGAAAGTAAGTTGCACAATTCTGTTTCGGTATGTTGTAGGGAACCACAATAAACCGCCTAGCCAGCCGTTCTTCTGCTCCCCAATGGCTCACCAAGTCCACGACATCTCCCTTTCGCAAGCCCTGTTCCCGGACATCTTCGAGATTCATCAGGATGACTCGGCGTTCAGAGAAAATTCCGCGATAGTAATCGTTCAAGCCGTAAATCGTTGTGTTGAACTGATCATGGCTGCGAATGGTCATCATCACCAGTTCCCCGGGTTTGAGGCTGTGAATGGGTAACGGGTGGACAGTGAAATGTGCTCTACCGGTTTTGGTTTTATCGAAGCGGCCTTCCCTCGCATTATTGGGAAGGTAAAATCCGCCTGGATGGCGAACCTTTTCGTTGTAGTTCTCGCACCCAGCAACACACTGGGAGATCAGATCGCGAACCCCATCGTAGTTATTAGCGAGCGCGTCCCAATCCAGCTTCGTTCTCTGGCCAAGCACGGCTTTCGCCATGCGGCAAATCAGAGCAGGCTCTGAGAGCAGATGCTTCGATGCAGGTGCGAGTCTGCCTCGCGATATCTCCACTACGCTCATCGAATTCTCGGTTGTCACGAATTGCGCGCCGGAACCCTGCAGGTCGATTTCCGTGCGCCCGAGACAAGGCAAGACCAATGCCTGTTTTCCCGTCACCAGATGCGAGCGGTTCAACTTGATGCTGACGTGGGCAGTGAGGCGAGTACTTCGCAGGGCCGCGGCGGTATATTCCGTGTCTGGCGCCGCGGATAGAAAGTTACCTCCCAGCGCAAAGAAAACCTTCGCGCGACCGGCGTGCATGGCCTTGATTGAACCCACTGTATCTAAGCCGTTCTGACGAGGCGGACTGAAGTCGAAGACCTGCTCGAGCCGATCCAGAAAGGCCGGCCAAGGCCTCTCCCACACACCCATGGTACGGTCGCCCTGCACGTTGGAATGTCCGCGGACCGGACAAAGACCAGCACCGGGCTTACCAATGCTTCCGCTCATCAGAAGCAGGTTCACGATCTCCTGGATAGTCCCCACGGCGTTCTTGTGTTGCGTCAGGCCCATAGCCCAGCACGCAATGACGCGTTTCGAGGAAGCCAGGAGTTCTGCCAGCGTTCGCATTTCCGCCCGCGTAACGCCGGACTGGACTGTCAAAGCTTCAAAACTCTCCTGTCTCAGATCTGCTGCAAACTCCTCCCATCCATGTGTCTTCTCGCGCACAAAGCTCCAATCAACCGCTGTGCCGGGCCGCGCATCCTCCAGTTCCAACATCTCTTTCATCACACCCTTCAGAAGTGCGACATCGCCGTTGATCCGTACTTGCACGTACAAATCGCTAAGAGCGGTCCCTTCGCCGAGCACGCCGGACAGAGTCTGTGGATCCTTGAACCGAAGGAGACCCGGCTCAATCAGCGGATTCATGCACACGATCTTCGCGCCTGCCTGTTTCGCATCCTTGAGTGTGGCCAACATGCGCGGGTGGTTGGTGCCAGGATTCTGCCCGATAATCAGAATCACCTCGGCTCGCGCAAAGTCCTCCAGCGTCACCGTGCCTTTGCCGACGCCGATTGCTTCGCCTAGAGCAGCGCCGGAGCTCTCGTGACACATGTTCGAGCAATCGGGCATGTTGTTGGTACCGAACTGTCGGACAAACAACTGATAAAGAAATGCCGCTTCATTACTGGTACGCCCAGATGTGTAGAAGATAGCTTCGTCGGGGCTGGCGAGGTTATTCAGTTCCCGCGCCAGGAGGCGAAAAACTTCATCCCATGGAAGGGGCTCGTAGTGAGTGGAACCCGGCCGCAGAATCATCGGATGAGTGATGCG
>DATNEX010000123.1:0-10745 GCA_035606605.1 Terriglobales bacterium
AAATTGATGGCTTCGCCAACAACTGGAAAGCCAAAATGGCGCGATGCTAGCTGGAGGGAAGCCTGGAATGCATTTCGTGCCGCGATCTACTTACCGGGCTTCGTGAGGCGGGCTTCCTTGACCCGCGCTTCTGGAGTGTGACACATGCTCAATCCGCTGACGAATGTCCGCTTTTGGGAGCAAACCGGACATTTGACCGGGCCGCTGCTTACCAATCTCGATTTATGAGTACACGGCCTAGTTCGCGCATGTCTGCTTCCAGGCTCATACTAAACAAGGTTCATCTTCGACAATCAGAGCCCGGCTTCGCGCCGGTGGCGAGAATTGAGCCAAATCCATCCTGGGAAGCAGTTTCTTAAGCGGGTGACTGCTCCCCTTCCCTTTTCAATGTCCCAGATGGGAGGGCCTGCTCTAAAAGTTCCAGAAGTAGGGAGGGCAATTCGGCGCATCAGCGCACAATTTAGCGGCTCGAGTCTTTGTCTCCCTGTAAATTCAACCTGACCGCCCGCCTGGGCAATTGTGAGGAATGCGATGCGCGAAATGTTGGCTGGTAAAAACCAGCACTCGGCACCATCCAAAGCACTCACCACAAGGACAGCAAAAAATCTCTACACGCGTTCCTTTAGTTTAGCTTATTGGTAATTCGCCCGACGCTCGCGGATTCATGTCATAAACCATCATTAACATCGCCATCAGTGTTCCGGCTAAAAGCCCGGCCAATGTTCCAATTAAGACCGACGAACTGAGTTCGGCCACATTGGCGATCTGTACTGCCGCCGCGCTCCCAGCAAGAGAGGCTATCGCAGAGTAGATGATCACGCGAACAGGAATCCGCCGGTCAATGGCAACGGCGGTATAAATCATGATGAGCTTAGGCATTCCCGATGAGTCGGGTTCCATGCCTATTCGAGTGAGGATGGTGTTGCGAACGATGCCGGCAACAATCGTGGCCAAAAGACCAGCGATCATTGCCAGATAAAGCGCAGGGACCGCGCCCCCAATCGCCATTCCCGTAAGTGCACCGACTGCACTGCCTACAATCAGTACAATAATCAAATTGACGGACGCCATGATCTTCCTCCCCTTGATAGAGATCTTCGCTGTTCAACCAATTTTAGCACCAATTGTTTGGCCTACACGGTTGTGCCTAGGGCCGTTGCAATGTCTGTAAGAGTAGCCTTTTCGGCATCGCTTACTAGAACGCCCCCAAAACCGAGGAAACTATGTTCCATGGAGGCCTGAGCCACTTTTTGGCCAATGCCAAGCAGCAAGCCCTTGAAGGCAACTGCGTCGTGGGGAGCCTTGGTACCGAGGAGTGCCGAAACCTCACGAAGATCTTCGAGTGAACGCTGGAGAATATCAGCCGTTTCGGCACCGGCAAACCGCTTGTGCAACGCCTCCAGCACGACTGATCGCCCTGCCTTCGACTCAAAGTCGGTGATGACAGCCTTGATGAGTTCGTTGGACTCGCCGTCATGCTTCGAAGCAATTAAGGCCGACCTGCTAGCAAGGGCCTCTTTGGTTAGGCCCCACAAGCCGTTCGGATCTGCAGCCGAAACCGCGATGCCTACCAGCGCTACGCTTTCCAAAACCTTCGTCCATTCTTGTGGTGTGAAGTTTAGTTTGTCGGTCATGGCACCCTCCAGGCGTTTCGCGCGTCCTCGTCTCAGAGCCGATATTCAGGATCGGCAGGTGCGTCTTTATCGGCTAGTCCCCAATGTTTTTGGGAGGCAGCGGTGAACCAGATGCTCCCCTTGCGCTCTGCACCTATGGTGTGCCCGCGATTTGATTGGTAGCACATCATTTAGTCAATCCCACGAAGCCGAGGAAAACTTAGGCGACCATGGGCTGCACAAAGGAATGCGCAACGACGATCCACGTTGTGGCCAAGCTCAGGACGGTGCCGGCCAAGCTGCAGACCAAAACGTAAAGGGGTGCTGGTGTCTGATTGCGGGGCCATGACTGATCCTCCGAAGTTCCTGCCCAAGACCTTTCTTGAGCATGAGGAGAATCGTAAAGCATCGCTCGATTTGGCGGGGTGGTAATTGCCACACCTGCTAAAAAATTTTCTTCCGTAATTGCTGTGAAATTCGTCTCCGAGTGACAATTCTCACAATGGAACAAGTTCGACTCGTTTCAGGTTAGCCCCTGCGTGGGTGCCGGTGGCGGAATGATCCTCCGGGCCATAGGCTCCTAGGTGCAGGGGGAGCAGCTCCTTGAAAAGAACCCTGCTCCTCCTGCCTTTTTATGCTGCTCTCGCATCCTGGTCGTGCGTGGGCACCAACAGATGCACCTGTTAGCCAATATTGAATGGCGGCCATTCGATTCGGCTGTCGGCAGTGCGGACAATAGATTTTTGGGTCCCGGACCGGCACAGATTTATCCCATGGCGGGGCCGCCACCAGTATCAAGCAGGCGCGCTGTAAGCCCGTTGATATTCAATGGCGATTTCGCGCGGTTTCTGGCTGTCCGGCATCTAGGGCCGTCCCGCACTATTTTCCTCTCGGTCATCGGTTATGCTCGCCTCTGAACCGGCCATGACGAAACGGATAGAGCCAGCCGTTGTGAGCTCTCAGCCCTTCGATCAGCTCTAGAAGCGCTTCTTAAGTTCGGGCCCTCTGGGGGCCAGCTGTCCTCTTCGCGGCTCTGATCCACGACCTTCTCGGCCATGGCTCGCACGGTTTCGGAAACGGAGGTGTCGAGACCGAGAAGGGTGACCGAACTTGGTCGTCACGGCGCGGTAAATTTTGCGCGCTTGCTCGGCAGCAGCTTGCGGATTGGAAGTAGCATTCACTTGGTACAATCGCAGGCGGTTTTCGTGGGCTGGCAGCCGCCGAACCACGCACCAATGAGAGGGCTTGGCCTGCTGATTTTTCGGAAAAGGGGGCGTCCACGGAGTTGGCAGGGTAGTCTTTACCGTCAGCGCCTAGGGTCCCGCTTGTCAGTGATAGTCATATGGGCCTCGACTGAGGGCCTTACAAGCGTGAACCAATCGAGTTTGAGTTTCGTTGTTCAACCTGGAAGCATTTTAGAGAAGCAAGCCATGGTCGAGATGCAGAGAAAAACCCAAGACATCACTCTTGATACGTACGAACTCACTAATCGGATTGAGGACATACGCGACGACCTGCAAAAGCTGACCTCAATGGTAGGTCGCCTTGCCAACTCGCAGCTGAGTCGTGTCCAAGATGCCGTCGTAAGAACGGTAGAGGACTTTGAAGAGGCGATCAGGCGAAATCCGCTTTCAGCACTGGGGATCGCGTTGGGCCTCGGCTTCCTGGTCGCAATTTTTTTGCGCCGTTAGCCGAACCAGTTCAGCAGTTATTTCGCTTCCAAAGCCTACGCTTACGATGCTCGATGCATCTTTGCCGCATTGCAAAGTGAGGCTGTTAATGCGCGAGAGATGGCTCGTCATAGTCATAGCCCCACGAGCTTGCGAGTAACCTACGGACTGGTGGTCGTGCCGGTGCTAGTGCTCGGCGTAGTTATGCCGGAAGCCGATGTCTCAGGTAGTGCAAGGGCTGACCCCGCTGGCAGGCAGCTACCGGAAAAGGGTGCCGCCTTGCGCTTGATGACATGGTCGCCTTGCGGGCATCCAGGCCGGATAGCCCCGAACAGAGGGCATGGCGACCATGGCCACCACCACGGTCATCACATCCCTGATCTGTGAATTAAGAGGCTTTAGGCAGCGAGTACCCTATCAACCCGGTACTTCGCCTCGGCGATAGCATCCGGTTCGGATTGCGCCGTCGCCTTCGAGCAGTAGCAACCCAGGATCGGAAGGTCGGGTGTTTTCGGAGAGGCAGTGATTAACCAGATGCTGCCCTTGCACTCCACACCGATGACGTATCCGCGATAAGTTGATCGATGACACAGCATCTAATCAATCCCGCAAAGCCGAGAGAAAGACTTAGGCGACCATCGAGTGCGTGGACTGAGCAATGACGATCCACGTTGCGGCTAGGCTCAGAATGGTGCCGGCCAAGCTGCAGACCAGGACGTAAAGAGTGGTGGTGTCTGATTGCGGGGCCATGACTGATCCTCCGAAATTCCCGCCCAAGACCTTTCTTGAGCATGAGGAGAATCGTAAAGCATCGCTCGATTTGGCGCGGTGGTAATTGCCACACTTGCAAAAAAACTTTATCCCGGAATTGCTGTGAATTTCGCCTCGGAGTGACAATTGTCACACAAACATTGATTTTTGCCTCATTATCCCTTCCTAGCTGCCATTGGCGGAATGATCATCCGCCACCGGTTCCTGGGCGGGGGGAAACAGTTTCTCAAGCGGGTCACTGCGCCCCTTCGTTTTAGGCTTCTTCTCTTTTCCATTTTGCGACATTGGACGACTAATGGAGAGCGGCTAGGGTTCTCCTCCTGAGCCGTTTCCAGTTGGCGGCCGCTGAACTTGGAAATGCCTGGAGCCCGAAGAAAAGCCCCGCCATTGAGGCTGAGTTGGTCAATATGAGGACGGACCTGCTGGGCCCGGCAGCCCCGAGCTGCTAGCGATCACTCACCCCACCAAGGGTGTAAAGGAGCAGTGTCGTGTCATTGTCGGCTTTCTGGTCGTCCGGAATGGCGAGTGCAAGAATGCGGTCACAAGAATCAATCCAAAGATAGGTAGGATTCGCGAAAGGCGGCCACCCGCCTTTTGTCAAATGTTGATTAGACGACCATCGAAGGGATGCCTTGAGCGCCCAGGTCGTGATATCGACAACATCGAGACCGAAATGCTCCATCCCTCCAGCTGTAACTCCGGTTGCCAACATTAGTGTTTCTCTTTCAGGCCCGACGGCCCCGAGCTTCTCGGGGTTGACCTTACCTAGGCGTTTTATCCTTCCCGTTATCAGCTGAGCGTCCTGATGCTCGAGCCCATCGGGGGATGGAGTCGGTCGTTTTTCCTTAATATGACCCTCTAGGTCTGTACAGTAATAGTCGCGGGATCCCCACGTTCCGAGAAAAAGCTCGTCCCCGTCCAAATTGGGTACGACCAAACCCACGTGGTCTGGAATACTGAACAGCTTTTCGTACGTCCACTTTTTGAGGTTAAATTTAATGATTGTGGCAGACGTTTCTGGTCCATACTGAGATAAAGCGATGAACATTACGCCGTCGATGAGTACCATCCCGCTAGGGTGGTATTCGTTTTCATTTTCGCTTCTAAGATTGACTGATCGTACGGTCTCTCCTTCAATGTTGCATTCGAAGAGATGTGCCCTGCCCGCACCCCAATATTGGCGAGTTTTGTCTCTATTTTCGATGATTTCAACCGCGGTTACGTAGAGAAGACCGGTTTCTCTATCGATCTCCATGCCCTGAGGATGAATCCGGAATCGAGAACGTGACTTCCCGGCTTCGCAGAGGCGCAACTGAGTTTCCCCAAGTTCGGTGATTTCAACATCACGAGACGAGAGGCTCAAAAGCCCGTCTAAAAGTCGATATGATGCCCCCGCTTCATCCTTGATGAGATCTTGGATTGCCTGGCGGATGTGCGACGGGAGCTTCTTCACTGTGGACCTAGGGTGGTCTGCTATTCCCCGAGCTCAAGTTCAGAGCGACGCTTCTGACCTACTAATAGCGCTGCCATCTACCTCGCCTTAGCCGCGTAATACCAATGGCATTGATTCCACTTGTACTCGAGCTGCGATTGCCAAATTATGCGTATTGCGACGTGGAGGCCTCTACAAAATATCTGAGTTGAAAGCTAGACCATGAAAAGCATTGACGAGCATTTCTCAGAATTAGCAGTCAATTACAATGAGATTCGCACGACTGACACCCAACCGCTCGAGTACATCAAGACCTTGCTTTCCAATTATGAGAGTTGCGTCGCCGTAGACGTTGGCTGCGGTCCGGGCCGATATTCCCTTCTCCTACTGCAGACGATGCCGCAGCTTCATCTGACCTGCCTCGATAGAAATCAGAATATGCTTGCAGAGACCACTCGTCTCTTGCAAGTCGCCAACATATCCCGATTCAAGTGCGTCCTGGCTGATGCTAGCGAGTTCCCTCTGGAATCGAGCTCGATCGATGTGGTGTTCACCTTCAATGCAATCCATCATTTTATTATTCCTGCCTTTTTGCAGGAGGCCCAACGTGTTCTGAAAAAGGACGGTACAATCGTAATTTATACCCGCCTTCCCTCTCAGAACGCGGCAAGCATTTGGGGAAAGTACTTTCCAGACTTCACCACACTGGAACGTCGACTCCGGTCACTTGACAGCATGGAGGCGGCCATTCGGAATATCCCGCGCCTTCGGCTTGACTCGATCAAGCTCTTCCAATTCGATCGAGTCAGTTCCCTCGAATGTCTCACCGAAAAGGCCCGCGCTAGGCACTATTCCACCTTCAATCTCTACGAGAAACAACGTCTCGAAAGTAGCATTGCAAATTTTCGAGATCGCATAATTAGCAACTTTTCGGACTTAGACCGAATCCATTGGACTGACGGAAACGTCCTCTTGGTCGTAAAGACTCGTGATCCGGGGGCGAGATCGATTGTTGAGTCCAGAAAAAATAAAGAATGAAAAAGGTTGCTCCGGCGTCGGGACAGCTCGGCGTGCTGCTGCCGGGAATGGGTTCAGTAGCCACCACCTTTATGGCCGGTGTTGAAATGGTGAGGAAAGGGTGGGAAGTGCCGATCGGATCTGTAACTCAGTTAGGCCTAATGAGATGGGGAAAAGCTGCAAAACAGCAAAAAATCCGGGACCTTATTCCCCTTGCGAACCTCTCCGATTTAATCTTTGCGGGATGGGACGTATTTTCCGACGATTGCTACACCGCAGCTTTGAAGGCAAGAGTGTTGAACGAGACTCATCTGGAGTCGGTGAAGGAATTCCTTCAAGGAATCCAGCCTATGGCGGCAGTGTTCGACCCCGCCTACGTGCCAAAGCTCCGCGGTGGAACAAATATCAAGTCGGAAACGAACAAGATGGATTTGGCCCAAGGCCTTATCAACGACATCGAGCGTTTCCGAATCGAAAGGGGCGTCGAACGCATGGTCATGATCTGGTGTGGGTCAACAGAGGTCTTCATCGAAAAAGCTAAAGTGCACAGGGGAATACAAGAGTTCGAAGCCGGCCTGCAGAGAAACGATTTAGCGATAGCCCCGAGTATGGTATACGCGTACGCCGCCTTGAAATGCGATGTTCCCTTCGTCAACGCGACACCCAACCTATGCGCGGATATTCCGGCCCTTCTTCAACTCGCAGAAGCTAAGCGGATACCGGTAGCGGGAAAAGATCTCAAGACTGGTCAGAGCTTCGTCAAGTCGGTGCTGGCTTCAGGCCTGAAGGCGCGCCTTCTAGGCCTGAGAGGTTGGTTCTCAACGAACATCCTCGGCAATCTGGATGGCGAAGTTCTCGATCATCCGATGTCATTCAAGACCAAGCAAGCGAGCAAGCTCTCGGTGCTCAATCATATTGTCCAGCCAGAACTATATCCAGAACTATTTCGGGATTTCCATCACTTGGTGAGCGTCAGTTATTATCCACCGCGTGGCGATAACAAAGAGAGTTGGGATAGCATAGACATTACGGGCTGGCTCAACTATTCGATGCAAATCAAAGTAGATTTCCTGTGCAGGGATTCAATTTTAGCCGCCCCCCTTATCCTTGATCTGGCGTTATTCATCGATCTCGCGAAGCGCGCGGGAATGAAAGGAATCCAAGATTGGTTGTCATTCTACTTCAAGAGCCCGATGTGGGCTCCGGCGGTCAAATTAGATAACGACCTGTTTAATCAACTGGCAAAAATGAACCGTACACTTAGACGCCTCGTGCATTAACACGCTCGATGCGGTGTGCTCTGGCCCCAGCCTGTCTTGGCCAGATACTCCACGGCGGTGTGCTGCGCATCGTGGATTAATAGATCTGCGCCACGGACAACTCTGCATGTCGCAGATCTTGTCCGGCAAATGCGGCTACCGCGGTGTGAATGGGGTCCCTTGTAGCTGGGCTCTGTGCGGTCTGAGAAGCTCGGCGACCAGAGCTTCTGCGGCATCAGAAATGCTGTCAGCCCGATGGTGCAGACAATAGTCGTCTATCCATCGCGCAACACCTTGGGAATCAGTCTCTTTAGTGATATTAGAGGTTCCAGGAACGTAGAAATTGTAAGCACTCAAAAATCCCTGGACCCAACCAAGGATAAGCGTCTTCCACCAAACAGCATTCACATCGCCAATTTGTTGCGCTTGTGTCCATAGACCGCACTCAAGATTCCCCACGCCCAATTTCGTGTATTCGCCTGTTTCGTCGGGGAGTGCCTGAGCTACGTTGGGCGAAATCAAAATCGCGAGCGCCATAAACACAAAAGAACATATTTCCTTCTTCATGTCCGTGCACCCTTAAAACACAAGTCTTCGGCCGCCCCTCATCACGGCAGGTGACTATCGCGCCGGTGGAAGCATGGCGAAGTAGGCGGAGACGGCCCTGATGTCGTCATCGTTAAGCCGCTGAGCGATCGGTGTCATTGGGGCGGAAGCATCAGTGGAGGGACCGAGTCCTGCTTTCCGAAGCCGCAACTGCCCCACCATATGAGCCTCGTGCTGACTGGCGAGCCTGGTTTCGATCCTTCTGAATTGTGGCAAGTCGTGCCTGGTGGAACGCCAGCCTCTGGCAGGCTTTCGACAGCCAGTTTTCGTTGTTTGCCATGGCTCAGCCCTTGCAATACCTACTTTCGAATCTCGGTGGACAACAATCTGAAATTCCCAACCTCGCTGCCGCTACTTATCTGAACGCGCTAAATCCGGTTAGGAGCATACAGTATGTCAAACATGATTTATTCGCCAACTGCGTCGTGAACTATCAATTCCAAGCGGTCGACATCCTTGACCACTAGAACGTGGCCCTGGCGCTCGAGAATGCCCAGGCGGGTGAGGCGGGTAAGTTCGCGGGTAACTGCCTCTCGATGTGTACTAACCCGGCTAGCGATCTCAACATGTGTAGGCGCGGGGACAATTTGTGCGCACTTGCCTTTGCGTGGCGACAAATTAGCAATTCGCAATAATTCCGCTCGAATGCGGCTATTCACGGCCAGGGTACTAAACTCGTACACGCGTCTGTCGAGCATACGAATAGTCTTCACCAACTTGCGTAGCAGCTCGTTCAGGACACGCTCATTGCCCAGTAACTTTAGAAAGCTGGCTGCCGACAGGGAAGCGATTTCACAGCTCGAACGAGCCTGCACACTCGCGGACCTGGATTGTCCGTCAATGGCTGCGTACTCGCCGAACACCTCTCCAGTGCCCAGGTCGCAAAAGCTCACTGCTTTCCCCGAAACCGAGTAGATCGTGACGCGAACTTCCCCATTGGCAATGAAAAACACATCATTGGAATTATCAAGGTAATTGACGATCCAGTCTCCCGGCTCGTAGGAACGCCAGGCACAGTCCTTGTGAATCTGCTCAAGAACGTGAGATTCGAGACCCGCAAATAGCGAAATCCCCTGAAGGGAGGTCTTGAATTTTGTCGTTTGGTAACGTTCCATTAGCGTGCCGAAAGGCTAGTCTATCTCAAAATAAACCCAACTGCATCTGAAACGGGCGTGCTAGCGGAACGGAACCTTCAACGTGAAAGCTGGAGTGTTTTTGCGGCGCGAATGACAGTAAACTGAGTCAGTTCATGAGAAATCTGACTCGAGCAGCCATCTTTTTGAGCTCAGCGAGACTGGCGCCGTAGCGTGGTTGTCGCCCAAAAGAGCACGCTATGACGGTATCGCATCCTTATCAATCGCTACTTCTACGCCGACCACACTCCCACCGGTGACGTTCTTTCATCGTTGGCTTTCGCGCTCGTTCCGCAAGGATTTCGCTTCGAGGTCATCACCAGCAGACTCAGTTACGATGAGGCAAAGGTTTTCCTCCGTCCGCGCGCCGACGCCGACCCCGATACCCACTTCCGATCGATGTCGGGCCGAACCTCAGGTGACGATGTTTCATTGTCATTGCTGGGCTTGACCCGGCAATCCATTTCACTCGCGCCGCGTTATCCCGATCAGCCCTATTACGATGGCGTGGCGGGCGATATTGCCAAGGCCGGGCTCAAAGCAGTGCCGGTGTGGTCACGCCGGCGCCGATAGTCGTTCCAACGCCGATGCCGGTCGTGGTGCAGCCTCTGCCGCCCCCTACGCCGCCGCCTGCGCCGACACCAGCTCCGACGCCAATACCGACGGTACCGATCGATGTGGGCCCCAACCTAAGGTGAGCCGCCCCTCCTGGGCGCCCCTTGTCAGAGGCGACGTGACCACCCAGATAGGGTGTCCGCCTGTCAAGCCTGCGCCATATCTGCCATTCGCTTTATCGACCTCAATCGTTTCACCGCTGCTTGCCGAGCGCTAAGATCGACCTGCTCAAATTCTCGCAGGCACCGTTAAAGGTTGGCATGATGCGTGATCCGAAAAACCACATGTGGGCGGAAGCATGTACCCTGCTCAAGCAGGCCGAGCAGCTTCATCGCCAATTCTTCGAACCCGCGCGCGGCGGGACGCGGACCGCCCGATGGGAGCCGCCTATCGATGTGTTCGAGACCGAGCGGCAGCTTTGGATCATCGCCGCGCTGCCCGGCGTCGCACCCGAGGCGGTATGCGTCGAGGTCGAGGGGCAGACGCTGCTCGTCGCCGGCACCCGTCCCCTGCCGTCGCCCGGCAGGAATGCCAATATATTGAGGTTGGAGATCCCTTACGGCCGCTTCGAGCGGCGCATCAAGCTTTCGCCGGAGCTGCGTCTTGCCGAGCGGGAGCTCATGCATGGT
>DATNEX010000126.1:0-76548 GCA_035606605.1 Terriglobales bacterium
GATCCTGCCCATTTCCCAGCCGAAAGCGAAATTGTCCTCGAGCCCTTTAATCTTGTAGGTATGGGCGATCAGGATGTAGCCGAACCTAAGCACGAAGGCTACGGCGAAACTCCACAACCATGACCTCCGCGCAAGCCGCCGCCAGCCGCAAAAACCAGCTGTATTCTGCGCTTCAGGAGAGGAGAGCTGTGGCATGGATAAACTAGCTTCTCATACCGGCGCTAGTGCTGGATGAGTTGCTGCAGTTCGCGCAGATCGCCCGGCGCGACATCCGACACCAGGACCAGCTGCGTCTCGCCCGACCGCCAACTCAGCCAGTTGTAGCCGTGTCGCGAACCTTCACCGGAAACGGCCGGATCTTTGCCTTCCGGCCAAACGAAAAGGTTGATCAGATGTTTGTGGCGCCCGTACACCAAGGCGGCCACATTGCGTCCCTCGAGAACATCCAGACGCCCGCCCACCAAAGGAAATCCCTGCTGTGAGAAATCCCCCACCGGAGGAATAAAATCCAACTTGCCGTCGAACCAGGGCTTCACCGTGTGCTGGTCAGTGGACAAAACATCGGTCAAATGTCCGGGCTGCAAAGATCTCACATGCGCATCGATTAACTCCGCCTGAAGCCGGGCGGAATAAGTTCTGTTCTGCGTCAACACGCTTCCAATCCGAACCGCGATCAACAAAAGCGCCAGCGAAACTGCGGGGATCAGGAACCACTTCCATTTTGCCATCGATGACCGCGTCTCGCTCCCCAGTTCTTCTGCTATCCGCGTGCGAAGTCGAATCGACGCCCCCTGATACAGATCGGACTTCTGTATTCCCTCTCGAAGCGACCTCATGGTCGCGAGAGAGGTTTGGCAATGCGCACAGGCTGCCATGTGCTTCTCAAATTCTGCCGCGCGCACGGCATCCAATTCGCCGTCAAAATATCCATGCAACGTATTGGCGCTCAACTCACAATTCACTGGAAGCCTCCTTCGCGCCGCTCCCGCCGAGAATTTGTGCCAACTTTTCTCTGGCTCGCGACAGAGTGGACATGACCGTTCCCATCGGAATACCCGCGATCTCGCTGATTTCCTTATACGAACACCCTTCCAGCTCCCTCAGCACGATCACTTCCCTGGCCCGGACTGGCAGCGCTTCCAGCGCGTCCCGCAGCTTAGCGCGATCCCTGGCCTGCAACGCAATTGTTTCCGGGCTTGGCGATGGCACCAGATGCAACTCCTCATTGAATTCTGTTACGAGTTCCACCGGCATGCGTCTCTCTAGCCAGGTGTAACAGCTGTTGCGCACGATTTGCAGTAACCAGGCACGGACATCGCCTCCGCGGAACCCGCCAAAGAAACGGTAGGCGCGCAACACCGCCTCCTGTGCCACATCTTCCGCATCGTCAGGATTGCGCAGCAACCACCGCGCCAGGTTGACCGCGGCGTCCACATGCGGCAACACAAGTTGCTCAAAACGGGTTTTGTCCGGCGCGGCTAGCAAGCCGATGCTCTCTCCACCTATATAAGACTGTTGAATTCTGCATTTTATTCCCCAGGGCAACGAAATAGCCTTCAAAAATTTGCTGGAATAAAGGCCGCAGCCAGCCAGTCTATGCAGGTGTAACACGCCCAAAACAGGCCGATCGAAACTGCAGAGAGGCAAAAATATGAGTGATAACAAGCAATTTGTCGCGACCGCATCCGGGGTAATCGAACATGACCACAACCATGACGGCGTCAACCGTCGCGGGTTCCTGAAGTGCATGGCTTGGGCCGGCACCGGAGCCCTGTGCGTAGTTGAAGCAGGAGTGCTGAAATCTGTCGCTCTCGGAGCGCAGCTCGGCTCATCGAAAAAGCAACCCACCGCAAGCCAGCTCTCGTTTGTGCAAATCAGTGACAGCCACATGGGATTTAATAAGCCCGCAAATCCCGACGTGGTCGCCACCCTCAAAGCTGCGGTGGATCGAATCAACGCCTTGCCGGATGCACCCGAGTTCATTCTCCATACCGGCGACATCACACATCTGTCCACACCCGAGCAGTTCGATACGGTCGACCAGATCCTGAAGAGCACGAACAAAGAAGTGTTCTTCGTGCCTGGCGAGCACGACGTACTGAACGACGACGGCGCCATGTTTCGCGAACGTTATGCCCGAAACTCAAAGGGTGCAGGCTGGTACAGCTTCAACAAGAATGGCATCCACTTCATCGGACTGGTGAACGTAATGAACCTTAAGGCAGGAGGGCTGGGCAACTTAGGACGCGAGCAACTCGAATGGCTCGAGGACGATCTCCGCGCCGTCAAGCACAGCACTCCCATCGTCGTGTTCGCCCATATCCCGCTCTGGACGGTATATCCGCAATGGGGGTGGGGCACTGACGACGGTGCTCAAGCGCTCTCCTATCTGCAGAAATTTGGTTCGGTGACCGTTCTCAACGGCCACATCCATCAAACCATGCAGAAGGTCGAAGGCCACGTTACCTTCCACACGGCGTGTTCCACGGCTTTTCCGCAACCCGCGCCGGGACAAGCGGAAGGACCCGGGCCGTTGAAAGTCCCCGCCGACCAGCTTCGTAAGGTGCTCGGCATCACCAACGTCAACTATTTAAAGCACCGCCACGCGCTTGCGCTCGTGGATTCGTCTCTGGAATAAACGCATACAACCTGGGTAATCGAAGCCACTCATTCCAACATGGAGGATTTTTTGTGCCAACACCACGCTCACAACTGCTCATCGCAATGCTAGGCCTTGCCCTTATCCTCGCGGTGGTATTGCCATCCGCCACCGCCATCGGCCAGCCCGCACCAACGCCAGCGACAGAAGTAAAAGTTGACAACTTTACTTTTAGCCCGGAGGTAGTGACGGTTCCGGTCAATAGCACCGTAACCTGGACCAACAAAGACGACGTCCCGCATGTGATCGCCAGTACCAACGCGACCTTCCGCTCGAAGGGACTCGACACCGACGATCACTACTCCTTCACCTTCACCCAGCCCGGGACTTACAGCTATTACTGCAGCATGCATCCCAAAATGACAGGAAAGATTATTGTTCAGTAAGGATAGGAAGATGACACACGCTTTGGAGCTGCGCCCCATTCTCTTTGCACGTCATGCGCAACACGTTGTGTTGATTCACTTCCCCATTGCCCTGTTCCTGGTCGGAGTTTTGCTTGATTTGGTTGCAAGACTGAGGCACAACGTGCGACTGGCCACCGCAGCACAGGTAAACCTGGCTGCGGCAGCCATCCTTGTCGTCCCGGCTTACCTATCGGGACTTCTGGCTTGGAGGTTCGCTCTCGAGGGACAGCGAATAAGAGGTGTTCTGCTGTATCACTTGCTGCTGGCATCAGCTACTACCCTGTTGGTCATCGCAACATGGTGGCTACGATCGCGTCCTCACCTACACCCTAACACTCTGACCCTTCTAGAGCTGTTGGGTGCCGTGTCTATTGTACTTACAGCACACCTTGGCGGATTTCTTAGTGGCGTGAACACCTGAAACAAATTCTTCATCTTTTAACTTGGTTACAAATTTCTTCCAAAGTTTTAGCCTAAACCCGACAAGTATGTGACATTTGCGCCAACTTGACTTCCTAGACTCCTGCCAGGTGGTCGGCACTCAGCCACCAATTCAAGTCAGAGAAGGAAGCTAGTATGAAATCCGATGAAACTCCCCGGTTGCCAGCAGCGGAATCTGTCGCCAGGCAATCCGAGTCCCGACGTAAGTCCGTGAACCGCCGCTCATTTTTGAGGAACACAGCTGTTGCTGGAGCGGGGATCGTCGGCGCCAACGTGCTTACCCTGGAGCCCACGGCCTTCGCCGAAGGAAATCATGGTCACCTCACTCGCGGTGATGCGGCGCTGCTCCGGTTCGCAGCTGCCGCCGAGATCCTGGAGACCGACTTTTGGGTCCAGTACAACGAATTAGCCGGTATTCAGGATAGTGAAGTCCCTGGAGGAAGCGGGAATTCTGCTTACACCGAGGCCCTCGAGGCAATCGATGACGACATGTCGCACTACATTCACGACAACACCGATGATGAGTTTACCCATCAGAACTTTCTGAATGCGTATCTCATGTCGAAAGGAGCGGCTCCGGTAAGCCTCGAAAAGTTTCGGACCCTGCCGGGCAGCACAGCAACAGGCTCCAGCGGGAAACTACGCCTCACCAACCTCATGAAGCTCACGTTGGATACCAGCTGGTGGACCCGGTACCGGAGCAGCGAGCATAATCCTGACCTCGATCCCAACTTTGTGTTCGCACAAGCTGTCCCTGATTTGTTTAGCGGCCAGCACACGGCGATTCCGCGAACCGACGCCGATACGACGGATGCGAACTTCCTTCAAGCAATCGTGAACACTGCGCTATTCCACTTCCCGACGATTGAACAGGGTGGAAACAGCCTATATCCTTCGCTGGCATTGCGAGCTTCCAGCGTCGAGGTCTTGCGAATCCTGATCAGCATTGGACCGACCGAAACCATGCACTTTCAAACCTGGTCTGATCTGGCGGGCGATGCAGTTCCGCTCACCGCGGCGGATCCTGTCACTGGCGTTTCGGTGACTTTCCCCGATCTCGAAGACGCTGGCGAGGACCTAAACAAGAGCCTGATCATGCCCGAACCGTGTCCGTTCCTGAGCCGCCATCTGCCGCCATGTTCGATCATTCGACCGACGGAGACCAAAGGAGTTGCCATGGGTGTGTTGAAATTCCTGACCTCCATGGGGCTGTTCAACGGGCAATCGTCCGACTTCTTCCATTTCATGGCGGAACTTGCGCAGCAAGCGGATAACGCGCGGCGGGGAATCAGCTAGATTCGTTCGTCTGCCCTAGAATCCTGCGCCCGGGGCGGCCCGGGCGCATATCCAGTTCTGTCTACCGGTTACCGTGTGGATCGAATTTGGGTTGTCCAGGTCAGCGGAGGCCATCTACACTCGTTAGATGGAAGTTTCCTTCATTGCGAATTTGCTGCGTCTGGCTGCTGAGGGCGCTCGCGCCACTGGGTCCACGCTGTTCCTAGTCCAAGGTGAGTTTCTTTACCCGTATGTTGTCAACAACTTGCCTGAGGAATACATAGCTGGCATTGGCGCTGTTCGCGTGGGTACTCAATGCTGCGGACGCGCTGTGGAGCATAAGCGTCCCTGGGTCGTAACCGACATGCTCACCGACCCGCTTTTCGCCGAAGGTCGGGCTGCGGCCGAAGCCTCTCCCATTCGCGCGGCATTTTCCGTGCCGGTTTTTGATGGCGACCGCGCTATCGGGGCATTAGCTTGCCACTATCCGAATCCTTACACGCCAACTCCCTGGGACATCGAACGCAACGAAAGTTTTGCCAAGTTGATTGGAATTGCGCTGATTGAACTCCGTGGCCTAGCACCACTCAAAGCGCCGATCGATGACCGAACGCTGAAGCAACCGCTCGCGTCATGATTCCTGGTGGGATCGCGTCAGATTGAGATCGATCTTCGGCGAAATTGACACACTCGTCTCGCCATCCCTACACTGAACGGCGATTCAAACCAAACCAAAATGGCATACACCAAAATTGGGGTTCAATCAGATCTTCCTGCGCCCGGCGAGGCCAAAGAATTCGAGGTCGCCGGCAAGACCATCTGCGTAGCCAATGTCAACGGAACTTGCACGGCCATCGACAATGTGTGTCTCCACATGGGGGGCCCGCTTGGCCAGGGATTCGTAGAAAACGGCAAAGTCGTTTGCCCGTGGCATGGTTGGGAATACGACCCCGCGACTGGGAGCCTCGAAGGCGACCCGGAGACACACCTGGACGTTTACCCCATTAAAGTTGAAAACGGCGACGTGCTGGTGGATGTTTAAGCGTCGCCGCACTTGTCCGCTACTGAGTGGATTCGAAGATCGGTTTTAGCGTCGCGGCCGATACAAATCCGTGCTCGTCCCGAAGAACACTTCCGCCGCCTGCATGACCGTCTCGGAGAGCGTCGGATGCGGATGGATCGTCAGCGCTACGTCCTTCGCCAAGGCCGCCATCTCAATCGCCAGGGCGCCTTCGGCAATCATGTCACCCGCGCCAACCCCAACCAGGCCGACGCCTATGACGCGTTCCGACCCCGGATCGATGATGAGCTTGGTCATGCCTTCGGTGCGATCCAGCGTCATGGCGCGCCCTGATGCTGCCCAGGGAAACTTCGCCACTTTGACCTCACGGCCTTCTTTTTCGGCTTGAGTTTCCGTTACCCCTGCCCACGCAATTTCAGGGTCGGTGAAGACAACGGCAGGGATGGCATTGGGCTCAAATGCGACTTTGTGCCCAGCAATGTGCTCGACGGCGGTGCGTCCCTCATGGGAAGCTTTGTGTGCCAGCATGGGCTCGCCGACCACGTCCCCAATCGCATAGACGGTTGGGTCATCGGTTTGTAGGTATTTGTTCACCTGAATGAATCCTCGTGCTCCAAGGCGAACCCCCGTTTGATCCAGCCCAGCGATCTCCGAGTTCGGTTTGCGTCCAACAGAGACCAGGACTTTATCAAACACTTTCTCGCGGTCCTTCACGTCCTTGCCCTCGAATGAGACACGGATTCCGTTTCCCTCTTCTTTCACCGAGGTAACGGTCGTATTCAACAGAATCGCTTCGAAGGCCTTCTCCAGCCGTTTGTGCAATGGAGCGACCAGATCCCGATCGGCTCCCGGCAACAGCCCGGACGTCATTTCGACCACCGACACCTTTGATCCCAGAGCAGCGTAAACCGTGCCGAGTTCCAGCCCGATGTAACCGCCGCCAACCACTAGCAACGAACCCGGCACATCCGCTAGGTCCAATGCTGAGGTCGAGTCCAGCATCCGGGGCGAGTCCAGCTTGAGGCTTGAAATCACCGCCGGACGGGACCCCGTCGCAAGGATGATACGATCGAAGCTCAACCTCTCTTCGCCGCCCGCTGTCTTTTTCACGCACACGGTATTCGAATTCTCGAAACCGGCTTCCCCACGAATGTAAGTGACCTTGCGCTGCTTCGAAAGCTGTCCCAAGCCGCCGGTGAGTCTCGTCACCACACCTTCTTTGAAAGACCGCAGCCGAGCAACATCGATTTTGGGCTCGCCGAATTCGATTCCCCAGTTTTTCGCATGACGCGATTCGTTGATCAGCGCCGCCACGTGCAGCAGGGCTTTCGAGGGAATACATCCGCGATACAGGCACACGCCACCTGGGTTCTGTTCCCGATCGACCAGCGTGACCTTCATTCCCAGGTCCGCTGCAAGAAATGCAGCCGCGTAACCACCCGGTCCACCGCCGATCACTGCAATGTTCAGATTTGCATTTTCAGTCATGGAGTCCTTAGACCACGAAGGACACCAAGGGACACGAGGGAGTTTAATCTTGATCAATCCTTCGTGTGACTTCGTGTCCTTCGTGGGTTAGAAGATTGCGCGCTATTCCCGAATTTCCATTCGCTCAATCAAACTGCCCGAAATCGAGTACACATGCTGAACCATGCGATCCGTCAGCATGGTTCCTTTCAGATCGCGTACCCTCTGGTGCACGTTCACGATGATGCGGCCATCCTCGGCGGTTTCAATGCCGACCGGTTCGACGTGCGGATCGACCATTCCCCACTGCCGTGTCCAATACGACCTAACACCCTCGCGGCCATGCACCCATCCACCCTCCATGCCGTTGGGCCACTCGACTTGGGGGTGCATTCTCGGAAGAATGGCGTCAATGTCGCGACGGTTGAACGCGGCGTACACCGATTTCAACAGATCGCGTTCTCCTGTGATGTCCTGGACCGTGGGCATTGGCTACCCCTGTACTGAGAGAAGAAACGGCTGCTCGAACGCCTCAGCGATCCACCGCAGGAACCGCGCCGCATCCGCACCATCAATCAACCGGTGATCATAGGAGAGCGCCAGCGGCAATACCTGGCGCGGCTCGAACTTGTCGCTCACCCAAACCGGCTCGATGCTCGAACGAGAAAGCCCCAAGATCGCGACCTCCGGGTGATTCACAATCGGAGAAAACCCGGTTCCGCCAATCCCACCGAGGTTTGTAATTGTGAACGTCCCACCCTCCATGTCGGCGGGCTGCAGTTTCTTTTCGCGGGCTTTCTTCGACAGCTGAGTCAACTCAGCTGCCAACTCAACGATGTTCTTCTTGTCGACGTCATGAATCACGGGAACGAGTAGTCCGCGATCGGTATCGACCGCCACGCCAATATTGATGTACTGCTTGTAAATGATCTCTTCGCTCTCCATATCGAGAGAGGCATTGAACTGAGGAAAAATCTTCAGTGCAGAGGCGCAGACTTTGAGTGCAATGGCCGTTACCGTAAGTTTGCCACCCGCTTCGACGGCTTTGGGTCCAAACTTCGCGCGCAACTGCTCGAGTTCGGTAATGTCGGCTTTGTCTTGCTGCGTGACGTGCGGGATGGTGGTCCAGGCTTCCCACATGTGCTCGGCGGTCTTACGCCGTACACCGCGCATGGAAACGCGCTCAACTTTCCCAAACCGCGCAAAGTCCGGAAGCTTCGGTTGCCGCAGATGGGTCCCAGCAACTCCGGCGCCGGTGGCTGCGCTTGCGATCAGGCTCTTGGCGAAGGCCTTTACGTCATCTTCGCTGATACGTCCGCCCGGGCCATTCCCGGGCACACTGTGGATATCAACCCCGAGTTCGCGCGCCAGACGCCGCGTGTGCGGAGCCGCCGGAACGGGATCGCGATGCTCGGTTCCCGCCGACTTGCCCAGGTGCAACGGCATACTGAATGTAGCCACCGTCTGCTGACGAGGTTGCTCGGGCGGCAAGGCCTGCTCTTCGGTTTTCCCCTCGGCTTGCAGAGCCGCTTGGAAGGCCATGCGAGCGCCTTCGCCATGGCCAGCGTCGGCTCGACTCGGCTGTTGTGGCTGTGCTGCTGCGGTGGCGCCCGCTTGCAGAGTAAAGACGAGCTGGCCAACTTTGATCTTCTCGCCCTGTTTCACTAAGACGTCTTTCACGGTGCCCGTCACCGATGATGGGACCTCAACGACGGCTTTGTCGGTTTCCAGCTCCATCACTGGCTGACCGGCGGAGATATGCGATCCAGGAGCAACCATCAAGCGCACAAGATCGCCCTGATGGATGTTCTCACCCAGCTCGGGCAAGGTGAATTCGGCTGTTGCCGAACTCTCCGAAGGAACGCTGACTTCGCTGGTTGGAGCTGCCGGGACCTTTTCGGTTGGAGCGTCTGCTGCGACGGATGCTTGATTGGCGCTCGGTGCTTTTGGGACAGACGGCGAGGCAGGACTGGCTGGCGCCTCGGCCTTGGCGGGCGACGAAGCGCGCCCTCCACCTTTTGCGCCGTTCTCAACCGTAAAAACAACCTGACCGACTTTGACCTTCTCGCCCTGCTTGACGAGAACGTCTTTTACTGTCCCACTGACGCTTGAAGGAACTTCGACGACCGCTTTATCGGTCTCAAGCTCAATGACCGGCTGCCCCTCGGCGACAGTCGCGCCAGGGGTAATCAGCAGCCGCACCAAATCGCCCTGATGTACGTTCTCACCAAGCTCAGGTAGCTTGAATTCAGTCAAATGCATCTCCAGGGTCGGTGGCCGATGCCATGGTCAGTGGGGCCCTTCTCTGGCCCTGACCACGGATCACCACTTCTGTCTAGCTGATTGCCGGATTCGCTTTCTCCGGGTTGACTCCCAACTCTTTGATTGCCTGCTGAACGACTTTGGGTTCGATTTTCTTTTCGCGAGCCAGCGCCGACAAGGTTGCCAGCACAATGTGCTTCGCATCCACTTCGAAGAAATCGCGCAACGAGGTGCGGCCTTCACTTCGTCCGAAACCATCGGTCCCAAGCGCAACCAGCGGACGCGGCGCCCATTGCGAAATCGACTCCGGCAGCACCTTCATGTAGTCGGAAGCCGCGATCAGTACGCCGTCCGTGTTCTTCAGCCGCTGCGTCACAAACGGAACTTTCGGCGTCTCTCCGGGATGCAGCATGTTCCAGCGTTCGCAATCGTTCCCCTCGCGGTAGAGCTCCTTGTAGCTGGTAACGCTCCACACATCCGACGCAACCCCGTACTTCCCTGCCAAAATTTCTTGCGCTTTCAGAACTTCGAACATGATAGCGCCGCTGCCGAAGAGTTGGGCGCGCAGCTTCGCGTCCTTATTTTGGGAAGGCTTGAACAGGTACATGCCTTTCAAAATGCCTTCGCGAACACCTGGTGAGGTGGGCATCTCTGGCATGGGCAGAGGCTCGTTGCCGACGGTGAGGTAATAGAAGATGCTCTCCTGATCGACGTACATCCGCTTGATGCCATCCTGAATGATGATCGCGATCTCGAATGCGAACGCCGGATCATAGGCAAGCAAGTTTGGAACGGGCAGCGCCAACACGTGGCTGTGGCCGTCCTGGTGCTGCAGACCCTCGCCCGCCAGCGTGGTCCGCCCCGCCGTTCCGCCAAGCAGGAACCCGCGGGTGCGCATGTCGGCGGCGGCCCAGATGAGGTCGCCGATTCGCTGAAATCCGAACATCGAGTAGTAGATAAAAAACGGGATGGTATTGATCCCGTGATTGGAGTAAGCGGTGCCGGCAGCTATGAGGGACGAGATGGAACCGGCTTCGGTAATGCCCTCTTCGAGAATCTGCCCATCCTTGGCTTCCTTGTAATAGAGGAGGGTGTCCATATCGACCGGCTCGTAGAGCTGGCCTACGCTCGAATAAATTCCGACCTGCCGGAACAGCGCCTCCATGCCAAAGGTGCGCGCTTCGTCAGGGATGATCGGGACGATCAGCTTTCCAATCTCCGGATCGCGCAGCATCTTCGCCAGCATGCGCACGAATACCATCGTGGTCGAAACTTCGCGGCCATCCGTGCCTTTATAGAACTCTTCAAAGATCGAGTCCGAGACCGGCTGAATCGGCTTGGAGCGGACTTTGCGCTCCGGCATGTAGCCACCGAGTTGCTTACGCCGAGCCTGCATGTACTGAATTTCCGCACTGTCGTCTGACGGGCGGTAGAACGGTGCGTCATGCAGCTGATCGTCGGGAATCGGGATCCCAAAGCGCGAGCGGAACATCCGCAACTCGTCTTCGTTCAGCTTCTTCTGCTGGTGGGTGATGTTCTTGCCTTCACCAGCTTCGCCGAGTCCATACCCCTTGATGGTCTTCGCCAGAACCACCGTCGGCGATCCCGTGTGCTCAGCCGCTGCCTTATAGGCGGCGTGAACTTTGATGGGATCATGGCCACCAAGCCGCATGCGGGAGAGCTGGTCATCCGATAGATGCTCGACCATACGCAGCAGCCGCGGATCGGTTCCAAACAGGTTTTGCCGGAAGTAGGAGCCGCTCTCGACGAAAAACTTCTGAAATTGCCCGTCGGTGATCTCCCCCAGGCGCCGCACCAGCAGGCCATCTCGATCGTTTTGAATGAGGCTGTCCCAATCACTGCCCCAGATTACCTTGATAACATTCCATCCGGCGCCGCGGAAAATCGCTTCGAGTTCCTGAATAATCTTGCCGTTGCCACGCACCGGCCCGTCGAGCCGCTGTAGGTTGCAGTTGATCACCCAGATCAGATTCTCCAGTTTTTCACGAGACGCAAGGGTGATCGATCCCAGCGATTCCGGTTCGTCCATTTCGCCGTCGCCGAGGAATGCCCAAACCTTGCCGCCGGTTGAGGTCTTGAGTCCACGGTTCTCGAGATACTTGATAAACCTGGCGTGATAGATCGACTGCAGTGGGCCCAAGCCCATGCTGACCGTAGGGAACTCCCAAAAGTCCGGCATCAGCCACGGGTGCGGATAAGAAGAAAGACCCCCGCCCGGCTTTAGCTCACGGCGGAAATTCTCCAGCTTTTCCTGCGACAGGCGCCCTTCGAGAAATGCTCGCGAATACATTCCCGGAGCCGCATGTCCCTGGAAGTACACAATATCGCGGTCGCCGGTTTCGGTTTGCGCCCTCAGAAAGTGGTTGAAGGCGACTTCATACAGGGTCGCCGCCGAAGCGTAGGTCGAAATATGACCGCCGATTCCGCTCTCAACGCGGTTCGCACGCACAACCATGGCCATTGCGTTCCAACGCACCAGGCTCTTGATACGCCGCTCCATCTCTTGACTGCCGGGGAACGGAGCCTGCTGACGGGTGGGAATGGTGTTCTGATAAGGAGTGGTAGCGGTGAAGGGAAGGTTGACTCCGGCGGCCCGGCGCGCATGTAGTTGCAGCTCCTGCAGCAGCCGTCCGGCACGTTCTGCACCGCCCTTTGAGAGCACATAGTCCAGGGAATCAAGCCATTCGCGAGTTTCCAGGACCTCGAGGCCGTCGCCGTTACGAGATGCTGCTGCCTGTTGCTGACGGTCTTCCAGTGTGGTCTGTGCCAATTCTGCTTCTCCGCGTGGTGTGGGGAACCTTTCATCATAAAAGATATTTCGATTTTCTGCTGTATTCCGGTCACATCCTACGAAATCGTCTTTGGATTAGAAGCCTATGTGCCAGCTCTGCTCCTGGCTGGCTGCTTGTGATAAATGCGGTTAAACTCCTTGCGCCGCGAACTCCCCCACAAACATCCAAGGCTGTAGTCAGGAGACATGCCATGCCTAAGAAAAACAGCTCCGGAACTCATGGTGTACTCAATGCAGAGCCGCGCGTTCATCAGCGCGCGAGACAAATTCAACCTTATGGCACCGTCACCCATGCCATTCACCTTGACCTTGAAGAGCCTGTCCGCCTGGAAATGACCGAGCAGCTCAACCAGCTACTCGCGGATTCTATGTCTTTGCGCGATCTGTACAAGAAAGCTCACTGGCAAGTTGCCGGCCCGACCTTCTATCAGCTCCACCTTTTGTTCGACAAACACTTCGACGGGCAAGTCGAGATCGTCGACACCATCGCCGAGCGCATTCAACTGCTCGGTGGTCTGGCAATAGCCATGGCAGCCGACGTTGCCGAAACTACACGCATCGAGCGCCCCCCTCGCGGGCGCGAAGAAGTCCCGGTTGTGCTCTCTCGCCTGCTCGACGCTCATCGGGTCATCATTCAGCAGTGCCGCGAGATTGCGGAACGCTCGTCCAAGATCGGCGATCAAGGAACTAACGACATGGTGGTCAGCGATGTGCTTCGCGACAACGAACTGCAGGCCTGGTTCATTAGCGAGCACCTGGTGGAGATGCCTCTGGTGTACGCCACGGAAGCTTCGCTGGCGGCAGACTAGCGGGGTTAGCGGCAGAAGGAGGTTCGGGGCATTCGAGCCTCCTCCCTCGCCACTCCACGGAAAAAGACCCTTTTGTCCCTTATGTTTCGGTCGTGGTGAGCACCTTACCGGCTTCCCGCCCACCTTACCGGCTTCCCGCCTAAGTTCGTCGTAAAACGCCGTCCCCATCTCTGCCATCCAAGAAACCGGTACTAATAGGGGGAAGAATGGCTGAACCTCTATCTGCCCTTCCGAAGGCCAGGTCGTCGAACACGGCGGTGAAGGCTGAGCCCGTACCGTGGCCGAAGATTCAAGAGCCGCATCCGGAGCTGCCGGAATTCGCCAGCGCCGATCGTTCGACGGAAAAACGCGTCCAGCATCTGCGCTCCGGCTTCGAGCGCTCCTACCGCGAGGTGAGCCGCGCAATCCTAGACACCTGGAACCGCTCCCGGCGCAAGTTCCACCACATTTCGCAGGAACATCCACTGCGGCTGGTCATCGGGGTTGCCGTCGCAGCCTTCATGACTGGGGCAGCCGTTCGTATCTGGAGAAGTAATCATGATTGAGACAACCACGGAAGGAACGCGCCACCGAAATGGCAACGAGCGCAGCCTAGCGACGATCATCGCCGAGATAAAAGAAGAGTTAAAGCAATTCGTCCATACTCGTGTGCAGATGGTTAAAGCTGAATTGCAAGAAACTAAGAGTGTCGCAAAAATTGCAATTCCCCTGGTGCTGATCGCCTTGGTGTTGTTCGCGACCGCGTTTCTGTTGCTCACCATGGCAGTCGTTGTGTTAGTCGCCTCCGTATTCGCGGGAAACCCACTAGCCTGGTTCTACGCGGCAATCATTGTGGGTGTCCTGTGGCTTTGCATTGCAGGAATCTGCGTGTTCTTCGCCTACAACGCCTTTCGAAGCCACAGTATCTTCCCAAGACTTACCATTCAAGTCTTGAAAGCCGACAAGGTCATGCTGCAAACCGAAGCCAGGAGTCACATATGAATGGACTGCCCGCCCGCGACCTCCAAATCAAGGCCGAAGAAGACAGAAGACATCTGCATCAATCAGTCGAGGAGCTACGGCTTCATCTCAGAGAGACGCTCGATGTGACGAAGAACACGAGAGAGCATTTGGGACTCGCATGTTCATTGGCGGCCCTTGTGAGTTTCACTCTGGGTTACGCGTTTACAGGAATTTTCGTCGACTAACGAGAAACCGTTCCATGTCAGCCTTCACCAAAACTGCCGACATCGCCACTCGCCGCCTCCCGAAGGTATTCACCCCTAGTGCCCATCATGCGGCAGACTATTTGCTGGTTGGCTCGTTCGTTGCTGCCGGCGCTTGGTTCTTCCGCAGAAACCGCCGTGCGGCATTGGGGGCATGGATTTCCGGTGCATCTCTGCTTGGGCTCACCCTTCTCACAAGCTATTCTGGCAAGCGCCGCGGCCATCTCTCGTTCCCGCTCCACGGCCAGATCGAAACTGGCATGGCCGCCATGGTTGCCGCCATGCCAGAATTTCTTCGCTTGCAAGATGACAAAGAGCGACATTATTTCACCGTAAAGGCCGGCCTCTTGACGGTGATTTCGAATCTCACGGCGTTTTCGGATAGTAGGAACAGGCTTTAAGCTTCAGTCACTTATGGGCTCCCGGCGTTTGAAAATGGGGAGCGCGGCATCGCTCTATTCACGAGACATTTCCCCCGCGTGGGGATTTAAGTTTCTTCCCGCCTGTCGCGGACTTTGATAAAATTCGCCCCCTTTATAATGATTCACGCTATGATCGATGGCATTCTTTGCGGCGGGGGTCAGTGCTTGTGACGGGAGGATACAATCTTCGCGTATTGCGCGAGAAACTAGGCCTCACGATGCGCGACATCGAGACGGCCAGCGAAGAAATCGCGCGTCGGCGTCACAACGAAGAGTACTCCATTCCAATCAGCCGCCTTTCTGATTTCGAAACCAAAGGTGTAATCCCCAGCATTTATCGTCTCTACTCGCTGTCGGTTATCTACCGCAAAGATTTTCGCGAGTTATTGGCCTGGTACGGGGTTGACCTGAGCTTGCCGGTTTCGGACCTTGAGATCGCGGCGCCTCCTCGTTCGCATCTGTCCACGGCGCTGGTGAACAACAAAGCAGTGCAGATGCCGGTGCGGATGGATCCGGCCTTCGACCCAAGAAAGACGCTCAACTTCGGACGAATGGTCGAACAATGGGGCACGGTACCCTTAGCTTACCTGGAGCAGTTTTCCAAGTTTGATTACACCTACGGATACGTGGGAAGTGAAGATTTCACCATGTACCCCATCCTGCCTCCCGGTAGCTTTATCCAAGTGGATGAATCGCGCAACAAGGTGGTCGAGGGGGTCTGGCGCTCGGAGTACGAGAGGCCGATCTACTTTGTCGAGACCCGGGAGGGCTATACCTGTTGCTGGTGCACGCTGGGGCGGGAAGACCTAATTCTGCAGTCTCATCCTCTATCCCCGGTGCAGCCCAAAGTGGTGCGCACATCGCAAGCGGAAGTGATTGGACAGGTTGTCGGTATCGCTATGAGGCTTGGCGAGTGGCGGGCTTTCCCCGATTCTTCTCGAGCCCCAAGAGAGCGTGCAGCACTGAGCTAAGATGCCGGGTTGATCCTGGCCCGGGATCATTTGGAAGCAGCTGGCTCCCCTTCTGCGACAGATTTCTCAAATAAGTTTCTGTATTCTCCCCTTCCGCTTCGGTTGAGCTCTCGACATCGGACAAGAGCTTTGACAATGGGGTTGAAAGAACGTAAGACACTGCAGATTTATGCGCCTCTTCGAACGCCTTGTTCGCGGCTGACTCGCCGTGTATTTTTTCAAAGCCCCAGTGCGAGTACCCCTCGCCGCGTTCTCGCAAACCGGACAGATACTCGAGCCTCTGCAAACATCCCGAAATGGCTCGCAGCGTACTCCTTGAGAGGTCTTCAAGAGCAGACTTAAGCGTCATAGCGTTTGCACTTCCCTGTTGAAAGCCGACTCCCAGCGCCCCACGGTACCACGCTCAAGGCCCGAGTTCAATAACGCACCTATTAGACACAAAACATTGATGTTGCCTACTCAATCAATTCAGGCGCGGGTCCCATCAGTGGATACGGAATCTTCCAATTCCCAGCCGAATCTCGAAGAGGTTGATTCCGGGATTCAGATCTCCCAACCCAGCGTTCGAAATATGCAAATAGCGAGCCTCGAGAGCCCACGCATTCTTACCCAGGAAATGGGCGCCGAAAGCAGCTCCTGAAGTGAAGTTTACGGCCGAGGTCCTGGCCGGGACTTTGTCGGTCGTGAATAGCGTCCCCCCGCTTAGCTCAAGGTAGGGTGACATATTCCCGTGACGTAAGAAGTTCCACTTCAAATTCAGAGGATTGAGGCCAACTCCGTAAACTGTACTTGAAGGTTGAAAGATCAGGTAAAGCGGCACCGCGTCAACCGCATACTCAAATTTTCCCTTCAGAAAACCAGGAGCGTGCGAACCGGTCAGCACCCACCCATAACGCAGGCCCGCGTTCCAGATCCCGGTATCCCCACGTCCGCCGGAAACCGAGTGTCCTCCCGAGGTCCAAATCTGGATCTCCGTTGCCCCCTTTTCCGGTCCTACTTGCGCGCCTAGAACCGATGCGAATGTCGCCAACATCAAGCACAGCAGCAGGATCTTTGCCTTCATTTCGAGAGCAACCCCCGTTCGCGAAGCCAATTCGTCAGCAGCATCGGCCAAGTTCCAAGCACAGGATCTTCAAGATCCAGGCCCACGCCGTGCGGTCCTTTCTCGAATACGTGCATCTCTGCCGGAACTCCTGCCTTCCTAAGTGCCAGGTAGAACTCAACCGTGTTCTCGGGCGCTACCACCGTGTCCTCACTTGTGCTAAGCAGGAAAGTAGGTGGCGTTTGTGGTGTGACGTTCAGCTGGTTGGAAAGTTGTTTCCGAAGCTCGGTGCTCGCGTTTTTCCCCAGCAGGTTCGAAACCGACTCCTCATGCGCATCCGGGGGCAGCATGGTAATCACCGGATAAGCCAGGATCAGAAAGTCTGGCCTGCAACTTAGGCGGTCAATCGGATCGGTTGCGTTGGATTTGCCGAGGTCAAAGTGCGTAGCCGCCGTCGAGGCAAGATGGCCACCCGCCGAGAACCCAAGCAGTCCGACTCGATCCGGACCGAAGCCATACTGCTCGGAATGCGCCCGCACCCAACGAATAGCGCGCTGCACATCACCCAACTCAATGGGATGGTGATAACGCGGCCCAAGTCGATACTTCAACACGAATGCGGTGACATTCATTCCATTGAAGAAATTCGCAAACTGTCGACCTTCGTGATTGGCAGCCAGCATTCGATAACTGCCGCCCGGAGCAATCAAGATCGCAGTGCCTGTCCGGGTCCCATCGAGTGGCGGATAGACCGTGATCGTGGGAATGTCCTGATCGCCCGATCCAAGCGCTCCCGGCGCACCATGCTCCCATAAGGGGAAGGTCTCGGTCTCCGGCGAGAAGTTCGGCGGCCTCTCGGGCGCCTTCTGGCACCACGCGAAACAGGCCGTTGCCAACAGCACCACCACGAATCGCCCCACAACCATCATGAGCCCCCCCTCCATCGCCAGCCCACCTAGCGAGCCACCGATCCTAGTCTGCTCCCCTCAGTGCGGCAAGATCCAAGCTGAATAGCGGAATGGCAAGCAAGCAAAAAAGACTGACTGGCTACAAACCCAAGCCTCCATCCACCCACAGAATTTGTCCGGTTATAAACTGCGGTGCCGTCGCGAAAAACAACACTGCCGCCGCAACGTCTTCTCCAGTCCCATTTCGCCGCATGGGAGTTTGCTTCTTCATACGCCTCATGAATGCGGCTGCTTTCGGATCCCCGAGATCAATCATTCCTGGTGCAACGCAATTGACCGCAACGTTCGGCGCGAGAGCCTTTGCCATTGCTTTGGTCAGCATGTGCAGCGCAGCCTTCGAGGAAGAATAGTGAGCATGCGTGGCCCAGGCGCGCAGCCCTCCGAGCGAACCCATATTGATAATCTTTCCCTCACGCGCTCCCAGGAATTTCAAATACTCTCGGCTTACTAGAAAAGGTCCGCGCACGTTTGAGGCGAAGATCGCGTCCCACTGCTCGAGCGTAAGTCGATCGAACGCGACGGTCTCATAGTTCCCGGCGTTGTTGACGAGGATGTCAAGGCCGCCAAAGCGTTGGGCAACTGCTCGGACTGAATTGCGAACGCTGGACTCACGCGAGACGTCACACCGCACGGCGAATCCAGAGCCGCCCAAGTCCTGGATTTCCTTCAGCGTCTTCTCTGCTTCGCGCTGAGACCGCAGGTAGGTGATCGCCACGTTTGCTCCCGCCTTAGCCAGTGCGAGTGCAGAAGCTCGGCCTAGGCGCTTGGCACCCCCGGTGATTAGCGCGACTTTGCCCTTCAAAATCTTACGTCCTGACTCCATGTGGAAACAGGATTGTACCTTGTCCCAAGGTAGGCTTCTGGATTCGTTCGGTACCCGATCCAGCATCAACTTTCTCTTGGAAACCGCAAGCGAGGTTTGCTAGACTCCCGTAACTCCTCATGAGCGCGCAAGCTATCGCCAACCCGCGAGAGGTTGTTGTTTACTCCCGTAAGGGATGCCACCTCTGCGAAATCGTCAAGGAGAAGCTCTCAAAACTAGAGCGGCGAGGGGGCTTCAGGTGGCGGGAAGTGGACGTCGACCTGGATGAAGGCTTGCGACGGCAGTTCACCGACGAGGTCCCGGTCGTGTTCATAGACGGTCGCAAAGCCTTTAAATATCGGATGGATGAGCAGGAGTTCCTCCGAAAATTGGCCAGTTAAAGGCGCCGCCGAAGACCTCTCGGGCACGCACGACCGCCCAGCACCCTTGAATGTCAGGTTTCGGGCTCCGCGTCAACGCTTCTCGCCCTCCCGGAGGCGTTCCTCTAGGTCCGGGAGCCAATGCCGCCCGGAATTGCATCCCCTACTCAGCCGTTAGCTAGGTGGTGACTGTCAGAAGTCCCTGGGCTTCTACCACCCACAAAACGCATCATTCCCCCTTCTTCCCGCATCCTAAGAGCAAGAGGTAACTTGTCGATGACCTTTGGTTTGAACAACCGTCTAAGCCTTTGGTTTTTCGCATGTTATACTTCGTGAAATCAGTCTGCTTGGGCACTCCGTCCGCCCGGCCGAAGGAACATCAAAGATGGCCCGTAGTTCTCAACGCAATTCCATTCTGATCGTCGCATTCCTTGCTATTTGTGGGTTCCTGGGGATGCTGTTCGCCGAGAAGAACCCGGTTAACGCTCACGACAGCGATTCCGATGTCAGCGACAGCCTTAAGCAGTTCGCAAACGTCTACGACATCGTGGAACAGAATTATGCCGAACCGGTGAACCCCGATAAGGCCATCTATAACGGTGCGATACCCGGCATGCTGCACGTGCTTGATCCGCACTCAAACTTCTTCGATCCGAAATCCTATTCCCTTCTCCGCGAAGACCAACGTGGCAAGTACTACGGCGTTGGCATGACCGTCGGCCCGCGCAATAACAAGGTTATTGTGATCGCCCCCTTCGTTGGAACGCCAGCCTACCGCGCCGGCATTCACCCGGGGGACATCATCGTAGCGGTTGATGGCAAGCCCACCGACAATATGACGACCGGCGACGTCGCCGATCTATTAAAAGGTCCTAAGGGGACTACCGTCCACATCACCATCCTTCGCGAAGGCGCAGACAAGCCTCTCGACTTCACCGTGGTTCGCGACGAGATTCCGCGTTACAGCGTGGATCTTCACTTCTTGATTCGCCCCGGAATCGGGTACATGCACGTCTCTGGCTTCAACGAGACGACGGAAAAGGAAGTCCAGGACGCGCTCGATGCCTTTGCCCAGCAGGGCGATCTCAAGGGGCTCGTTCTTGATCTTCGTCAGAATCCTGGCGGTCTGCTCAATGAAGGTGTAGGCGTCGCGGATAAGTTTCTGCATAAGGGACAGCTAATCGTCTCGCACCATGGCCGCTCTTCGCCGGAGCGCCGCTATACCGCAGCGCATGGCAATGGCGGGCGCGACTATCCTTTAGTTGTCCTCGTCAATCGCGGCACAGCTTCAGCTGCCGAAATCGTCGCCGGCGCTATCCAGGATCACGACCGCGGACTTATCCTGGGCGAGACCACCTTCGGAAAAGGCCTGGTGCAAACGGTTTATCCGCTGGCCAACGATACCGGTCTGGCACTCACCACCGCAAAGTACTACACACCGAGCGGACGTCTGATTCAGCGCGATTACAGCAATGTTTCGCTCTACGATTACTATTTCGAGCGCGATGACAACAATAGCGTTGCGAACAAGGAAGTGAAGCTCACCGACAGCGGTCGCACGGTTTATGGCGGCGGCGGAATCACTCCCGATGTAAAATTCGACGCTCCCAAGAGCAATCACTTCCAGGACACGCTCCTGCAGCATTACGGCTTCTTTAACTTCGCCAAGCACTACGTGATCAATCACAAGATCACCAAGAACTTCGAAGTCGACGAAAACGTAATGCAGGACTTCCGCAAGTCGCTTGAAGCCGACAACATTCCATTCACGGAAGCGGATCTCCTGCAGAACAACGACTGGATACGTTCCAACATTAAGAGCGAAGTTTTCGTTGACGCTTTCGGGCAGGAAGAAGGCCTTAAAGTAAAGGCCGAAACCGATCCCGAGGTCTTGAGAGGACTCGATCTCTTGCCGCAGGCGCATCAGCTGGCAGAGAACGCTCGAAAGATTGTCGCCGAACGAAACAGCGCTAACATTAACCGCTAGTCGCGTCGATTTAGAAATCAGGTTTTGCGCGGGAGAGCTCCTCGCTCTCCCGCTTTGTTTTTCGGCGTCCGGTCACAAACGATGGCATTTTCTAGGCCATAGTCTTTTAATAGACCAACAATCTTTTCAACACTCGTGTGCATAATTCTGTGGAAAAGACGGAAACTGAGGTTGTAACTTTCCTCCTGACAACTGCTTGTACAGGTTGCACACCGGAGGGTGCTATATATCGTTTAGGTGAAAAATAATCTGGACAAGGTCAGGCTCGACAAACTCTTGCTGGAGCGCGGACTCGCGGTTTCTCGCGAGCGGGCACAGGCACTCATCCTCGCCGGCAGCGTTTTGGTCGAAAACCAAAAAATTTCCAAAGCGGGGACGCTGGTTTCATCGTCTGCTACAGTGCGCTTACTCAATGAAGACCTCAAATACGTGAGCCGAGGTGGTCTCAAACTTGAAGGCGCGCTTGATCATTGGAGAATCGACGTGACCGGCAGCATGTGCCTGGATATTGGCACTTCGACCGGCGGATTCATGGATTGTCTGTTGCAGCGAGGTGCCGCTCGCGTCATCGGGGTCGATACCGGCCATGGGCAAGTCGCCTTCAGGTTGCGCCAGGACAGCCGAGTTCAGCTGCTCGAGAAGACAAATGCGCGTTACCTCACGCGCGAGCAACTCAGCGGCCAACCTATCGACTTCATCGCCGTGGATGTCTCCTTCATCTCGGCAACGCTTGTGCTTCCAGCTGTCGTTTCCGCAGCATTTCCGGATATCGCGGCGGATCGCGCAGGGCGAAAACTAATCGTGCTCGTGAAACCGCAATTCGAAGCCGGGCGCGAGAATGTTGGCAAAGGTGGCCTCGTCCGAGATCCCGGCGTCCATAGGCAAGTCATCGAAAAAGTTCGCGATTGCATCGTGCAACTTGGCGCCCTGGCAACCGACGTGACTGATTCACCCATCCTCGGAGCTGAGGGAAACCGCGAATTTCTGTTGTTGGCTCGGTTTTAGATCCTGGGCACCGTGCAATGCATTCTATGCTTGCCTGACCGAAGCTCAGCTCGCGTACCGGCGCACGCTCAATGCGATCGGCAACCCGATCAAGAACATGTGAATCAGGATGCCGCGGACGAGGCCAAGGTATTGAAACGGTCCCCTGAAATGAATGGCCGAGAATGGCAGCACGATTAGGTTCATCACCAGAAACACGGCGATTCCGTAGAACAATCCGCACACGACCGGAGATTCAGCGAGGAATTTCAGCTTACGGCTAGCCGCGTAATAAACAGCGGCCGCAGAGATCGCGATGAAGAAGTGCAAAGCGAGTCCGAGAATCCAGGTAGGAGTTCCGCCTCCGAGCGCGCTGCGGCCGAGCAGTCCACTGGCGATTCCGCGTGGCATGCTCCACCCATACAGATAAAAGGCGGTGAGCGCGTCCAGTATTCCGGCAACCACCCCGCCGACCAGGATGGCAGGGACCGGTCTCGCGTTCCGACCCAACGAAACGGCTGTGTCCGTCGACATCTGCATCACTCTGCCATAAACGTCTTTTAGAGGTCGCTCAAATTTCCACTGTCCTGAGCAGGTTCCGCTCAGCCGTTCTCTCTTCGAAGAGGATTCGGACGGGGTCCCACATCGATTACTCCAGGCGGGTCCACCAGCATGCGTACGGCAACTTTCGCAACTTCCATTCGCTATCCTCGCCGCCCGAAAATGGCGATGTGGGATTGTAATTCAATCGGTAGCAATCGGGGCGAGCCCCCTGAGGGCACGATTGGGTGGCTGGGAAACACGTCCTGCTCCGACCTTGTACAATTTCTCTTTCGCTATGGCCAGATCTGCCTCAAAAAAAGCGGTCGGAATCGTCTCCAAGCCGAACAAGCCCGAAGTTGCACAGATACTGCCCGGCCTGATCAAGTGGCTCCCCGCGCGTGGGCATGACTTGCTCGTCGATCCGGAAACCGCGCCCCATGCCGACGGTTGGCGAGCGGTTTCTCGCCGGGAAATGGGAGAGCAGGATCTCGACTATGTCATCGTGCTCGGGGGAGACGGAACATTTCTTTCTGCCGCTCGGGCGGTTGCGAAAGCAGGTATTCCGATTGTCGGCGTAAATCTCGGCGCCCTGGGGTTTCTCACCGAGGTCCCGATCGAAGAGCTCTATCCCACCCTTGAAAGTATCGAAGAGGGGAACTGCGCCATCGATCTGCGCTCCATGGTGCACTGCGAAGTGACTCGCGAGGGAACGAAGATCGCCGACTTCGACGCCCTCAACGACATCGTGGTCGGCAAGTCTTCCATTGCGCGCCTGAACCACTGCGACGTCTTTGTAGATAAGACCTTCGTCTCGCGCTACCAGGCCGATAGCTTAATCGTAGCCACGCCCACCGGATCCACAGCCTATTCCCTGGCAGCCGGTGGCCCCATTCTGATGCCGAACGTAGACGCTTTCGTGATTACCCCGGTCTCGGCGCACTCGCTCACCCACCGTCCGCTGGTGGTGCGCGACACCTCGGAGATTGACATTGCGGTTGTAACCGATAAGGAAGAGGCCTTTCTTAGCGTGGACGGCCAGTCGGGCATGCCATTGAACGATGGCGACCGCATCAGCTGCCGCAAGTCGCAATATCATGTGAAACTCCTGCACACCAAGGGCACGTTTTTCGAGGTCCTGCATTCGAAACTGAAATGGGGGCAGCGGTAGCTTCGCTTCTCTCGGCCCACAGCCTTCGACCTTGTCTCTCCTTCGGTCCCCCCTCTGGGCAACGGGTGCTCTCTGTGGTAAAGGTTTTCAGAATGTCCTTGCCCGCCAAGCGTGAACTGCAGGCGAAGAATTTTCAGGGCCGCGCCATCCTCCTCCACTACGCAGAAGGTCCGCCCAACGGCCCTCCACTCGTGCTGCTCCACGGGATCACGCGCGATTCTTCGTCGTTCTCAGTTCTCTTCCCCGATCTCGTCCCACGCTTCCACATCTTCGCTCTCGATCTCCGGGGACACGGCGGATCCGGACGCGTGAAAAATGGCTACAGCGTACTGGACATGGCCGAGGATGTTAGGGAATTTGTGCGCGCCCAGATTCGGGCGCCGGCTGCAATCTTCGGCCATTCGCTCGGTGCAATGGTTGGCATGTGTGCCGCCGCAGATCGCGTCAATGTTTCAGCTTTGATTGTCGGCGATGCGATGATCACGCCATCGAATCTTTCCACCCTATACGACCCAATCTTTTCCCAGTTGTATCAACTTCTCCTCGCCTGCCACTCGGTGGAAGAATTGGCTCGGGGCATGGGCCGAATTCAGATTCATCTGCCGGGCATCCGAGAGGTGATTCACCTGGACGAGATCCCGGGGAATACTCAGAACAATCTGCTTGCCTGGGCGCGCGCTGCCATCCGCACCGACCCGGACTGCCTGCGAATGACCGTGGATCGCACCGCGCACGCTGATTGGAATCCAGAAAAGATTCTGCCTCGAATCACATGCCCAGTGTTGTTGCTCCAAGCCAATCCCGAGCTCGATGGTTTGCTGAGCGACCATGACCTCGCCCTGGCAAAGCGCCTTCTCCCTCGCGCAACCCACGTCAGCTTCCCGTCTCTTGGCCACGCTCTTTTCCTGCAGCAGGCGAGACCAGTGGTAGACGCCGTGATCCCGTTTCTCACCCAAGTCTCAAAGCAGTGATCGGTGAAAATTCAGATGTTAGGAGAAGCATTCTCGCGCGCGAAGATGAGAAGATGAACGGATCTTTCTGGGTTTGAGGGGGAAATCCGAGAAGTTACTGTTGAGTGTCCCTTTAAGCCAGCTGTGGCAGGCTATCAGCGTAGGTGAAGAATTGCTCGACGCGCGTGCCTTTCAGTATGTTCCGCACCCGTTCGTTCACACCCGCTAGGGTCAGCCTATGCCCGTCCTTGGTATGGCGAACATATGCGCCGACCAGCGCTCCCACTCCCGCCGAATCGATGTAGGGGACCTGCGTCATATCGACCAGCATGCTTCCCGCGCTTGCGCGAACCAGATTCTGGAATTCAAACAGGGTGGAAATTGTCAGGGGTCCGATTAGCCGGAGCGTGTGTTGCCCGTTCTGGGTGCCAAGGTCTTCAATCCGAAGAGGCTCTTCGCGCATAAGACTTGCATTCTAACGGCGGGCTTCGGGTTGTCAACGGCAACGCACGAATTTTAACAATGCATTCGCGGCCCTTGTTTTTGTTCATGTTAGACTGAGTCCAAGGGCTCCCCGCAGAGGACACTCATGAAATTTGGCGTCATCATCTTTCCGGGCTCAAACTGTGATCACGATGCGTACTGGACCGCCGAGCAGGTCCTGAAGCAGGAAGCCACTTTCCTTTGGCATGAATCGCAAGATCTCCAGAACTGCGATGTTGTTGTCGTCCCCGGCGGCTTTTCTTACGGCGACTACCTCCGCACCGGTGCTATAGCGAAGTTCTCTCCGGTCATGGAGTCGGTAAAGAGGTTCGCCGCTCAGGGCGGCCTGGTCATTGGCATCTGTAACGGGTTCCAGATCCTCTGCGAATCCGGATTGCTTCCCGGGGCGCTCATGCGCAACGCGGGGCTGAAGTATGTGTGCAAGCCGGTCTATGTGCGCGTCGAGAATGCCGACACACCTTTCACCAACGCCTGCCGCGAAGGCGAAGTTCTTTGCATTCCGGTTGGCCACATGGACGGCAACTACTTCTGCGACGAGGCTACACTGAACGAACTCCAGCGCGACCAGCGAATCATCTTCCGCTACTCAACTCCCGACGGCGATGTCACCCGCGAGGCTAGTCCCAACGGGTCGCTCGACAATATTGCCGGCATTTGCAGCGCGGGGGGAAACGTGCTCGGCATGATGCCGCATCCCGAACGCGCCAGCGAACCTGCGCTCGGCTGCGTCGACGGCTTTAAGATCTTCGAATCCTTGGCCGGCGTGTTAGCCGCGAAGTAACCAGCCAGCATCTCTGTACCGAAAGTCCGCATCTGACCGGTGTAGTGCCAGGTCTGGAGTGCTCCGGACGCAGTCAATCTGCCTCCGTTGCCCCATTTTGGCGGCGCGGGTTGATGCCCCTTGGCTCTGCTATAGTACTTAATTCACTTTCATTTACAGGAGCTGCGCCGAGCTGATGCGATTCCCGCGCCTGTGCGCTGTGCTGGCGAAACCGGCCATACCTTTAGTCGCGCTTTTGGTATTCGCCGGGTCGTGTTCGGCCCAGGGATTCTTCAAGAAGCCCGAGGTCAACATCTTTGTCGGATACTCCCTCCAGCGATATGACGCCTCCCCGTATGGTTTTGGAGGGACTCAAAATCTGAACGGCGGCAATCTGGAGATCTCGCTGCCGGACCTCTATCGGGGGCTGGGGGTGGTCGGGGATTTTAGCGGTCACTGGAATGACGAGATCAAAACCTTCAACTTTACCGGAGGTCCTCAGTATCGTTTTGAAGTGAAGGGCATCGATTTCTTTGGCCACGCCCTATTTGGAAAATCTCGCTCGCGATTGCTCAAGTTGGGGACATCGCAAATTGAGCCCTCGAGCCTGGGCGGGACCGCGGCGCTCGGTGGAGGCGCCGACATCCCCCTCGGCAAGCGCTTTGCATTCCGTGCAATTCAGGCGGACTACTTGATCAACTCCGCGTTCGGAGTTCGACACTACGATATGCGCTATTCCTCGGGACTGGTCATTGTCTTCGGAAAGAGGTCCGCTCCGCCATCGTTCTAGTGACACTGCACATATGAACTTGCGATACGCGATTCCGGTTCTCTTACTTCTCGCGGCCGCTGCTGCCCTGTCGAGCTGCGGATCATCGAACAGCAGTCATTTGCTCTATGTCAGCACTGGACAGGGCATCTATGGTTACCGCATCGACAACAAGACTGGAGCATCCACCGCGCTTCCCTCGGCTCCATTCATCGTCGGAAACACGCCGTCCGGTATGGTGATTGACTCTTCCGGCCAGCGGGGATATGTAGCCAATCAGAGCGATAATACGGTGTCTCTGCTAACCATCGATTCCACTTCCGGAGTGATCAGCGAGGTGCTTCCGCGAGTGGCCACAGGCGGATTCTCTCCCAGTCAGTTATTGCTTGATGATGCCAGCCATACCCTTTTTGCCACCAACCTTCTCTCCAACAATATCTCGACATTTTCCATCGGCGGCAGCGGTGGTTTAACCCTCGCAACAACGACTTCGCTTCCCGATTCGCCGTCCAATATCGCGTTTGCCGGCGGTCTTCTGTTCGCGGCGACGCCAAACTTTTCGCGTGTCTATATTTTCAGCGTGAGTTCGGGAACGCTCACTGCGCTCACAGGGTCGCCATTGGTGGTAACCGAGGGCGTCGGAACGGTGACCGTCGATCCGTCGGCAAAGTATCTCTATGTGACGAACCCGGGCAACAACACCATTTCGGCATACTCCATCCAGTACGCAAGCGGCTCGAACCAGATCACCTTGACGGTGATCCCCGGGTCACCCTTCCTCTCCTCGCCCAGCGCCACCACGACAGCGATTGCTGCGCCGGTGACCTCGATCCTCGACTCGAATACCACCCATCTTTATGTGGCCAACAGTGCCGCGGGAAACTTGGCAGTGTTTTCGGTGGGGACAAATGGCTCGCTGACGGCTACAACCGGTAGTTTGGCCACGACCGGAACAAACCCGCGCGTTCTGGCGTTTGATCCCATAGGCAACTATCTTCTGGTTGGAAACGTCGGGTCAAAGACGATTACGGAATTCACCATCAAGTCCGATGCGACTCTGAGTTCCACGGGGCAGACGGTGAATCTGGCGAGCGTTCCGCAGGCGATTGCTGTTACGCGATAACGGGTTGCGTCCCCCGAGCGGCGAAAATCAGCGTTGGGGATTGCCTGAGGGTTCGCGCAACACAGGCTCAGCCTGTTGCGCGGTGTTCGACAAGCTTGGTAGGGCACTCAACGGAAGCTGGGCGTCCTGCTTGACGGTTGCTGAGTTCTGAACCGGCGCTGCAGGAGGAACTCCCTTCGCGCCCACCAGCGCCCAATGCCAGTCCGTTGCAGGGCCAAGATCCTGATCGAGAGCTCCCCGAAACACCGTGGTCCCATCCGGCAGCACTATCGCCGCCAGGTGATACAGCATGGTTGTGTCGGGAGGCTTCGGAATCAAAATCCCGTCGGTTGGGCCGAGCAGGCTGGCCGACCTGAACAACGGGCCACGCTCGTTCAGCAAGGTCAGGCCGACAACGACTTCCTTCAGTTCCCAGTCAGTTTTGTTGTGCAATTGCACTTCAATCATGCCATCGCGAACCGACGCGGTTCCGTCGAGACGGTCCAGTTCGTCGAATGGCAGACTGCTGGTCGGATGGCGCGTGGTGATGAGTGCTGCTGCCTTCGCATCAAATGAGAGGCTGCAGCTTCCATCTGGAGATGACATGCGGAATGTCTGGCCCGAAGGATCAATCGAGAAAACGGGCTTGCCATTCAGCCGCTCGGCTTCCGCCTTGTCCATCACCGCCGGCAGATTATCGTTATCGATAACCGTGCGGCCATCGCTTCCGGTTTTTCGGTAGCTGCGGGCTACGTCTCCTAGAGGAACCTCCGCTTCCTGCGCCAGCATCAGCAGAGGGCAGACAAAGAGGATAGCGAAGAGGCCACGCTTCATCAGGGGTAACATGGGGTCGGCGCTCAGGCGCCTCTAACCGCATTCTATGGATTCAACCGTGGAAGGTAACGATTACGAAAGGCATGCCGGGCACACAAGAGCGAAGAGTGCCCCACTTCCCCAAAACTTCGGAGAAGTGGGCAACAGAGAAAGAGAAGAGGACAAGCGAGCTTACAGCAAACCTGAATTCCGCAACCGTGACACTGGATCGATCACAGGCACTGGCTCCCGATTGAACAACCAGCGCGCCACAACAAATCCGAGCGCCGCGTACCAGACATGCATGAGCTTCATAAAAAACCCCCACGAACAGCCTTATTCCTGCTCAGGGGGAGTCGAGCTGGCTTCAACTTATCTCTAGGCAATCGAAAGGTCAATGACCCAAAGGTGGTATCGGCTACCCGTTGGTAATAGCTATCGTTGGGTACTCCCCTGAAGGTCCCAGGGCTAGCTCGCCGCCACACCCCCAATTGCTCATTCGATCCAACGGCACCCTTTGATGCTGGTTTTCTGTCCTTTGCCGCCTGTCACCCGATTTCGTCCCGCAAATGCAGCGATTTGCCCCTTTTTCCGCGGGTTTACTTGACATTGCTCACAAACGGCAAGGACAATCGTCGGTTGTCTTAGGAAATTCCGAGATCATTGCCGAGGTTCATGTGCTTAACTTCCGTCTTCTTCTTACGGCTGCCTCCCTTCTGATTGCCGCTGCTGCCTGGGGGCAAACCACCAGTCAACCCCCGATTTGGGCCTCAAAGCCGGACGTCACCGCCTTTGAAAAAATCGTCAACGACCATCTCGCAGCCGCCGATTCTGCGGTTAAGAACATCACCGCGGTCAAAAGCGCCCATACCATTGCAAACACGCTGACGCCCTTTGACGAGGCTGTGCGTAATATCAACGCCGCTGCGTACCTTTCCGGACTCATGTCCCAGGTGCACCCGGAAACGGCGTTTCGCGATCACGCTGAACAGATGGTCCAGAAGGCGAGCGCCGCCCAGACCGCCCTCAGCTTGAATCACGACGTCTACCAGACGCTCTCCGCCCTGGACGTTTCGAAAGCGGATGCGGCTACCCGCTACTATGTGCAGCGATACTTGCTTGAGTTTCGCCTGGCCGGCGTCGACAAAGACGAGGCCACGCGCACCCAGCTCAAAAAGCTCAACGACGAATTGACCAAGCAACAGGTAGATTTCGACCGCAATATTTCCGATGATCAGCGCAAGATCGAAGTGACCGATGCCAAGGAACTCGACGGCCTTCCTGCCGACTACATCGAACATCACAAGCCGGGTGCCGATGGCAAGATCTATATCAGCACGAACTATCCGGATTACATCCCCGCCATCACCTTTGCCAAGAGTGATTCTTTGCGCCGCCGCCTTTTCGAGACCTTCAGCAATCGCGCTTACCCGAAGAACAAGGAAGTTCTCGAAAACATGATGAAGATCCGCTACCAGATCGCGACGCTGTTGGGTTACCCCTCGTGGGCCGACTATAACGCCGCTGACAAAATGATCAAGAATGGATCCAAGATCGGCGATTTTATCGGGGAGGTCAAAGACGCGGCCGATCCGATCGCGAAGCGGGAGTTCGAAATGCAACTCGCCGAGAAGCACAAGGCCGATCCCAACGCAACCGAAATCGGCGACTACGAAACTGGATTCCTCAGCGAATCGGTCCGGCGGGCGCAATTCAACTTCGACTCACAAAGCGTGCGTCCCTACTTCCCCTATCAAGGGGTGAAGAAGGGCATCCTCGATACTGCAGCCACAATCTTTCACGTGGGCTTCAAGCAAGAGGAAGGCGCGCCAGCTTGGGATCCGGCAGTTGAGACCTGGGATGTCATCGACAAGGGCAAGGTCATTGGTCGCTTTTACCTTGACATGCATCCGCGACCGGGCAAGTTCAGTCATGCCGAAATGGCGCCCGTACTCGACGGGATTCGCGGGAAGCAACTACCCGAAGCCACCCTGGTGTGCAACTTCCCCCAGCCAACCGCCGATGACCCCGGACTCATGGACTATAGCGACGTGGTCACCTTTTTCCACGAGTTCGGCCACCTCGTCCATCACATTCTTGGCGGACAGCAGCAGTGGGCTGGCATCACTGGAATTACCATGGAAGGCGATTTCGTCGAGGCGCCTTCGCAAATGCTGGAAGAATGGATGCACAGTCCGCAGGTGCTTGCGACCTTCGCGAAGCATTACAAGACGGGGGAGCCAATCCCGGCAGAACTGGTGGCGCGCATGAATCGTGCCACGGCATTCGGCCGCGCGATCTGGGTGAGCCGCCAGAATAGCTTTACCGCTTTGTCGTACGACATCTATAAGACCAAGCCTGAAGATGTCGATCTCGACGCCGTCACGCTCGCCGGCCAGAAGAAATACACGCCGTTCACGCCCCTTCCGGGCACCCACATGTACACGGCGTTCGGCCACCTGGCCGGATACTCCTCTGCCTATTACACCTATTTATGGGACAAGGTGATCGCCGAGGATTTCTTTCATCAGTTTAATCAAGCCAATCTTTTAGCAGACCCGACTGCCATGCGCTACCGCCGTACCGTGCTCGAACCCGGCGGGTCGACATCAGCGAATGACCTGGTGCGCAACTTCCTTGGACGGGAACACAACATGGTTGCGTTCCAAAAATGGATGGGTCAGGAGTTCGAATCGAGAGACGGGGCTGGCTCGGAGCGCACCGCCGCGAAATAACGCATCGCGGCATAAGACAATATTCTTTAGGGACATCTGTCAAGGCGAGAACCGAGGTTTGAGCAGAGCCCCGGTTCTATCCTCCCCAAACGCCTAACGGCTCGGAAAGCGCCTGGGATAGACTTCGCACCATTCAAATTGCGTGGCACAATAACCCTTCGCACCCGTGGCGACCGAGACCATCTCCTTCCGACGCATCCTGCGACGCAACCCGCTGGCCGCGATCGGACTGCTCTTCGTGGTGCTCTTTGTGACCTGCGCCATATTCGCATCCTGGCTCGCACCCCAGGATCCCGCGCGCATCGAACTGGCCACACGCCTTGCGCGCCCTTCCTGGTCGCAGCTTTTCGGTTCTGACGAGCTAGGCCGCGACATCTTTTCCCGCGTGATCTATGGTTCGCGCATTTCGATGCTGGTTGGCACCTGCGTGGTCGCCGCTTCCCTCGGCATCGGTCTTATCGTCGGCTCCATCGCCGGCTACTACGGCGGTCCCATCGACCGCTTCGTCAACATCATTCTGATGAACGCCTTTATGTCGTTCCCTGGGATCCTAATCGCTATCGCTTTTGTCGCCTTCCGCGGCCCGGGCATTTTCAACCTGGTGTTTGCGCTTTCGCTCGGAGGTTGGGTCGGATACGCGCGCCTGGTCCGGGCACAGATCTTGGCTGCCAGAGAGAAGGAATACGTTGAAGCCGCCCGTGCCCTCGGAGCCACCGACAGTCGTATCCTGCTCCGCCACATCTTACCGAACATCGTTCAACCTGTGATCGTACAAGCCGCAATCGGCATGGCTGGCGCTATCCTCGCCGAAGCCACGATGAGTTTCCTTGGATTGGGTGTCCCCCCGCCGACGGCATCCTGGGGAACCATGCTCAACGATGGGCGCTCGCATCTGTTCGACGCGCCTCACCTGGTCCTCTTCCCCGCACTGGCAGTGATGCTCGCCGTTCTGTCCTTCAACTTCATCGGCGACGCCCTTCGCGACATGCTCGATCCTCGTTCCCGCATCGAAGCCGGGTTGTAGGTATCACCCAACCGCAGTTTCCTAACGATGTTCATCGCAAGGGTCGAGAGAGCGGTTCCTGCAAATCAAGAAAGCGCCGGCGTTACTCCGGCAATTTCTTCACTCCGTTCACCTGGAACGACCCCGCGACGCCTGGTACACCGGTATTCGGCTGTCCACCTCCGATCGACACTGAATACTTCCCTTCCGCAATGATCGGCTCGCCGGCCTCGGTCACCATGCTTAGGTCGCGATCCTTCAATTCGAACCGCACCCTTTGCGATTCCCCCGGCTTCAGGTGTACACGCCTGAATCCACGCAGGGCTCGTAGGGGAGCTCCCGCCAGCTTCGGAAACGACAAGTACAGCTGCGCGACCTCATCGCCTTCCAGCTTGCCTGTATTGGTAACTGTGACTTCTGCCGTCAACAGATCGCCGGCATTGATTGCGCTCTTCGGCAAAGACAGTTCCTTGTAGGCAAACGTCGTGTAGCTGAGTCCATACCCAAAGGGATAGAGGGGCGTGCCTGCAAAATACCGATAGGTACGTCCCTTCATCGCGTAGTCTTCAAAGGGCGGCAACTGACCCACTCCTGTGTAGAATGTCACCGGCAACCGTCCCGCCGGATTGTTCTTTCCCGAAAGGGTCTGCGCGATCGCCGTGCCGCCTTCTTCGCCGGGGTACCACGAGTCGAGGATGGCATTCACATGTTTGTCGGCCCAATTGACCGCCAGGGCGCTTCCATTGCTGAGCACCAACACAATCGGCTTGCCGGCGCTCGCGAGAGCTTCGAGCAGATCCTGCTCCGGCTTAGGCAGATCTAGGCTGGTGCGGTCGCCGCCCTTAAAGCCTTCCTCGCTGACCGCCATCTCTTCCCCTTCTAGCTCGCTCGTGATGCCAAGAACGGCAACCACAACATCGGCATTGCGTGCGGAGGAAACCGCTTCGGGCGAAGGGGTGCGGTCTGACCTAGACCAGATCAATTGCAAGTGAACCGGGCCAGGTTCAGTCCGGGCATAGCCGACCTGGATCGAAATTTTCTTCCCTTGTTCCAGGTGAACTCGCCCTACCTTCGCTTGCATCCCGGTCATCATGAATTCCTGTGCAACCGGTTTTCCATCAACCGTGACGTTGGCAGCCATTCCTTGCGCGCGAACACCCAGATTGTAGTCACCAGTTTCGGTCGGAACGAGGAAACCGTCCATTTGCACCAGCAATGGATACTTGTCGGTTGCTTCCTGCGGAACGTCTTCCGGTTTCAACTCCACGCCCGAGACCTGCTTGGTTCCGAGCACGGTTCCAGGCGGACCAAACAAATCTCCGGTCGAAAACTTTGCCGTCAGTCCCGGCTGTCCCTGGGGAGTTTTTAGCATCGCCGCGGGCAGCGGTTCTCCGTCGTTGCGCAGAAACTGTGTCCCTGGCACAAAGGCGATTTGCGCATCGGGAAATTCCGCCTTCAGTCCCTCAAGTACCGAGACGGTGTGCGAAGGAATGCCGGTGTAATTGCCAAGCAGGTACCTCCACTGGTCCGCCAGCGGGCCCACTACCGCAATCTTGATTGCGCTCTTCTTCAACGGCAGGATGCCATCGTTCTTTAGCAAAATCATGGACTTATTAGCAAGATCAAGCGCCATAGCGCGATGCTCCGCGCTATCTAGTTCCTTCTCATCGATCTTCGAATAGGAAACCATCTCCGGGGGATCAAACATGCCGAGCTTCATGCGCGCCGTGAACAGCCGGACAAGTGCCGTATCGATGTCATCTTCTTTGAGGATGCCTTGCTTGTAGGCATCGTAGTAGGGTTTGTAGTCATGGTCGTCGTTTACCTTGGCTAAAAAGTCCACACACTCGTTATCCATCCCGCGTTCGAGAGATAACGCGGAGGCCTCCGGCTGGGTTTTCGTGAACTTGTGGCCTTTGAAAATGTCAATCACGGCTCCGCAGTCCGATACCACATAACCCTGGAAGTTCCACTTCCCCCGCAGCTGGTCTTGCAGAAGGAATTGGTTGGCGCATGCCGGTTGGCCATTGAGGCTGTTGTATGCGCACATCACCGATCCTGCCTTGGCCTCGGTCACGGTTGCGCGAAATGCCGGCAGATAAGTGTCCAGCTCGTCATGCTTGCTGACCTTTACGTCCGCGTTGTGTCGGGTGGGTTCCGGGCCACTATGCACCGCGTAATGCTTGGGAGTCGATATTACGCGGTAGTACTTGGGATCTTCTCCCTGCATTCCCGTGACGAAGGCAACGCCCATGCGCGCCGTGAGGAAAGGGTCTTCCCCATAGGTCTCCTGCCCACGTCCCCATCGCGGATCACGGAAGATGTTGATGTTTGGCGCCCAGAAGTCTAGTCCCTCAAAAATATTGCTGTGGTCGGCGCGCACGGCCTGAACATGTTTGATTCGCCCTTCGGTTCCTATCACGACGGCCATTCGGTGAATGGCATCGGTATCAAAGGTGGCCGCAAGCCCAATCGGTTCGGGAAATTCGGTGGTGCCGTTCGTGGCCACCCCGTGGAGCGACTCACTCCACCAGTCGTAGGCAGGCACGTTCAAGCGCGGGATGGCGCGGGCCTGGTTCACCAGTTGTGTGACTTTTTCTTCCACCGTCATGCGGTGCACTAGATCGGCGGCGCGCTGCTCCGCCGTTAACGACGTGTTCAGGTATGCCGGTTGTTCCGAGCTTTGGGACCACAAAAGTCCTGCGCCGAGGAAAGCGATCGTGACGACGAAAACTCGAGAGCTGGCTTTCTGCATTTCCCTCCCCCAGATCATTTCAATTGGTGGAACAAACCGATTATCTTACTCCGCCCCCGGTCGGGTCGCATTGAACACGAGAGCTTTTGGCGCAGACTCCATGGGGCCGTGATTCATGAGGCAGGACTGAACAAAGCACACCGAATACCACGGAAGCCCGTCAACACTCGTCTATACCGACACGATGGACATGGACAAGGGCTCAAATCATCGGCACGGTGGAAGTGCAGCCGGTGTCTGTCAATGCGACTTTACCGCGACACCTTCGAATTATCACGGGGGATTTCGTGAAAAAAGCTGCGCACCGTGCGGAGGTTTGGCCCGATGGTGACTCCACAGCCAAGCTTCACGGCAACTTCGCCGTTTCGCAGTAGAAAACTCCCGCTATCAAACGCTCTGCAGATTCCGCGGAGCGTTTTATTATTTGGACGCGAAAGCGGAGGCCATGCGCGTCATGCTGAAATTGCGGTTTACTGTGTCGTTGATGCTTATCGGTCTTGCGGTCCCGACGCCGACCCTTGGCGCGACCAGCAGTTCGTCCAAGCCCGTTCATCTCACCTGCGAATCGCTTGTCACCCCTCTCGGCATGGACGAGCCTTCTCCAGCTCTTTCCTGGCGCTTAGAGGACTCGCGCCCGGGCGCTGCCCAAAGCGCCTATGAAATCCAGGTCGCGACTACAAGTACTCTGCTTTCCTCCGACCACCCGGACGTCTGGGACTCGGGTCGCCTGCCATCGAACCAATCGCTCAATTTGCGCTACGCAGGTCCTGCTCTTGTGCCCTTCAAGCGGTATTACTGGCGCGTCAAAGCGTGGGATCACCAGGGAAAGCCAACTCAGCCCAGTGAACCGACCTGGTGGGAAACGGGTCTGCTCAATCCCTCGAACTGGCATGCCAGCTGGATCAGCTACGAAGATGACGAGCATCGGAGTGTCCGGGCTGCAAATGCCGCGTGGATCACCGCTCCAACCCCTAGAGACTCTGCCCCGAGCGAGAGCAAGGAGACACACCTCTACTTCCGCTTCAAGTTCGACTTACCCGCCGAGGCCCGAGTTTCGAAGCTGCATATTACCGGCAAAGATACGGTTGCAACCTGGGTGAACGGCAAACAAGAGTCCCAGCTCCAGCCCTGGCCGAAGTGGAATAACCTTCCCTGGCGTACCTATTCGATTTACGACATCACCAACGTCGTCCATCCCGGCAGCAATACTCTCGCTGCGGAAGTGCTGAATTACGACGGGCCGCGAACCTCGGCGACGATCTTCAGCGCCACTGTCTTTGTTCAACTGACAGACGGAAAAATCGTCACTTACAAGACCAATCCTGAAGGCTGGAAGACTTCGAGCACCCCCGCCGACGGCTGGAATACCTCCGAGTTCGACGACAGCTCATGGCCTGCTGCCGAAGTCTACTCGGGGAAGACCGGCCTCGGCAGCGAAGTCGCGGGCCATCCCTGGGCGCCGGGCCCGGTTTCGGCTCTTCGCAAGAGCTTTACGGTCTCGAAGCAGATCACTTCCGCGAGGCTCTACGCCACCGCGCTAGGAGCCTACAAGTTTCACATCAATGGAAAGGTTGTCGGTGATCAGATCCTCGCTCCCGGTTGGATGGATTTCCGCCATCACGTACCGTATCAGGCCTACGATGTGACCTCGCTGCTGCAATCCGGTCGCAACGGGATCGCGGCGCTACTCGCGCCTGGCTGGTATTCGACTCCGCTCACCTGGGTCGCGCAGTCCAACAACTATGGCCTTGCCCCCCCGTCTGTTCGGGCGCAACTCCGCATCGAGTATGGCGACGGCTCCATCGATTGGATCAACACCGACGAATCCTGGAAAGCCAGCGACTCCGCCACCACCTCCGCCGAAATCTACGATGGCGAAACCTTCGACGCCCGGCGCGTACAAGCAGGATGGGACACGGGAACTTTTGACGATAGCTCCTGGCAGCAAGGGCAGCTTCCGACGGTTCCCGACATCGCGATTGAATGGCAATCCTTTCCGCCTATTCGCGTCGAAAAGGAGCTCACCGCTAGAAGCATGGCAGCTCCCAAGCCTGGAACCTATGTGTTCGACTTCGGCCAGAACCTGGCCGGCGTTGCCCACATCCGGGTACAAGGCCCTGCCGGAACCGCCGTTCAGCTTCGTTTTGCGGAGCTAGCCAACTCCGATGGCAGCATCTACACCGAGAATCTGCGCAATGCCAAAGCCACCGATCGCATTACCCTCGCGGGAACTGGCATAGAGGAATTTCAGCCGAACTTCACATTTCACGGCTTCCGCTATGTGGAGATCACTGGTCTTGACCATAAGCCTGCACTCGATTCGGTAAGAGCCGTCGCCTTCCACACCGACGCTCCCTTTACTACGCAACTCGAGACCGGCAACCATATGCTCAACCAGCTCTGGAGCAACATTCTCTGGGGTCAGCGCTCGAATTTCGTGGGTGTTCCCACCGACTGCCCCCAGCGCGATGAGCGCCTAGGATGGACGGGCGACGCACAGGTGTTCTGGCGGGCCGCGGTCTTCAACATGGGCATCGATGCATTTTCGCGAAAGTTCGCCGGCGATCTTCGTGGCACGCAGACCGATGCCACGCCGATGTATGCCCATTTCGCCCCCGGCGTCTTCTCCGAAAATGACGGCTTTGCCGCCGGCTGGGCCGACGCCGGCATCATTGTTCCATGGACCGCCTGGGTGCAATTTGGTGACAAGCGCATCCTCGAGCAAAACTGGGACGCAATGCGGAGATACCTCGCGGCCATCGAGGCGGCAAACCCGGACTATCTCTGGAAAAACAAGTCCGGCATTCCTTACGGCGATTGGCTCTCACCGGAAGGTGTGACGGCAGAAGACTTGCTCGCGACTGCCTATTGGGCATATGACACCGCGTTGATGGCGCAGATGGCACATGCACTCGATCGCACCCAAGAAGAACAGCAATACCGCGACAATCTCGAAAAAATCAAAGCGGCATTCATCAAGGCATACGTTCACGACGATGGCAGCGTTACTCCCAGCGCATCCTCGTTTGCCTCAATCCCGGCTCCGGGCGACCCCAGCGGAAAGATCCTGAAAGAAAGCCAGACGGGCTATGTGCTGGCGATCCACATGAATCTTCTCCCTGAAGCATTGCGCGCCAAAGCTGCCGAGCACCTGCTCAAGTTGCTTGAGGCCAATAACTGGCGTCTAGGCACTGGCTTCTTGGGCACACCCTATCTTTTAGCCGCACTCAGCGAAACCGGTCACAGCGATATCGCGTATCGACTGCTTCTCACCACGGCTTATCCCTCTTGGGGATACCTGGTGGAACACGGCGCCACCACCATGTGGGAACGTTGGAACGGCGATGAGAAGAAAAGCGACCCCAGCATGAACTCCTACAATCACTACGCTTATGGCGCGGTGGCAGACTGGATCTATCGCTACGCCGCGGGGATCGATACGACCTCTTCCGATCCCGGCTTCCATACGATCTATCTGCATCCCAACTTCAATCCTGAGCTCGGGCGGATTGATTTCTCCTACGACTCCACCTACGGCCGCATTCATTCCTCTTGGAAAGTAGATGGCAGAACTGTCGTGTGGCATTTGACCGTACCGCCCAATACAACCGCGGAACTTCCTCTCAGCGCCGATCAAGGAAAGCGGTATTCGATCAATGGAAGACAGCTGTCCGAGAGTAGCGAGATACGCACTTCGTCCAACGGAGGGCAGAATGTCTATCGTTTCCCCGCCGGTATCTACACCCTGACCGTGCAATTAGACTGAGGGGATGAGCCGAGTATAGGAAGCACAGCGATAGACCTTTGGGAGCCTGGCTACCCCAAAACGTCGCGGCCTCATTCGACTCTCCGCGTAGGCTCTTGTTTAAGATGGACTCATGTCCGATGTTCGTCTCGACAAATGGCTTTGGGCGGCACGCTTCTTCAAGACTCGCAACCTGGCGACACGGGCGTGTGAGTTAGGAAGGATCGAGTCGAGGGGGCAGCCGGTGAAGCCTGCGCGCGAGGTTCACCCGGGGGACATTCTGCAAATTCGAACGGAAGGTGGCGACTTTGAGGTCGAAGTCCTTCAACTCAGCAGCATCCGCGGTCCCGCGCCGGTCGCCCGGTCTCTCTATAAAGAGACCGACGCCAGCCGTGAAGCCCGGCAGCGAGTCTCCGCCGAGCGCAAAGCCATGATGCACTTCAACCCGGCCCCTCTTGCCCGTCCATCCAAACGCGATCGCCGCCGCATCCGGCGCTTTCGCGATGAAAGGGACACGTAGCGGGTAAAACCCAAGATCAACTGCCGAGCAGAAATTTGTACTGGCCTTCGGTCAGCTGCACCACGCTGAGCCGCCCTTGACGCACTAACGGGGAATCGACGAACAGGCTATTGGCTTTGATCTCGGCCAATGAGCGCTGTTTTGGCAAGGCCTTTCCAACCTTGATTCTAGCTCGAGGATTCCTTGCATCCGAGTTATCCACCGCGACGACGCTCGCTGTCCCGACTGCACTCTTTTCATTGCCCGTGTGGTAAATGATCAGCTGATCTTTCGGGTGCATTCCGCGCAGGTTCTTCAATGCGACGGGATTGGTCACCCCATCCCAGATGGTTTCTTTGTCTCGTTCTAAGTCAGCAAACGAGTATTCCGAAGGCTCCGTCTTGAGTAAGTAGTTCATATGCTGCTCCTCTCAGACTCAAGCCGCGTTCGCGGCCGTACCAATCAACCCAGCACGCAAGGCCTTGGCCGAGAGGCCAAGACATCTCGAGTGTCTTCCGGGATGAATCCGTTGAGCGACCTTCAGGGCGTCGAAGCCTTATATCCTTTCCACAAATACTGCAACGCCTCCGGCAGGGTCTGCCGCACTGTCGGACGATCCACGTGCACTGCATTTCGCGCAAACACAAACTGATAGTGGTACTTCTTGGCCTTCAGTACCTTCGCCATGTTCTCGTTGGCGAGCACCCAATCGTGCATGCCATCACGCATTACATTGGGATTCAGCAAGTCCTTGTCGCCGACCTCCATCCATATCCGTATCGGCTTCGGCGGACCCTGCGGAATCAGATGCTCGTGAAATTCCCAGGCGCCGTGGGGCGCCTGCGGATTGTACGGCCACTGCTGATTGATAAACGTCCCGGAATACGCCAGCACGCGGTGATAAAGTTCCGGGTGGTACCAGGCCATACTCAGCGCACAGGCGCCGCCCGAACTGTAGCCCATCGTTGCCCGCCCATCCGGATCCTTCGTGAGCTTCACGTGTGCTTCGGCTTCCACACGGGGCAAGACTTCCTGCTCGACGAACTCTGCGTACTTGCCTGACATGGTGTCGTACTCAAGGCCGCGCTCGCTTCCCTGCGCATCCCCCGTTCCATTCGCGATTGAAACCGCAACGATCGCGGGGAGTTTCTTCTTCGCCATCCATGAGTCCAAGGTCGCAAACAGGTAGCGGTCCGGCCCATCGGCGCTCACCAGCAACGGTGCCGTTGTTCCCGGCACATAGCTCTTCGGCACGTAGACCGCAACCTTGCGTGTGTAGGGAGCCGGGTGGCTGGTGGTCACGATCAACTTCGCCGGATCTTTCGGGTCAGGTGTTCCAAACGTATTCGGGTCGCGAGCGATCCCGGGATAAAACTTGCTGTCGGCAGAGTTCATGGTGAACTCGACCACGGTTCCATCCACGATCTTGCCCTCGGGATCAACTTCAGGCGAAGGACTGTGTGTCGGTCCGATGATGAAGTTGCCATCCAAATCCGCCGAGGGAAGCTCGCCATCCGGCAACTCCTTCGCCTTGACGTAACCGGGCGTATGCGGGTCGCGCGCGGGCGGCGTCGGTCGCTCAGTCTTCTGCGCTGCAAGCATCCACGCGCATGACACCAAAAGCACTTGGATTGAGGCAAACAGTTGGGATACCACGGTTCGATTTATAGGCAGGATCATCGGCTCTTTCGGAACTTGGCAGGAAGATCAAAACGACGCAATTACCCAATTTCGCAATGGCCCGGCTCACCTCAGGAGGATGCGAAATTGAGATTCACTTTTTCTCCGGTACGTCCTTGTTCTCTTCCGGATGTTCTTCGTAAATCGAATACTGTTTCCCTGGGCGCTTTAGCTTGATCGTGATGTCCATGCTCGGCTCGTGAATGTCATAGTCATAGCCGTAGGTTTGGAACCCCGATGCCAGCACCTGCACCCTGATCTTTCCATACGGGACCCCCTCATAGCTTGCCTTGCCCTCGGGGTTCGTCTTCAACTCGAGCCCTTGCGGAGTTTGCCGACCATCCTCGTCGACCGGATGCATAACCACCGCCGCGTTGCGTACAGGCTTGCCATTCTCATCGCGCACGATGACGAAATTGAGCGTCGCCAGGGGATCCTCCCTTTTCTTCTTCCCCACGCCCGGCAGCGCTACTGCTAGAACCAGCAACCCAATCAGTCCGACACGGTTTCCTCGACTCATCGCGTAACCTTCCCCTCTCGGGCGATTCTAAACTCGGACCGAAGCTCTGTCATCCCAGGACTCAGTCCGGGCTTTCGCGCCTTCCGGCGGATGCCCGTTTCCAGCACGCTTTTAGCCTCATGGGTGAGTAATCACCTAGGCCTACTCCCGATCGCGCTGTAAGATCGAGTCCACTGGCCCCCCATGAAAGCTGCGGTCTTCACCAAAACCAGTTCGGGAAAGATCCTTGGCATTCACGACCTGCCTTTACCTGTTCCCAAAGCTAAGCAGGTCTTGATCGAAGTCCGCGCAGCATCCGTCAACCCCCTCGACTGGCGCCTGAAGCTCCGCCGTCCCGGCGTTGATCTGTCAGGGATCGTGAAATCGGTCGGCGAAAGCGTGACCCGTTTCAAACCGGGGGACGCGGTCTTCGGCACCGGCCGAGGTGCTTTCGCCGAATATGCCTGCGCTCCCGAGAGCAAATTAATCGGCAAACCGGAGAGCATTAGCTTTTCAGGGGCAGCATCGATACCCATTGCGGGACTCACCGCCTTGCTGGCGCTTCGCGACAAAGGTCATCTGCGTCCTGGGCAAAAGGTTCTAATCAACGGGGCTGCCGGTGGCGTGGGTACCTTCGCCGTGCAAATGGCAAAGGCCATGGGCGCCGTCGTTACGGGTGTCTGCCGTACACAGAACGTCGAGATGGTCCGCTCGCTCGGCGCGGACCGCGTGTTTGACTACAGCCGCGAAGACTTCACCGAGGACGGATCGTGCTATGACTTAATTCTGGACAACGCCGCTCATCGCCCGCTATCAGACCTCCGGCGTGTCATGGCTTCGGCCGCTACTTGCGTCCTCGTCGGAGCCCCGAAAAGCATCTGGCCAACGATCACGGGGCTTGTGGAATTGCTCGTCAGGCGAGTCGTGCTGCGCCAAAGGATCACCACTTTTATCACGAAAGTCACTTCCGAGGACCTGACGTCGATATTGAACCTGATCGTGAGCGGCAAAATCACACCGATGATCGACACGGTCTATCCTCTCAACCAGGCAGCTGACGCCATCACCTACGTCGAAACTGGACACGCCCGTGCGAAAGTCATAATCAGTATGAACACACCTTGAGCTCTCGAGCTTGCGTCCGGCGGCCCTACCTTCGACCCAACAAACGCGCTAAACTTACAATGTTTTCTAAGCTGGCTTCCCCGGGGAGGTTGTGATGGAATCGAACGAGAAAGCACGCGTCCAGGCGCTGCGCAAATACCAGATTCTCGACACCGACCCGGAAAAAGCCTTCGATGACCTGACCATCCTTGCTTCCAGCATTTGCAACACTCCGATGGCGCTGATCTCTGTGATTGATTCCGACCGCCAATGGTTCAAATCCAAAGTTGGCGTGGATCTCAGTGAAACTCCGCTGGACGTTTCTTTCTGTGCTGTTGCCATCCAGCAACCAAACCTCTTCGTCGTGCCTGACGCCAGTAAAGATCCGCGGTTCAGTTCGAATCCGTTCGTGGTATCTGATCCCAAAGTTCGGTTTTATGCGGGGGCACCCTATACCAGTTCTGACGGTCATCCGCTGGGCACATTGTGCGTGATAGACATAGTTCCGCGCGAACTCACTCCCGGCCAGGAAGCTGCGTTGCTCGCCTTAAGCCGACAAGTACAGGCGCAGTTCGAGCTCAGAAAGAACCTGATCGAATTGCGCGCCGCTCTTGAAGAAAGGGACCAGGCTGAAGCTGAGCGCGATCGCACCATCGTCGATCTGCAAAATGCGCTCGACCACGTACAGCGTCTCAGCGGACTTCTGCCCGCGTGTTCCGCGTGTAAGTTGGATGTAACCATCCCTGCTAATCCCAACGGCATTTCCGGTGTCGTCGACGGAGTTATGCAGATCGCCCGCGAGATGAAGTGCGCCGAAGGGAACGAATATCAGATCGAGCTGGCCTTGCGCGAAGCCCTGGCCAATGCCATCGTGCACGGCTGCGATAACGACCCCAATAAGAAAGTGGAATGTTGCGTGGCCTGCACGGAATCCTCTGATGTCATGATCATCGTACGCGACCCCGGTCAGGGATTTGACCTGAAGACCGTGCCTGATCCGCTGGCAGCCGAAAATCTTAGCTCCACGCACGGGCGCGGGATTTACCTCATCAATCAGCTGATGGACGAAGTTTCTTTCGAACGCAATGGCGCTGAAATCCGCATGCGCAAAGTGGTCGCAGCCACGCCCGCTCCGGCGGTCTCAGCCACGACAACGGGAGATTAAGCGGCTCAAACCTGCTCTACAGTCGCCTTCTGTCAGGTCGGCTTTTGGCATCGTCAAGATACGTAAGAGTCTCCTCCGGTGACCACCATCTCATAGCCGCTTTCCGCCAACCTGAACCTAATGTTCGACGGCTGGAACCGTTTCCGCCTTTCCTGCGTACCTTTTATCGACAGATACGTCTAACTGTCGAGCGCCCATGAACCTGCGCGAAATCGCTAAACAGACGCTGGGCACACTCCGCGCCCACAAAATGCGCTCATTCCTGACGATGTTCGGCATCGTTTGGGGCATTGCCTCGGTCATCATCCTGGTCGGCCTCGGTTTGGGCTTCAGCAAAGACCAGAAAAAGCGCATGGAAACGCTCGGTAAGGACCTCGTAATCATGTGGGGTGGCCGCACCAGCGCGCAGATCGGAGGTCTTGCTGCGGGCCGCAAGATTACCCTCACCATCGACGATGCGCGCCTCATCCGGAACGAGTGCTATCTCGTGAAACTGGTGAGCCCGGAGCTGCAGCGCAACGTGCCCGAGGTGAGTCCCTACAACTCTGCTGCCCGCCAGGTCTCCGGTGTCTGGCCCTCGTTTCAGAGTTTCCGATCTCTCATTCTCTCCGAAGGCCGGCTCATGACCAAGGAGGACGAAGACAATCAAAATCGCGTCGTGATCCTGGGCTGGAACGCCGCCCGCCAGCTCTATCCCGGCCAGCCCGCGATTGGTACGACCCTCATCATCGCCCGCTATCCCTATACCGTGATCGGCGTACTCGCGGAGAAGAAGCAGAACTCGAATTACAGCGGCCCCGACAACGATATGTTGTACGTGCCCTACTCCTCGATGGCGCGCGACTTTCCGCCCCCGCCGGCGAAAGGCGAGCCCATTATCAAGGGCTATCTGTCAGACATCGTGATGGAAGTCAGCAATCCCGAAGAGCACGAAAAAGCCGTCATGCAGGTCCGGCGTACGCTCGGCCGTCTGCACCACTTCGAGCCGACGGATAAAGACGCGCTGTTTATTTGGGACACCATGCAAGGCTCCAAAATCCTCGCCCGCATCTTTGGCGTGATCACCATTTTCTTCGGCTGCGTTGCGGTTGTGACGCTGGGGCTTGGCGGCATCGGCGTAATGAACATCATGCTGGTCGCGGTGACCGAACGCACTCGCGAGATCGGTATTTTGCGCGCGGTGGGCGCCACCAAGGCAGACATTCTTAACCAATTCTTCGCCGAATCTGCGGTCATCACTGTTCTAAGCGGGCTGCTCGGTTACCTCTTCGGAGTAGGCATCTGTGTGGTTATGGCTCACGTGCCGCTACCCGACATCGTTCCTGCGCCAATCGTCTCTCCGGCAGCGGTGATCACATCGCTCATCACGCTTTCCTTCATCACCGTGAGCGCGGGGATGTATCCCGCGCGGCGGGCGGCAGAAATGGATCCTGTCGAATGTCTACGATACGAATGAGCCGAGGTGCACAATGCGTCTGAAGGAACTGATCCAGCAGAGTTGGACTGCACTTCGGCGCAATCCCATGCGATCTTCGCTCACCGCGCTGGGAATCACTTGGGGCGTGATCTCGGTTGTCCTTCTTCTGGCCTTCGGACGCGGCCTGGGCGGCAGCGTCGTTTCCGCTATGGGAAATATGGGCAACAATGTCGTTGTTATCTGGCCTGGGCAAACCAGTATGCAAGCCGGAGGTCAGCGCGCCGGGCGCTCCGTCCATTTTGAATATGCCGACGTCGAGGCCATCCGGGCCGACGTTCCTTTGGTTCGTGCGGTCAGCGCGGAGTCGTGCAGCGATTTCGGATTCAAGATCGGCACTCGGGTCGTGTCTCTTAGCACGCGCGGCGTCGAACTTGCCTATGGCTCGATGCGCCGCCTGCTGAGTTTGGAAGACGGCCGCTATTTCGAAGAAGGAGACTTCATCAATCATCGCGGTGTCGTGATTCTCGGCTACAACGCCGCCAAGCGAGCCTTCCAGGGCGCGCCTGCCGTCGGGCAGACGGTTTTAGTGCAGGGACGGAGTCTTGAAGTCATCGGCGTGCTCAACAACAAAATTCAGGACTCGATGTACATGGGCCCCGACAACGAGCAGGCCTTCATTCCGTTCGATCTTTACAACCAACTAAAGAACCAGCGCGATCCCAGCATGATTGTTATTCAACCGCTGTCCGCGGATCTTCACACCGAGGCTCTGGTCGCCGCCCGGCGTGTCATTGCCATGCGACATCACTTTGATCCGCGCGATGAGAAGGCGACTCCCGTGTGGGACACCGTCGAAACCGCAAAGATCCTGCAATACTTCTCGCTCGGGCTCGAAGTCATGATGGGGATCATCGGGGCATTGACTCTCGGCGTTGGTGGCGTGGGTGTGATGAACATCATGCTGGTGAGCGTTACCGAACGCACTCGCGAGATCGGCTTGCTTAAAGCCCTGGGCGCGCGCCAGCGCAACATTCTGGGTCAATTTCTGGTCGAAGCGCTGGTGCTGACATTCGTCGGGGGAGCCGCCGGCATTGTGGGCTCGTGGTTGCTTACTGCCGTGATTCCGCCCATGCCGCTCTACAGCGAGTTCTACAAGACCGCCAACCACGAGGGCGACATCTTCCTGCGCGCTTCCCTGAATGTCATGCTAACGTCGGGCATTATTCTCACGCTGGTCGGAATGGTCAGCGGATTCTGGCCTGCGCTCAAGGCCTCTCGCCTCGAACCCATTGAAGCGCTACGGCAGGAGTAAGTGATCAAGTAAAGGGCTCGAAATCCGGGATTGATCGCTTTAGGCGAGCCGGCGGAAAGATCAAACTACACACGTCTACCTCGCTCCGGCACAAAGCTGGGCGTCCTACGTGATTCCGTCTCCGTTAGGCAGCCCTGTCCCTCACGTCTGAGCCGGTCACCGTCTTCGCACAATGCGCGCAGCAGAAGAATCGCCCGCTGACCTCTACGCCATGCCCGATCACCCTGCAACCGCAGTGCTCGCAAACCGGCGCCAAGGCCTGAATTGCACACTCAAAGCTGTCGAAGGTATGCTGCGCACCCGCCGCCCTGACCTCAAAGCTCTTGTCATACTCGTTCCCGCAAACTTCGCACTTGGCCATAGCGAATTCTCCTGATAAGAAGTCGGCTGATCAGGACTAGATGACGGTCGCTCGGGAGTCGTTGTCTGATGAAGCGGAAACTGAGAGTAGGCGCGCGGAGGGGCTTATTCCTGCCGCGAATCTAGCGAGATGCTGGTCGAGAGACCGCTGCTGGTTCACCCATCTGAACACTCGGGGCTTGGCCCAAAGCAGCAGAGCTATGCTTCTTGGCCAAGGATCGGTGCTTCACGCCGATGCTGAAGCACGAGAACACTCCGCCAAGCACAAACCAGCTGAACGTAAACAGAAAGAGGAAGGCATACAATCCCGCAAATGCAAATAACTCTACAGCTGACATTCGCAGCATAGACGGCCGGGCGTACTGCATCCGGCCTTGAATCCCATTTGTGCTAAGGATGGCCCGAAACAAAAACAAATTGCGCAGGTGACGAACGTGGATCGCCAGTTCACTTAAGATCATCGAGCCAAGTACGAATTGATAGAGACGCGCGTCGAAAATCCCGGCCAACCACCAGATCGCCGCCAAATACCCACACCCCAGCACCATGGCCGCTACGAAACGCGGGCTCACGACCCGCAAGGAATCGATGTCGGACTGGAAGTAGGGGGTGATCTCAAAACTGCCCTCAAACGCAATCTTATCTTTCACACCACTCTGGTAGAGGCGGGCACAGGTCAAGGTGAATACGTAGTCAGACACGTAAAGGGCACCCCAGACCGCTAGGCCGGACCAAAGACTAGTGAAGAAAAGGTAATTCACGCTCATGGCTCACGTGGGAAGAACCTAATGTATGCCGCAAGGGGAAGGCAGCTCACAGTCGGCTTATGCCAAATTGGACTCTGGCGCAGAATGGTTCGCAAGTAACCATAGGCCGAGCACCTTGCGCTTAGGAAGCTCCAGGTTTCGTCGAGAAGACGAGCAACCCCACCATCAACAATAAGGTCAGCGTTTCTACGATCAGAGCGTACACGGTCAACCGCTTGGCCCGGTCAAACCGCGCCAGCAGTCTACTGAAGGCCAGACCTGCAAGCACCAGAGGAGATGCAAACATCCGGTCGACGCATATTTGTCCGAGCAGTGATGTTCCCTGGCTCACGGCAGGAATCATGAACAGCGCGAGCGAAACCGGTGCAGTGATACTCACACCCAGCAACACCTTGGCATAGCGCGTGTAGAGCTCGTCGGAGTTGCGGAGCACAATCACCAGGACCCCCGTCGGCAGCAGAATCATGCAGCCGATGAATACCTCCAGAATGAGGTCGCCACCCGCGTACATTCCGCTCGATGCCATCGCCTCTTGCGGATTCCTGACATACTGCATGTGACGTTCGTAAATCAGCACAGCGGCGGTAACGAGCACAGCAGTATATGCCGCGGCCACTAAGCCGAGCTGCGTTCGCATTGGGATCGCCTTCATAGGGTGCATTGTATTTCTGATCTCCGGACGTTCCTGTTAACTGATCTTGGGCTGGCTTGACGGGGAGGTCGATGGCGCCCCGGGCGCATCGGGGGACAGCCGGCAGATTTTTCCGTTACCCTAATCATGAATGCTCATTCGCCGCATCCTTGTCGCCGTTCTTTGCCTGCCATTGGTTGCCGCCAGCCCTTCCCAAGTTCCCGTTGACGGTTACAAAATTGTCCATACCTATCCTCACGACCCGAATTCGTTTACTCAGGGCCTGGTGTTTGTTGATGGACACCTCTATGAGAGTACCGGCCGGAACGGCCACTCCTCGCTTCGCATGGTCGACCTTTCCACCGGTTGGGTTCTCAAGGAATACGACTTGCCAGAAGAGTATTTTGGCGAGGGCGTCACCGACTGGCGGGACACTCTCATCCAGCTCACCTGGATCTCGGGTGTTGCGTTCGTCTACGATCGTTCCACTTTCACCGTACGTCGCACGCTGCACTATACCGGCGAGGGCTGGGGACTGACGCACGATTCCTCCGCTCTCATCCTGAGCGACGGCACTCCAACCCTTCGCTTCCTCGATCCCAACTCATTCCGTGAGATCAAAAAGATCAATGTTCGTGATGGTTCCAATCAGCCCGTCAGAAATCTCAACGAACTCGAATACATTCATGGCGAAATCTACGCTAATATCTGGCACGAGAATCGCATCGCCCGTATCTCACCCAGCACTGGACGTGTCCTCGGCTGGATCGACCTCACCGGCCTGCTGAAGCCGGGCGAGGTTTCAGATCCCGAGGCCGTCCTCAACGGCATCGCCTACGACGCAAAGGCCGACGGGCTCTTCGTCACCGGCAAACTCTGGCCCAAGCTTTTCGAGATCAAGATCGTGCCAAAAAAATGAGAGTTCCTCTCCCGCGGTTGTCCCCATACCCCGACGAGGCGGCCCACGTAAGCTCGCTCTTAGCTTGCGGGCATCGATTGGGGGCCGACTGATCGGGCCTGCGCAGGCTTTGACTCGTGCCGCGACGGCCGGTTTCATCGCATCTTAGCCGCAAGGAAAAACTGCGGTCGCTAAGGAGCAGTACAATACAGCCTCGGACCATCTCGAGGGTCCACGCACACAAACCCAAAGACCTGTTGGGACGAAGGAAGCAAAACTTTCCAGTAGTATCGGCGACCCTGCTTTCCGGAATCTCTGCGCGGAGCCAACATGCGAATCCTGATCTTCCTTTTCGCCCTCGCGACCCTCACCTACGCGCAAACCAATCAACCCCTACATCTGGAGAAAACTATTAACCTGCCCGACGTCGAGGGTCGCATCGATCACATGTCCATCGACACCAGCACCGGCCGGCTGTTCGTCTCCGCCCTTGGCAACGAAACCGTTGAGGTGATCGACATAAAGGCGGGCAAGCGGGTGAAGACGATCCCCAACCTCCCGGAACCGCAAGGCGTCCTTTTCGTCGCTGAAACCAATCGCTTATATGTCGCGAATGAGAAAGACGGTACGGTCAAGATTTTTGACGCGAAATCCTACGCGCCACTCAAGACTCTGAACTTTGGCGACGACGCCGACAACCTCCGGTACGATCCTGTCCACAAGCATATCTTTGTTGGCTACGGAAGCGGCGCCCTTGGGGAGATCGACGCCGGAGGCAACGAGGTCGCTGACGTGAGGCTCGACGCACATCCCGAATCATTCCAGATCGAGAAGAGCGGCCCTCGGGTTTACGTAAACCTGCCCAACTCTCGAAAGATCGCCGTCATTGATCGAGAGAAGCACAGTGTCATCACCACCTGGAAAACTGACAACGCCTTTGCCAATTTCCCATTGGCGCTCAATGAGCCAGATCACCGCCTTTTCGTCGTAACCCGCGCACCGGCACGCCTGCTCGTCTTCGACACGCACAACGGCACGATCATTCAGGAGCTCCCCGCGGTTGGGGATTGCGACGATGTTTTCTTTGATCAGCGGCGCAAGCGTATTTACGCCAGCGGTGGCGACGGCGAAATCTTCGTTTTCGAGCAACAAGACCCCGACCACTACGCCCAGGTCGCCCGCATTCCGACCGTGAAGGGTGCGCGGACAAGCTTCTTCTCACCAGACTTGGATCGTCTATTTCTCGCCACCCGTCGGCAAGGCTCCCGGTCGGCCGCAATTCAAGTCTTCGCCCCGGCGCAATAAGCTGGCCCAGTTCGCACCCACGAGTCTCGAGCCTTATCGCGTTCGTTGACAACACGGTTCGAATGGCCAGCGGTAGGATCCCCTGCCCTTAGGATCAGGCAAGATATTCATCGGAACCGGCAAGCCTCGCATCCAAAGGCTATGCTTACGATGGAGGGCTCAACACCTAGCCCCTCCCGCTAGGAGCAACTATGGAAATCCGCAAACTCGGAAAATCCAACCTGCAGGTCTCCGCCATCGGATTCGGCTGCATGGGCTTGAGCTCCGGCTACGGTCCTCCCGTCGACAAACAGCAAGGCATTGAGGTTATCCGTGCGGCCGTCGAGCGTGGCGTCACGTTCTTTGATACCGCCGAGGTCTACGGCCCCTTCACCAACGAAGAATTGGTTGGCGAAGCACTTGCTCCATTTCGCAATCAGGTTGCAATTGCGACCAAGTTCGGTTTCAAGATCGTCGAAGGCAAGCAATCCGGTCTCGACAGTCGTCCCGAGCACATCAAGGAAGTCGCCCATCAGTCACTCAAGCGACTGAAGACCGAAGTCATCGATCTCTTCTACCAGCATCGCGTGGACCCCGACGTTCCCATCGAAGATGTTGCAGGAGCCGTCAAGGACCTTATCCAGGAGGGCAAGGTGAAACACTTCGGCCTTTCCGAAGCGGGAGTGCAAATGATCCGCCGCGCCCATAAGGTTCAGCCGATCACTGCCCTCCAAAGCGAGTACTCCCTATGGTGGAGAGAACCCGAGGCAGAGATTCTGCCCACGCTCGAAGAACTTGGCATCGGATTCGTTCCCTTCAGCCCTCTCGGTAAAGGCTTCCTCACCGGCGTGATCAACCAGGATACGCGATTCGACAAGAGTGACTTCCGCAATGTCGTCCCTCGTTTCTCGCCCGAAAATCGCAAAGCGAACCAAACCCTGGTTGACATTGTCAGCACCTTTGCGCAAAACAAGCAGGCCACGCCTGCTCAAGTAGCACTTGCGTGGGTGCTGGCGCAAAAACCGTGGATGGTTCCGATTCCTGGCACCACCAAGGTCCATCGTCTGGCGGAGAATCTCGGCGCTGCCCACATTGAGCTTTCGTCCGACGACCTCCGGCAGATCGACTTGGCTGCGTCAAGAATCCAGGTCCAAGGCGAACGTTACCCGGAAAGCGCGCAACGCATGATCAACCGCTAGCGGAAGACGATTGAGACAGCATGCGGCTTGGAGTTGCCCCCAGCCAGGCTGGGTTCCGGGCTTAGCCTAGTGCTTCGGTGCCGGGCAGAGCCACAGCTGCCATCCAAGATTAATTCGTAGAGAGGTAACCCATGTCATCCAAGAACGAATCCCTTCAAGACCGTCTTTCCCACTGTCGCGAGATCAATCTGACCGTCGTCGGACGTAAGTCCGGACGCACGATCACGAATCCGATCTGGTTCGTGTTCGAAGGCAACAAGCTTTACATGCTGCCGGTCAAGGGTTCGGACACTCAGTGGTACACGAACGTGCTCAAGAATCCGCAGATCCACATCGACGCCCGAGGCGCAGAGGCCGACCTTCAGGCGGTTCAGATCACGGAAGAAAAAGAAGTGTTGTCAGTAATCGAGAAATTTCGCACTAAGTACGCTGGCGACGTGAAGAAGTACTACTCGAAGTTCGACGTTGCCGTTGTAGCCGACCTCGGATGAGATCATGGTGAACCAGGCTCAGGCAGCCACTGCCATCCGGGGGTACCTGAGAAGGCGACTTTAGAGGGCCTGAAGTTCTGCGCATCCCCAGCGAAGCGCCTCGGTCTTCACTTTGGGGTTTTGTGTAGGTGAGTGCGGGGGTGGGTCGGACGGTTTGCAGGTGAGAAAAGCGTCCCCGCAGGACGTTGCGAACACAGGTCAAACAGGCTTGCATTTATTGCACCGGATCCCCGTGCACTTCTATCTCGCGATCGCCGACTCCGGCCATCACAGGTTTTGGCAGGCGTCCCGTCCAGTTCGCCCATCCCCAGAAGATAGCAGTCGATGAGCTCAGCACGCCCGCAACCGTGCCGATCGTACGCGCTCCGTGGTGTATCGATGCAATCCCCGCGCCCATCATCGAAATCATCATCATCGTCCAGGTCAGCGCCTCGATGGTGGCGAAGACGCGTCCGCGATACTGATTTTCTACGGTCCGCAAGAGGTAAGAATAGTTGACCACCGAGTTGATCGCGATCGCAAGGCGGGATAGGCAGATAAAGATAAGCGCCAGTTCGATACGTGGCATTCGGCTGAAGAGAATGTACGCACCGCCATGCACGATGTAGTTAATGAAGACAGCTAACTTGTATTCCTGGAACGACAATCTCTTACCCAACCAGTTCCCGATTAAGCCGCCGATGAGCAAACCCACACCCGCGCAACCCCAAATCACTCCGATTCCAGTAGCCCCGGCTTTGAAGACAACTTCTCCAAAAAGCGTGAACAAGATTTGAGCAGCGCCCCCTCCCGTCGCCCAACCAACCGCCAGTAGCGCAATCGCAAGCACCAGCGGGATCGATCGCATGTAGCGTAGCCCCTCGCGATACTCGTGCCAGGGCCGTGCAACTTCGACCTCGGTCAGGCTCATCCGTTCTGCGCGGAAGCTCTGGCCCTTTGGAGGCCTCAGCTGCCAGATCGCCCACGCCGAAAACACGAATGACAATCCATTGAAGACGAACGCCCATAGGTAACTGACGGCGACCACCGTGGCACCCAGAAATGCCCCTATGGTCAACGTGGTCCACTGCGTGGTCTGGGTCAGCGAGTTTGCGGTGTGCAGTTCCTCTTCGCTAGTGATGGTCGGGAGAATCGCCGATCTTCCTGCCGTGAAGAAGGGAGAGGCAACCATCAGCAGCGCGCTGAACAGGTACAACAGCCACACGCGATGGCCACGAAGCACCAATAGGAAACCGAGTGCGACGACTGCTCGTACTAAGTCGCTCGCGATCATGATTCGTCGCCGGTCGAAACGGTCGAGCAGAACTCCCGCCAGAGGCCCAATGGTCACCGCGGGAATTGCCCGCGCCAGCATGATCCCGGTGACTACCAGCCCGGATCCAGTGAGCGCCATGGCCAGCCCAAACACCGCGATGTTATTGAAATGGTCCCCGACTTCGCTTACGACTTGCCCGATCCAGGTGTACCTGTAATTTCGATTTATCCGGAGCAACAGCAGAAATTCGCGCATGATCGAAGGAGACCCGATGACGAAAATCTTATCCGATTGCAGTCTCTCGCGGGGCGGTCTCCCCTCCTGAACCCTCTCTCGTCGCCATCCCGCGCGAAACGGAGTGCATCAGAGTCTGGGAGGAGAGAGGCGACGACCTTTGCCCACCGAGACCAAGTCGGGGCGGAGAGCTACCAAGCGTCATCACGATGACGTGCTTAAGAAGGAGTTCGACAGGCATGAGGCCCTGCGCATCATCGCCTTGATTGCGATTCTCGCTTTCGCCTCCCTGATCGTCGCGGGATTGTTTGCTCCCGGACTGAAGTATTCACTTGCAATCCAGCCAAAGTTTGCGGTCGACGCTCCCCAATTTCTCGATGAGCTTGAGCCGGTGGTGAACTCCAAGGTCACGCGCAATAACAGCGTTGATGTGCTGGAAAACGGTGAAAACTTCTACGCTGCCGAACTAGACGCCATGCGCCAGGCGCAGCGCAGTATCAACATCGAAGCCTACATTTTTCACAAAGGCCAGATCGCCAAGGAAGTTATTGATGTACTTACCGAGCGCGCGAAGGCAGGTGTGCACGTCAACCTTGTGATCGACTCCCTTGGCAGCCTCTCAACTCTCAAGGCTAGTTTCAAGCAGCTGAAACAGGCTGGTGGAAAAGTGGAGTGGTATCACCGCCTGCGTCTTCACAATTGGTTCCGGAGCAATAATCGGACTCACCGCGAGCTCACCATCGTTGACGGCGCGACGGCATTTGTTGGTGGGGCGGGTTACGCAGACTGGTGGAGATACGACTCCGGGGACACGCCCCGCTGGCGCGACGCGATGGTACGGGTCCGTGGCGACGCCGTTCGCGGCATTCAGGGCTCATTCCTGGAAAACTGGCTGGAGACGTCGGGCCAAATCCTCGATGGGCCCGACTATTTCCCGCCGTTGCCGAATGACGCCGGCCACACCATCGCTCTGGTCGTGACCAGCACGCCATCTTCCGGCGGTTCTACTCGCGCTCGGGTTCTCTACCAGATCATGTTTGCCGCGGCGCGGAAATCTATCCTGATCAACACTCCCTACTTTCTTCCGGACCGCAGCATGCGTGCCGCTCTTGCAGACGCTAAGAAACGCGGAGTTGAGGTGAAAATTGTTGTTCCTGGCAAACACGCCGACCATACCCTGACCCGCAGTTCCGGGCGCAGCGCCTATGGTGACCTGCTGAAAGCCGGAGTCGAACTCTACGAATATGAGCCCACCATGATCCACGCCAAGATTGCCATCATCGACGGCCAGTGGAGCATCGTCGGGTCGACCAACCTCGACTACCGATCTTTCGGAATCAACGATGAAGTCAACTTGGCCGTGCTCGATTCTGAGGTCGCCGACCGCCTGACGCGGAGTTTCGAGGACGACGTCGCCCATTCGCGCCAAGTCACGCTCACCCAATGGAACAGTCGCAGTCTCATTGAGCGTGGCTTAGAGGACATCGGCTGGATCTTTGAACGGCAACAATGAGCCTGCAAATCCGCATCGCCACTTACAACGTTCATAAATGCCGGGGACTCGACCGGCGAACCCGGCCCGAACGCATCGCCCAGGTCATTTCTCAGCTAGGGGCTGATGTCGTCGCGATTCAAGAAATTCTGGATGTCCGCAACGGCCGGTCCGAATTCGACCAAGCGTGCCGAATTCACTCCGCACTTCCGGATTACGAACTCTGCTTTGGAGAGAATCGCATGCTATACGGAGGCCGCTATGGGAACCTCACTCTGAGCCGCTTTCCCGTGAAGGTCTGTGCTAACTACGACATCACCTGGCGACATCGAGAGCGTCGTGGATGTCTGCGTTCCGACTTACTCCTCCCAAGCGGAGTTCTACTTCACCTCTTTAATGTCCATCTTGGAACCAGCTTCGTGGAACGCCGTCATCAGGCGCGAGTGCTTTTGAGCGACGAGGTACTCCATCGACAGGAGTACGCTGGCCCTAAGATCGTGGTCGGCGACTTCAACGAATGGACCCACGGCCTTGCTTCCCGCCTCATGGTGGAGGCCTTCGAGGCTGCCCACCCCCGCAGACGTCTCTGGTTTCCCCGCACTTACCCAGGGGTCTTCCCCGTCCTTCACCTCGACCATTTCTATTACGATCGCAACCTCCGTCTAACGAGCTTCCGCGTCCACCGCACCCCCACCGCTTTGCTCGCCTCGGACCATCTTCCTCTGGTCGCCTCCTTTGACCTAGCGCTACCCAAGGCTCCTCTCGCTTAACTCGAGTCTGCCTCCCCCGACGACCCAGCCGTTCCACACACAGTCCCGCCTTGCGATCAAGGCGCATCCAGGCCAAGGCAGGCTTCGCTCTCTGTCCCCGAATCGAACGAAGATAGACCGAGCCCAAATCAGGCTCAGCGGAGGGGGCAGCCACCAACGCTTAGACGGGGGGATCGAACCACCTCTGAAAAATCTCTTGTTGATTCTAAGTACATGAAATAAAATACCTTATGTGGAAAGTGGTGGGGCGTGGCGAGGCTACCCACAGCCCGATCACTTGACAACAAATTCGTTCACTTTTTAGAATTAGCACTCGAAAACAAGGAGTGCTAACAATCAGCTCTCCTGATTCCAGCTATCAAGAAAACAGATTCTGAAGTATCCAAACAGCACCCCAAATTCTGAAAGGAGTAGGAACAATGGCTACGAAATTCACTCCGCTGCACGACCGCATCCTGGTTCGTCGGGTCGAAGAGTCGGAAACCACGCGCGGTGGAATCATTATCCCGGACAGCGCCAAAGACAAGCCGCAGGAGGGTGAAGTCATCTCCGCTGGCAAGGGCAAGATCAGCGAAGAAGGTAAGGTGCGTCCTCTTGATGTGAAGGATGGCGACCGCATCCTGTTCGGCAAGTACGCCGGGACTGAAATCAAGCTGGATGGTGAAGAGTTCGTCATCATGCGCGAAGAGGAAGTTCTGGGCATCCTGACCGGTGCCGCGAAGCGTGAGACCGTAGGTTCGAAGCGGTAGTTGACCCTTTGCGGTCCGGTGTCTTCGGAAACGTCAAAGGTTTTGGGTTTGGCTAACAGTAAGAGCTAAGAGCTGGTTGCTCACAGCTCCTGGCTCGCAGCCGGCAACATGATTGAGAAGAACGAATTCTTAAGGAGATTCACAAATGGCAAAACAAATCGTACACGGAGAAGAGTCTCGTCAGGCGATTCTTCGCGGCGTCAACGTACTTGCTGACGCCGTTAAGGTTACGCTCGGTCCCAAAGGTCGCAACGTCGTCATCGACAAGAAATTCGGTTCGCCGACCATTACCAAGGACGGCGTCACCGTCGCAAAGGAAATCGAGCTGAAAGACACGCTCGAGAATATGGGCGCACAGATGGTGAAGGAAGTCGCTTCGAAGACCTCCGACGTCGCCGGCGACGGCACCACCACGGCCACCGTTCTCGCGCAGGCCATCTACCGCGAAGGTGTCAAGACGGTTGCTGCAGGCGCCAATCCCATGGCTTTGAAGCGCGGCATCGAGCAGGCAATCAACCTGGTCGCTGGCAAGGTCAACAAGGACGGCGAGCGAGAGAAGGGCGACCTCGACAAGCTGTCAAAGCCGGTCTCCGGCGAAATGATCGCGCAGGTGGGAACGATCTCGGCGAATAATGACGAGACCATCGGCCGGATCATTGCAGAAGCGATGAAGAAGGTCGGCAAAGATGGCGTCATCACTGTCGAAGAGTCCAAGACGCTCGAGACCCAGCTGGACGTGGTCGAAGGCATGCAGTTCGACCGCGGCTATCTGTCTCCCTACTTTGTTACCGATCCCGAGCGCATGGAAGCCGTGCTCGAGAACGCCTACATCCTGATCCATGAAAAGAAGATCTCCTCGATGAAAGACCTGCTCCCTCTACTCGAGCAGATCGCAAAGAGCGGCAAGCCGCTTGTAATCATTGCGGAAGATGTTGAGGGCGAGGCACTGGCGACGCTCGTGGTCAACAAACTGCGCGGCACGCTGCACGTGGCTGCCGTTAAAGCCCCGGGCTTCGGAGACCGTCGTAAAGCCATGCTGCAGGACATCGCTATCCTCACCGGCGGCAAGGCCATCACCGAAGACCTCGGCATCAAGCTGGAGAACGTTCAAGTAAGCGACCTTGGTCAAGCCAAGAAGGTCACCATCGACAAGGACAACACCACCATCGTCGAAGGCAAGGGCAAGCATGGCGAGATCGAAGGCCGCGTGAAAGAAATTCGCAGCCAGGTCGACAAGACCACCAGCGACTACGACCGCGAGAAACTGCAGGAACGCCTGGCAAAGCTGGTCGGCGGGGTGGCGGTTATCAAGGTTGGTGCCGCGACCGAAACCGAAATGAAGGAAAAGAAAGCTCGCGTTGAGGATGCGATGCACGCCACCCGCGCGGCCGTCGAAGAGGGCATCGTCCCTGGCGGCGGAGTTGCGTTGGCCCGCACCGCTCAGTCGCTCGAAAAGCTGAAGCTCGACGGCGACGAGCAGATTGGCGTCAACATCGTGAAGCGCGCCATGCAGGAACCGCTGCGCCAGATCGCCGAGAACGCCGGCGAAGAGGGCGCGGTGGTGCTCGGCAAGGTGCTCGACGCGAAGGATGCGAACTTCGGTTACAACGCCTTCTCGAACGAGTACGAGGACCTGGTTAAGGCCGGCGTGCTCGATCCGACAAAGGTGGTCCGCACCGCGTTACAAAACGCCGGCTCGATCGCAGCCCTCATGCTGACGACCGAAGCACTGGTCTCGGAGCTGCCGGAAGAAAAGAAAGCCCCGGCGGCACCAGGCGGCCACGGTATGGGCGGGGATATGTACTAAAAAGCTCTGAGCTGCCAATCACTAGTTGACAGCGAAGACCAAGAAACGGCGCTCTGATCTTCAGGGCGCCGTTTTGTTTTTGGCTAGACAATTCCCTATCTCGAAGGGTGGCGGAGCCTCCCATAGACCTCGCCAGCCTGCAGCTCGCTGAGTGTAGTTCCACAGCAACTTCCTTCGCCGAGCGGGGTTTCGGTCAAAAGTAGCTTTGCCCTGCTCAGAGCTTCACCTTAGTCGGGGGAGATGGGCTTCTGAACATCGCCAAACGTTGATCCCGGCGCATATTGGTCCGCGCCTAGACAAACCGGGCGGATGCTCTGCTGACCCATGCCCAGGAGGCGGAACTATGAAGAGATTGGCGATCGTCCTTGGTCTTGGAACGCTGATGGCTGCATGCGCAACCGATCACACATCCATTAATGGGACCTGGAGGGCGACCTTGTCGAGCAGCAACGGCGCGGAAGAGTTCGATTTCACGACCGGCCTGGTCGCAATCAGCAATAACGGCCTGAATGTAACTAACTTAACCTTCAACTCACAAAACCCATGTTTTCCCGGCACCTCCACAGCCAGCGGAGCATTTGCATCTTCAGGAGACTTCAACGGGAATGCGAGTGGAGGGTTTCAGCTGACGGTGAATTCCACGACCGGTGGAAATCAGCTGACGCTGATCGGGATGCTGAATCAGAACTCCCTCGCAGGAACGTGGACGCTCACGGGGCAAACCTCAGGTTGTACGGGCTCGGGAACGTTCATCATGAACCGGGGATAAATGGAAGACCGAAATCCCTCGGATGGCCCTTTCTGCCCTTGGATATAGCCCGCCACAATCAGGTTTGCGATGGGGATGATACTTAGCCCCCCAACAATAGGGCTTGTGACGAGCTTCCGCGAGGCCCACCCAGACCAAGATCACCATCACGATGTTCAGTGATTCCCCTATGTTCGGAAAGTAACATCAATCATTCCCTTATGTTCGAAAAGTAACATTTGTTGCGGCCTTCCATGAAAGTGTTTGGGAGCGGGCGAAACTTCTTCCGAGATCCGGGGTTCTGAAACGGAGGTCGAATGTAGGTCACCTCCCAGGAAGGAGTAACTCCATGTCTTCCCCTTTAAGGCTTCTCGCATTTGCCCCTCTCGTGGTTCTCGCGGGTTGCAGCAATGCCTTGAATCCATTTTGCGGTAGCGCCAGACCGGCGCCTCTGATTGGTTCCCTGTCTCCAAGCTCGGTAACCTTTACAAGTGTTCAGCAGGGCGTGCTGCTCAAAGTTAATGGAAATCATTTCGTTTCCGCGTCGGAGATTCTGGTGAACGGCAAAGCGCTTGGCCCAACGGTAGTATCGAATCAGCAACTACAAATAACGCTCACCACGGGCGTGATTTCCGGGCCTGGACAATACAACGTCAAAGTGATGACGCCGAGCGGCAATGTCGGGGACGTAGGTTGTTCGAGCGGAGGCACCAGTAGTGGCCTCACGTTGACCGTACAGTAGTGGTCTAGAAGCGTTCGCGATGTGGTGGGCGACCAGGGCGTCTGCGACGTTACTGTGCGCGGGGAACGAAGTCGAGCTTAACTTCAAAGGTGTCGGTATTTTCGCCGGGAGCGTATTTCCACTGCTTCACCGCATCGCTGGCGGCATCGACCAAGATCGGGTTGCCACCGACCGGGGTTATGCTCTTCACATTTCCGGCTGGTGAGACGACGATTGTCAGTCGTACAACTCCGCCGATCTCGTGGGTTTTGAGATATTCGGGATACTTCGGCGAAACGCGAGTGATCAGTCTTCGTGGTACTGGATCTTCAGCACGGACGCGCGGCGCCAGGATCGCAGCGGTTGCTGCGAGAGAAATGGTTAGGATTGCGCGAGCAGAGCTGCGCAAGAAAAGAGACGAACTCCAGGAAATTCTTGTGGCCAAGGCACACGCCCCAATTCGGAGAATCTGGGGCTGACTTTAGCAAAATGGGGTAATCACAGAAACGTCACTAAAGTCATCAGGCCTGGACCTTATCCAGGGTAAGACGCCGAAGGACAACTCCTAACGTACTGCCCGCGGGAAGGAGAACGTGGGATCGATGTCAACCGGGATGCTGTCCGCCCTGGCGAGGGATTCGCGCAATTCGGGCGAGATCACATCGTACTTCTTGAACCACGCCTCGACGCGGGCTCGGTCGCCTGAGGCTTCCATTACAAGGAGTTCCTTGGCGAGGGCCTCGATCTGGACGGGCATTTTGTCGTAGTCCACCTCATACTTACCCGAAGGCAGACGACGAACCGCCCCGTGCTCAACGTAGTAGTTGAACTCCATCATTTCGGCCTGACCATGGGCTTCTGCCGCGCCGAAGCGGAGGGTGCGGAAATTTCCCGCGAGATAGGAAGCGTAGTATTCGCGAAGCTTATTCTTGGGGAGAACCCCGTGGTCCACGAGCCATTTAAGGGCGAACATTCCGACCACATCGGCTTTCGCCTCTTCCAGTCCGCCGTAACTTGGGCCAATCGCCTGGCGAATGTCGATTTTGTCCCCGAAGCTCGTATGCGCAAACGCTGGCCCGAGGCCGTGGCATATCTCATGCAGAATTGTGCTCAGAAGATAGCCGTCCCCGGAGACGTAATCGACCTGCTCGGCGGGCATCATGTATTTGGCGAGCGGGAGGATGACGTAGTTAACGCGGGCGTCCATGAAGTTCTTGAAGAACATCTTCTTGCTGCCCTTAAGTTCGTGGACGTGCGGATCGTTAGGAAGATTGTCGGCCACCGCCTGATAGCCGTGCCCGAGGTCGGCGGTGCGAAAAGGCACGTCGACGACCTCCATGGGAGTTTCCAGTCCGCGCTTGGAAGGCCGGTCGCCCTCCGGAATGGGGAGCGCGTCCTGAATGTCGGCCACGTACTTCTGAAAGGTTTCCATGCGTCGGCTTTCGGCTTCGTCGCGGATCATGACTGAGCCGCCATAAGTGGCTTTCACCCCAAGCAGGTCGTCATTGTAAGTCTCGTAGGGGGCAAAAATGATGTCCACTTTTGGGCGCTTTAGCTCGAGCCAGGCAACGTCACTTTCGAAATATTTGTCCGTAAGCAGCGCGTCGGCGCGAAGGCGCAGAAATTTGGCAAACGCCTCGTCGGAGGACAGGTCTGCTGCATCGCGGAGGGCTTGGGCAGCGGGCTCAAGAAACTCGCGAAAAGAGATGTGGTACGGGATACCCTCGAGATCAGTTCCCTTCCGACGAACGATGGTGGTGCTGCTGTAGATTTCAGCGCGCTTTTCGGGATGAGCTTTGACGTAAGCCTCGATCTCGTCGCGCGTGATCCCTTGCGGGTAGAATCCGCCCCAGGGAGAAGGTTCGAGACCGGCTACGAAAGGCTTGTCACCGTTGAGGAGATCGAAGCGGGAGCCGTTGATCCAGAGGAAGCGCCGGAGAGTGACGTCCTGGGGGTTGTTGCTGCCCTCGAGAGAGTTGTAAAGGGAAAGCGCTCCAGGATCGACTTGGCGCCAATAGATGTCTTCCAGGTAGCGGCAGGCCTCGACTAATTTGAGGACCATCCCCTTTTCCCGTGCGGACAAGCCTTCGAAACGGAAGGGCATCTCCACTTGGCGGAACCTGGCGACACGTTGCTGAAGATCGGGAACCACCTGCACCTGCACGCTGCGGGGTGCGGGGTCCGCGGACTTCTTCGGTTGAGACTTTGCTGGACCTGATACGATCAGGCACACCAATAGGAGCGTTGCAGCTTCCCCCCTGCTGACCATTCCTTTAGATTTTATCAGCAAAATGATTACGGTCCGTTTCAACGATGATTCCTTTATTGATACGAAGGTACATTTATGATGGTTCCGTGCCGCGCGTTCCTCCTCCCCAGACCCTTCTGATCGATGCCGATGACACGCTCTGGGAAAACAACATCTATTTCGAGCGGGCGATCGCGGATTTCATTTCATTCCTCAATCATCGAGAACGGACTCCGGAGGAAGTACGACAAATTCTGAACGATGTGGAGCGTGATTGCATCGTGAGTCATGGATATGGACTGAAGAGTTTCGCTCAGGCACTGGTGAAGACATTCACGCGAATTTCGGTGGAACCGATTACCCCGGAACTTCACCAGACAATTCATGGATTCGCGCACACGATTGCGAGGCAACCGATACAGCTTTTGGCTGGGGTTGAGAACACGCTGGAGTATCTCGCGGGCCGCCACCGACTGGTGGTGGTCACAAAAGGTGACCCAAAAGAGCAGTCCGGCAAAGTTGAACGTTCAGGCCTCAAGAAATTTTTCTCCGCGGTGGAAGTTGTGCCGGAAAAGGACGAGGACACCTATGCCGGCGTGATCGCGAAGCATGAGCTCGTTCTCGAGAGTACATGGATGGTGGGAAATAGTCCAAAATCCGACATCAATCCGGCTCTGCGGGCAGGGATCAATGCCGTGTTCGTTCCGCACGACGACACGTGGGTTCTCGAGCACGAAGAAGTGATTTCGTGTGAACCGCCGAAACAGTTGCTGGTGCTGAGAGCTTTCCGGGAGTTGGCGGAGTATTTCTGACAGTGAAGCTTAACTTGAGTGCCGGCAAGCAAGTCTAGTGAGTCGGGAGTCTGCAAGAAGGTCTTTGTGGGCCGAAAACTGGTTACTTATTGGCTGCCGACTTCAAGCGATCGAGCGACTTTCGCGCATCAGCGGCGAAGGGTCCATTCGGCAGAATCTTCAAATAAGCCTCGTAGTGTTGGATGGCGTCTGAAGCACTACCCACTTTCTCTTCGCATTCGGCAAGTCGAAAGTTAGCGAGTGCATCGTTGGGTTTGTAAACAAGTGCGTCTTTGTAGCGTTCCAGAGCGCCTTTGTAGTTTTTACGCTTGAAGTAGTAGTCGCCGACTTCGATGTCCTTCGCGGCCTTGTGCGGGTCCCAGGGATGCATCTCGTCCACGTCAGAAGGGGTTTCGTCGTCATCGGTAATGATGACGCTATTGGGGTGATTCTTGGCATCGTCTTTCGGCGGACTTAAATCGATGCGCGTGTCCTTGCTGGAGCTCATTTCGGTTTCGCGCGCAGAGTCCCGCGAATCGTCGCGTTGGGGTTGGCTGGCGGCGCCAGAGCCAGGGTCGCTTTCCGCCTGACCCAGGCAGATCGAACACGACAAGAGCAACGCAATGACCAGGCAGGAAAGAAGCCTTCCCATGCGAAGATTTTAAATGAGAAGTAAGATTTTCGGCGATCTCGGGAACCTTGGTTATGGAGCAACAACCTGCTCTTCCCCGATCGTCCGCTTGCAGCTCTACGGGACCTGCCTGAAGTCACAAGAGAGGTCAATCTCGAGCAAGCTGAATAGCAAGAAAAAAAGGCCACTTGCTCATAGCAGAGTGGCCTTTGGCGAAGTCCTCCGGGGAGGAGGGAAAAATAGACTTACATCGATGGCGGCGTGGTCGGCGCCGAACCGGTGTTGGCGGGCTGTCCCTGGCCTTCGGTGGTATTCGTCATCAGGCGGATATCCACTCGGCGGTTAGCGGCCCGACCTTCACGAGTTTTGTTCTCTTGCGCCGGCTTGTCCTTGCCCAGGCCGATCAGGTAGATCTTGTGCGCCGGAATGTTGTACTTAGATCCGAGATATTGGATCACGGAGTTGGCCCGGCGTTCGCTGAGGCTATAGTTGTAGTCCGCAGGCCCTACCGAATCCGTGCCACCTTCGACGGTGATGATATAGCCCTTGGTATTGGGGACACTGGCAGCCAACTTATCCAGCTCTTCCTTGGCTTGGCTGGTCAGGAAATCCCTGTCGAATCCGAAGTGAACGGCGGTCTCGCTGACCACACGATAGTTGTCGAGATTGGCGACGGCGTTGGAAAGCGCGTCAACGCGGTGAACAGCGTTGTCGGCGAGCTGCTGCGCCTGCGAGGCCTGCTGACCGGCGGCTTGCGCCTTCTGATCGGCAGCCGCTGCGGCCTGCGTCACCTGCTGAATCCCCTGCTGCGCGCGAGTGTCAACGTCTTTGATCGCCTTGGTATTCTGGGCGGTCAAGTCGTCTAATTCGTTGGTCTTGTTGATAAGAGGCGTGGTCTGTTGCTTGACGTAGTTTTTGCTGGTGCAGCCGACCGACGCCGCCATGCTAGCTGCCAGTGCGATGACTAAAGAAGCGCGATTCATGTTTGGAGGACTCCTTCCTCACTGATGATTTAGAAACCTGGGCAACAGGAGTTTTGACTCTGTTCCCTGGGGAAATGCGCAAACAGCGCATTTAACAAATCCGAAAACCTGGGTCGCATGTCCCTCATTCAAGGAGCTCTGCGAATGCTGCTTACCCTCCGTTCGCTTCCCGCGAAGGTTGAGCTTACAGCCACTCTCGACTAAAGCACGGTCATTGCCATCCTTCCCAACCGAATGTGCATGCCGTACATGATTCAAAACACATGGCTTAGATGCCGGGCCATGGTAAAGCCGATGCTTTCCGGATCCCAAGTTGAGGAAAAATTTATACGGTTCAGGCAAGCAAGGCATCGTTTTTCGTCGTCCAGGGTTCGATTGGCTCCCCAGGCTGGCCCAGAACGCCAACCGATATATTCTGTCTCACCCAAGGAGCAAGCGCGCCTTCCCGATGTAACCGACCGGGTATGACGAAGGAATTCCGAAATCGCCTCAAATTACAGATGTTTCGACCCGCCGGGGTCCAAGGCAGCGATACCCGATCCCTGGTAGAGCTGGGGCGGACTGGGTTAGAAGCTTCTTCTTCTAGAATAGAGGTACACTCCCCGTGGATCTACAACAGAAAATTCGCACCATTCCGGCTTCACCGGGCGTGTACCTGTACAAGAACGCCACTGGAGAGGTGATTTATGTCGGCAAGGCGAAGAGCCTACGCCACCGGGTAAGTTCGTATTTTCACGAGGGCCGGGTAGCAGATGCCAAGACCGGAACGTTGCTGCGTGAGGCGGTTGATGTCGATTACATTGTCGTCGCCAATAATAAAGAGGCGCTGGCGCTTGAAAACCACCTCATCAAGCAGAAGAAACCTCGCTTCAACATCCTGCTTCGGGATGACAAGACCTACCCATATGTGAAGCTCACGCTGGGAGAGCAATACCCGCGAGTCTATGTCACGAGGCGACTGAAAAAAGATGGAAGCGCTTACTACGGGCCTTACTTTCCTGCCAATCTGGCGTACCGGATCGTCGACCTGATCCACCGCAGCTTTCTCGTGCCCTCGTGCAACGTGGATTTGAGCCGAACCCATCCCCGGCCCTGCCTGCAGTACTACATTGGACGCTGCCTGGGGCCCTGTGTGGAGGGTCTGACGACGCCCGGGATATACCAGGAAGCGGTGCGCGATGTGAAGTGGTTCCTCGATGGCCGCCAGGGCGAGTTGGCGAAGTCGCTGCGCGAGCGCATGGCGAAGGCGGCGGAAGCCCAGGAGTTCGAGCGTGCCGCCAAATATCGAGACTTGATTTCTACCGTGGAACAGTTGCAGGAAAAGCAGCGAATTGCGGCGGTTGAGGGCGATGACGCCGACGTGTTTGGATACCACTACGAAAATGGCATGCTCGCCGTAAATCTGTTTCACATGCGAGGCGGGCGGGTGCTGGACCGACGTGAATTCTTCTGGGAGGATTTGCCGGAGTTGGAGGAAGCCGGCGGGGACGGTTCTGGGCAAACGGCGTCTCGCGGATTCGACCCTTCCTACTTCTTCTCCCAGTTGCTCACCCAGCTATACATTGGACAGCCCTATGTCCCGCGCAACATCTATGTTCCTGTGGACTTCGAGGACCGGGAAATGCTGGAGGAAGGGTTATCGGAACAGACCGCGGGCGAAACTGCCCGGGGGACACGAATCCGCATTTTGGTGCCGCAGCGTGGGGATAAGCGGTCGCTGATCGATTTGGCTTCCAATAATGCCAAGCAACTTTATGACCAGCGTTTCCGAGTGATGAAACCGAATGCAAAAACAATCCAGGAAGCACTGCAGGATGCGCTGGCGTTGCCGGAATTACCGAAACGGATCGAGTGCTTCGATATTTCCCACATCCAAGGCGCGGAGACGGTGGCATCGATGGTGGTTTGGGAAGAGGGAAAGATGAAGAAGTCCGACTATCGCAAGTTCATCATTCGGACGGTCGAAGGTGTGGACGATTTTGCGTCCATGCGCGAAGTGGTAAGCCGCCGTTACAAGCGGGTTCAAGAAGAGAAGAAAACAATGCCCAGCCTGATTCTGATCGATGGGGGACTCGGCCAGTTGCATGCGGCCGCGGAAGGATTGGCTTCACTCGAGATCATCAATCAGCCGCTGGCTTCCATCGCAAAGCGCGAGGAGATCATTTACGTGTGTGGTCAGGAGGATGACCCAATCGCATTGGACCACCACAATCCAGTATTGCATTTAGTGCAATTGATTCGCGACGAGGCGCACCGGTTTGCCGTGACCTTCCATCGCAAGCGGCGGCAGATTCGCGACCGTGCCACCGAGCTGCGGGAGATTCCGGGAGTGGGTGAACGAACCACTCGGCGTCTACTGGAACACTTCGGTAGCTTGCAAGCGGTAAAGCAGGCGGATGTGGCGGCACTGTCGGCGGTGGTCACGCGGAGCCAGGCGGAAGCCATACTCGAGCATTTTCAGAAATAATTCGCGATCACTGCCCGACATTTCCCATGTCGAGGACGACTTTCCAGCTTCCATCGCTCTGCTTTCGCCAGATGGTAGCGTACTTGCCATAAGTCGAGCCTAGTTTGCCGTCTTCGTCTCGGGAGCGGAATTCGTAGGTGCCGTAGGTGTAACCGAGATCTCCTGAGGCCGAGACGCCGCCGCCAAGCGGAGTCCACAGGAGATGGTTGTGGGGATTGTCGAGGAAGCCCATGGTCTTCGCCACTTCCGCTTTACCCCGCAAAAGCGCGTGCCCGTTAGGGAGTTCTACGGCGTCCTCGGCGTAGTAGGAGAGATACCCTTGCGAGCCATGGTCGGCCGTGGCTTGCATGAATTCGCGCTCAAGTTTCATCAGTGCGGTTGTGCCATCGCTCGATTGTGAGCTTGCCAGCGCGCCCAACATGAAAGCTGCCAGCAAGAGAAGGAGCCATTGTTTTGTTGTCATCCGGTTTCTCCCGATTCCAAATCGAGGTCAATTGAGGGGGAAAAGCTTGAACAGGGGTTGGCGAGCGGTAAGAGCTCCTCGCGCCGCGCAATGGGAACGGCGTCGCGCAGAATCGATTCTGAAAAATGGGATGCAAACTGCATGGCCTTGTCGATCGGCGTATTTTCGCTTCGCAGTAAGGCGAGTTGGACTTCTGGACGTAGGCACCAGTTGCGGTGTCCGCTCACCAGCGCGAAAAGGAATGCCCGGGCACGGGGTTTCATGAGGGCCTGAATCACCAGAGATTCCGTGAGCTGTGCGTTATCGAGAGCGGGTGTGACTACACGATCATCTTCATCTTGCAGAAGCGCGGCGGCCACGCGGCCTGAGGCACGCTTGGCGAGTGTGGTTTTCTCTCCCGCCGAGAGTTTTTCGACGCGTTGCAGAATTTGATCTTCGGCAGCGCGCTTAATATCGGCCGCGATAGAGGGAGTCAGCGCAACCTGCATTAGATCGAAAACGAACACGCGGCGGAGCAGCGGAATGGAGACATGACGCGGCGTGCGAGGATGTGCAATGAGCGCCAGCAGCACCTTGCGGCTCCTCATTGCCTCGGGGTTTCGCGCAAGGGAGGTTAGCATTTCCGCTGTGAGGTCTCTTCGCTGCAAGAACGCGAGGGCCTGGTCTTCATTGAAGGGCGTTGAGTTCATGTCTTAGGCGACCTCAACCGGCGTGTGATCTCATTTCGCCTTCCTGTGCCAAATACCGAATTCGCGGCGAGCGCGACTCAGGGCGCCGAGAGCCGGGTCAACCGCAACCTCCAGTACTTGAGCACGCGGGCAGGTTGCTCGTAAGGTCTCGACAAATGCGGTTTTGACCGCCGTGCTGGCGGCAAAAACTCCGCCGTGAGTTGCCAGGGAGATCTCGGATGCGTCGTTGAACAACCGGTCGGAGAGCGTACTCGCGAGTCCGGCAAGTTCGACGCCCGCGCTGCGCAGGACGGCACAGGCAATCTCGTCGTCCCGTTCGGCGGCGGCAAGTACCTCGGAGAAAAGATGAGCGAACTCGGGAGTGGGCGTCCCCCCGGCATACGCGGCCAGGTCGGTTGCGGTGCGCAAGTCGAGGACCTTCAACAACTCTCGGAGGAGAGCAGGTTCGCTGCCTCGATCCAATTCATGCAATGCGGAGTCGATCGCCTGAATGACAATCCAGTGAGCAGAGCCTTCATCGCAGAGAATGCGGCCCCAGCCTCCGGCGCGTGCGGTGTCACCCTGCTCGTTTCTTCCAAAGGCAATCGAGCCTGTTCCGGCAACGACTACGATTCCCGGACCTCCGTCGAACGCACTCTCTAAAGCGACTTCCATGTCACCGATGACTTCGATGGCGCCACTCAGGATTTCGATGAGCAGGCGCTGCAGGCGACTGGCAACGCCGTCGTCCCCTGCCCCGGCAATCCCCGCGCAAGTACGCGAAATCTGGTGGGGAGAGACCCCTGCAGACACGCACGCTTCATGAATTGCTCCCGCCAGCGAATCTCGCGCACAGGCCTCGCCAACGCGGAGGATGCTACAGCCCGAACCGATGCCGGTGCCGAGAACGGAAGTTTGATCGCCGAGGACACAGCGGGTCTTCGTGCCCCCGCCATCAATGCCGAGGAAAAATGTCACGGGAGAATTCTATATGCAGGACTCAGCGCTCGGCATTTGGTCCTTACCGTTCAGCGCTTGGCGGGTTCCTCGCGGTGGGGCGCATCGCGACCTCCAGCGCTCGATCCATGAAGGGCGGTTCAAATGTCAGGCGGATGACTGCCGACCGGGGCTTATCAAAGAGGCCTTGCCGCCTACATTGTCCTGATCACTAGCGTGCCGGCGATCATATCGTGCAAGCCCTGTTTGTAGCGGGTGAAGCCCACCATGATGAACCCGACGCAAAGCAACAACCCGGAAAGGATTTTTGCAAAATGGCGTCCCGTAGCGCGGACAAACGAGATGCGGTGGCCTCCCAGGTCTGTCACCTTAAGACCCAGAGCCATTTTTCCAAGGGTTGCTTGATACGAGGAACTTTCGAGCAACGACGCATAAAGCCAGTTCACGAACGTGCTGAATGAGCCCGTGATCAGAAAACTCGCGACATCCACCCCCGGTTTGGGCATCGCCACCGCGTGTCCGGCGACTCCAGTTATCACGCCGATGAGCAAGGAAATTGGCCCAGTCACGATCCCCACAGCAATGGCATCGATCAGGGCGGCTACGACGCGGATCCAAAAGCCTCCAAAACGGCTAGTACCAGCCGGTGCGATGTACATTGGCGGCGGAGCGGGGGCGGCATACTGGGAGAGCGGAGCGACTGGAGGCTGAGCCGGTCCCTGCGGACTGGGCGTAACACCTTCGGGCGATGCAGGAGCACTCGCGGGATCCATGCTAAAAGGGGTTCCACAATTGGAACAAAACCTCGCGAGCGCAGAATTCTGTGCTCCGCAACGATTGCAGTAAATGACTCCGTTCGTCATGGCCGCGAATATAAATGTCGAGAGGGGAAGGTGTAAAGGCGACTTCACTCAGCCCGAACAAAGAGTTTTGGAAAAATCAGTCTGGGTTGCTGCCGGAGGTTAGAAATTTGCTAGTTCAGGACGAGTGTTCAATGCCAATGGTGAAGCGCTATTTTGGGGTCCAGATTGGGTGCGCACTGAATAGACCGCTGGTGACGCAGATTTGATACGCGATCACCAGGCCGAACGAGAGGCTGAGCAGACCTGAGGCAAGAGCGATACGCTGAAAGAACTTCTGTCCTCCGCGAACAAGATGAAAGGCCGACGCCAGGGTGAAGGTGATCAGCATCATTCCAATGATTGTGCCCATGCCGAAGACCAGCAGATACGCGACCGACCACTTCGGATCACGAATAATCGGGACCACGAGAAGCGCTACTGCGGCTGAACCGGACAATCCGTGCACGATGCCGATGACTAGAGGCCGAAACAGGCTGTAGGTTCGAAAACGTTGAAGTATTTTGTCGAGCTTCGCCAGAGGAGTTTTGTCGGGTGCATGGGGGTGCGATTCCGGCGCATGGGTGTGGGGATGGGAATGGACATAGTCGCCATGAGAGTGGGAGTGGGAGTGCACAACCGCGGCTTCGCCTAGCGATGGGACCCAGCGCGAGAAACGGCGAAGATTCATGATTCCGAGAACAATCAGCATGACCGCCACGGCAAGATCCATGAGCAGTCCGAATCGGGGACTGATGTGAAATTGTGCCGTTCTGCTTCCCGGTTGCGGAACGACGAAATCCAAGAGAATCAAGGCAGTCCCGACGAGGAAAATGGTAAGCGTGTGACCAACCCCCCAGACCGCCCCCACCCAAGCCGATTTCGCGACGTTGCGCTCGCGACTGACAATCGTGCTCACGGCGATCACGTGATCGGGATCGGTGGCGTGGCGCATTCCAAGGAAGAAACCCAGCGCGACGATGGAGATCAGGTTAATCATTCATTCTGCGAGTTCACAAGCGCAACCGGCAATCCCATGCGAATCTACATTCGCATGTTCACCTTTCGAGAGCACGCGTTTTCACTATTATGCCGTGGACAAGGACGTGTGTCGAAGGCGAGTAAACCACGAAGTTCGAGCAGTTTTTAGGTCGCCGAGGCCGTCCGCGGATTTTAGGCAGCAAGGAGAAACCTATCGCAATCTACAAAACTCGCGAAGGAGAGCAGCCGACGGGCTCAGGCTGCGTCCACGCGACTTGGGGTTGCGCCGGGAACTTCGTTTGCGACGTCCCCTGAATCGCCTTCGCCCAGAATACGATTGATCTCTTGGATCAATTCCATCAGACGAGTCGGATCTTGTTCGAGCTGGACTTGTTCGCAAAGGCTTTTCAAACGTTCATCATTGCAACCACGCAAGGTTCACCTCGAGATTTTTCTAGCCACCGCGGAGGAAATACCTAAGGTTCGGATTTCGGAGTCAGTTTTCAAGCCCAGGTCGGAATTCGAGATCGAGACGGCCGTCTTCGTTCCCAGACGATGCTCAACCTCTTTCAGGGAAACTTGTTTGAAATGCAGTTTCGGCGTTTTCTTCTTCAAGCCAAAGCTCCTGGACGCAACCTAACAGGCTTGGCTGGATACGGGTCGCCTCTTTAAGCGCACGCTAAATTTCCAGCCCGCAAATACGGCTACGAACGAAGGCTCTTAATCCTTTGTTCCTAAGGACTTAGCAGTCATTGTAGATTACTTATACTTTAACATAACTAACCTTGACGACAACAACTTGTTTGTTTTAGCATACTTTTACGTTAGCTTTACGATTTCGCAAGGACAAAGGTTATGAAGGCGAAGAAGATTGCGCTTCCCATGAACTTTGACACCATGGAACAGGGCGACGTCCCGCAGGGGCGTAATGGCAAACACAAAGAGATCGTGACCAGGATTCTGAACGATTTGGACCAGCTTCCGGTCGGCCGCGCACTCAAAGTGCCGCTCGCAGAATTGGCTTCGAGCAAAGAAAAGGTAAGGTCTGCCTTGAACCGTGCTATCCACAAGTCGGGACGCGAAGTTGCCACCGCCACCGATCGCGACTACCTCTACATCTGGAACCAGCCCCGATAGGGGTGGAAAGCGATCCCCTCCCCGGCGAGACGGGCTCGCCAGACTCCACTTCTCGCTTGGTCAGAGCGCGTGCCCTGGGGATCAGGGATCGATTGAGAATCAGTGCCCGCCTGTGAGTTCTTTCACGATGTTGCTCACGAAAACCTTGGCATCGCCGAATAACATCAGCGTTTGGTCCATGTAATAGAGAGGATTGTCGATTCCGGCAAACCCGGGATTCATACTGCGCTTAATCACCATCACAGTGTGCGACTTCTCCACGTCGAGTACGGGCATCCCATAGATCGGGCTGGCCTTGTCGGTCTTGGCAGCGGGGTTGGTTACGTCGTTTGCGCCGATGATCAACGACACGTCCACTTGCGGAAAGTCTCCGTTGATATCATCCATTTCTTTCAGGTGATCGTAGGGCACGTCAGCTTCGGCGAGGAGCACGTTCATGTGTCCGGGCATTCGTCCGGCAACGGGATGAATCGCAAACTCCACATCGATTCCGCGCTTACTGAGTGCGTCATAGAGCTCTCGAACTTTGTGCTGCGCCTGAGCAACGGCCATGCCGTATCCCGGAACGACAACCACGCGGCTGGCAGCGGCAAGAATTCCTGCAGCCTCTTCGGGAGAGGCGCTCTTGACGGGGCGCTGTTCCTGCGCCGCTGCCGCCGAAGTCTGCACTTGGCCGAAGGCTCCGAACAGCACGTTGGTAAACGAACGGTTCATCGCCTTCGACATGATCACCGAGAGGATAAAGCCAGAGGAGCCGTCGAGGGCACCGGCGATGATCAACAGCTTATTGTTGAGCACGAATCCCATGGCTGCGGCCGATAAGCCAGCGTACGAGTTCAAAAGGGAGATGACGGTCGGCATATCTGCGCCGCCGATGGGAATCACCAGCATCACCCCGAACACAACCGCGATTGCGACCATAATCAAGAAAAGATGGGGCGCCATCGGATTGTGCACGAGGTAGGCTGCAATGCCGATCGCCACCACCAGCAGTCCGAGGTTGACGACGTTTTGTCCTTTGTAAGTGATGGGCCGCTGCGGCAGGACCTCTTGCAATTTTCCGGCGGCCATCAAGCTGCCGGTTACGGTCAGTCCGCCCAGGATCACTTCGCAAGACAAGATCGCCATTTTGAATCCCGGGATGCCATTGCCATGAACACCTAGGTAGTACTCGGCGGTGCCGACCAGCGTGACGCAAAATGCGCCGAAAGCGTGGCTGAGTGCGGTCCGCTGTGGGACCGCCGTCATCTGGACGAGGCCGAGCGGAACACCGATAGCAGCGCCAATACCCAGGGCAATGAAGATCCAGGTGTAATTGATGGCGATGTGCTCGAGGCGGCCTTCCCCGCCAAGCTGGAGAATAGTGCCTCCAATGGCAAGGACCATGCCGACTTCGCCAGCCAAGATCCCGCGGCGTGCGGTCGGAGGCGCGTTCATCCATTTGAGGGCCAGGATGAAGAGCGCGCTAGCTACAAGGTAGATGAATCCAATAAATACCTGACTGCCTAAGATCGTCGTCATGATTTTGTTGGACGCGTCGATTTGAACATCTTCAGCATGCGATCGGTGATGAGGAATCCGCCAACGATATTGCTGGTTGCAGCGATGACTGCAAAGATTCCCAGAATGAATGCCAGCCGGCTTTCGTGCCTACCGACGAGCACGAGTGCGCCCACTACGGCGATCGCGTCAAGAGCGTTGGTGATAGACATCAGCGGGGTGTGAAGCAGAGGCGAAATTCGCTTAATGACTTCAAACCCGATAAATCCCGCCAACATGAAAACGAACAGACTATCGATGAGGATGGTGCCCATGGTCCTCTTCCTGGTGCATGAACTAGTGTTGCGTGCTAATGGCCGATTTTCAGTTGACGACCCCGGTACAAGCCATGCGTTTCGGAACCGAGAACTCCTAACTGACCATTCGTAACCCAGCTACTGTGCCACTAATGCCGGTAACCCTAACATCTCCCTTACGCGGGCGTTGACCACTTCCCCGCCCTGAGTCAAGAGTGTGTCGCGAATGATGTCATCGCTCTCCGGCGGGCGGACTTTGCCATCCTTCACTAGATTCTGAAGGAAAGCCGTCAAGTTGCGCGCATATACCTGGCTGGAATGATAGGGCGCTCCACCGGCGAGATTGATCGGCCCGATGATCGTTACACCGTACTGCACGGTTTTTTCGCCGGGGCGGGTCAGCTCGCAATTGCCGCCCCGCTCCGCAGCTAAGTCCAGAATCACAGACCCGGGCGCCATGCCTTTGACCATGGCTTCTGTGACCAGGATGGGGGCTTTCTTGCCGGGAACGGCTGCTGTCGTAATTACGGCGTGGCTCTCGGCGATCACGTTGCCGAGCAACTCACGCTGCTTCGCGTAGAAGGCTTCATCCTGCGCCGTGGCGTACCCACCGGCGTCTTGCGCATCTTTGGTCTCGAGCGGCAATTCTACGAAACGACCACCGAGGCTTTGAACCTGCTCCTTCACGGCTGGGCGCACGTCATAGGCAGAAACCACGGCACCAAGACGTTTGGCCGTGGCAATCGCCTGGAGACCCGCAACACCGGCGCCAATCACGAGTACCCGCGAGGGGGTGAGGGTGCCGGCTGCGGTCGTCATCATGGGGAAGATGCGCGGTAGTTGGTCAGCCACGACCACGACCGCTTTGTATCCGGCAATGGAGGCCATCGCGGAGAGAGCATCCATGCTCTGCGCGCGGGTCGTACGCGGCATCAGTTCTACAGCATAGGCGCTCACCCCGGTTTGGGCGATCTCTTGCGCGCTCTCGGGCGAAGCGAGGGGACGCAGAAAGCCGACAAGAACCTGGCCTTTGCGCATCAACTGCAGATCGCTTACGCCGTTCTTGTCATTCGCGCCATGGCAAAGCACCTGCGCCACAATGTCCGACTGTGCAAAAACCGCATTTCGGTCGGAAAGGATCTTCGCACCCTTGTCCTCGTACTGCGCGTCGGGATAGCCGGCCGTTTCGCCTGCGCCAGATTGAACTACAACCTCCAGGCCAGCCTTCCCAAGCATGGGAACCACAACCGGGGTCAGCGCCACGCGCCGCTCACCGGGATAAATTTCCTTCGGAACGCCAACGATCACGAGGTTTGTCCCTCCCCCCGGGCATAAAACCTTTATGCGGCGGGTTGGTAAGAAAGCGAGATTCTACCCGTAATCGGAAACGAAGAAAAGTGATCCTGATCACACATCCATACCCCTGCTCAGAACTCATCGGCCCCCCATTGAAATGGGGATCTGGTTTAGAAAATCGTCGGCCCACCTGGGCCGGACTATTTCAATCCGGCGTCTCGGGCGGCGATCTGCGAAATGGCGGACCAGTCAAGCGATTCCCCGCCGTTCGCCAGCAAGGTAAGGAGACGGTTGCGGACAATGTCCCCGAGAGGGAGCGCAACCCGCAGGGACTCGGCCGCTTCTAGCGCCAGGCGGACATCCTTCAAGGCCAGTGGAGCGACGAATCCAGCCGGATGAAACCTCTTTTCAATCAGAAGGTTGCCATAAGTCTTGTAAACCGGCGCATTAAATAAGGTCGTGGTCAGGAATTCAAAGTATTCACGGGTATCAATTCCGCCTTTGCCGATCAGCGCAAAGGCCTCGCTGAGTGATTCGATCACCGACATGATCAGAAAGTTCCCGCTGAGCTTGACTAAGTTTGCGTTGGTTGACTTGTCGCCGAAACGGAAGGTGCGCTGCCCGATGGCATCAAAAATCGGCTGGCACTTGTCGAGTACATCAGGGGCGCCGGAAGCAACCACATAGAGCTTGGCGGCGACGGCCGCCTCGGGGCGTCCGAAGACCGGCGCCGAGACGAAACGTTGGCCCCGTTGGTTATGGGCGGAGTTGAGTTTGTCGGCGAGTGCGACACTAATTGTGCTGCAAGACAAATGGATGGAGCCCACGGGAAGCGATTCGAGGATTCCCTTCTCTTGGTAGGCAACGCTCTCGAGGGCCTGATCGTCGGCAAGCATGGTGATCACCAGGTCGCCGGCGCAACTGTCCATAATGCTCCGAGCGCAGCGAGCGCCTTGGGCAATGAGCGGCTTTGCCTTTTCGGCGGTGCGGTTGTAGACGGTGAGGTCGTTTCCAGCTTTGAGCAGATTGGCGGCCATGGCGATGCCCATGTTTCCTAGGCCAATGAATCCGATTTTCATGCGATCGTCCTTGCGATGAGAAATTTCTCGATTGGATGCACGGTGGATCGATTCGGAAGAGGTATCGTGAATGTGTAACGAATTGCTGCTTTGAATCACTAATCGGAAAGCTGTCTCGAATGCCGCCCACCTCAGCCCCCCTGAAGGGCGGCATGTGGTAACGATCACCCGTATCTCTCAGACCAGAGATACGGGTGGATCGAATAGCTCTTGCCGGCGAAAAACCTTCCATTTCGTCATCGATTGTGAAATATCAACCACTTCATCCGCCAGTCCAAGACAGTTGCCGCAAGGGGTTGAGTTGGTGCAAGAATAACCGGCTTTAAAAGCCCTCGACCTTTTCCCAATCGCTCGTTCAAACCTGCGGTT
>DATNEX010000129.1:0-24270 GCA_035606605.1 Terriglobales bacterium
ACGCGGTATCAGTACGGAAGCGTAGAAATCGACAAACGCGTAAATGGACCTGACGTATGGCTGTATCGGTGGTGGGAATCAACTTCGAACGGACGACGGACGCGAAGGGGTTTCACTGTCGGTACGGTCGAAGAATATACGACAGAGGCGCATGCTCTGAAAGCTGCAGAAGGCATGCGTCTGATCATCAACGACGGGGTCGCGCAGCGCCCCGCGGTTCCCTTCAGTGGTCTCCTGGATCGCTTTCTTATCGATCAGAAACAGGAACAGGAATCCGAACAAATCACTCACAACACATTGGCCTCCTATCGGAGCATGATTTCTCAGCACATCCGTCCCAGGTGGGGCGACTGCAAGCTGGGGGAAGTTCGTCCCACTCTGGTTCAGGATTGGCTCCGGAAGCTGGTCGTTTCACCGAAGTACAAAGGCCATATCCGTTCGCTTATGTACCGTCTCTTCGACAAAGCGATGCTTTGGGAGTTGCTGGATGTCCAACGCAATCCCATGGAGCTGGTCGAAGTGAAAGGCATAAGCAAGCGGAGAAGGCGTCCGCGTGTTCTTCAGGTGCAAGACGCATGGAGAATCCTCGACAAACTTGTTCAGCCGTATCGAACAATAGTGCTCATTGCTTTGTGCTTCGGATTGCGAATCAGCGAGATCCTCGGTCTCCGATGGACAGATTTCGACTTCAAACGCTCGGTCGTTCTGATTCAGAGATCAGCGGTGGGAAAACATCTGAATCGGTTAAAGACCGAGTATTCGCAGGACGAGGTCCCTCTAGAAAAGAGCTTCATTGCTGTTCTGAAGAAGTGGCAGGAACTCTGCGCGAAAACAGAACAACAATGGGTTTTCCCGAGTCCGGCGACGGGACGTCCGTACCACGCCGACTCGATCCGCGGCGATTACCTGGTTCCAGTAGGACTCAAGCTGGGACTTGGCAGGATCGGGTTCCACACGTTTCGCCACACTTACCGCGCGTGGCTGGACGAAACGGGGGCGCCGATGGGAGTGCAGCAGAAGCTGATGCGACACGCTCACATCTCAACCACGATGGATCAGTACGGAAATGCTTCAGCAATTGCCAAGCGAAAAGCCAATCGGCCAATCGTGCAACGAGTCCTCAGAAGAGAAATGAATCAGCAGATCTCGATTCAATAATTAAGGGGAACTGTGGGCCAGTTCCCCTTATTGGACAGTTTTGGACAGTCGCTACAAATGCCGAATTGCCCGTAACCCTATGAGTTCTTTGGTTGCGGGGGGTGGATTTGAACCACCGACCTTTGGGTTATGAGCCCAACGAGCTACCAGACTGCTCCACCCCGCGAATTGATGATAACAACCACAATATGGAGCGTCAAACGAGGCGGTCCGGATGTGCCTGGGATGACGTCGTTCTAGCTAGATGCCTTTGACAAGAAAGCTTCAGCCCACCGCGCGGGTTGCTGGTGTTTTAACAGACCTGGCGACCCCGGAGGGAGTCGAACCCCCAACCCTCAGTTCCGAAGACTGATGCTCTATCCAGTTGAGCTACGGGGCCGCAAGAATTTAAGGTAGCACAACCGCGTTGATACATCACAGATGCCGAGACAAAGGCCAGCCGCTGGGAGGCTCACCGTGCTTCTCGCTATCCACCAGTCAATGGCGCATCGAACGAGCGGTCGAAGATAGCATCAGGGCATCGGAACTCTGACACCCTTCTCCTTCGCGAACAGCTTGGCCTCGTTATAGTCAGCGTCAGCATGACGGATGATGCCCATACCGGGATCGGTCGTCAGAACGCGCTCAATGCGTTTGGCCATTGCTTCAGTTCCGTCGGCAACGGTGACTTGCCCGGCGTGCAGTGAGTAGCCAATGCCAACACCTCCGCCGTTGTGAATCGAAACCCAAGAAGCTCCAGCGGCCGTATTGAGCAAAGCATTCAAAAGAGGCCAGTCGGCAACGGCGTCACTGCCGTCGTTCATGCTTTCGGTTTCGCGAAAAGGGGAAGCCACCGAGCCGCAGTCGAGATGGTCGCGGCCCATGACAATTGGAGCCTTGAGCCTTCCCTGCTTCACCATGTCGTTCATCGCAAGGCCGAACTGGGCGCGTTCCCCGTAGCCGAGCCAGCAGATGCGCGCCGGAATTCCCTGGAACTTAATACGCTTGCGAGCGAGGTCGATCCAGCGGCGAAGAATGCGATTGTCGGGAAAGAGTTCGAGGACCAAATCGTCCGTTACCTGAATATCGGAAGGCTCGCCAGACAATGCCGCCCAGCGGAACGGGCCTCGCCCCTCGCAGAACAGGGGGCGAATGTATGCTGGCACGAATCCCGGGAAGTCGTAGGCGTCCTTCACTCCTCGCTGAAAAGCGAAGGTGCGGATGTTGTTGCCGTAGTCAAAGGTAACCGAGCCCATCCTCTGAAGGCGCAACATGCCTTCTACATGGCGGGCGATCGAATCGAGAGATCTCTCTTCATATGCTTTAGGATCTACCCTACGCAACTCGGCCGCCTCAGCCAGCGGCATGGCGCTAGGAACGTATCCATTGAGAGGATCGTGTGCGGAGGTCTGATCGGTGAGGATATCGGGCACAACGCCGCGGTCAGCAAGTTCGGGAATGATGTCCGCGCAGTTCCCGACGAGTCCGACGGAGACGTTTTCCTTTTTTCGGACAGCGTTCTTCAAGATGCGCAACGCCTCGTCGAGCGTGTTGACCATGAAGTCGCAGTAGCCAGTCTTGAGGCGCTTCTTGATGCGCTCGGCATCGACGTCGATGCCGAGGAATGCCGCGCCGTTCATGGTTGCGGCAAGGGGTTGGGCGCCACCCATGCCTCCCATGCCACCACTGACAATCAGCCGGCCGCTGAGATCACCGCCAAAGTGCTTCTCGCCGGCCGCGGCAAAAGTCTCGAAAGTGCCCTGCACAATCCCCTGAGAGCCAATATAGATCCACGATCCGGCGGTCATCTGGCCGTACATCATTAAGCCGGCACGCTCTAGCTCATTGAACTTCTGCCAGTTCGACCAGTGACCAACCAGATTGGAGTTGGCGATTAAGACACGAGGGGAATATTCGTGCGTCTTGAAGATCCCCACCGGCTTTCCTGACTGGACCAGCAATGTTTCGTCATTCCCAAGTTCCCTCAGGGAGCGGACGATCGCCTGATAGCAGTCCCAGTTGCGTGCCGCCTTGCCGGTGCCGCCATACACCACCAGATCGCGCGGGCGTTCGCCGACCTCTTCGTCGAGATTATTCATCAGCATGCGCATCGCGGCTTCCTGCTGCCATCCTTTGCAGGTAAGCGTCGTGCCGCGTGGGGCACGAATAGGAGTGTAGGCGGACTTTTCCAATTCAGCCGGCATGGGTAGATGGTAGTGCGTGCCAGGGTGCGGATACAAACGCGTACCCCTTCACCTTTTTCGGAGCGGGGGCGGCCTTGGCCCAACCCGATCGAGCGGCTTGCCCAGGCGAGACTCTGAGAAGCGCACGACACTCGTCGGGTTGATGAAAGTGGAAGACGGGGAATGGCGCGCCTTCTAGTTTGGCTGGTTCCCCGGTACTGAACGCTGGTGTTTGCTTACCAGGTGTTGTAGGCAGTGCCGTCCGTGGCAATTTGCGTGGAAGAACTGTGAACGTCGCAGATCCCCCCGGTATCCTGCTCGTCCGGGGACATCATTGTGCTGTCGTCACATTGCTCGGTCTGCCAATCCGGCTGACCCGTAATAGGATCTTTGGGGACCGGTTTCAGATAATTGGCTTGTACCAGATCATCGAGAGATTGTGGAGCCTTCTGCTTGTCGAGCGTGTACTCGGAGATCAACTTGCGCATATCGTAAAGGTCTTGTCGGAGCACCGACTCACGCGCGCGGCGGACTGCACTCTGGTACTGAGGAATTGCAATCGTAATAAGGATCAGCAGAATGCTGATCACGATCATCAGTTCAATCAGGGTAAATCCCGCAAAAGAGCGAAATACCGGATTGCGGCGCGAGCTCACCCGTGCACCAAAGTTCGATTGACGCGGGGCCAGCCGAAGATTCTGCGGAATGGGCTTGCGGAATCTCATTACCAGTCCTTGTACTTAGAGCCGTCGAGGGCGGTGCCTTGTGACTTCGTATAGACATCGAACACGTTCTCGCCATTCCAGGAGTCAGAATTCGGGTCGTCCTGCATAGAACGAAGACCCCACTCGGTGTTGCCCGTCATAGGATCAACCGGAATCCGGCGCAGAAACTTCAGCTTTTTTCCGCCCACGTCTTCTCCGTTGACCAAAGTTTCCAGATCGGGAGGATAGCCGAAAGAATTGACTTTAATCCGGAAGGCAGTACGGTCAGCGGAATCTTTATAGCGGTCGATCGCGTCACGCAATTCCCAAAGCGCCTCCCGGAGCCGGTGTTCCTTTTCGCGCTTGATCTGCACACGGGCTACAGGAATGATCAGTCCAGAGAGCACGAGAAGTATGGTCGTGGCGACCACCAGCTCAATCAGAGTGAAACCGAATTGTCGTCTGCGCTGAATGAACATCTTCAATGAGAACGATGCGGGCGTTGAAACTTGCAGGCAATCAGCTCCTAGCTATTGTCCTTGTGGCGCCTTGTTTCGATAGCCGTAAGCCAGAAACCAAGAACCAAGTGGACAGGCTATAGAGTTCACCCGCTTATTGAATTGTAACCGTTGCCACAGCGCCATTGACAGGCATGGCCTGCATGGCGGGATCTCGGGCGCCTCCACGAGCGATCGTGAGGTTTGACTGGCCGGGGGCTTTGGCCATGAATGTTAGGGTCACTACCGGGCCCTGGCCGGTAATTCCAGAAGCCCCGGGGGGGCGAGTAGCGGTGACTTGCATCGTGCCACTGCTGTCATCCTCGCGATGCGTCACCGTGACAATCTGGCCGTCTTGCGAAAGCAACGAGCCGTTCGAAACGTTTACCACTTGCAGGAGTTTAGGATCGTAATTGAGCTGCAGCGGCACCGAGTATACGTTCTGCGCACCACTCAAAAGGACATTCACCGTAAAGGTGGAGCCTGCCTTCTGCGTCAATGCCGGCGGATCAAACGCAAAGCTCGCTGCCGCCCCAGTACGAGGCATTAACTGAGGCTCAGAAGACGAGGCGCCGGGTTGACCGGCCGGGGCTGGCGGTTGCGGTACGGCTACCGAACCAGCGCCCGAGGCTGGATTCGTACCTGGTGCCGCCGGTTGAGCGTTGCGGCTTACCTTGCGAAGGTTGATGGAACTTGCCGTTCCCACGTCGATCGCTTGCTGGTTCAGATCGGTGAGTACCTGTCGACGAACTACGTGGGGAATGAGGACAAAAACTGTTTCCGTCTCTCGGTGTTCAGTCGCGGTCTGCCCGAAAAGATACTTGAGCAATGGTATCTGCGACAGGCCAGGGATTCCGGTTAGGCTCTTGCTGTTCAGGTCCTCGAGCATTCCGCCAAGGAGATTCGCCTCGCCTTCGCGAAGGCGTACTTCGTGGTCTACCTTGCGCTGCCCGATGATTGGCTGGGTGATTCCGCCGATATTCGACTGGCCGGTCACCGAAGAGATATCCATCGCGATCTTCAGGGTCACGTCTCCATTCGAGTGCACGCGCGGGGTCACCTCAACGTTGACGCCGACGTCCTGATATTGAAATTGCGTGTTTACCAGAGGGTTGATGCCAACGCCCCCGATGCCGGGCTGGAACGAACCAGTCGCAATCGGAATACGGTCACCGATTTTGAGGGTGGCCTTCTGGCCATCTACGGATCGAAGCTGCGGGTTCTGTATCAGCTTTGTATTGGTGTCTGAAAACAACGCAGTAATCGTCGCTTGCGAAATCGTGACCTGGAAGTCAGTGGCGTTAAGGTTGGCGAGCGAGTTCAGATTGATGGATCCATTCGTAGGTGTGGTCGTCGTCGGAGTAGTCGTTGTCGTGCCCGGCGTCGTGGTTGTCGTGCTGGTGGTCACGTTGGGCTGTAACTGTATCGACATACTTGTCGGGGGATTGATTCCGAGCGTGCGGTTCTTATCGCGATTGATCTGCATGACGGCGATGTCGACCACGACCTCAGGCTTTGAGCGGTCCAGATCCCCGACCAGTTTCTGCGCCAGCGCCATCTGGTCAGGAGTTCCTCGCACCACAATGGCACCTTCGCTCGGCAATGGCTGGATGCGCTGGATTTCCAGAATCTGGCGAAGTGCATTGACAACGTCCTGCAGTTCTGTCGGTTGCGAAAGATTCGAAAGATAGAAAGTCTTGATGACGCTTTGTTCGACTTCTTTGCGCTTTGCCGGATTGTCCGCCGCAACGAAAATCGTGTTCGGCGTAACCGGGCGCCAGAATGTCTTCGATTCCATGGCAACGATCTGTAGAGCTTCTTCGAGCGATACGGAGTTCAGATCGACCTTGATCCTGCGCGAAGTGTAGTCCGGGTCGAAAAGGACATTGATCCCGGCCAGCTTGCCGATGGTTTCGTAGATGATCTTGCTGTCCTCGGTCTGCTTCATGGTCATCGGAATGTTCGGGATGGCGGCAAGCTCGACCGGCGCGCCCGCGTCCTGCAGCCGCCGCTCGAGAACCGTCGGCTGTTGCGCACTGGGCTGGGGTGTTCCCTCCCCCAGCTGAATCAGGTGGTTTGTAACTTGGATTTCCTGCTTTGCGATTGCGCTAGAGGGATCGATCTCGGCAGCCTTCTGGAATTCTGCGAGCGATTCCTGCAGACGGCCTGCCTCACGCAACAGCTGTCCGCGATGCACATGCGAGGCCCCAGCGAGAAATCGCAAACGTTCGTAGGCAGTGCGGTAGGAAAGGTCCTTGGGATTCTGGTCGAAGGCCTGTTTGTAAAAATCGTAGGCCTGCTCAAAATTCTGGCGCGCTTCCGCGTCCTTGCCCTTTTTGTACAGCGAGCGAGAACTCTCGGCCACAGTGGGCATGATTCCAACGAGAAGTAGCAAACAGATCAGCGCCGGGCGGATTGCGCGTTTCATCAATAACACCTCAAAGGACATTCTTTGGCGTGGTCCGAGGCCGGGGTCCCCAGCAAGCCCGTTTTGGCTTCCCTGGGGTGGGAGGCTGGACCCCGCATTTTCTCTGTAGGAAAGCGCGATTATAGCATCGCTGGTAATCACGCCGATGTTACTGTTCGTCATAGAGTTACACCAAAGTACTCGTACCAAAGTCATCGACTGGCGGCTTCGACCGTCGCCAACTGAGGGCGTCAGCAACCCGAACGCCGAGGACCGCCGACCGAGGACGCTGGTACTCTATCTCCATGGCCCGGCAACCGGCACATCAGACAAAGGCGAATCCGGTGAAGAACCCCCGGCGCGACCCCACCGCCGCCGGGCAAAGAGATGCCGCTGTCAATAGGATCGCCTCACATAACTATTTCTTGCTGGAAAAATACGAAACTGGCATTGCCTTAACAGGTACCGAGGTCAAGTCAGTCCGGGCCGGAAAAGTCGGCCTTCGGGACTCCTATGGGATCGTCAAGGACGGCGAACTCTGGCTCTTAAACTGCCACATCGGAGAATACGATCACGGGAATATCTATAACCATGCTCCCTTGCGCACCCGGAAGCTGCTGGTCCACAAGGAAGAAATCCGAAAGCTGATTGGCAAGACCCAGCAGAAGGGTCTCACCCTGGTTCCCACCCGCATGTACTTTAAGAACGGTCGAGTGAAACTGGAACTTGCACTCGCCAAGGGCAAACAGCTGTGGGACAAGCGCGAAACCGAGCGTCGGCGCACCGCCGACAAAGAGGCCAGAGAGGCGATAGCAAGGTCGAGAAAGTAGTAGCCGAGCTCAGCTGCCATCGGTGCAGTGCTAAGGTAGAGAAAGATGCCTGTCAGTGAATCCATCAAAGCCTACGACATCCCCGAACGAGTGGCGGGCTATGACTCCGACATGGAGCTCATGCATCCGAACCGGAACAAGATGCTGGAGCTCATCTTAGAGCTCTTGCCAATCCGGCCAACGGATTCCTTCACCGCGCTCGACTTAGGTGTTGGAACTGGATTCTTTGCGAATGCGATCTTGGCTCGCTTTCCTAACTGCCGTGTCATTGCCGTGGACGGCGCGGCTTCCATGGTCGAAATGGCGAAGTCGCGGCTGGGATCTCTTGCCCACCGTGTAGAGTTCCGAATCGGAGATTTTCGCTACCTAGCAAAGTTGGTTCCCGACAGTGAGCCACTCGATCTGATTTATTCCGCGTACGCTTTGCATCACCTGACGTCGCAGGAGAAGCTGGCCGCGATGCGGGATGTGATGGGATTGCTAAAGCCGGGAGGATGGTTCCTGAACGCTGATCTGACGGCAGCCGCCGACAAACTCACCGAGGCTCGAATCCAGGAGATCCGGGTGAGTGGGATTGTTCATCGGGCGGGCGGACGGGATAGGCGTTTTCTGACGGCTTCCTCAACTCGCGCTTTTCTCGATGACCTGGAAGCGCGGGACAACGACAAGCCCCTCACGCTTATGGAGGATTTGAAGATCTTAAGGGAAGCCGGTTTGGACAACGCATCCGTGTTCTGGGTGGAGTATCGCGAAGCCATTACTGGCGGATTCAAGTCCTGACCATGGGCGAAAAATGTAAGAGCGAGCGTTGCCGCCCGCTCCGCAAAAAAACTGGATGGTAAGGCCAGTCTTCTTCCGCACCCTCACTTTTGCCCTGGCGTAACCGCCTGGGCCTTTTCAGTCGTTTCCGCGGCCTTCACGTTGGCCGTATTGCTTTCCGCAGCACTCGGGTTGGGCTCACTGGTCTTCGAATCGGCGATCGGCGATCCGGTCGCTCGAGTCGAGCCGGCGCTCTCGACCTCGGTAGCCTGAAGATCCTTGATTTTGGCAGTCGTCAGGATCTTTTCCAGTTGCTCGAAAATCTTTCCGCGATCCACCTGGGCCATATCTTCCGGCTTCTCGGTTGTGTCAAGCGCAGCAGCAAACTCGTAGCAGGCGGCGTTCTTGAACAGATGGAAAAATTTAAGGTCAGACTTCTTGTTGTCCTCCCCGTTGATCTGCTCAAACACGCTGTACTCGTTCTCTCCCAGCTTCACGGTTGTGGGCTTCACTTCGCCAGCTCCCTCCGCGGACGGAGCAAACTGCATGCACTCATCCGAGGTCATATCCTTGTCAACGCTCACCTTCAGCAGGGCTGCGGTGAAGTCGGTGTCAGGGTATGAATTGCCCGGCATGTTTACGGCGGCAACCATCCGAGACCCGGATTTCAAATAGCTGGTGGCCATCGGAGCCAGCTTGTCACCCGATTGAAAACTGTACCTGCGGGGATAGCTAAACGAGACGCCGTACTCGCTGTTCACGTAGGTAGCGTTCGCGGAACGATGTTTCTTCACCGCCTTCTTCGGCTTCTCAGGTAGCGAGGCTAAAGGTGGGCTGGGCAGGGGCGCCGAAACTGCGGATTGGGATGGCGGGCTGATCTTCGCCACGTTGTCGGATTTCTTAGAGCAGCTAATCGCCAGAAACAGCACTCCGCCCATCAAAATGGCTGCGCAGATGGCGGGCAGATACAGGCTGGTCCAACTGTCGCTTTCCACTTGCTTGAAGTTCTTGTTGCTTACCGAATTTGGATTGATCGTTGTCATGCTCCCCTCCTAGGGTCCTTCGCTTGCAAGGAATGGCACGGAGGCAGCCAAAGTGAAATCCACTGATTTTGCAGCGGTTAGGGACATTCCGAGGTGGGGTATGCGTGCCTGGCAGAACACGTCGTGGACAGCGGGACACAAGCACTGGCTCGGCAGGTGGGCGTGCTACTCCGGTCTCACCCGAAGAAGGGATCTGGCGTAGGGCATTTCTCAGAGATCCGACTCTAAAACCCCCGATCCTCGGTCACTACGTCAAGTCATCGCTCGAAAAGCACCAAACTTTGGGCGAAGGTTCAAGGTGAGAGTTCTCTTTACAACCCAAAGACAACATATCTTCTCGGAAAGTGCTCTAATTGTTTAGAGTTGTTCCTCTGGAGGTGTCTGTGTCCCTCAACCATCGAAGTCTGCTGGCTGTTCTGTTTGGGCTTCTACTTTCCCTGCCGGTGTTCGCCGATTCGAACGTGCGTATCGTTCGACTGAGCTACATCGAAGGGGGCGTGCAAATCGACCGCAACACCGGGCAGTTCGAGAAGGCCATCGTTAACTTGCCTATCACCGAGGGTGCCAAGCTGCGCACCGACGCCAATGGTCGCGCCGAGGTCGAACTTGAAGATGGCAGCTCAGTTCGTCTCGGGCCAAATACAGCAGTTCAGTTCCCGCAGCTCTCGTTGCGAGACTCGGGAGTGAAGTCGTCGGTGCTCGATGTGCAGAACGGTACAGCGTACGTCGACTTCGCCGGTACCAAGGGAAACGAATTGACGGTGAAGTTCGGGGACCAGAGAATCGACCTTGCGCAAGCGGTGCATTTCCGCATCGTCTCGGGGCAACAAGGACAGGCAGTGGCAGTCTTCAAGGGGAACATTAAAGTTGAAAGTCCGTCAGGCACCGTCCAGGTAAAGAAGAATCAAACCGCTAGCTTGGATGCATCCGCAAACACACTCGTGGTTGCTAAGGAAATCGAGCCGGAGCCGCTCGACTCCTGGGACAAAGAGCAGTCCCAATATCAGCAGCGCTATGCCAGCGGTTCCTATGGAAACTATTCCCCGTACCGATACGGGACGAGCGACTTGGCTTACTATGGCAGCTTCTTCAGCGCACCCGGATACGGCATGCTGTGGCAGCCGTATTTCATCGGCGCAGGGTGGGATCCCTTCATGGACGGGGCATGGGCCTCTACCCCCGGCCTTGGGTTCGGCTGGGTTTCTGCCTACCCCTGGGGTTGGGTACCGTATCACTACGGCACGTGGCTTTTCCTTCCGGGATATGGCTGGGCCTGGCAACCTGGTGGCACCTGGACTCCGTGGTACTCGCAGCCCCAGCTCTTGAGAACGCCAACCGGATTCAGGCCTCCACAACCTCCGAGTACGATTGCAACCAAGGGCACAACCATCCTCCCCGTGAACCGGGGACCAGGCTCGGGACTGGTAAGCCGGTCTGGAAACAAGATCATGATTCAGAACAATTCGGCGGGACTTGGAGTTCCCCGCGGACAGGTTTCTAACATGGGGAAGGTCTCGCGCCAGGTGGAGCAGCACGGAACAGTGACACAGCGCGTCCAGCCAACGCCGACCTCGCGGACGGCTCCTTCTATGGCCGGGCGTGAACCACCCCGGGGCATGGATTCACCGCGGGGCAGTTCGCACCCGAGTGCGCCCAGCCAGCGGAGTAGCCCCCCGCCATCCTCGCCGCACATGAGCTCTCCCGGGCCCGGTATGAGCGCTCCTGCGCCGCGTTCTGGGCCGCCGCAAAGATAGCTGGTCGATTAAGCGAACAAACCCGCGGAGAGATCCGCGGGTTTGTTTTTGCCTAATCGTTTCAGCGTTGGTTCATGGAAACCCAGTGCTGCGGGTAGGAGAGTCCAATGTAGTCGGCGCGCGGCCGAATCAGGCGATTGTCATCGAGCTGCTCAATGACGTGGGCCGTCCAGCCGCTGATGCGCGAGACGGCGAAAATTGGCGTGAACAGATCGACGTCGATTCCTAACACGTGGTAGGTTGAAGCCGAGTAGAAATCCACGTTGGCATTGAGTTTTTTCTCGGACTTCACAAACGTTTCAATCTTGTGCGACATCTCGAACCACTTCGCCTCGTTATGCGCGCGACACAGATCCTCGGACATTTTTCGGAGATGTGTCGCCCGCGGGTCTTCGGTCCGGTAGACGCGATGGCCGAAGCCGGAAATCTTCTGCTTTCGCGCCAGCATATCGCGAACGTACTCGACCGGATCGGCACCGGAGGCGTCAATCTTTTCTAGGATGTGAAACACGGCCTCGTTAGCACCCCCGTGTAATGGGCCCTTGAGGGCGCCGATTGCTGAAGTGATGGCGGAATGCATGTCAGAGAGCGTGGCCGCGGTAACGCGGGCGGCGAAAGTCGAGGCGTTCAGTTCGTGATCAGCGTGAAGAATGAGTGCGATATCGAGGGCGCGTTCTGCGGTTTCGGAAGGCTTTTCACCGTTCAGGAGCAGTAGAAAGTTCGCGGCGTGCGAAAGTGAAGGATCCGACTCAACTACGTTCTTGCCTTTTCGCACACGGTCGTAGGCGGCAACGATCATGGCAATCTGCGACGTCAGTCGAATAGCCTTGCCGACATTGGCCTCGTGGTCATTTGAAGCGCGGTCGCGATCGTAGAGCCCAAGTGCGGAAACGGCGGTGCGGAGAACGTCCATCGGCAGGGCACCCTTCGGAAAGCTGCGCAGAAAATCGATGATGGCGGGATCAAGTCTGCGTTCCGAAGCAAGTTGCTGGCGAAGATCTTTTAGTTCCTGGGGTTTGGGGAGCCGCCCGTGCCACAGCAGAAAGCAGGTTTCCTCAAAGTTGGATTTCTCGGCAAGCTCGTGAATGTCGATCCCGCCGTAGGCGAGAACACCATTGTCGCCATCGATGTAGCAAATCTTGGATGTCGTGGCGACCACGCCCTCCAGCCCCTTGGGAGCGTGTGTCATCGTAAGGCCCACAGGATTCCTCGCTTAAGTTCGGGAATGGTTGAGGCGCACCGAAACGCGCCAGCCGTGCAGCCGCAACTAACTTTTATACGCCAAAATCCCTTAAGTTTCCAAGCTCTGGGCCCCGCTCAAGACGGCCCGCCTGAGAGGGACAATCCAATGAAAATGCGACTTCCATAAAGCTTGATTTATGTAGTTCTCACCCACCGATTCTTTTCGTCTACGAACACTACTTTAGATGCGTGATTCTTGGCCTCCGAGCGTTCCAGCCGGTCCGCACCGGTGACGGTGGAGCTTGGATTCACTATTCTGGTGATCATGAATGTTTTTGATGATCATGAATGTTGGTTACTTCGATAATACATGCCCCCCCGAGATCGAGGTCAGAGCGACACGTTCAGGGTAGAATGAGCCCATGCGCCGCGTACTTTGTTTGGCGTTTGCCGTCGCGTGTTTCCAGCCAGCGTTGTCTGCGAAGGAACAAGCGCTTGACCCGCTGCTTCCCTGTCCGCAGGGAGCAAGCCGCACTGCCTGCAATCCGAGCCGCAGTGAGGAAAAAGAAGCCAAGGCGGCGTTCGAGCGTGCGGTGAAAATCGAAGCGAAAGATCTCGATCAAGCTTACGACCAGTTTTCTCGCGCCGCCGATCTGGTGCCTCGCAATGTCAGCTACGTGACAGCCCGAGAAATGGCGCGGCAGCAACTGATCACCAGACACCTTGAACGAGGAAATGCGGCACTCGAGTCAGGGAAGCAGATCGAAGCGCTGGGCGAATTCCGTGGCGCTTTGCACCTTGATCCAGCGAACCAGTTCGCGCAGGATCGGTTGCGCGACGCTCTCGGTGACTCTGCGCCAAAGCTCTCCTCCGCACCCCAGGTCCTTGACGGGTCTACCGAGCTTCGATTGAAACCCAATCTTAACTTGGCGAGTTTTCACTTCCGTGGCGACAGCCGCGATTTGTTAGCGCAGATTGCTCAGGCCTACGGTATTTCTGCGCAGGTCGAAGATTCAGTGCAGTCGAGGCGCGTCAACTTCAATGTCGATGACCTCGATTTCTACCGGGCGATGCTAATCGCCGGAGCCCTAACCAAGAGTTTCTGGAGCCCGCTTGGCGAGAACCAAATACTGATAGCCGCTGACACGCAGGAGAACCGTCGCCAATACGAACGCCTGGCGATGCGCAAGTTCTACATTCCATCAGCGGCGAGCACGCCGACGAGTTTGAACGACATGATGAACCTGTTGCGGAATCTCTTCGAGATCCGCAACGTCACGCCCAATGCGGCCGCGGCGACGCTAGTCGTGCGAGCTCCCCAAAACACGCTGGACGCGGCGACGCGGTTCTTGGAGAAGCTTGACGGATCGCGTCCTCAAGTGATGCTCGACATCAAGCTTTACCAGATCAGCCACACCTTCATGCGCAATCTAGGTGTACACATCCCCTACAACTTCAACGTGTTCAATATTCCCGCGGGAGCGCTCGCGGCCCTCGGCGGCCAGAACATTCAGGACCTGATCAATCAGCTGATTTCAAGTGGTGGGATCAATCAAGCGAACAATACCGCCCTTTCGGCTTTGTTGGCGCAGTTGCAGTCACAGCAGGGGCAAAACTCCCTTTTTAGCCAACCGGTCGCGACTTTTGGCGGAGGAAAGACCTTGACGGGAGTGACTCTTGACCATCTAAGCGCACAGCTATCGCTCAACGAGAGCTGGATGAAGATCCTCGAGCATGCGTCTCTGCGGGCCTCCCAAGGTACTGATGCCAATTTCCGAATGGGAAGCCGTTTCCCCATCTTGAATGCAACCTTCTCGCCCATCTTCAACAGTGCGGCGATATCCCAGGTAATTCAGAACAATAGCTTTCAGGCGGCATTTCCCTCATTCAACTATGAGGACCTGGGGCTGACGATTAAGGCAAAGCCAACCGTCAGCAACACGAACGACGTACGCCTGCAAATCGAACTGAACCTACGCGCGCTAGCCGGGCAATCGTTCAACGGTGTTCCAGTGATCGGTAACCGTGAATACAAAGGCAGCGTTTCGCTCGCTGACGGGGAACCTGTCGTGGTTGCAGGTCAAGTTTCCAGAACCGAAGCGCTTGCCATGAGTGGGATCCCAGGATTGGGTTTCGTGCCCGGATTGAACAAAGTCGTAACCGAAAACAGCAAACAAATCGACGAAGACGAACTGCTGGTGGTGATCACGCCTCATATCACCGCGAGAAGCGCGGGAGAGAACTCCGAAGTGTATTTACCGAAATGACGTGCCGGCGGAAGCAAGAACCCAAGTTCTACTTATCTTTTGTGGCGAAATCCACCAACTGCTTTAGTGCGTCATAGTTATTGTTGCCCACGCCCACCGGCCTACCGTTCACAAAAAGTGTTGGAGTGCTATTCACGCCAAGCGACTTGCCAAGGTTGAGCGAAGCATCTACTCGGGTTTGGGTTTCTGGCTTGACGGAACAAGCGGCGATATCCGATCCCTTCACGCCCGAGTTGTCGGCGATGCCCGTAAGCTTTACGTCGGCATTCTCGGCTGTAATCTGCTCTTGTTGGTCGAAGACTCCGTCCACGAACTTCCAATAAGCCTCATTGGAGGCCCCGCCTACGCACTCCGCATAAGCCGCTGCCTTGGTGGCCCAATTGTGGCTGGGAAGAGGAAACAGCTGCGACACGAAGCGAATGTTCGAATTCTCGTTCAGCAGCCGCGCAATGGTCGGGTTCGCTTCTTTGCAGTGTGGACATTGCAAATCGGTGAATTCAACCAACAGCACCGGCGCATTTGCCGGACCGCGAGCAGGTCCATTTGCCTTCTTTTTGAGTTCAGCTTGCGCGGCGTCAAAGGGACGCTTGCCGAAAGGAATAATGTCGCCGACCACTGCATGTTTTCCATCTTCGGTCACGAAAAATCTTTGTCCGCCCTGACCCTCGGGCCCACTGATCTGCACTGTGACTTCGGCGAGGCCCTTCGCTTCCGCCGGCTTTATGCTCACGATCTTCCAGGTCATCTGCGGATTGAAGCCAAAGGTTGCATGCATGAAGGCGTTGACCTCATCCTCAGTGGGAAGGGTTGCCGACTTTTCGGCTGGCTTCTGGGCCGTGCCGGAAGCATGGCTTGGCGTCGCGGGCTTTTGCTGGGCGATCGCAAGTACCGCCATCGAAAGCAGGATTGGAAAAACAAATTTGCGCATGTTGATCCTTGAACTCAAATGTCAGCCTTGGCGGCGATTGGAAAACGCCTGCCGTAGCCAAATGCCTTGGGTGAAATCTTGATACCCGGAGCAGCCTGCTGGCGCTTGTATTCGTTGCGCTCTACCATGCGAATCACGCTCTTTACGAGCGGCAGATCAAGCCCGTGCTCTCGGGCGATGTGCTCGGCTGAGCGCGACTGCTCGACATAGTCTTCAAGAATAGCATCCAGGACTTCGTAAGGCGGCAGCGAGTCGGTGTCCTTCTGGTCGGGGCGCAGCTCCGCAGAAGGTGGCTTGTCAAGGGTGGATTGCGGGATCGTCACCTTGCGCGAATTCACGTATCGGCTCAAACGATACACCATGGTCTTAGCTACATCGTTGATAACCGCCAGGCCTCCAGCCATGTCTCCGTAGAGAGTACAGTAGCCCACGCCCAACTCGCTCTTGTTGCCGGTGCTCAATACCAACGCACAAAATTTGTTGGAGAGCGCCATCAATAGCGATCCGCGAATTCGCGACTGAATGTTCTCTTCCGTAACGTCTTCCTTCCGCCCCTCGAAAACCCTACCCAATGTTCCTTTGAACGCCTGGAAGATGTCGGTGATCGGCAGAATCTCGAAGCGAATGCCGAGACGGGCGGCCAGCTCGCGCGCGTCGGTGAGCGATCCCGGCGAGGAGTATTCTGACGGCATGCCTACGCCAATCACGTTTTCCGGACCAATGGCATCGACCGCGATGGCGGCGGTGAGTGCGGAATCAATCCCCCCGCTCAAGCCGACAATGGCTTTGCGAAAGCCGCACTTGGCGATATAGTCTCTCGTGCCAAGAACCAGCGCGGCATAAATGCTGGCTTCCTCTCCCGGGATTTGTTCGTGCATATCTCCGGTGAGGGAGTCCGAATCGAAGAAGATCAAGTCTTCCTCAAACGACTTGCCTCGGGCAATGATCTTCCCATCTCGATCAAACACCAGGCTGGAACCATCAAACACCAAACTATCGTTGCCGCCGACCTGGTTCACAAACGCCACCGGCACGCGATCGGTTCTGGCGATAGTGGCCAGCATCTCCTGGCGCAATTCGCGTTTCCCTGCCCAGAACGGAGAAGCGGAAATATTCAAGACGAAACTGCCCCCAGCTTTCACCAGAGCTTCGACCGGATCCACACTGTAGAGTTGCCGAGGCCAAAAGTGTTTGTCGTTCCAAGCGTCCTCGCAAATGGTGAGGGCCATTCGCTTTCCGCAAAACGAGAATAGATCCTGATGGCGCGCGGGAGCAAAATTACGCACCTCGTCGAAAACGTCGTAGGTGGGCAGCAGCATCTTGGACTGCACGAACTTGATTGCGCCATCCATCAATAGCGCTGCGGAATTCATCGCCGACTTGCCGGTATCCGCCTGCGCGGGAGTGACCAGGCCGCAGATAACAGCAATGCCGCGGGTATCGGCAGCAATGTGCTCGGTTGCTTCTCGATTGTGAGTAACAAACGAGGCTCTCTCGACCAGATCGCGGGGAGGATAACCGCAGACACAGAGCTCCGGGAACAGGATCAGGCCCGCCCCTTCAGCCCGGGCACGCTGAGAGTATGCGATGATCTTCGCGGAGTTGCCGGCGAAATCACCGACCGTAGGATTGATCTGTCCCAGCGCAATCTTCACACTTTAAGTCTAAAGGGACAGGGGCAGTGCGCCAAATCAATGCGGGGCAGCCTCGCGGAATTGAGGAGGCGCTGATGGGTCGCCGGTGGTATTCGGTACCGGCGTCGGCGCACTCGAACCGCTGGGCTGAGACGTTTCTTCGCCTGGGCGACGAAGCGTAGGAGCCTTGGTCGGACGCTGCTCTTTCTGGGCCGCGGTGGCGACTTGAGGGCCGCCCAGATCGATTTCCTTTTCAGTTCTTACGATCTTTTCACCACCCACCTTCATGGTCTCGACACGAACAACCTCGTCTCCCACAATGCGGATGAAGTCCACATCTTTAGGAGGCTCTCCGTAGATCCAGTCCTCGTACTCGGCACCGTGTTCGTCCTTCTCGCGCATTTTTTTCTCCGGACGGCCCTTTGAGTAGATGACCATCTCACGGTTCATCCCCACCAGCACCTGATGGTTCTTGATCGCTTCCTTTACCTTAGGGGGGACCGTCTCGACATACGCGTCCACCGGAGACTTCGAGTCGAAATCGAACACCGGCCACAACAACTGCTTCATCTGCTCAACGGTTAGATCAGGAACGTGGTGATCGAAGACCAGATCAACATAGGATCCACGTGGATTGTTAAAAGGCCCGTTCTGATCGCCACCACCGGGTGTGGTCATGGTGTTGTTCATGCCAACCTGGATGTGTTGATACCATTTCTGCTTCTTTACCGGGCCACCGTTGATCTCCAGGCGAATACGGTCGCCTCTGACCTCGAACTTCGTAATCAGAGCGCGGTCCCCGGGTTTAACCGAGGGGCCCCAGAGTGTGAGCAACTTTTCCAGATCCTCGCCACTGGGGGAAACTTTGCCGTCCTTTAGGGTGAGGCCAGTTTTGCCCATGGGAAATCTCGTGCGGATGTAAACCAGGTCGGCGTTAAAGGTTCGGACCAACTCCATCCGGTGCTGAGCGGAAAGGGCGGAGGATGTCTTCTCGTTCTCGGCCCGGCAGAATGGCACAGAGACGATAACTAGCGAAAGGGCAACAACTACACGCGGCGGCCTCATAGGGCACTCCAGCAGATTATAGTCCTTGGATGGACGCCCGCGACGCCGAGGTGTCTCCAACGTGCAAAATAAAGGCACGCCCGAAGGCGTGCCTGGCCCAATTCCCCTCCCTCTACCAGGCGGAGAAGGTGAACTTGTCAAGGTACACGGAATAGCTCGTTTTGTAATAATTGCTGTCAATTTGGTAATTGACGGTGATCCCGTACCAGTTCGTCGAGGTGGGAGAGTCGTAACGGTTCAGAGCAGTTGTAGTGCCGTTCAAAGTGATGGACTTGAACAGCAGATGGCCATCGGAAGTGCGTTGCACCTGGATGGTTAGATGGTTCCAAGCATTGCTTTTAGGGTTGCAGGGAATACCACTCGGAACCCACTTCTGCTGCCCGTTGTTCCAGGTGTCCCACTCGTGACCGCCTGCAATGCGGCACTCATGGCCCCAGATGTACGATTTCCCACCCACGAATTGATTGATGTCAAACTCGAGAGCCTGCGAATCGCTGGCATTGTTGATCCAGAAATAGACGTCGTAGGTGAAGTTATGTAGGGAAGGAACAAGCGTTTTGCTGAAGTCGGGAAGGCCTTGAGAGGAAAAATCTCCGATCAGGTGATTGTTCCAGAGGATATCTGCCCACTGAGTCGTACCGCCACCATAAGTGGTTTTTGTCGACATTCCATCCATGGAGGGCGAACTGACGTTCGGCGTCCACGACCACTTCGCCTGCGTTCCCGTAGAAGTGCAGGAAGAACAGATGGGGAAATTCGGCGGCAGTAAGGCGTAACCATTCCAGCCGCTGCCGTTTTGCAGGTTGGAGAAGGTCTTACCGCCTGAACTGCCTGACTGGGTGTTGACATTCACGGCGAGTTGAACTTTCGCGGACCATCCACAGTTGTCCCACTCCTGAACGACCGGATACTGTGTTCCAGAGGGTAGCGAGACATAGGTGTCAAGCTTCGCGCCGTTGACGACGTAGGTCAGAACTCCGGGCGAGGTATAAATTCCCATTGCCGAAACGCCTTTTGAGCAGGATGGAGAACTGGCGCTGGCAACGAAGTGAACGGATGAGCTCACGCTTGCATTATTGGTGGGAGCAGTAACGTAAACCCCTGCTGCTGCAGGCAGCACAAAACAGCACACACAGACCAGTGGCTTCCAAAGCTTCATCGTGCGTACTCCAGCTTTTTATCAATTGCCCGCCAACCAGCAGCGAAGTTCTCGCGATTGTAGGAATTCCACTACTTACACTCAATGAAAAACACCTTAGAAGTTAATCGGAAGTACATGCACGCGTAAGACGAACACCTTAGGAAATGAGGGGTTGGCAGTTGGCTCAAAAGACATTTTGCACTTCTGCCCGGCGACTCTCGATGTTTACAAGACGTCGAAAATGCTCGGTGATCGCGCTAAACCACCGGCGCCACTTGCAATCCATCTCTAGCGACTTGCAATGGCAAGACCCTACCTCCGGCGTCGCCGATGGCGGTTGCAACCCGGCTGGCTGAACCTTTGTCGACCAGGAAGATCACACAGCCTCCACCGCCGGCTCCGCACACTTTCGCAGCTCGACCACCATTTTTGCCGGCGACGCTGATGAGTTTGTCGATGAGGGGCGTTGTGATCCCCGGTGCATTGGTACGTCGCAGCTTCCACTCTTCGCGAAGCAGCTTGCCCACTTGGTCCCAATCCATGGCCACCAGTGCTTGGTGCATTTCGCGCGCGATGGAGGCGATATTCTCAAAGTTGCGAAAGACTCGTTTGTCGCCGTCAATGTGAGACTTGAAGACCTCCCAATTATTGATCCCCGATCGCCTTGGAATTCCTGTATACGCGAGTACGAATCGCGATTCGATTTCCTCCGGCAACACCGGCACCGCTTCACGATGAATGCCATCGGCATCAAGGCGAATGGCGCTCACGCCACCGTACAGGGCGGGGTAATAATCCTGACAACCCGTAGGCACCTCAATAATTTGTGCTTCCACGTTCTGGGCGATGACGCGCATTTGCTCCAACGTAAGGTGCCGGTCGGTGAAGCGCGCCAACGCCGCACTGGTGGCAATCATCAGGGCAGAAGACCCGGAAATTCCAGCTCCGGCTGGCGACTCAGAATCGGTCTCGATGAGTGCGCCTTCTTTGGGTGCAAAAAACTGCAACAACCGTCCGGTGATCGGCAATTTGAACTTCTTCGCTGACCGTACCTCGTCAAAGCTCGCGAAGCGCTCCTCACGTTTCGTGTCCCACGAGCGCAGATGAATTCCGCGACCTTTTAGCGGAGTAATACGGCAGGAGGTCTGAATGTTCACCGCAAAGTTGACGGTCATCGCGCCGGGATGAAACAGGTACAAGGGCCAGAGGTCGATGGTGCCTCCAGCAAGGTCGGCGCGGCACGGCGCCTTGGCGACGATGGCCGGCCCGGATGGCAACAAGTTGACTTTGTGCATTTGGGGTTAAGAAGAAATTCGTGAACTGCGGAATTATATGCCACCTAGCACACGAGCTGCGGCCGTGCCGCATCCAAGAACCACGGCTTACGCCCAAGCGATGGCAGAGACGCGCCCCAGACTTCTTTTTGTAGACGACGAACCGAGCATCCGCCTCACTCTGAGTATGTATCTTGAAGACCAGGGGTTCTCGGTTGCGGCGGCCGCTACGGTTCCCGAGGCACTAGGCCTCATCACGCAAGAGAACTTCGATGTTTTGATTGCCGATCTAAACGTCGGACAAGCAGGTGATGGTTTCACGGTTGTAAGCGCGATGCGTCGAACGCAGCCGCGGGCCGTCACTTTTATCCTCACCGGTTATCCCGCATTTGAGACGGCTCTTGAGGCCATCCGCCTGCAAGTAGATGACTACATCACCAAACCCACAGACACCGAAACTCTCGCCGCCAAAATTCGCGCCAAGCTTGCTGAACCCAAGCGTGAGCACTATGTGAACCGCAAAAGGCTATCCCAAGTGGTGGAAGAAAACATTCCTGAGATTACTGAGTCATGGCTCGACGCTGTTCGCGCGGATCCCATGCTCGGAGCAATCAATATAGGTGATGAAGCACGTACGGATCATATTCCGAGAGTGCTTGAAGTGACTCTGCGTATTTCCAATGGGGACAAGATTGGTGACTTCGATACCCATGCCGCCCGCGATCATGGAATCATGCGCCGAAAGCAGGGCTACACGGTGCCCTTGCTAATCCGGGAAACGCGGTTGTTGCATGACGTGATTGCAAACTGCATGCAGCAGAACCTGCTGGCGGTTGAGATCAGCCATCTCATTCCGGACATGCTGATCATTCATCAAACGATACAGAAATTGCTAGAAGAATCCGTTATCGCATTCCTGCAAGGTCCTACCAAGAAGGATCGAATCGCAAGCTAACCGGAGCCGTTAGCACTGGCGAAAAGGCCGAGATCTGTGGTCAAGAAGAAGCAAGGAAGCGCAAAAAAGAGGCTAGGAGCCGATATTCAGGGCGCGCTTCATCGTTCCCCGCTCTGCTTGAATTTTCTGTTGCAGCAGAGTAATGGAATAGATCAATTGTTCAGGGCGCGGGGGGCATCCGGGAACGTAAATGTCGACGGGAATAACCTGGTTGACGCTTTGCACCAGCGCATAGTTATTGAAAACGCCGCCCGACGTTGCGCACGCTCCCATGGAGATCACCCACTTCGGCTCCGGCATCTGCTCCCATAGCTGGCGAATAACGGGCGCCATTTTGTTGGAAACGCGACCGGCAATAATCATCAGATCCGATTGCCGAGGGGATGGACGGAATACTTCCGCACCAAAACGTGCGATATCAAAGCGCGAAGCCCCCATCGACATCATTTCGATTGCGCAACAGGCCAAACCGAACGTCATCGGCCAGATGGAGTTCTTGCGCATCCAATTCACGACGTTGTCAACCGTAGTGAGAACCACCCCTTCCGGCGTAGGGTTTCCGTAGGTAGCTTCCTGGACGATGCGCTTGCCGTTCTTGATCTCTACGTAGGGTCCAAAATCCAATACGTTTGCCATCTCTTTTATTTTAAACTACCGCCCCCCAAAAGGAAGATCGAGTTGGGATCGCGCGTGGCGGAGCACTCAGAAAGACTTCGATGCCTCGGTAAGTAGTTATAGCGGTACGATCCCCGCCCACGGCTGCCGCTTCACAGGGGGGAGCGTCTGGCTTAGGACACACTGATGTTCTCGATAGAAGCCAGCTCTTCGGGGGAAAACTCCAGCTTTGCCAGCGAGGCCACATTCTGCTCTATCTGCTCGACGCGGCTGGCACCAATTAAAGCGCTAGTCATACAAGGTTGGCGCAGTACCCAGGAAAGCGCCATTTGTGCGAGAGACTGACCCCGTTTCTGAGCGATATCGGTGAGTCGACGAACCTGCTCGAGGCGATGGTCATCGATGTCTTTGGGCTTCAAGAAGCCGTAAGACTTCGAGGCCCGCGAGTCGCTGGGGATCCCTTGCAGGTAGCGATTGGTAAGCAGCCCCTGCGCGAGGGGCGTGAAGGCAACACAACCGATCCCCTCCTGAAGCAGAACATCGAACAGGCCGGTTTTTTCTGGAGTGCGTTCAAACACAGAATATTTCGGCTGATGGATCAAGCAGGGTGTACCGAGTTCCCGCAGGGCCGCCGCCGCCTGCACCGTTTGTTCCGCGTTGTAATTGGAGATACCGACGTAGAGAGCCTTGCCCGACCGAACCGCTTGATCCAGCGCCGACATGGTTTCTTCGACCGGCGTGTTTGGATCAGGCCGGTGGGAATAAAAGATGTCCACGTATTGCAGGCCCATGCGTTTCAGGCTCTGATCGAGACTAGCTATCAGATACTTGCGCGATCCCCAATCGCCGTAGGGCCCCTCCCACATCGTGTACCCGGCCTTGGTGCTGATGATCAATTCATCGCGATAGGGAGCGAAATCGGTTCTGAGGATGCGCCTGAAATTCTCTTCTGCGGAGCCCGGCGGCGGACCATAGTTGTTTGCCAGGTCAAAGTGCGTGATTCCGAGATCGAAGGACCGCCGCAGCATCGCACGGCAATTTTCCAACGCATCGACTCCCCCGAAGTTGTGCCAGAGGCCGAGGGAAATAGCCGGGAGATCAAGGCCGCTCTTGCCGCAGCGGCGGTACTGCATGGTCGAGTAACGGTTCGCGGCGGGAATGTAGGACATTTCCGAACTCTAACTGAGGACCGCTTTCACTGCTACCTGCTTGCGCCCGTCGCTGGGGACCGGTACCACATTACCCTTGACGACGACGCCGTCAACCGATAGCGCCACCGCATTGCCGTTGCCCTGACGATGAACCTCGATATGGAAGGTCACGCCGCGGAATTTGCGCGTGGCCCTGAACCCCTTCCAGCTCTTCGGCAGGACCGGTGCGATCTCGAGACCTTGGTAGCAGGTGCGAATTCCCAGAATCCATTGGGTGACGGCGAAGTAGTTCCACGCAGCCGTGCCGGTAAGCCATGAGTTCTTGGCTTCGCCGTGGGTCGGGGCATCGCGCCCAGCGATCATTTGCGCATACACGTAGGGCTCGCAGCGATGGACTTCGCTAATGGCTTCGCGCGCAGAGGGATTAATACGCAAGTAGTAATCGAAGGCCTGATCGCCATTGCCGAGACGGGTTTCGCCAATGATGACCCAGGGATTGTTGTGACAGAAGATTCCCGCGTTCTCTTTGTAACCCGGCGGATAGGAAGAGATCTCGCCGAGCTGTAAGTAATATTTGGAATAGGCTGGCTGTTGCAACACGATCCCGTGCTCGGTCGCAAGGTGTTTGCGGGTTGACTCGAGGGCCTTCGCAGCCATGCCGTCGGTGAGCCCCACGCCGGCCAGTGAGCAGAAGCCTTGAGTCTCAATGAAGATCTTCCCTTCTTCACATTCTTTCGAGCCAAC
>DATNEX010000132.1:0-49768 GCA_035606605.1 Terriglobales bacterium
GTCGGAGCGGGCTGGAGCGCCTCAAAGATGAGCACCGGTTTCTGCCCACCCGGGAACGCCCGGCCGTGACCGAGGTGGTGGCGTGGGCCGCCGGCAACGGTGATCGCAGTGAGAACGGCGACTATCAGTACGGCAAGCGGAGGCTGCGGCATCGATGGGCGGATTCGCTTTCTCACCAAGCGAATCGAAGCCGCGGAAGTGGTTGACCCGGAAGCTCCGAGAGCGGGGCAGGTGGCGACGAGGGCATTCTTCGGAGCGACCGTGCGCTATGCCAATGCCGCGGGAGTATCGCGAGTGGTGAGCATCGTGGGCACCGACGAGGTCGATCTCAACCGCAACCACATCAGTTGGTTGTCACCTCTGGGGCGCGCGTTGATGAAGTCGGCAGCGGGCGACAGCGTAGTTCTCCAAGCGCCGGGCAGTACAGAATACCTGACGGTGCTGGAAGTGTGTTACAAGCGCATTTGTGTGGAACCGTTTCGTGAACCACCTGGATCCGAGGCCTCGGTAAAGGAACTCCCCCTCGCCGACGCTCATCCACCTGACGAAGGTTAGCGAGGCAGCACCTGGAAATTCCAGGCTGCGAGTAAGGACGAATTGTGAACCGACTATAGGCGAGATCAATCCTTTGCGTTTTTCATGCGCCTTTTTCCGTGCCTATAAGCGATATGGGATTCATCAACAGCTAATTAAAGTTCGGCTGGGTCCCCTTCTTATGTGGCGCTTGTATAGTTTGCAAACACCGACTGGTTTAGAAGGCTGCGTAGATTAGACCGGCTCCCGCCATCATCGGCACGGGGAAGAGGACGCGGATCGCCAGCGGCGCAATCCGTCCAACCCACCAGCGGCCGTAAGCGCCATGCCACCGAATCGGGGCGACCATGATCAGCAGCGAGGTTGCAACCAAAAGCCACCCAGCGACCTCGAAGACCAGCGACAGCTTGGAGGCCGGTGCCCGCACGATCAGCGCCACACCGGCTAGCACGCGCAATCCCTGCTCGGTGAACTGAAGACGCCAGTTTGAAGGCTCCAGATTGGCGCTCATCTTCTCGAACAGGTGAAGGCAGTAACCCGGACGCAGGGCCATCAGGAACGCGACACCGACGAGCCAAAGGCCCGCTGCGGCCACAACGATCAGAGCGATAGCCTGCATATATAAGCGCCTCTTGAAGCGACTAGGAGGCAGCAATGCGATCTAAAATCTGCCAAAGCTTGGCGGACTCTATATCCGACACATCGACTCCATAGACTTCGATAATCTTTGCGATTAAGGCTTGGTTGTCGTCCGAGCTATGAAAATCCCATAGACTCGACTCGTCGGACAGAAAAGCCCAGTCGAGGTTCAGAACCCGGCGAACAAAGTCGCCCGCCAGCTCTGGATGGGCGTCCACCCTTGCGCTTGATGCAAACTCGATTTCAACATGGGTGCCTGGTCGAGGAAGCTTTTTTCCACTCTTAACTCTTTCGGCCTTTGTCGATAAGAAGTGCTTCTGCAAGTCCCGGAAGGCCTCATCTTTCGTGTCGCCCCCGCCACTCATAACCCACCAGTTCACAATCTGAGCGGAATACTTGTGCTGTTGGAGACGGGTGCCAACATAGTTAGGATCAATCTCATGCTCCCGAGCCGTGATGGGATAATCCGACAAGTCCCAATCCTGCTTGAAAAACGAAAGAAGGTATTTCCACCAAGCACGAATCTTCTGATTTGCTTTGCCCATGAAGCTCTATCGCATGTAGTCGGGATCGGGCCGCACGGAAGCGACGTGACGGGTATTGTATCCCCCGCCCGGCTCACGGGGATTTGCACCAATAACCTACCAGTCAGCCCAAAGGTGCCAGCCCGTAGCCTCGATGCTAGCCGTATTTGCGCTGCTCCTTACGGCATTCACCTACTCCACCGCGCATGACTAAATGACTTGGTGGTTCAGCTCTAGCATGGGGCTCGGAGCGGTTACCGACATCGCGCCATTCGAGCCCGGGCGGCAAGCCGGGTCCGGCCTCTACCAGGAGCCTGAAACAGAGTTAGATCCATTGCTCGTGCTTCATCGTTCGTCGTTTGCTGAGCATGCGGTGCGATTCTGGTACTCTCATTGTTTCTTCTTTCCTTCAACGTTAGCAGGGGTCGGCATCACCAGATCCCCCTGCGGAGGCATGCATGTCCGTTGTGTCGGTAATGGCCAGAAGAGTACTTGCCGGGATCATCCTGCTCGGAACTATCTCTGCCTCGCACAAAAGAGCGAACGCAATCGGCATTCCTTCGACCTTCAACGTCCAAGCACAGACCGCATGCGAAGCCGAGACGCTGCGCAGAATGGACGCGCGGGAAGTCTTTTCGGGAAAGGCCTATGACGTGCTGAAAAAGGTCGCGCGGGCGTATGGTCGGCCAGTGCCACACATCTATATGTTCCCCGGCGAATGGAACATGTCCTATATCGCCGCCAGCACGGCGGTGGACGGGCGAGGGAAGATCGTGGTCGGTCAGCAGGCGATAAACCTATTCAATGACATTGCGCTCAAAGGTTTTCTGGGACACGAGATGGCGCACCTCGTAAGCGACAGCGCAGCGCAGGGATGTAACGATTATCTCCTTCGCGATCCACAGACGGAAGCCGATGCCGATGCATTAGCCGCACGAACACTTGGAAGGCGGCCTGTCAAAGCGTTCTTGAAGCGGGTACTGGCCCTCACAGAACGTCAAAACTGGGACCCAAAACACCGGTTAGAAGTACTGCCACGTAAGAGTTCCAGAATCTCGACGACGAGCTTGGGTCCGCTGAGATCCTTTTCTGGGCCATCTTGAGTCCTATGGGTTCTAGTTGTTGGAACCCTCTTCCGACTTCCATCAGTGAGATAGGGAATTTTGCGCAAACTACGGATGATCCAGCCGATACCGAACTAGTCAGCTCGACTGACTCAAGACCCGACTCCCGTGGCCTACCCGCTTGATCCCCCAAGTGGTCAGTACCACGGTAATCGCCGCAGCCGCGATCGTAAAGGCTGGCAAGCCAATGCGATCGATCAATGGCACGGCGCCGTCATGAAGCCACCGCCGAGAATGGGGCGGGTGATGATCTGCCGATAACTGTAGCCCCTCACGACGTCCGTTTGCCGCGACGGGTCGACCATGTCCAGCATCACGAAGCCGCAGGCGAGCATGCCCTGAGATTCGCCAAACTCGGGAATGGAATGCTCGAACCAATGCTGCCGGAAGATGCGCCGCCCGATGACCAGGGTGACGAAGACGCTCCAGCCAATCGCCGCTGCCGCCAGGATGATCAGCGGGCCGACGTTCGCGCCGATCGCCCCCAACGACAGTGTGCCGACCGCGCAGATGATTACACCGTCGATCGCGATTCCGCCGAGACCTTCGACCGCGCGACGATTGACGGCCCACTCGAAATCGTACCGCTTTGCGCAGAGTTGAACGAGCACTGCGGCCGGGAATGTAAAGGGAAAGAGTGGAAACCTGTCGAAGAAGCCGGACCCGACCAAGTGAAATACCGCGCGAAACAGGGCGAGCAGCGCGATGGCGCCGCAATGGTGACGCCCAGGAAAACGACTGCCGCCGTCACTTGAGCCATCCCTTTCCACTCGTCCATCGGCCTATCGTCGGGGCCTGGCAGGTGATGATCAATGTCGAAGTCTTCGTCGGGGGAGGGCGGATTCTGCCGCACGACCTCGATCGAGGGCGATCGGATTGCGTAGTTGACGAGCGTCGTACCGACAACGATCCCGCTGACGATGCCGATGGTCGCAAGCCCAAGCCCGACATTGACGAGATCTCCGACGCCGTATTGTTGGAGGACCGGGGTCATGCCGGCCAGAGTGCCGTGTCCACCGTTGAACGACATCTCAAGCAGTGCACCCGCCTTGCGGTTGATTCCGAACAAGGGTTCGAGCAGGAGCCATACGAGGATTCCCCCGACCGCGAATTGGCCCATCGACATCACGCTGATCATGATGACGTGCGAGCCCGAGATACTCCAAATCTTCCTCAGGGGCGGCAGGTGCTCGCCCAACAGCAGCGAGGCGGACATCAATGTGACCAGCTGAGCCGGCAGCTGCCGCCAGACGGCGAATACATTCTCTGGAAAGAGCCCAGCCCCACCGAGAAGTCGGCCCATCCCTTCCGGGCCCAACCCGAGGACGAGAAAACCGCCGATTACCGCGGTGGGAATGAAGAGCTTGCGCAACAGGCTCGACCAGCGTCGAATGAGCGCTGAACAAGCAAATACCAACGAGAGAACGACGAGCGACAGGCCGATCTCTTCCACACTCCCTGGCATGCTCAGCTCCCCGGGTGGGCGCCATCCGATGCCGCCTGTTCAGAGCCAGTCCGAAATGCTCCATCTGGCGTGAAGAGAGAACTTATGCAAGCTGCGAATGATCGGCGCACGGCAAACGCTCTGCCTGCGTAACCCCCTGCTCCTTTGCCTCGGTGTGTGATCATCGTGTTTCTCCGCTTGTCGTTGAGAGCGCGTGATTTTACCCGGTTGCGGAGCTGCAGACGTAATTTCTTTCGGAGTTCCCAGAAACGCAGAGCATAAGGAAGATTCTTCTGTAAGCGGGTGCTGCGCGGCACTGTCATGGCTGACAGGGCATTTCGCAAAGAGTTGAGGTTATGGGCTTAGGCAGCGACCATTTCTAGAACTGAATATGGGCTCAGCGTCTCCACCATCCGCTCCAAGCGAAGAGCGCACTGTGCAGCCAAGCTGGCATATTCCTCCTGAGTGCGCTCCATTCCGCCGGGGAGCGCCATCATGGCGATGTCGAGTTCCTTCGAGAGGTGCGGTCCCGGCGCATCAGGAACAACCGTTTCGATGATCAGCACTCGTGCCCCCGCCGACATAGCGCGGCGAATCGCCGATAAGATTTTGACGGATTCTGCGTCCGGCCAGTCGTGGATGATATTCATAAGCAGGTAGGCGTCCGCCTTGGGCATAGAGTCGGTGAAGAAATTGCCACCTACCACAATGAGTTTCTCCCCGTCTTCCGGAGTAACCTCTGCCACCACGTGTGGCTGATCGAAAAGAATTCCCTGAGTTCTCGGCGAAGTTTTCAGGATGGCTCGCAGCAGATGGCCACGTCCGCCGGCGATATCGGCAATGGTAGCGAACTGGGAGAAATCATATGCGGGCAATATCGCAGCGATATCGCGGTGTGATTTCGAAGTCATCGCGGAGTCGAAGATTCGGCTTTCCTCAGGGTGCTTGGCCAGATAGCTGAAGACACCCTCAGGGTGGCGCTTTCTAAACGCAGATTCTCCCATGCGAAGTGAATGTTCCAGGTCCTCAAATGCACTCCAGAACACCGGTAACCCGAGCATGCGGACATAGTCCCGGAGAGACTCAGGATGGTCGGAGCGAAGAAAGCGGGACGAATCGGTGTGATGCCAGCTTCCGTTTCTCCATTCGAAGACCCCGACCGAGGCCAGCAGGCGCAACACGCGGTACAAAGCCTGTGGCTGAGTAGCGGTGGCTTTGGCAAGCGCCTCGGTAGATCGCGGCTCGTCGCCGAGGGCGTCTGCCACTCCCAGCTCAGCTATGACGTGCAGGCACCGCGATGCCCAGCACGCAGTGGTGAGTTGCATGAGTTGAATATTGGCGGGGCTTGGCGGAGTAGCGGTCTTAGGTGGCGCGGGGCTGGCGTTCATGTCTATCCCCTTCTTGGAGAACGTAAAGAATACTACCAAGGATTCGTCGGGGGAGAAGATTCTCCGACCGATACTTGTGGTACACTCCGCCGCTGGCCTTCCGCTAAAAAAATACTACTGGGAATGAACAAAATGAACCTGCGTCGGATCGTTGTGTCTGGAATATGGATCGGTTGGGTTGCTGCGTCGCTGGCAAGTGGACAACAGGCTCCCGCTGCGCCCCGGGCGATCACCGTCGATGATGCATTTCGGGTAAAGGCGGTGGATGATCCGCAAATCAGTGCGGATGGGGCTTGGGTGGCATACACGGTGGAGACTTCGTCGCTGAAAAAAGACAAGAGCCACACACGCGTATGGATTGCGCCGGCAGCAGGCGGAGATTCGATTGCGATGACGGTGGAGGATGAGACGTCGACGCATCCGCGATGGAGCCCGAATGGAAAGTACCTGGCGTTTCTATCGGGACGGGATGAGGGGAAGACGCAGGTGTATTTGCTGAACCGGCAAGGCGGCGAGGCCGAGAAGATCACGGACACGGTCCAGGACGTGGAAACCTTTGCGTGGGCTCCGGACAGCAAGCGGATGGTGGTGGTGCTGCGGGATCCGAAGCCGGAAGAGATTGAAGAGGCGAAAGAGAAGGCGAAGGACGAAGAGGCGGGCGAGAGCGGGGAGAAGAGTTCGGAATCGAAGAAGAGTAAGACACCGCGGCCCATCTTGGTCGATCGATACGAGTTCAAGTCGGATGAGGTGGGATATCTCGACCGGCGGCGCACGCACTTCTATGTGTTCGAAATTGATACGAAGAAGATGACGCAGGTGACGTCGGGCGACTTTGATGATGACGAGCCGGCGTGGTCGCCGGATGGAAGGTGGCTGGCATTCTCGAGCAAGCGGACGATGCCCGATCCGGACCGGAATTACGATCGCAACATTTTCGTGGTGGCGGCGGACAACACAGATAAAGGTGCGCGGCCGACGCAGGTGACGACGAATCCAGGGTCGGATGCGCAGCCGGAGTGGTCGCCCGATGGGAAGTGGATTGCGTATGTGACACAGCTGGACCCGAAGCTGCTGGAGTATTCGACAAAGCACGTGGCGGTTTCGCCGGCGACGGGTGGCGAGGCGAAGGTCCTCACGAAGGCGTTTGACCGGATGGCGAGCAATCCTCGGTTTTCGCCGGATGGACAATTTATCTACTTCATTGCGGACGATGAGGGGACTCAGAATTTGTGCCGAGTGCCGGGGGCGGGGGGAGAGGTGACGCGTCCGATTGGCGGGCGGCTGATGCTGTATGGGTACACGATGGCGAAGAATGGCGCGGTCGCAGCCACGATTACAACCCCGGAGCGGCCATCAGAAATTTTCACGCTGGGTGCGGAGGGTGGAGAGCCGAAGCGAATCACGCATACGAACGATGCATTCATGGCGCAGTTGAAACTCACGATGCCCGAGTACGTAAAGTTCAAGAGCAAGGATGGAACAATGGTAGGCGGGTTTTTGTATAAGCCGCTGGACTATGTTCCGGGAAAGAGGTATCCGGCGATTCTGCGGCCGCACGGCGGGCCGGTGTGGGCGTACTACGCGGAGTTCACAGACCTAGCGCAGTTGTTCGCTGCCAACGGGTATGTGGTGCTGTATCCGAACCCGCGCGGGTCAACGGGGCGCGGTCAGGATTACGCGAAGGCGATCTTTGCGGATTGGGGCAACAAAGATTTTCAAGACGACATAGCGATGGTGGATTACGCGATCGCCGAGGGATTGGTCGACCCTGACAAGCTTGGGGTAGGCGGGTGGTCGTACGGAGGGATTTCGACCGACTTCATTATCACGCAAACGACGCGATTCAAGGCTGCGATCTCGGGAGCGGGGGCGACGAAGTTCGATTCCCTGTACGGACATGATCAGTACATTCTGGATTACGAGACGGAGTTGGGGCGTCCGTGGGAGAAGCGGGCGGTATGGGACCACGTGTCGATGTACTGGAAGGTCGCGAACGTGACGACGCCGACGCTATTCATGGGCGGGGACGTCGATTGGAATGTGCCGATCCTGGGCGGTGAGCAGATGTACCAGTCGCTGAAGAGCCTGGGAAAAGAGACGGAGTTGGTGGTGTATCCCGGGGAGTATCACGAATTCAAGACACCCACGCACTTGAAGGATCGGATGGAGCGGTACCTGGCATGGTATGCGCACTATGTGAAGGTGGATGGGACGCCCGCGAGGCCGCCGGAGAAGGAGAAGAAGGCAGAGTAAGGAATCCGCAAAGCAGAGAGAAACAAAGAGCCGCGCGAAAATTGGGCCCTGCGTTCACGTAATCAAGGCGATGTCATGAGTTTGCACCTTGCCTTCACCTTTTTTCGTGTGAACGAGCGATATAGGGACTATCAAAAGCCACCCGGAAAAGACTTGAGGGGAACGACTTCTCCGCGGAATTCAGCTACCAGCCGACGTCAGGCAGGATTCCCCATTCTTTCAGCAGCCATTCCGGTACATAGCAGCGATTACCATTGCGCTCGCACCAGGTTCGCAACTGAATTGAACTACTGTAGGTTTCCTTCGTGAGACCCAAGCGAAGAGCCACACCTTCGAACTCGGTTGCCATCGCTGGAGGGGCTGGGAGCGGCTTTCCCCAATTCGGGTTTCCTCTTTTGCGAACCATGGTCAGATCAACAATCATACGCCTCCCTCGTGGGGCCGTGTGGCGTCAGAAATTGATCAATGAGCGTATGAAGATTTATCACCAACTGCGCCAGGGTTGCTGAACCTCTGCACCCACTGTTAACCATTCCCACCCTTCCTGCGCTATACCCCTTTTAAGAAGAAAAACCACCGGACCCGTCCCAGAAGGAGCTGGCATGAAGAGACGAGGTCTGGCCTGTCATTATCCCTAACATGCAGTTTTGCGCTGTGGACCGTCTTCAGTATCATTCGGCGCTACAGGATCGCGCGCCTACAAGCCGACATTCCTATTCGAAATGCGCCACCCCTGGTGGATACGGTCCTTTGCTGGTATCCCAGTAAGTAGCGTGGCCGAGCGAGCGAAGACGTGTCAATTCACCCTGACTAAGCGGCTGCAAGGGCTCCCCGGGTCTCGCGCTAATGGCCCTCATGTACGTCTCGAAGCCGTGACGCGAGAATATCGCCAATACGTGAATTGGGCTCGCGCTATTATTTGTCGCTGAAATCCAAGTGTCTCGGGGAATGAATACGAGTGAATGGGCGCCCGCTTTCCCAGCCTGGTTCCCGACAACGACGCTGGCACCGGAGTCTTCAAACAGGAGAATCTCTTCAGCATTGTGATGCTTGTGAAACGGAACCGTCTGGTGGGGTGCCAAGGTCTCGGCAAACACAAAGAAATCTTCGGATTTCCCGAATTGACTATCAATCTTAATTGTGAAAGGAACCCTTCCGAGAGGACCTGCGCGGTGTACCAAGTGATCACCCTCCTCTTCTTGCAGGATTATCGGAGCAGGGGACGCGGGTGCTTTTTCCTCCTTCCCAGTTCCCTGGGGACCGTCCTTGTGCTCTTGACCTATCGTGACGCGAGCTATCAGCACGGCCGCGATCAACAACAACAATGCGTTCCTCTTCAAAAGCCCCTCCTCTCGAATCGAGCCGTCGCCTAGTGTACCCGCAAAAGTGGTGATTGTGAGCCCTTCGCACCCGGCAGGATCGAAATGGCTAGGAATTGCATTGTTCTTGAGAATCGGCGGAAGCGACCCTCGACGATCAATACCAAGCGCGAAAAACAGGTTTTTCACTCACTGGCCCACTGAGCCGGATCGTCTACGGGTCTCGGCAGACGCCCCTCCAGCCATTTGGCGCACTCCTCTGGAGAAAAGTCCTTGTCCTTGGATTCAATGACCCACGAGAGAAATTCCCGTGGGCCGCCATTCATGTACGGTGGTGGCGAGACGGGCATGAATACGGTCGGTAGGCGATCGTCCACGGACACATAGTTCAGCACGTAGCCCAATTCTTGAACGGCCCTCCACGCCAAATCGTGATCTATGTCGATGGTGAACTTCACCCACCAACAGCCGTTTTCAAAGAGTCCCGAGCCGATCGTACCTGCAATCGAAGGCACCTTACGGAGGTAATCTTTCAGCGAAGTCAGAGATTGTTCGTCGGTCATTGGCGAATGGCCAACATCCTAAATCCCGATGACAAGATTGCAAATTGGCGATACCAGGCGATGTCGGTGTTTTCGCTATTGACGCGCTGCCCTTGCAGGTAAACATCAATGATGCTATACACTTGGTCCCATGGGAGAGGTGCTACAAACCCGAACTCCCGATATTCAGCTTTTTCGCGATATTTTCAACGCGAGCCCCATCGGCATTGCGGTCGAGAACATAGACGGCCAGCTTCTCTTTGTGAATCCAGCCTTCTGTTCATTTCTCGGTTTCACCGAGGAGGAACTGCGCAATAAACACTGTGTCGATTTTTCTCCCGCTGAAGACGCGGAGAAAGACTGGGCACTCTTTCAACAACTAAGGGCAGGCTCGATCGACCACTATCAACTGGAGAAGCGTTACTTCCGTCGGGACGGCTCGCTGGTGTGGGGTGGCTTGAGCATTTCTTTATTGAACAATTCTCCATTCCCGCTAGTAATGGCGATGGTGGAGGACATCACAGACAAAAAGAGAGCGGAAGAGACTCGGTTCCGGCATACCGCAATTGTGGAATCGTCGGAAGATGCAATTGCCTCGGTGACTCTGGATGGCGTGGTCGCAAGTTGGAATGCAGGTGCGCAGCGAATGTTCGGATACTGCGAGAGTGAAATCGTGGGAAAACCGGTTACCACTCTCGTCCCGCCTGAGCGATCGGATGAAGAGACTCGGATACTTGAAACGTTGAAGGGAGGCGCTCGGATAGACCAATTGGAAACGATTCGCGTTACCAAAACAGGGAAAAGAATCAACGTCTCCCTGAGTATTTCGCCCATCAAGGATGCAAGCGGCAAGATTGTTGGCTGTTCTGGCATCGCCCGTGACATCACCGAGCGCAAGCGGTCAGAGCAGGCACTGCGCGAAAGTGAGGAGCGGCTACGTCTCGCTGCGCAAGCCGGAAGAATGTTTGCCTATTCATGGGACGCCGCCAGCGACGTCATTGAGCGCTCTGGCGAATCCACAGGCATCCTCGGGGTTTCCCAGGGCGAGGTCGCCACGGGTGCTGCACTAGCTGCCATGGTTCACCCGGAGGACCGGGAAAAACTACAAGCAACCTTGGCCGGCTTAACGGTTGAGCACCCGAACCTTCGGATCACCTATCGAATGATCCGTCCTGACGGGGCTGTAATTTGGTTGGAGCGGAATAGCCGTGCATATTTTGACGAGGGTGGCAAGCTAAAACAGGTGGTTGGCATGGTTATCGATGTTACAGAGCGAAAGCAAGCCGAGGAAAAGCTTCGCGAATTTGAGAGGGCCGTGGAGGGTGTGGAAGAACTCATCCTGGTTGTGGATCGAGAATATCGCTGCCTCATGGCCAACCGTGGATTCTTGAAGAGGCGAAATCTTACAAGTGAGCAGGTTGTCGGCCGCTTCGTGCATGAGTTCGTCGTCAGAGAGGCATATGAGAATGTGATTAAGCCGAAGCTGGACGAATGTTTTCGAGGCAACGTCGTCCGATACGAACTGAAATATACCTATCCGGAGATCGGCGAGAGAGATTTATTCGCCACCTACTATCCCGTTAAAGGCAATACGGGCCTGGATCGGGCTGTTTGTATTTTGCACGACATTACGGATCGAAAGCGAGCAGAGCGAACTCTAGCAGAGATGACTCGAAAGTTGATCGAATCACAGGAACAGGAACGCGCCCGAATCGGGAGAGAGCTTCACGACGACATCAATCAACGTCTCGCCATGTTCTCAGTGCAACTCGAACAGCTTCAGCAGAATCCTGCAGAGCTTCAGCGCCGTGTGCAAGAGCTCAGAAGAGAACTCCGCCAGATCTCGGACGATGTGCAGGCCGTATCACACGACTTGCACTCGTCAAAACTGGAATATTTGGGTGCCGTTGCGGGCATGAAGAGCTGGTGTCGCGAGGTCGCCGAGCGGCACAAAAGCGAGGTTGCCTTCAGGAGTGATTTTCCCGGTAATCTGTCGCTCGACATCGGCCTGCCGCTCTTTCGAGTACTTCAGGAGGCTGTAAACAACGCCATCAAGCACAGTGGAGAAAAAAAGGTTGAAGTGCAACTATGGGAAGATTCCGGTGAGATTCACCTCAGCGTTCGTGATTCAGGCAAGGGCTTCGTTGTCGAAACAGGGATGCCAGGCAAGGGCTTGGGTCTCACCAGCATGAGAGAGCGTGTTCGGCTGGCAAACGGAACGATTGCTATCGAATCAATGCCAATGGGCGGAACGAACATCCATGTGCGTATCCCCTTTGCAAGACAGAGCAACACCGAACGACTCTAATCAGTACCCTGCGAAAACGTCTCTGCCTTTATGAAATGCCCGAGACAAGCCCGGCAATCCACGAAATGGTCTCGCTGGCCAACACTGTCGCTACGAGGAAGTGACCAGCCAGGCGGGCACTAATGAATCGCTTGCCTTCAAGAACCGCCTTGATCGCAGGCAACAGCTCACCCGCAGCATCCGATTTGACGACGTAGCCGCGCGCTCCTGTGCTCATGGCTTCTTCTGCAATCTCAGGAGAAGGGTTTTCAGTGACGAAGAGAATCTTGGACGTAGGCGATACCTGCCTGATGCGACGAGCAGCTTCAATCCCATTCAAGGTGGGAAGACTGATGTCCAACAAAATTAGATCTGGTTTCAATTCATCTGCTTTCTGAACAGCTTCATCGCCGTCAGAACATTCTCCGATAATCTGCAAGTCGTCGCGCCCAAGAAATGTTAGACGTTCGAATCGACGCCACGGCTCGTAATCATCCACCACAAGAACACGAATGCTCGACGCTGCCATTGAATCCCCCCTCGGCTTCAGGTTGAGCCCGACGGCCTATCGGTACTTCAACAACATCTCAGTCTGGATCACCCATACCGTGAAGCTTGTCTGGCGCATGTAATCGTACTGTAAAGGCTAGAACACTCGGATCGCTTCATGATTCCGACTTTGTTCCAGAACAACCTAAGTTTCACGGCCACGCCATATTGGGGACAGGCGGTGGCGGCTCGTCGCCTCTCACACGTTCTGCTTTCCGGAACATACGCTACGAACATTGCTAATGTATACCAGGGCAGGAAATGATGAAGTCCCTCGACAAAAGAAACCCTACTCCCGTCCCAAGCGACGATGCAGCATTCTTGTTGTTTCAAGTTGCCGCCAGAATTCGATTTACGAGGCAGGCTTCGATCCCCATAGAAGGTCCTGATCAGGTGTGCGTGAGGCGCTGGCTCCTCATCGAGGTTGTCCATATGGGAGACGGTGTTGAAGAAACTTTCGGCTCGGCATAATATCTCGTTACCCTGTCAGCAATTGCCGCGAATACAGAGAGAACCCCGTGAAGACCATCGAGGTCATGGACACTACCCTGCGTGACGGGGAGCAAACCCCAGGCGTGAACTATACGCCCGAGGAAAAGCTCGTCATCGCGGAAGCCCTGCTCCGTTCAGGTGTCGATGCCGTCGAAATAGCCTCCGTAGGAATTTCCAAAGGCGAGGCCGAGGCAGTCCGGCGCATCATGGAATGGGCCGATTCCCACGGCACGGGGCAACAGATAGAGATTCTGGGATTCGTGGACAACACCAGATCCGTTGACTGGATCGTCGAGAACGGCGGCCACGTTCTCAACCTGCTCACCAAGGGTTCCGAGCATCATTGCAGAGTGCAGATGAAAAAATCAGTTGAGGGGCACCTTCAGGACATCGAGAAGACCGTCCAGTACGCCGTGGGCAAGGGTTTAAGCGTCAACGTCTATCTTGAAGATTGGTCGCAGGGCATCCAGAATTCCCAGTCCTACGTGATGACGTTGACGCGTGGACTTGCCTCCCTGCCGATAGATCGGATCATGTTATGTGACACGCTCGGAGTGCTGACCACGGAGCAAGCGGAACGCTATGTGCGCTGCATGACAGAGGGGTTCGACATGCGTTTCGACTTCCACGGCCACAACGATTACGGACTTGCCGTCTCAAATTCCATCGCTGCGATCCGGTCCGGTGCGGTACGAGTGCACGTAACCACCAACGGACTTGGAGAGCGCGCAGGCAACACCACGTTGGCTACGCTGGTTGTCACCGCGCGGGATCTGTACGGCTTCCAAAGCAAGGTGAAAGAAGACTCGCTGGCTATGCTCAGCGATCTTGTTGCTGGTATCAGTGGGGTCGATTGCGCGGCAAACTCACCCGTGATCGGCTACATGAGTTCGATCCAGGGATGCGGTGTGCATGCCGATGGCGATAAGAAGGGTGGTCTCTATCAAAACCGGTTGGATCCCGCTCGTTTCGGTCGAAAGCGTACCTACGACCTCGGAAAGACCGCCGGCATGGCTTCGATCGAACAAAACTGCAAACAACTCGGCATAGAGATCACCCCGGAACAGCAACGGGCTCTCTTGGCAAAAGTGAAAGAACTAGGTGATCAGAAGGTCACCGTCACGCAGGCCGACATCATCCTGCTGCTACAAGAGATCCTCAACACCAAGGAAGGCGGCGAGAGCGGGGTCAGACTGACCGACTATCAGTTCACCTTGCGAAAAGGAGCCCAGCCCAAGGCTACGATTCATCTCTGCGTGAGCAACCAGCAGTTGACCGCCAGCGCTGTAGGTGACGGCCAATTTGATGCCTTTATGAACGCCTTGCGGAGCATCCGCCCTGATATCCCGGAGCTTGTGAATTACCACATCGGGATTTCGCGCAAAGGGACGAGCGGAGCGCTAACCGAGGTCACCATTACCTGGAGCAAAAACGGCAGCCTCTTTACCACGCGAGCCGTCAACCCCGACCAGCTTGTTGCTGCTATGAACGCCACTGTCCGCATGCTGAATTACTTACAGCTGAGGCAACAGCTCGCCAGGAACTGACCAGGACATGGGGAGGAATGGTGTGAGAAACCTGGTTTACACCTTCAAGGGCACTCAGCGTTCTCCTGCACTTCCCCGCGCTGTCAGGCCAGATTTTCTCGGCTCTGGCGACGCCAGAATGTCGAAAATGGCAATTGCCGCCTTGCCGCGCGATTTTTTTGGACGCGACTCCGGAGGAATCATACCCGCCATTCGATAGTAAACCGTAAGCTGACCGTAAATTTCTTCTGAATACTCGATGAAGTTGTAGGCGAAATCGTTGACTCGGGTCTGCCTATTGATGAATGGGTCCACGACCAGGTCGGACATCCCCTTGTCGCCCTTCGCTTTGATCGCCGCGGCTCCGTCGCCAAATGACTGCTTCACGAATGCGACCACGTCAGCTTTCGTCTTGAACTGTTCACGTTTGGGCTCGTCCATCTCAGGCGGCTTCTTGCCGAGCAGAGCGTTGCTGAAAAACTGATTGGCATAGGCGGCATGGATCAGGCGCTCGAAAAAGCTGCGAACTGCGGGAGTGGGCTTGAAGTCGTACTTGTCCTCGGGGAAGTCTTCGGCCATCGCGGGTCAGCTTTCGTGCGATCTCGTTCCACGGTTCCAGCACGGCTTCTGACGCGCTCGGCGCCGGCTTAGGTGCCTTCTTCGGAGCTTCCTGCGTCTGTGCCTCTACGACCAAGATTGCGGCGGCAAAGATCAGTAGAGCCACGCAACAGATCCTATTCATCCGCGTAGTCCTCCATCACAGGCGATTACACGGATTGACGTGAAATCGGCGGCGCCATCTGCCTATACCCACGTAAAACCTTTGCCTGGGTTAGTTCATCAAGCAGTGCGCTAGGAACGGCGGGATAGGCGACCACGCACTCTTTGTCGAAGCTGTCGTGAGCAGCAAAAGCCATATCACTATCCTTGACGATCTGGACGTGAACGATCCCTTCCTCGCCAATAGCAATTTTAGAATCGATCGCTTTCATGATTGCGGGCAGCGTCTGCTCACTCAGAGGTAAGACTATGAAGTCTCGCTGTGGCGCAAGGGTTGCCCGTCGAAGGACTCCGCTTTCATCGTGTGTGACCCCTGCGATCCGCAGCAAGTCAGTATGGGACAATGTGCCCTCGAAGCTGATCTTCGTAGTGTCAGAGGCAAGGGCTGACATCATCGCATTCAGCAAGCCGTGTCTGTCCCGCGTGTAGAGGCTGTACACGCCACCATTCATTTGGTTCCCCGTAATGTCATCTCATGCCGTTGACCTGTTCGCCGCGAATCAGGCATTCCAACTTGTATGCTCATGCCAGGCGAACTGTGCCACCAGACGTGATAGGCGAGTTCAGGATACGGCTGAAATTCTAGCTCATCGTTGACGCTGCAGGCGACATCGCAATTTTGCGCCTTTTCTTCGCCTACAATGCTTCAACGCCTTTCCCGTCGCACACTCGAGCTAGAACTGCTCTCTATGTAAGCTGTATTGCCTCGTAGACGAACACTATTGTCTCCCCTGCAAGACGATTTACTGGCGCTCCAAATAGAAGCCATCTCGAGCCTGAATTTGGTCGTCTTTCTGCTTAGTCGTTAGCAGCAGCTTGTGGTAGCCGACAGAATTGTCTTTGGCTGGAGTAAAGCCCAAGCTGTATCCATTGCGCAATTCTTCTTCGATTTCGGCGTAAATCCTTTCGAGAGCGTCCTTCTTCGTCGTTGCCTCAAACATCCGACCACCGGTTTCTTTTGAGGTTTGCGAAAGAATCTTCTTTCCATCCGGGCGCTGCGACGGAGGATAGGAACCTCCGCGTCCTCGCGGTCCGCCCATTGGGCCTCCCATGCCAGGATACCCAAATCCCCCGCGACGCTGTCCAAAGCCCTCCTCGCCTTTGAAGTAGATCGCGTAGACGAGTGTGTCGGCACGCTGAGCCGCTTCAATGGCACTCTCCAGACTTTCCTTGCTTCCTCGGTCCACACCATCGGAGAGGATGATGAGAGCTTTGCGGCCCTGTTGTTTTTTCATCAACTCGTCGGCAGCGAGATAGACTGCGTCGTATAGCGTCGCTCCTCCCAAGTGCATTCCCCGACCTCTGCCCTGCCCTCGTCTGTGCGAGTTATCGTCGGCGGATCCCGGAGCGGTGCGAGAATCGTTGTCTTCTTGGCGAAGAGAACGCACCTGCAGCGACTCAATCGCAGAATCCAGTTTTTGGTGCGAAGGAGTGAGATCCTGCAGCAATTCGACTTCGCGATCGAAATGGATGACGAAGGCAGAATCATTATTCCGAACCATCTGATTAAGAAAGGCTCTGCTTGCGTTCTTCTCCTGATCGATGGTGTCGCGTTGACTCATACTGGTATCGACCAGCAAGCCTATGGTCAACGGCAGATCAGTGTCTTGCGAAAAATACTGGATCGTCACCGGGTGCGAATCTTCCTGCAGGCTGAAGTCGTTCCGACTGAGGTCGCGGAGGATCTTGCCGTGCTTGTCTCGCACCGTGGCGAGTACGTTCACGACCTTTACGCTGACGGACATCGCCGGGATATCAGAATCACTAGACGTAGGTGGCGAGTTTGGGGTCGCCGGGACTGGATGATTTGAAACCAGCGTGGAGGATGTTTGTTGCGAAAAATTGAGAGGCGACACCAACAGCAACATCGCGATCACGGTTGCGAAAGGTATTCTCAAACGTCGAGTCCCCCAGATTTTGTGTGCATGTATTGATACGATGCAGGAGTTTCGCTACATTCGAGTAAAGGTTTGTAAACGCCCGATATACACTTTCTTGTCGGCAAGTTTCTGAGCCAAAGGAGCGACCAACATGTCAGGATCATATGAAACGCAAGGAAGCGTCCATTCTCGTCGCGGCTTCTTTCGATGGGCAAGTTCGCTGGCCGCGGCCATCAGCGCGGTACCTCTGCTCTCCTCCGCCAAAGCGTTTTCATTGCCGACGATAACGTCAGAGGGGGAGGATTACTATGCAAAGCTTGGAGTCTCACCAATTATCAACGCCGCTGGTACCTATACCACACTAACGGCTGCCTGCATGCCCCCCGAGGTTCTGGCTGCGGTGCAGAAGGCTGCGCTTCACCCAGTCCGATTGCACGATCTGCAGCAGAAGGCAGGTGAGTACATCGCGCGTCGCCTCAAGTGCGAGGGAGCAGTCGTGACTTCCGGGGCTTCGGGCGCCATCAGCCTGGCGACAGCCGCCTGCCTGCAATATGCCAACAACATCAAGATTCTGGACATGCCGCAGGCAATTGACGGTATGAAGAATCAGGTCATCGTGCAGCGTGCTCACCGCTATGGGTATGACCGAGCCATGTATCTCTGTGGGGCGCGGGTGACCGAGGTGGTCACGCTCGACGACTATAAGCGCGCATGCGGCGCAGGTAACGCGGTGATGACGAATTTCTTTAATGCTGCAGAGGACGAGGACGGGATTGCAGGCAGCGCGCAGATTGGTCGGGAAGAATGGCTGAAGGTGGCGCACGAGCACAACATTCCTTGCCACCTGGATGCAGCGGCCGACATGCCGCCGATTTCGAATCTTTGGAAATACACCGGCATGGGTTTCGACCTTGTCGCTTTCTCCGGAGGCAAAGGGATACGCGGTCCACAAAACGCGGGTCTTTTGCTGGGCCGAAAGGTCCTGACAGATTTGGCTCATGCGAATAATAATCCGGGAGACGGGATCGGCCGCGGCATGAAGGTAGCGAAGGAACAGATTGTTGGCATGGTTGCTGCGGTCGACTGGGTTCTTTCGCAGACGGAAGTGTCAATGCAGGGCGACTACCAGAAGCGAGTCGATCTCATCGCCAGTGCCGTCAAGGGTATCCCTTCGGTCAGGACGGAAACAGTGGTTCCAAAGATCGCCAACCATGTTCCCCATCTGCTCATACGCTTCGACCCAGCAGTCACCGGCGTCACAACTGGCCAGATCGTCGACGCTTTGGGCACGGGAACGCCTTCGATCGAACTCAACCCGAACACTGGTCAAAAGCCCAACCAAGGCATCCCGGCGGATGCGAACACGCTCGTGGTTGGGGTCTGGATGTTGCAGCCCGGTGAAGACGCGATCGTGGGACGGCGAATTCGCGCCGCCCTCACGAAAAAGGCCTGACACTTGAGACCGCTCCGGAGTGTTCGTTGTTGGAGAGCCAATGGCATTTCTAGGCACGCCAGAAGGTCTCGACTTGCATAAACTTCCCCAAAAACTAGCGCTGTAAGAATTGACAGTTTTCAAGCCCAAAAGCCAGAGTACGATTTTCGCCAGACGATTCGAACCAAAGTAAAACGCAAATGATGGCGGCACAATTTCCGGGGGGAAAATGAGCCGCCATCATATAACTTCCAATACCGCAGAGCCGACGTTACCGTCGCGGTGACCGCTTCACCGACGTGGTTTTTGTTTTGCCTGCCCTCAGCGCTTGCCGGGAGCCACAGGGTCCAATTCAAGTGGCTGCGCAGTCTTGAAGGTAAGCACGGTCTCGGCCGGGACGCGAATCTTCTTGCCTGCGGTTATCGCCTGAGTGCCGGCACCGGCCGCTCCTCCAGCCAGCGTACCTATCGCCGCACCTTTGCCACCTCCGGCGAGAGCGCCAATTAGGGCACCGGCCACAGCGCCACCTCCAGCATATTTCGCTGTGGTCTTGTTAGCGCCCACGGCGCCAGGCTTGTATCCTTTGGTGTTGATCTGGAATTCCCTACCATCGATCGTGACAGAGGAGAGATCCAGCGACAGATTGCTGCCGTCTGCCTGCGCCCTAAGGTTCGCGCTCGCGCCCTTGGGGATCAAAACATGACCTTCGCTGTCCACCACAGCAGTGCTAACTGTTGCGGGATAACTCTGTCCAGCATTGGCGGCCTCGGCAGTAATCTCCTGGTCGGCTCTTACGTTGATTTCTGTGCCCGACGGCACGTCCTGGTTTCCTGAGCCAGGAGCAACCAAGGAGTGCAAATTGCTGCTAACAATAGAACTAGTTTGTACTTCAATATGGGCGTAACCTCAACTTCTGAATGGCTTTTGTTCAACGAATAGGAGCGGTGATTACCAGTCAGATGCGGGATTTTGAGTCAACGGCTGACCTGCCTTACCGGCGGTGAAGCCAGGATTTTGGGACCAGCGTTGTCGCCGCTTGAAATGCGATCCTAGTAGCCGCAGAACCGAGGACTGGGGAGAATTGTCTCGAGAACCCATGCAGATTGATCGTCTAAGTGCGACCCGATTCAGATCGTGCTGAGTGCCTGCCCCACGAAGCTACCTCAATTGCTACCTAGTCTGGCATCCAGGCGAAATCTGCCGAGAAAAAGCTCCCCGAATGGTCGATGCCGTCTCTCTCTATTCTCATTCGTGTTCAGGGAATCGCCACTCTCTGGATTCCAGACAGCGTCATACTTTTGAGGGCGAAGAATAGGCGAAAGTGATACAATCTCTCCGCCATGGCTCGCCGCCCCAATTCCGATGAACACCACGAGAGCCTCACCCGTGAAGAGCTTGATGAGCTACGCCGAAATCTGTCCCTGCTCAGCACTCCCAGCGTACTGAACTTCTACCGCGATGCCCATAAGGAATGCTCTCCGGAGCGGAAGCCGACCGCGCGCGCCATTCAGCAGCTCGTGACGGCATGGAAAATTCTCCGAAATTGGAATTGGCGCTGAGGTGCGTTCCTTGGTCTCGTCCGCTCTGATCCTTCGGCAAGATGTCATCGCTCGGAACTTGGCGTATGCACGTTCCTGCGGCCTTCGGCACGTTTGCAGCTACGGAGCCAACGCCGTCGTGGTGTACGAGCCATCCGATAAGAAGCACGGGAACTTCCTGAACGCCAGCTATCGAGCCATTCGCCATAATCCAGATTGGACGCGCCGTCTGAATAAGGTGCACTCTAGTGCCGCTCAATCCCTACCCAAAGGCGACCACCGCTGGAGAGAACTGGACTCCTGCACGAGCTCTGATGCGCTGCTGATGAATGTGTTCTGCCACCCGCGCACATTGAATGACCCCACACTGTGTTCCACGATGAATGTTCAAATCGGAGAATCTCCGATCTTCGGGTTTCGCGCACGAGTTCCGCTCGCGAATGGTCGCGCCGATCGCACTGAAGTTGATATGAAGTTGGGTGGGCTGCTGGTGGAATCGAAGCTTACGGAATCAGACTTCCAGACCGGACGTATCGAAGTTGTTGAGTCATACCGCGATCTGCACGAGGTATTCGATATCAGCATGCTTCCGAAGGAGCGAGATCAGTATCTCTCATATCAGCTCATTCGGAACGTGCTTGCCGCATATGCGCTCGGGTTATCGCTCTGCGTTATCCTGGACGCGCGTCGTCCTGATCTGGTTGAAGCCTGGTACGCGATCATGAGGTGCGTCAAGAGTTCAGACCTGAGAACTCGGTGCCAGGTGCTCACTTGGCAAGAGTTGAGCCAGACGCTACCAAGCGCATTGCAACGATTTCTTCAAGACAAATACGGCATTGAAAAGTGGCGAAGCCCGGGAATGCCCGCGCAACCAGAAATCTAGAATCGCCTGCTCTTTAGGGATTTCCAAAAACCGAGTTCGTGCTGGGTCGTTGGTGGTAGTAGCCCGTCGGTTCCGGTGGCGGCAGCCTCGAGGTGAGCTGTCACTGCTGATTCGGGAGGTTTCCCTTGATGCTCCTCTGGGCCCGGGCCCAGGTCATCGGCGGATGCATCATCGCCAAGGAGTGTGGCCGTAATTCTTAGGCACTCTACCTCCTGGCGGACACGAACCAAGTCTGCCTCCTTCTGATACAGAACTTCGTAAGCATCCTTCATCGCGAGCTCCTGTGTTTCGAACTTGCTGATTTTCGGCCTTCAAAGTAGAGAATGAGCGCGCGTGAATGTAAATGGCCAAAAAGTTGTAGCTTCGCGTTTGGCTAGGCAGACTTCTGACTTGGATACACCCAACAGGTTTTTCGGCTTATCGTGCGCTGGTTGAAGGCTAAGCAGGCCGAACACACCCCTGCCCAAGTTGCCCTTTCCCCGCCGCATTTCGCAAGTAACCCGCGGCGGGGCCGATCACAGATGACCTAAGTTGCACAATTCCCCGCCAACTTACTTGGCGGTAATCGTCGGTCGACGTTGGCTAAGCGACTGACCGGATTTCAGGGCGGGTCACGTTCTGTTTTGCCAGGATGGAGATCGCCAGTGGAATCGTTGTGAACCCTCCAACCACAGCCAAAGCTAGTCCCGCCGCCTTGGCGGCATCCCGACTGAGCCCTCTGGATATCAACATGCCTACACCTGCTCCCAGTGCGATACGTGTCCCGGTCCACAGGATCATTTCGGGCAAACTAATATTCCGTTCGATCATTGCTCCTCCTCCTTCACGAAGATGAGAGATTTGGGATCTGAATGAAATAGGATGCTCGGATTGCCAGGTAGGGTTTCGGAAAAAGCGGAATTTGGGGTAAGCAGAGCAGGAGCGCCCAGGGGCCCTTGCCTCGCCCCTAGTAGCTGCAGATTCCGGCTACTTTCTCGTACTTCTCAGACGATTTCTCGCGCACGGCGTCAGGAAATGGGTCCCGACGAATATCGGCTGATCGCCATAGCCCCAAGATAATCTACTCGATCGTAGGTGCAGTAAAGCTGCTCGGCCCCGGATGACCTCCCCTGATGAAATTGAGCCCGATATCTCGTCTCTTGTCCCTTGAGCCTTCCGGCCGCCGATCAACGTGTCCCATCGGGAGATGCTGGATCGTTGCGGATAACAATTTGCGTTCTATTATGGCCGAAAAGATTGAATCCTTGTCTTTGCCTTTCAGTTGTTCAGAACGATAGATGCGCTGCTCCGGCCTTCGTCCCGCAATCTTCTCAGCTCACGCCAGCGCCGATATTGTGCCGTTTTTTCCGGATCTGGCTCTTCGAAACCTTTCAACCAAAAGCCAAACCAATCCACCGTCATCTGCTGAGAAAGGAAGCGTTGTGCCGGCTGCACTAGGATGTGAGGAGCATTTTCCTTTCTGAGCCAGACCATATCCACCGGCTTATTCAGCTTGCGAAGGCAGGAATAGTTCTCCCACTGTTCTAGAAGCTGTCCTCTCTCCAAGGCGGAGATCAGCAACGGAGTTCGCGTCATATCGAAGTTGAATCCGGGGGACGACCCATACCACTGCAGCAAGCCACGCCCAAATGGTTTTGCGCCGATGGTTTGCTCAAATTGTTCTTGCACAACCCCGTGATCTGTCGCCAGCAGATATTGCATGTAGCTCGTGTTTACCCCATCGGTAATCAGGGCCGCTTCGAAGAGATCTGGCTGATGAGTTATAGCCTGTAGCACATGAAAGCAAGTGTAGCTGAACCCAAGGATTCCGACATGCCCACGGTCAATAAATCCGTCCTCCGCCAACTGATGGATCGCCGACTTGAACCCCTCGACTTGAAACGACCCTTCATCCGGAAGACGGTAGTGTGTCATCAGCGTCTCCATCTGCAGCACAACGATACCTTTGGCAGCAAGGGCCCTTCCGCCGTAGCCTGTGGTAAAAGCGCCATCCGCGAAAAACCGATCGGGATCGTACCCGTAGGGTTGAATGACGAGCGGATATCGTATGTGCGGATCGTAGTCAGGCGGTAATGCCAGGAGACCCCGCCGTTTGTTGCCAAATTTATCGTTCCATGAGTATCGTGTGACCTTTCCCAGGATGACCCGCTTGAGCTGCGGGTTTGGATCCCATATCAGGACCTTTTCGGTGTGACTGGGGACACGTCCTACAAGCACAGGCGGATGATCGAGATCCTGCTCCACTGAAAGACTCAGTTCAGCAGGCGGCTCGTCTATCGAGCTTACGGTTTGTTCCCAGGAGTCGTCAGGTCGCAACGTATAGCGTTCAATTTTTGCCGTCTTTGACCCGGAATTTCCTGTGTAAACAATGGTGAGTTGGTGGCTTGACGGGCCCCATAAGATGTTCTCCACACTCAATCTTTCGGAGGGCGGCAGCGTCTGCTGCAGGAAACAGATGGGACGTAGAGTTCGCTCTTGAATGTTGGCCACGACGACAGCAGGAGATGTGGTTCGTTCTTTTTGATCCGAATCTTTGTTAACCGGAAGAAAAGTATTGGTGAGAATCGCTCGCCGGCTGTCCTCGAGCCAAAAAGCCTTGGTAGGAGCAAGAAAGATCAATCCCCTGCCAGCGGGAGCATCGACGAGTGGGGAGACGTCGCCACTCTGCACGTCGATCAGCACATATTGTGACGCTTTCCAAGGATTTTCGTCAGCCACCGCGTAGGCATTGTCTTGGCGCAAACGCAGCACGTCCCATTTTGAATTCGGTTCATACGCTTCCCAGCCACTTGGGATCTTGCCAACCGGCGCCACCGTGATCAGCCAGCGCCCATCGGGAGATAACGAAAGAGTTGGAATGAACAGCCGTAATTGACCATCGCCTGTGCGGAAGGTGACCGGGAGTTCTTTCCCGTTGCGCAAAATGTGGAGCGCACTCGCGTAGGTTTGCAGCTGTTCTTCATCAACATCCTCGATGGCTCTCGGTCGCGAAAACAATAACGTATAGATGTTCTTTCCAGTCACATCCACGATGTCGTCTTCTGAGCCCTTGGCAGGTTGCGGAGGAATTAACGAGGTATAGGCGACCACATTGCCGCTGATATCGAAGGCCGACACGTATTCATTGTGGGGTGTAATCGCGTGCGGAGATCCTCTGTCGATTCGTGCTATGAACAACTGCTGGTACGGGCTGCGGTCCTTTGCGAGAAATGCCACTTGAGAGGAATCGAGCCATCGAACATTGGAAATTGCAGGCGTGTTCCCTGGCGCGCTAAACCTCGCAATAGCACGCGGCACCGGTTGACTAGGGGACTTTCCTCTGACGTAGTCGCTTACGGCAATTTGATCGAACAACCAAATCGTTGCCTCTAAATGATTTTCTTTCAGAATCCCACGTTGAGTAATCAACAAAAAATGCTTGCGGTCAGGGGAAAAAATCGGTGACCCGACGGGCTGAGTGTCACGTATTTCGATGATGGTCGAGGCAACGGGGTCAATGATGTATGAGGTCTCGATGGAGTCCTGAACTGTGAAAGGACGTTTATCGTTGATGGGTTCCGCTTTTGCCCATGCAACACTTAGATAGGCTGCAACAGTCGCTAGTGTGAAGAAGCTTCTGTAGCATACGAGCTTCCGGCTAGTAAGGAACATTGGCGCGCTCAAGAAAAGGTTAAGGCTGGTGGATCGCTTCGTTGTCGTGTCCACTGAAACGTCCGGTGACCTAGAATTCCAACTTCAACGCCAATTGAATGGAGCGAGAGCCACCAATCTGGTAGAGGGCATTAAAGCCTCCGCTTCCGATACTGGAGCCGGCCAAAAAATGGCCGAGGGTTTCCACGGATTGGCCGAATTGACTCTGATCGCTGAGGTCCGAGACCGGCGGAGCAAAGTTAGGGTGATTGAGGATGTTAAACATCTCGCCGCGAAATTGCAGTTTGGCTCTTTCGCGAATCGGAAATTCACGATGAACGGCAAGATCCCATTGCGCGGCGCCAAAGGCCCGCAGTGCGTTCCGAGGAAGGTTCCCCTGACGTAAAGGATTGCCGTTAGCATCGAGTGGAGGCTCAGTAAACGCACCGGCATTGAGTGATTTTCGTCCGGGATATCGTGATCCGTACACATACCACGGTTGACCGGGAACTACATCGGGCCTCACAGCCGTAGTTACACCGCTCGCAAGCCCAGTAAAGGCGAAGTCGTAAACGTTGACCGGCGGAGCCGAACGTGCCTGTACGACATTCTGGATCGACCAGCCGCTGGCTATGGCGCGGACGATAACGTTTTGACTGCCTACCGGGATTCCGTACGTAATTGCCGCAGAGAAAGCCTGGCGGAGATCGAAATCCGATGATCCGCGGTTTTGATTGGGATCGATCCCCGGTACCAGATCATTCGCTTGGTTGCCGTACAGCGAGCCAGCCGAAGCGGTGTCAATCGAATGTGACCAAGTATAAGAAGCTAGGGCTTGAAGGTTATGGGAGAGCCGCCTCTGAAACTGGACCTGCAGGGCGTTGTAGTTTGAACTAGCTGCGTTCGTCACCAACTGCACTTCGGCGAGGTTTGCGTTTGGCGAGAATACATCGACGGTTTGCAACAGACGTCTGCCCGCAGACCCGACATAGGAAAACCCAAGAGTTTGTTGTGCTCCTAGTCCTTGTTCGAGTGCGAGGTTCCATTGCCACGTGTAAGGCAATTTGAGAGCAGGATCGAAGGAAAGCAAAGTCGATGAACTTAAGCTCGCTGCAGTTATTGGCGGCGGCTGGGACTCCGAGGCACTCAACGGGAAAGAGCTGCCGAAGAGGTAGTTGGTCGCACCAAATGGGTACACTCCGAACTGCACCGCATTCCCAACTTCGGAAGTCGCCATGTCGTAGAAAGCGCCGAACCCTCCGCGCAAAACTGTTGGCCAGTTCTGACTCGGAACCAGCTGGTAAGCGACACCGAGGCGAGGCGCAAAGTTGCCGTAAGTCGTCTTGAAAGGTGCCGTTCCGGGTGCAGCAAGAGCCAGATGAGAAAGGTCCCTGAGATCAAATCCGGTCACTGCGGGGAGCGGAATGCTCGACGAAGGGGCCGCGTCCAGATCCCAACGGACCCCGTAGGTGAGAGTCAGACTTCTGGTTGCCCGCCACGTGTCCTGCGCATAAAGCCCAAGATTGTGAAGGAGCAAGGCCCCGCTCCGGCCAGAGAACACAAGGGTTAGAAGCGAGTTGCCTGCAGAGGCAGCAGCAACATTTTGAAATAGCGGTTCTTGTACATAATCGGGAGTGCCGAAGATTGGCGCAAGCCGGCGAAAGTCGGCGCCAATCTTGAGCGCATGGCTGCCTCGTTGCATCGAAACCGTGTCGACAAAATTGATCTGCCTCTGCTCGTTGTCGCCCTGTGGTCCGAGTGCAACCGCTGCATGAATCGGGAAAATGAATGAGAAAAGCTGGCTATTGCGTTCTGTGAAGGCAGCCGGGAATGGCAGAGCCTTAAGGGGAATAGCTCCTCCAAACCCATCCAAATAAGCAAAACTCCTGCTGACCGTCTTGCTGAAGTTGAATCGCAGGTCATCGAATATGGTGGGGGAGAGCAGCCACGTTCCACCAACGGTTGCACTTTGCGTCGTGATTTTCGCAGGAACGACCGAGCTGAGGTTACCGCTGCCGGTGGCGCGAGCTACTGAGCTCGAAGGAGAATAACTGTAGCGCGCGAAAAGCGATAGCTTGTCGTGCAATCTGTGATCAAGCCGCAAGCTGTATGCGTCGAGGGTGGCACGATTCGAGTAGGAAGCATTGAACTGCGCGATGCCCGTGGTCGGATCATCGACTCCTCCCGGAGTTGGCAGGGGATAGGCATTGAGAAAAGGCTGCATTGCGGCGGTCGCATTTTGACGCGACGCCAAGTCGGGAACACTTTGTTGCCCAACTTGTGGCAGCCGCAATCGCAGGCCCTCGTAAGAAAAGAAAAAGAAGGTGCGATCCCTGACGAGCGGCCCGCCAAGCACTCCCCCGAAATCGTTTTGCCGCTCTTGCGGCTTTGGCAATCTATTGCGATCAGCGAACCAATCATTGGCATCGAGCACGTCATTGCGAAAGTAGTTGAATGCCGTGGCATGGAATTGGTTTACGCCTGAACGGGTCACGATCGAAACCTGTCCGCCCGGCGTTCGTCCAAATTCAGGCGCGTAAGTAGACGTCTGAATTCGAAACTCTTGCATCGCGTCCACCGAAACCAGGCTGTTCGTGCCCCCGAGAACACTAAACGTTGGCACGGCACCACCAATACCGTTCCCCGCAGAAAACAGATGCGTCCCTATGCCTACATTCGCGCCTACTCCGTCCACCATCCAATAATTGGCGGCGGCCCTTTGTCCGTTCACACTGAACTGTCCGTTGTCATGGTTATCGTAGGCTGTGAGAACAACGCCCGGTGTCAGCTCGATCAGCGTCTGAAAACTTCTGCCATTCATCGGCAGGTTTTCTGCAAAGTGACGGTCGACGACTGTACTTACCGCCGCCGACTCGGTATTGACGACAGTTGCTCCCCCCTCGACCGTAACCGTTTCGGAGAGCGCTCCTATCGGCAGTGTGAAATTAATGGCGAGTGCATCCTGTACGTTCAGGATAATGTCTGGCTTGATGAGAGTCTTGAAACCTGTCTTCGAGACCTGCAAACGGTAGGGACCCGGGGGAAGGGTCGCGATCGCGTATATCCCTTCCTCATTGGTGACCCCGGAATACCGCACTCCCGTAGCATCGTTCACGATTTGAATCTCCGCGCGCGCGATGGGGCGCGCCGCCGGATCAAGCACCAAACCGCTGATCGTGCCATAAGGAGATTGAGCAATTGCTGCTGTCGCGATAAGGACGTTCAACAATAAGAACTGGAAGGGAAACAGTTGTCTCACTCGGGCTGCTCCTGGCGTAAACCGATTTGTTTGACTTACCCGGTCTACGGAAGCACTCTGCGATTTGTATCAATGTTTCTTAGGGCAATCTCTGCAGGAAGAACTGTGGTCGGATTCTCGACCAACTACGGATGATTGGGATCGATGTGAAGATACGCAAACAGGAGAGGCTTATTGCTGCTCGGCTTGTGACTCCCGCCGCTCGGCTCGACGGTCACAAATACGGCATCGATCTGAGCCAGCGCTTTAGGATCGTCGAACCTCAACACCCAGCGCTTCTTCGAGGCATTGTCGACGTAGAAGACCCCGAGATTGAGTGCTTTCTGCCAGTCAGGCCCTCGCCGGCCCCAGGCCTGAAAACTGCTCGCATTCTTTATTCCCGCCTGTTGATCGAGATCGTAGGCGTAAAAGATTAGCGACTTCCCCTTGGTATAGAACACGCGCCCATAAGGCTTTTTCGTCTCTCCGGTGCGCTCGACATCGTATACCTCAGCCACATAAAGATCCCGAGCCCCCATCAAATCCCGTATGTCGCGGTCGTGGGCGAGTAGCTCTTGCTGCTGATCAATGGTGGCTTCGCGCTCACGAAGCACTCGGGTGAAATCAGCGATCTGCGCCTCGAGTGAACCGGCCCGCTGTTTGTCCTGGGTAGACTGACGTTCGAGCAAACCAAGTCTGTCTTGGAGGTCTTGGTTTTTGGCTTCTGCTTTCTCCAGTTTCTGAGTCAGCTCGGTTCGCTGTTGAGAAAGATCCTGCCTGCTTGCCTGCCCCATTTCGAGATCGGTGGCGAGCTGGTGCTCAGTCAGCTTCAGTCGGCTCACCTCAGTCACCTGCTGATCGAGTTCCTGACGCAGGGCCGCAATCTCCTGGTCGCGCTTCGCGATTTGAGATCGCAAGACCTCGCGCTCATGCCCAGCATCGCTTAACTGCCGTTGCAGATCGCTCTGATCGAAAGGCTGTCTCGGGGGTGAGACGGAAACCACATGAGTGCCATGACGGGTGCCAACCTGATACGCCGAAATCCCCAACGCAACCAGAAGGAGCAGTCCGGTAGCACAGAGGATACCCACATTTCGCCAAGATGCCTGAGTAGCCGAGAGTGGCAGGCTGTCGAATGGTTTCTCGGCCGGGCTCCCATCGGCCGCCCGCCCGACCCCACAAAATTCGTCTTCCACCTTCAGGCGCTCAAATAGCGTCGCCTCTGCTTGCTCTTCGGACCACTCTGGAGAGCTTTCGGCGGTTTGTGAGTGTTTGAACGCAAGCACCGCTTCCCCGGCGACGGCCTCATACTGCTTCATGACTTCACGGCAGGAACAGCAAACCGCCAGGTGCTCGCTTAACCGTTTCTCTTCTTCCTCGCTTAGCTGACCCGCGGTTGAAACCGCACAAAGCTCAAGGAACTCGTCATGGGGTGAGCGCGACAAAATCGCTCCTGGTTTTGAGGTCACTTTTTACCATATCCGTTAGGGCCCGGCAATTTCACCGGGAACATCTGCTTCCGCAGCTTGTCTAAGCCCCGATAGTAGTGATTGCGAACATTGCCAACCGATTGACCTAACTTGGCGGCGATCTCAGCGAATGTGAAGCCCTCAATGAAGTGCAGGCTCAAAGTATGGCGCTGGTCTTCGGTCAGGGTATCGAGGAGTGTCCTCATGGTCGTCTTTCCGACCACCCCGCAAGATGATTCGATCTCTTCGCCCCCCATCGAACTTTGGGAGGCCACATCCTTAGCATGAGTGAGATCGAGACGAGTGTAGAAATGACGTGAATCCAGATAGCGCCGACGATCAATAGCGCGATGGTAGGTGATCTGGACGATCCACGAACGTGCCGAGCACTTGGTTGAATCGTAATCGGAGGCTTTCCTCGCCAGGTACATGAAGACTTCTTGCACCAAGTCGTCCGCCTCAACGCTGTCGCGCAAGATTCGCGCGGAGACCGTGTGGACTAAGCGAGCGTAGCGCCGAAATAGAATCGACAGCGCTTCCCTGCTGCCCTGAGCAACCTCGACCAACAACGCTTCATCCGGGCGGTCGTCGAGAACGACAGTTTTGGCAGTGTTCTCATCTTCTGCGGCCAACGTCAGAGTTGGGAGCCGGATTGTAAAGGAAGCTTCCATGCAGTTGCTGAAGCCTACCAATTGCAAGAATACAAAGTAGCCCTTGCGGCTCTAGACCTAGCAAAGCAAATTCGATCTCCACGTACATATAGCATCAGGTTAGCGGGATTGTCCAGCTAATCTGCTCGTGGTGTTTTTGCACGTGTCACTCCCTAATTGAAATGAGTACACGTGTTGGACTCGAGCAAATTCTTCGATGCCTTGGGCAAGCGGGTGCGCTCCCTGAGAAAGAGCCGGCACTATACCCAAGAAGACATGATGAACTTCGGATTTTCCGCTCGACACTGGCAACAAATCGAAAAGGGCCGCCCCATTACCATGAAGACCCTCCTTCGCATCACAATCGCTCTGGATGTTCCGTTGTCACAATTGGTCAGAGGATTACCAGGGCCTCTTTCGATTGAGGAATAAAGCCAGGTAGTCTAACGTGCCTTTCAGATCGATCATCAAGCTAATCTGCTCGTGGTGGTCACGTCGAAAATCACCTAAAAGACAGGCTTGGTCGACGAGAAACAATTCTTTGCGGCTTTTGGAGAGCGCGTGAAAAGGCTCCGCAAGTCCAAAGGGTTCACCCAGGAAGACATGATTGGATTTGGTTTTTCAGCTCGCCATTGGCAACAGATCGAGGCTGGTCGGCCCATCACGGTTACTACACTTCTCCGTATATGCGACACGTTCTCTATACGGGTCGTACAGTTGATCAAGGGTCTCGACCGTGGGATTTACAGAAGGTAAAGTCAAACGCACTCTGAATTAGATTAAAGTCTACTGCCTTCCCTTTGGTCAGGAAGGTCTCCCGCCGGGGTGGCTACAGGGTTCAGTGACGAAAAACATCCTCCAATCAGCATCCGGTGCCAAGTCGGGGTGGTTAGTAGGGGTTGCGGTCGCGGGAATAGGCTTCACCATACTTATTGGTGTGTGCTGGGGTAGTGTCGGAAACATGGAGAACGAGAGCCGGCAACAGATTCTCTCCAGGGTTGATTTGAACGTCATGTGCGAGCCCCTCGAGTTCCGAAGCGGAAGCTAGTTCGTGCCACACTCTAATCTTGTAGCGCCCCGCAGGAATATTCGCCATTTCAAACCTTCCCTCTGCATCAGTCTGAGCAAAGTAGGGAGTTTGCAATGCAACAATGACTGCGCTCATCTCCGGATGAATATTGCAGAAGATGTAGGACACGCCCGGCTTGGTAAATGCCACTTTGCGTGAAGAGCCACTCTCGTACAATCCCAGATCAAATGGTTTGCCGCGATAAATCGAAAAAACATCATGAAAAAACGGATCACGGTTGGGGAACTCGACGGTCGTGCCCGTGGTAATGGCGACCACGTGTGGGGAGAATTGTTTGTTCTTTTGCAGCAGATGAGCCACAGGTCCGGGAGCTAGGGGTATATGAGATTCGTAGGCCGTAAGCCAAACCACAGCGTCTGCGCTTCCCGCCGACTTCTTCTTCTCGTGCTCGACATCCACGTTGCCGCGAACGATGCCGGTCTGCGCGTGACTCAGTTGGCAGATCGTTGACGTCAGGAGCAGCAGAGTGCAAATCTTCATCAGAAGTGAACTCCTGCAGCAAGGTTCACCTGATCACCGGCAGCGCTCTCTCCCCCGAACATAGTTGTTCTCAGGTGCCGATATTCGAGGGCAAAAACCAGGCTTGTCTTTGGCTTGTAGATGAAATTTACAAACTGAGCCTGGTTCTTCTGAAAAGGAGGGAAGCTGCCCGCGTACGGCACAGGGAATACGTGAAGATCCTTCGAGTAGTTCTCGTCCTGACCCAAAGCAGCGTTGGCCTCAAATTGCGAAAGGGGTTTCAGTTTCAGCTGCACCCACCCGCCCACTGAGCGCAACGGAACAATCGCGCTGTACGGAGCGGATGGTTCCGGAAATGCAACACTCGACCAGATGCCTCCCCCGAGACCGCCGACTGCCTGACCTTTGTATCCTTCTCCGGATACTTCCAGAAACCGGTTCAGCGTTGCTGTGAAGTCCGTGTTGACTGTCCAGCTGGTGATCTGGGGAAAAGCTTCGTATTGCTGACGTGCGCGATAGGTCCCGACGCCAAGTAATAGGGGATGTAGGCTAGAGCGACTCTCGAATGCTATCCGACCCGCTATGCCGGGTACTCTCGTCAATTCTCCCGCCGTCGGCGCTCTGCCTTGAAAGAAAGGAACTTCTTCGGTGAGCGGATCAAGAAGTCCTCCTTGCAGAACCAAACTGGCATTCTCGGACACGGCAATCCGGTGTTCCAGGATCGCCTGTGGTGTCCACACCCAGAGATTTCCTGCCCAGGAGAAACCAGGCTCCGCAATGGTGGCATAAGTAGTCGGAGAAAGAGGAGAGAAGAATGGCGCGTCTTGTCCCAGAGTTAACGTTGTGTTTGTCCAATGCAGGCGGGCATTCGCGGTGCGAAGCCGGACAAGGCCGGCAGTCATGCCGTACGCTGTGGTCGGGAAACCGCCAGAGAAATCGACGGAGACGTCTCCCGAGCTCCTAGCGCCCAGCAGAGTCGGCCCTTTTACCTCAAGCCCTACCAGAGTCTGGCTAAGAGTTGCGCCCACGCTACCGTTCGGCGATCCCGGGGCGCGCGGAAACGCCAGTACCGGCAGGTCGGCCGCGAATACATTCCCGGCATTCAGATACGAGTTGAAAAGAATGAGCCCTGAGATCTTTACCGGATACTTGCTGCTGCTCTCAACTTTGTCCTGGTGCAACTCGGCAATTTTGGCAGCGAGAAAACTTGGGTCTTGATCGGCGGCAGCGGTGGTCGGTTCCGCCGACTCGTCAGGTCGGGCTTCCTGTCTCGAACTCATCTGCTGCCGCAGGTCTTGTACCTCGCGGCGAAGTTCTTCGATCTGGCGTTGCGACTCGGCAAGCTGCGACCGTGTCTCCTGCAGGTCGCGCTCCATGCGCACGACGTCGGGCGTTGTGGGGGATTCCTGCGACACTGCCGCAAGTGGCATTAGGCATACCCAGGCCGCAATGAGTACTGCACCAACCTGCATTCCAGAATGATTGATTTTTCAATGAGCTAGGGGCAAGGTTACTTCGGTTTTCCACCGGCCGGTGGGAGTTACGCGCGTGCCTGGCGCCACTAGGTAAACGCTTCGTAATCTTTAACAATGCCCAGCTTGCGCTTCCGGCACCTTCGCACAAAGCTGCTCGTGTCCATGCTGGCGCTCGTGTTTCTGCTCACCGCCGCCACCTTGGTGCTTGTGCAAGTGCGCATGCGGGTGCATGTTCGTGAAGACCTGGTCTCCAGTTTGCGCACGGAAGCCGCAATCTTTGCCGAGATCGAACAAACCCACCGTCAGCAAACCGAACAAAGCGTAGGCCTGATCGCCGCTCAGTCGTCTCTGAAGGCCTTGATGTCGACCAACGACCACGTAACGGTAGAGGAGGAATCAGGACCGTTATTGCGTCTGAGTCGCGCCGACCTTCTCGTGCTTGAAAATCCGGCGGGAGAGATACTCGGTTTTCAAGCGAAGTCTGACGATGTTCCCCTTTCCCGCATAAAGCAGTTAATGGTGGAGAGCCGGGGAACGGAGGACTGGTGGTTCGCCGGGGGCCACCTTTACGACGTCTGCCTTAAGGACATCGTAATGGGTCCCGAAGGAACGCAAAGGATCTTAGGGCGAATCGCCATTGGCCGGGAAGTTTCACGCGGATCGATCCTCAATGCAGGATTATTTGGGAAGTCTGCATTCGCCTTTGAGAGAAACGGGGCCGTGCTGCTGAGTTCCCTGCCCGCAAATGCCTGGGAAGAATTCGAAGGCTCGCTGAAGGACGTCGCCCCCGCTGCTGGGAAAGTCCGCGAGATCCGCTTCAAAGACGAACGTTATCTCGGGACCTATCTCGAATTGTCCGGAGATCATCCGGTCCGGTTGTATTGCTTTCAGTCTTTCGACCAGGCAAGCAGCTTCGTGAGTTCTTTGAATCAATTGCTGATTGTTCTGGGTGCCATCGTGTTTATTTTTGGAGGCGGGATTACGTTCTTTGTGTCGAAGCAGATTACGCGCCCGCTGGAGCGTCTTGCTTTGGGAACCCAGCAATTGGAGAAGGGAGATTTCGAGTCTCAGATTCCGATCTCCGGTCATGACGAAGTCGCTGACCTGACGAAGTCCTTTGAGCAGATGCGGGAGACCTTGCGGCAGTCGCGCGAAGGCCTCGTGCGGTCGGCGCGTCTGGAGGCGGTGGGACGCCTGGCGGGGGGTGTGGCCCACGACTTCAATAACCTTGTGATGATCATAAAAGGCTACAGCGATCTGCTCATGGATTCCGCCACCCCTGCCACCAAGCCCTACATCGACGAGATCAAGAATGCCGGAGACCGCGCTAGCGGCTTGACTCGCCAGTTGCTTGCCTTCAGCCGCAAGCAGGTGCTCGAGCCACAAGTTCTCGACCTGAATCAAACCGTCAAGAACATGGCAAAGATGTTGCGCGTTCTTATCGGTGAGGACATTGAACTTATCGCCAACCTCTCCGAGGAGATCGGGCGCGTCAAGGCGGATCCTTCGCAGTTAGAGCAGGTCATCATGAACCTCGCCGTAAATGCGCGTGACGCAATGCCCAAGGGGGGAAAGCTGATTCTGGAAACATCGAATGCCAACCTTGATCTCGAGTACGCAGCCACTCATACCGAAGTTGCGCCCGGTTCCTACGTCCTTATCGCAGTGACCGACAACGGGTGCGGCATGGATAAAGAAACGCTGAAGCACATCTTCGAGCCATTTTTTACTACGAAAGACGCGGGCAAGGGCACTGGGCTCGGACTCGCTACGGTTTACGGTATCCTGAAGCAGAGCCGCGGGCACATTTCGGTTTACAGCGAGCCCTGGATCGGCACGACCTTCAAGATCTATCTTCCTTCGCTCGACAAGTCTGTTCCCGTTGCGCGGCCCACCACATCGGAGGTGGCGCAACGAGGGCAGGGTACAATCCTCCTGGTAGAAGACGAAACTCCGCTCCGCGTGCTTGCGGCGGAGTCATTGAAGAAGCTTGGCTACATCGTGCTCCAGGCGTCCAATGGGGAGCAAGGGCTCGAAGTTGCCGAGAGCCATGAGGGACCGATCGATCTGCTCTTGACTGACATCGTCATGCCCCGTTTGGGCGGCCCCGAACTAGCGGAGAAGCTCAAGGAGAAGCGCTCGAATCTCGCCGTCATCTTCATGTCGGGCTATACGGAAACTGCTGCTCTGGAGAACGCGCAGATCGGCTCCGATGCCATTCTCCTCAACAAGCCTTTCTCCACAGAAACTCTGGCCAATCGGATCGCCGAGATGCTCGCTAAAATCCCTGCCGCTAGGTCCGCCGGGGCAGGCAGCTCGAAGTAACTGAGACTAACGCGCTCGGGCATGGGCCGAAATCGACGCCGAGCTGCGACAGTTAAGGGGGGGCCCGATGGAATGATGGTCTCCATCGGCAAAATAGGGCGGACTAGCCTCAACACCCCTTTTGCCGCCCAAACGGCAACGACCAGGTCGCAGTACTCCCTACTAATCCCACCCAAACAGCCCATTTTGGAAATCAAAAGTGACTTTGCGGAATCCCATCTTTACGAATCCTAAGAGGCCGTCAAAATCATTCCCCGGATCGGAGTCGACATCAGCGATGGCAACGTCAACCGCACTCAGATGATGTTCGCCGAGCTTCACATCAGCATGAAGCCAATGCACCTGATTCATCCCGCCGGCAGTGAAAACCAATCGGCTCGGATCGACCCGAAGTTTATCGGGCTTTGTATCGATGCGGTTGCGATAAAGAAGCAATCCTGGCGTGCCGGAATCGAGCAACAGCCGAAGTTGCTGCCCTTCGACCTCCGCCTTCACCAAGAGATACGGTGAGCGGGTTGCGAGAGGAACGGCTTTCTCCAGGCTCGCGACGCCCCCGAAGACGACCTTCTTCCTTTGGTAATCGATGCTGAAGTTCGTGGTGCTGAGGATGTCCAGACCAACAATTCCGCCCAGGGAGATGCCTAAGGTCTGCTCTAAAGAACGAAAATCTTGTACCAGGACTTTGGCAGAATCAGCTTCTAGCGGGCCGATCTGGAGGTGCGGCACCGTGAGAATCTCTCCCTGAGTGGTGCCGTTCAGCGTAAGTACCACTCCCGTCTGTCCCCGCAATTTGAGGTGGGCGGCGATTTTTTCCGCGATGATGGTCGGGCTCGTCCCGGTGTCCAGTATGAAGTTCACATCCTTGATCCGCCCAATGCTGCCCTTTACGACAATCAAGTTATCGTTGCAGAGTCGGAATGGGATCTCGGTTAGATTCCCCTTTGCTTGATCTTCAATGTGGTCCGCCTCCCCCGACGAAGGCGATGCGTGGCAAAGGGGAACACTTGTCAGCAGAGCCAACAAGCCAGTCACAATCCTCAGCCTCAGCCGGAGCGTCTTTCGAGTTCGCCCTTCGCAAGCGAGTGAACCTTCGTTCTTAGTTCGCGTTTTCATGTCGCCCTTCCTTGGCGTGCATTGCGCGCGCTGAGGGCGACATTGCGTTCAAGTTGGAGCTACCTCAATGCAGGGAACCTCGATTTAAGGTCAATGGGAGGTCGAAAGAAGATCCGTAGCTAAGTTGCTCTGATTAATGCAGTTGCAGGCGCCGATTAGTCGACGCCACCAGGTATCGACCCAAGGATTGGTCTGTGCTTCCGTGCTAGACTGGCGACACTTGGGGCGAAACTCTGTGGGAGAGGCTGTCCAATCCTCGTGTACCGTGCGCTTCGGGACTTTCGAAGTTGATCTTCGAGCAGGTGAATTGCGTAAGAGCGGGGTAAAGCTGAAGCTGACCGGTCAGCCTTTTCAGGTCCTCGCCATCCTGTTGGAGCACCCAGGTGAGGTGGTGACCCGAGAAGAACTGCAGAAACGCTTGTGGCCGGACACATTCGTTGATGTCGACCACAACCTGAACACAGCCGTCAACAAGATACGCGAAGTCTTGAGTGACTCCACCGAGAGTCCTCGCTTTATAGAAACCTTACCGCGTCGTGGCTATCGTTTTATCGCACCGGTGCAAACTAATGGCCCGGACGCGAAGCTGCAAATCACCCCTCCGCACGACGCGGCCGCAAGATCCGCATCTCGCTCACGATCGAAAAGCCTCGCATACTTGGCGGTTTGCGCCGCATTGGCGCTTCTGGCCATTGCGGTCTTCTTCGGTATCAAGAAGTTGCGGACTCCAGTGCCAGGGCAGCGAGCGCTCACCCGCCTCACTTTTGACGAAGGGCTACAGATCGAAGCCTCTTGGTCTCCCGATGGAAGGTTCATCGCCTACAGCTCAGATCGGGGTGGAAAATTCGATATTTGGGTGCAACAGGTAAGCGGCGGAGATCCTGTACAGATCACCAAGGGCCCCGGTCACCATTGGGAGCCGGATTGGTCGCCGGATGGCAGAAATATCGCATATCGTTCCGAGGAAGGAGACGGTGGGATCTATGTTGTCCCGGCTCTCGGGGGTGCAGGACTCGAACATAGGATCGCACCCTTCGGCTACTATCCCCGATGGTCACCCGACAGTTCCCAAGTCTTGTTTCAAACGCACTTTAGTGACATCGATGCTTGCAACCGATTCTACGTCGCCGAGCTCGATGGTGGCCCACCCCGCGAAGTGCTGGCTGAGTTCCTCGCACAAAACAAACTCTGTGCGGCTTCAGCGGCCTGGTATCCCGACGGAAAGAGAATCACCGTCTGGGTCGGATCTCCCTCGCCAACTCCCACCTTTTGGACGGTCCCGATTGTCGGCGGTCCGGGAATCAATCTGGACATTACAACCGCAGTACAGAGGGAACTAGCACAAGCTTCCGGAAATAAAGCTGGGCAGCAGTTCGGAGAATACTCTTTTTCCTGGTCACCCTCCGGCAACGCCATTTACTTCGAGCGGGGCTATCAAGGCGCGAAAAACATTTGGAAGATGACCGTCGATCCCGGAACCCTGCGGGCTACTCGAATCGATCGTTTAACGACCGGCGCAGGACCCGATGCCGCGCTCGCCCTTTCAGCCGATGGCAGACGGCTGGCCTTTACGGCGAAATCGCAGCGGATCCAGACCTGGCTTTTCCCGTTCGACGCCAGAACCGGCCAGATCAAAGGCAATGGCACGGCGATCACTTCGCCCGGGAGGAGATCAGTTGAACCGAACCTATCGCGGGACGGCACGAAAGTTGCCTACTTCGTTCCTCACGGCGAAAGCTACGGGCCGGGTTTCGGCGACATCCAAAATGAGGTTTGGGTGAAGTCGCTGGTGGATGGGAGCGAGGTTCCGATTTTCGTGGACAACTTTTCGCGCTGGTTTCCGCGGTGGTCGCCGGACGGTGCGCAACTCATCTACGAGCGTCGAAATCTCAAGACGAACGAGCGCCAGCTCATGATTTGGTCCAGCCAGACCCGCGAAGAAGAACCACTCACGGGTGTGACCAAAACGCTGATTTACGATTGGTCCACAGACGGTAAGTGGTTATCCAATCTGGATAGGGATGGAATCTGGTTGATCCCCTTCCCCACAGCGGCGCAAGCCCAAGTCACCGCCAAGCAGGTTACGTCCAATCCGGCGTACAACCTCTATCAACCACACCTTTCTCCTGACAATCGATGGATCGTCTTCGAGGCCGCCATCAACTCACCGAACCCGGAATCGGCTCTCTATGTGGTACCCGCAGCGGGCGGTCCGTGGACACGCATCACCGACGGACGGCACTGGGACGACAAGCCTCGGTGGTCTCCCGACGGAAGGGCAATCTATTTCGTTTCCGCACCTGGCGGATTCTTCAATATCTGGGGGATTCGTTTCGATCCATCCGAGGGTAAGCCCGTTGGCCAGCCGTTTCAGATCTCGAAATTCGATAGTCCGCGATTGATGATTCTAAGGGCCATACCATTTGTCGGACTCTCGTTCAATCAGAACAAACTCGTGGTGACCATGGCGGAACAGTCCGGCAGCATCTGGTTGCTGGATAACGTCGACCAATAGCGGTCTGCGAACTTTGAATCGCCATCTGGTTCACTCGGTCGATGGGCGGGCTCGAACGATAATTCGCTTTTGCAGCCCATACCTCACCACGATACTCGTCCCGCATCTCGAAACAGAGCAGCTGTGAGGGGTTGCAGCTCCCCGCTAATCCTGGATCACCGCGGTGTCGAGAGAAGCTCTCTATGTTGCGAGATTCCTGAAGCTCTGCCTGTCGAAATGTCGACCTGCCATACGTCATACGATTAGGAGATGTAAAACTGCCTTCCAAGAGGAGAATAGGTGATGAAATTCGCGATGTTGATCTACGAATCACCAGACGCCTTCGCGTCGCGCAAGAACGATGGGCCTCACGACCCTTACACCGGCGCCTGGCGCGCTTACCATAAGGCTCTCGTCGAGGCGGGCGTCTTTGTCGGAGGCGATCCGCTGGAAGTACCAGAAACCGGAACCACGATAAGGCTCAAGGACGGAAAGCGCAGTGTACAAGACGGTCCGTATGCAGACACCAAAGAACAACTGGGAGGATTCACGATCCTGGAAGTGCCATCGCTCGACGCAGCCCTGGAGTGGGCAGCACGCTGCCCGGCTGCCTCGTACGGGGTAGTCGAGGTGCGTCCGCTCGCTCCCGAAACCCGGCGCAGGATCGTGGAATGACTGAAAGCGGTGCTGAGAAGGTTCATCGGACCATTGAGCGGGTAGCCCGCGAATCCTATGGTCGCCTGGTGGCTTATCTTTCTGTGCACACCCAAGATTTGGCTGGGGCCGAAGATGCCTTGAGCGAGGCTTTGCTTAAAGCGTTGACGGTTTGGCCACGAGACGGCGTGCCGCAAAACCCGGAGGCTTGGCTGCTGACCACGGCACGCAACTCGGTCATCGATTTTTTTCGCCATCAGCGGGTAGTGCTAGACAGCGAACCTAATCTCATGCCTTTTATCCCAAACTCAGTAGGGGACTCCTTGGAAACGAAATATCCAGACGAGCGATTGAAATTGCTCTTCGTCTGCGCGCATCCGGCGATCGATCCGGCCATGCACACACCACTTATGCTGCAAGCCGTTCTCGGCCTCGATGCTGTCCGCATCGCTGGTGCTTTCCTGGTTTCGCCGAAAACCATGGGGCAGCGGCTTGTCCGAGCGAAGACGAAGATCCGCAACGGAGGCATCCGGTTTGAAGTGCCCGAGCAACAGCAACTGCCACCGAGGCTGGATGCGGTGCTGGAGGCCATTTACGCCGCCTTCGGCATTGGCTGGGACGATATGACGGGCGCGGATCAACGCGGCCGTGGCCTCGCCGAGGAAGCCATCTGGCTCGCGCGAGTGCTTCTTGAGCAAATGCCCGGCGAAGCAGAAATTCAAGGGCTCCTGGCTCTTATGCTGCACTGCGAAGCGCGACGGGCGGCACGGCGAGATCCCGATGGTCATTACGTTCCCCTTTCCGAGCAGGACCCGAAGCTATGGTCCCTGCCTTTAGTAGAAGAGGCAGAACGTTATCTCGCAACGGCGTTCAAATCGGGACGGCTTGGTCGCTTTCAACTGGAAGCGGCGATTCAATCGGTGCATGCTGAGCGAGCACACGGCCGCCCTGTTGAGTGGAAAGCGATTGTTCAGTTCTACGCGCAACTCATTCGCTTATCGCCAACAATCGGTCGCCAAACTGGATACGCGGCCGCACTGGCGGAGACTGATGGGACAGAGCGCGGCCTCGAGGTTCTTGATTCCATGGATCGGGATCTAGTCGCTGCTTATCAACCCTACTGGGCGGTGCGCGCCTCCCTTCTCGAACGGCTGGGCCGAAATGCCGAGGCCTCGGAGGCTTACGAGCGCGCTATTGGACTAGCGGAAGATCCCGCAATCAGAAAGTTTCTGCTCACACGACGAGGCTGATTTTTTCCGCGCTCGCCCTGTAGAAATCACCCCACCTCACCCGTCATCTCCATAGAAGCGGCTTAATGATCAAGAACTTCGCCGCCTGAGAGGTGAACCATGTGCCCATTCTGCTTCGCAACCCTCGGACTAGTCGTGGCTGGCACGGTCTCAACCGGCGGACTCGCGGCGGCAATCGCCGTCAAAGTCTCTCGCAAAAACAGCCAAGCAGCAGAAACCCAGAAAAGAAGTTCACCAGAAAAGGTCTAAGGAGAACCGCCATGAACATTCAGAATAAGACAATCCTGATTACCGGCGCGAACCGTGGCATTGGTCGGGCACTGGTAAGTGAGGCACTCAAACGCGGAGCGAAGACCGTTTATGCGGGGATTCGCACGGGTGCCTTGGAAAACACGGACCCTCGCGTGACTCCCCTGACGCTGGATGTGACCAACGCAGCGCAGATTCATGCGGCGGTAGAAGGTGTCGAGTCTCTCGATATCCTTATCAACAACGCCGGCGTGGCGCAATACGACGATTTGACCGATCGGGTTGCGCTCGAACAAAGCCTCGCAGTCAACTTCTTCGGCATGCACGGTGTGAGTCAGGCGTTTTTGCCACTGCTGCGGCGATCGAGAGGGGCCATCGTCAACAATCTTTCGTTGGTGGCCCTCGCTCCCTTGCCACTCATACCCGGCTATTCCATTTCGAAGGCGGCCGCCGCAAATATGACGCAGTCCCTGCGGGCGCTCGTGGCCGCACAAGGCGTGACAGTCCACGCCGTCTTCCTGGGCCCGGTAGACACCGACATGAACCGAGGCTTCGACATTCCGAAGGCTTCGCCTGCTTCAGCGGCGCAGGGCATTTTCGATGGCCTGGAAAGAGACGAAGAGGACATCTTCCCTGACCCCGCGTCCTCGTCTGTCGCCGAGGGCTGGCGCATGGGCGTGGCCAAGGCACTCGAGCGACAGTTCGTCGCATTCTTGCCCGACCGACGTTGAATGTTACGGCAGGGCATTCGACAGATCGTTCGGGCACAATGATTACGCCGGCGCCGGAATCGCAGACGCGAAATCCGAGAACATAGGCGGCTTGCCGAGGATCGTTCTGGGTTTGCCACGAGCGATGTCGCATCCCGACCCTCGGTCTGGTCTAAGACGCTCAACACCTTATATTATGTCGGCTAGCCCTCGGGCAGGATACTTTATACAATGTCCGCGCCTGAGCTGGGAGGTGTTGTGAGCGGACTTGTGCGACTGCTGTCTCTCATCCCCGGTCTCGTCTTCGGAATTGTCCTGTGCTCTGTCCTTGCAGCAGCGCAGCAGGGCGAACCCGGTCACTCGATCGGGAAAGTTACGACCTCAGGTGACCTGATTGTCATTCAATTGGACGAAGGTGCGCTGGGGGCAGCCAACCTGTTCGACCTCAACGGGCGTACTCTGCATTTTATTCCCGACCGCGGACAATACCGAGTTGAGAACACGCCGCTCGAGTGGGATTCTGATTTCGGAGCCCCCCTGCAAGGCTCGGAAGTGCTGCTCCACAATTTCGCCTTCCCCTTTTCTGGCAAGAAGTGGACCGCATTCCGTGTCGGGACTACCGGTTCGCTCAGCCTTGGCGAGAGCCACAGTGAGGCAGATCCAGGCGTAAGCATTCGTCGTTTTGACGCGTTGGCTGAAGCAGCGGGTGGACTAATCGACCGTGCTCCTGCGATCTGCGTCTTTTTCAAACCGCGAATGTCGGGGCCGCACTATGTCAAAGAACTTGCGGATCGAGTGGTTGTCACTTGGGATCTAACCGAGCCTTTCGGCAATATCCAGGATTTCACATGGTTCAAAACCGTGAACCGCTTTCAAGCGGCCCTGCGCAGCGATGGAATGATTGAAATGTCGTACCAGCAACTCGCGGCCCGAGACGCCATCATCGGCGTATATCCACTTATCTCAGGAACTGAAACGCTGATCGCGACGCTGACTGCAAGTCCTCATACCGAGCTGCCCGCCCACCTCGACGTCCGCAATATCAGGTTTTCTATCGTCGGCGGAGTTCTCCTGAAAGTGACTCTCGAGACCCGAGGACCCGTTCTGCCGCCGGGAGATCCGGACTTCAAACATTTCGGCTATCAGGTCTCGTTTGAAACGCCGTCGTCCCCGGGCACAGAGGCGTCTCAAATAACTTGGACTGCGTTCGCCGGCAGACCTCCCGGCCGCGAGCCGGGTTATTTTGCCTTTGGCCCCGGCGTCTCAAGAATGGTGAGCACGACCGGAAACACCATCACGCTTCAGGGCACGTTGCCGAAAGCTGCTATCCAGGCCGGTACTTTGAAGGTCAGCGCGCGAGTCATGGTTCGCGAGGATCGGGAATCGGCCACTGAGCAGCTGACTCCCGACAGAGTTCCCGTCTCCGGACTCCGAAGCCCCGAAGCCCACCTTTCTTCTCTGACACGAAAAGATGGCCCTTATTCCTTGATCTATGAATCGTTTCATTACCTCGCCCTACCTCGGCCGGAGGACCTAGCATGCACGGCAATCAAGGCACTGGGCGACAGGTTCGACTTTCTTGCTTACTATTCCGACTTTCGCATCGACAACCAGGAGGCCGGCACACCGAGCGATGGTCCGCGCGGTGGTGGTGTTACCGGAATTGGTGAAACTCAGGCGGGCCTCGAGAACTACTGCAGCCAGGGCAGATTCCAGTGGGGTTACGTGCAGCCGGTTTTTGCCGGATCAAACCAGATGCAGGAGTGGCCGCCGGATGGCGCTCCCGTCGGTAGCGATCATGACATCACCTTCTATGCTCACCTGCTCGGGGAAAGCACGCCAGACGGAAAGATGCTCCCTTACAACTATGCGATGTCGCAACTCGGTCATGAAATGGGTCATCGTTGGGGTGCGTCGGCATCAGCCAAGATCAACGGCGAAACGGTTCCGCTCGGTCCTGTCCACTGGACACGAGGATTGCACTCGCCAGTCGCGTTCCCGTATCAACGCCCCACTGAAGCATCGGCCATGGGTGGTGGCGTCTGGCAGAACAACTTCGACGGCACTTTCACGCAGCTGGACGATGATTACTATGTGCCTGCCACGGGATATTCCTACCTTGATCTTTATTTGATGGGTTTGGTTTCGCCTACCGAAGTACCCGACTTCTTCTTGCTAAAGGATCTGGTGCCGGCGGGTAAAGATCGGGCGGGCCATCCGATGTTTAAAGCCGATCGAGTCAAGGTGGGCATTGAAGACGTCATTGCTGCCGAAGGACCGCGTCAGCCCGATGTGTATCACTCACAAAGGAATTTCAATACCGGGATGGTCCTGATTGTTGAACATGGTCAACAACCCAGCGATGCCTTGATTGACAAGACGAAGGGTATCGCTAAGCAATGGATCGATTATTGGGCCAGAGCTACCGGGCGGAGGGCAATCATGACCGTGCGCCCATAACGACGTTGGCAACCGCTGGGACTGATTCACGAACTTCTTTGTGGTCGTACGTGAGTCTTGTTATTGACAGAGAGAGGCGCATGCGACACTGCGACAGCGCATCTTGACGGGGCTACAGTGAAAAGATACTATCGGGCCGAAAGTATCAGTCCGCAACAGCCCGCGGCGGCTTTATGGAGAGAGTTGACCGACTCCCCCGCGAATTGTTTGGCAGCCACGCCTTGCAGGTTGGCCGATGGACGAGTTCAGTCCTTTTCTGCTTCGCTCTTCTTATCCTGACCAGCACCCTGCTGACTTATCGACTTCAAACCGTTGATCTCTCGTCACTGTTGTTGGGCATCGCTCTAGCTACGTTCTCGCTTGTGGTTTTCCTACTCTCTAGATCTTTGTTGCAGCTACGAGACGAGCAACGCCAAGCAGCTCATGCTCTCGATGCCAAGAAAGCTTCCCTGCTGGCGAGTGAAGAGCGATTTCGGCAGATGGCTGACAACATCCACGAAGTTTTCTGGATGATTGATGCGCAGACTAGGAAGACGCTTTATGCGAATGCCGCCTACGAAACCATAACCGGACGCCCCCTCGCTACTCTCAAAACCGACCCACTGTCCTATGAGGAAGTCATCCATCCTGAAGATCGCACACATGTGTTGTTCCGGCTCGAACGAGCCATGCGCATCGGACGTTTCGACGAACGGTTCCGGATTGTCTTGCCGAACGGTGAACCACGTTGGCTTTGGGTACGAGGATTTCCGTTGCGCGATATCCACGGCAACATTCAACTTCTGGTTAACACCGGGCTCGACATCACCCGGCAGAAAGAGGCGGAGGAGGAAATCTCGAGGAGCTTATCTCTCGCTGAATCTGCCTGGGCAGAGTCGGATGCAATGCGCAAAGCGACCTTGGCCTTAACTCAAGATCTTCGAATGGACAACGTTCTAGATACCCTGCTCCGATCTCTAAGAGATCTCGTGCCATTCGACTCAGCAAATATCCTGCTGCTTGAAGCGGATTCTCGCCTATTTATCGCACGCGAATTCCCGCACCGCGAATGCACCGGTCAGAAATACCCGCTTGATCTTGAAATTGGCGATTATCCAATCATCAGCCGCATCTTGCGAAGCCTTCAAAGCGTGGTTGTTTCTGACACACAGCAAGATCTCGAGTGGCGCATATTCAAGAACCACCCCCATCTCCGCTCCTGGATTTGCGTTCCCCTGATCGCCTCCCAACGAACCCTGGGCCTACTCTCGTTGAATCACGGCCTCCCGGGCGGGCTTAGCTCCGAGCATTTGCGGATCGCAGAGCTGCTCGCCATTCCAGCCGCCGCTGCGATTCAGAGTGCAAGGCTTTATGAGCGCGCTGAAATCTTCAGCGAAGAGCTCGAGAAACGCCTCGCCGACCTCCGCACAGCACAAAATGCGCTCGCAAGTGTCGCCAAAACTGCTGACCATGGTGCTAAACGGTTTAACTAGGAAAATAGCTGCTTCCTAACGATTCGCGAACCGATCTCGCCTCCATCGACCGCCCGTTGTTCGCAGATACGACCACATTGCAAAAATACGGCCGGATCAGGGCCTGCGTACGGCACCATAGCCTCTCAGTCTTCCGGTCATGAACGGAAGCGCCCCGTGTTTCCCTCCATGACTGATAGTCCGCGGTAATTCCCCAGTCCTGAATCCCTCGGGTGAGAACTCCAAAGAGGAAACAGGAGCATCAACATGAGTGCCCGCCCCAGCTGCTCTTGCCCGTTATGCGAACTGGAACACGCGCTGCTCAGCGAGCTCAAGGGTGAACACGCCGAGAGCAGGTATCGGACCTTCGTCTTGCAGAGTCCAATCTTGTCGGCCTTCCCCAGCTACAACGATCTCTTGCTGCGGTTGAGAGATCCTCAACTTGCGGAAAATCGTCCTTCGAAGGTCGATGAAATCATAGGCGAATTGTTGCGCGTCAGCCGCACCCCTTTCGGTGAAGTGGGCGGCCAAATTTTGCTGCTTATTCTCATGCCCGCGATTCACCGCACCACCACCCAGATAACTACTGGATTCCCATCACTCACCCGCGAGGATATTGCGCAGCACCTCCTAACTTCGGTGTGGGAAATTCTCCATTCCGAAACTCTCGAAACGCTGAAATCACACTACGCTTTCACGATTATCCGGGGGATGCGACGCAGTGCATTTCGTTGGGCGATGCATGAAGCTGACTTCACATCAGCTGCGCGGGTCCAGGTAAAGGCCTTGAACGAATTGCCCGCGACGACGGGACACGACTTCGAAACGAAGATTGCGCTCAGCGAGTTTCTGACGCGGTGCCTTTCGTGTGGCGTACTGAACTCCTCGGAATATCAGTTGTTGGTACTGTTCAAGCTACAAGGCGAGTCGTCGGAGACCTTAGCGGCACAACACAGACTCTCTGATGTGGCGTTTCGGCACCGGGTGCAGCGGGTAGTCGAGAAGCTGCGACGTGCCGCACGCGGACCAATGGCAAGTCAATCTCTTGACGATGTCGTCGCCTAAAAAAAATCCTATCTCCTACGGTCTATTTTCCCGCTTCTTGACAGATTAGGTAAGAGAAGAAGCAGTACTCGCCGGCTTCTTCGCTGTGAAGCGCGATGGCCGGGCCGTGGCCGACGCTCTTACTTTCTTGGCTCTAAAAAACACAATAGCCAACACACACAGGTTGACGGCTTCCCGATCATCGCGCAGGCCAGCGAGGGCCCTTACTTTTCCACCTGTTGATTGGAGGCGGTTTCGCCATGAACAAATCTCGTTTGGCATTGTCTCCCCGCCCCATTGCCAGTAGGCGGAGAGCAGTTCGCAAAGGTGCTCTCACGCTGGCAACCTGTCTTGCTCTCGCCGATGAAGTCTTTGCCCAAACTGCCACGAGTCCCTGGACTCAGGCTGTCCAGGCACTGCAAACCGCCTTCACGGGGCCCATTGCTACCGGCCTGGCCTTGGTCGCAATCGTGGTTGGAGGACTGATGTTTGCCTTTGGCGAAGGGGCTGCCAAACGCACATTGTCCGGCGTGATATTCGGCGTAGGCATGGCGGTGGGGGCCGTCAATTTCATGTCCTGGCTCTTTCCCTAAATCGATGGCGCTCGCTTCAAGGACTGAACAACTATGCAACGCAGAGTCAATCCCGTTTTCCGGTCGCTCAACGCTCCGCTGACCATGATGGGAGTGGAGAGAAAGCTCTTCTTCTTCGCCCTGGTGATGGGCGCGGCGGTTTTCAATCTTTTGCACACCTTCTTAGGCGGGCTGCTCATGTTCGGCCTGCTTTACGGATTTGCGCGCTGGGCCACGAAGACCGATCCCCAACTCCTGCGGTTCCTGCTGAATTCCACGAAGGCCCGCTGCCAATACGACCCCATGAAATACGGCCCCACCCGGATAGAGGGGAGGCGCCATGTTTAGACTTGCAAGCGCTCTCAAGCCCTACCGCGAAACCGGCTCGCTGAACGAGCACATCAATCTGTTTGGGTTCATTGACGATCACACGTTCTTAACAAAGAGCGGAGACGTTGGATGTGTTTTGGCCTCGAAAGGCGTCGACTACGAGTGCCTGGATGGCAACGGAATCGACAACAGCACAAAGCGGCTGGAGTCGGCCCTCAAGTTGTTCGACAATCGCTGCCGCATCTACCAATACCTATTCAAACGCAATGCTCCCGAAATAGCGCACAGGACTTATCCCAATCCAGTCCTCTCGGCTGCCATAGAGAATCGCATTACTTATCTTCAAGGCAAGGCCGACAGCCTTTATGCCATCTCCATCTACTTCGTGATCATCCTCGAGAACCCATCGGCGAAGAAGTCATTTCTCCGCCCCTTCGCAAAAGCAGTGCGTGAGAGACACCGCCCATGGCGTGAGTTCAAAGCCTTGCTCGAACGCGAACAACAGATTTTTCTGCTGGGTGAAGAGATTCAGGGTGCCCAGACCGCTCTCATTGAAAAAGTTTCCAGCTTCATCCGGCAGGTGAATGACTTCCTGTCCGTCGACCTTATGGGCAAACAGGAGGCTTTTCGATTCTTCAAGCGCATCCTGAATTTCGCCCCGGCCAAACTGAAACTCGCTCGCCTCAAACACGATACTTTCCTCGATTACTACTTATGTGAATCTCAGCTGGAATGCCATCGCGGATACCTGCGACTGGAAGACTTCTATGTGAAAGTTCTCACCTTGAAAGAACCTTCGGCGCAGAGCTTCCCTCTTATCTTTCAAAAGTTGCTGGAAGCTCGAGCGAATTTCTTCATCGTGACGGAGTGGAAGAAAGAAGATCCGGACAAGACACGTCGACGGATTCACTCCCGCAGACGCCACTTCCACAACACGAAACGATCACTCATCAGCTATCTGAACACTTCGGGCATGCCCACCGGTCCCCAGGACATCCTGGTAGACGACTCGAAGGAATCCCAAGTTCAGAGCCTAGGCCTGGCACTAAACGAGTTGGAAATCAACGGCACCTACTTTGGAGAGTTTTCTTTGACGGTGGTTGCTTATGACCTTGATCGAGCGAAGGTCGATGCCGCGTGTGCCGAGTTCTACAAAATTTTCAGCGTGCACGATGCCCAGCTCTACGACGAGCGCTACAACCTCTTGAACGCCTATTTGTCTACAGTGCCGGGCAACTCGGTGCTTAATCACCGCCGGATCCACATCACAAACACCAACTACGCCGACTACTCTTTTCTATTTAGCCTTCAGTCGGGCGAGCCTCAAAACCATCACCTCCAGCAGGAGTATCTTGCAGTTCTCGAAACCAGGCATCAGACGCCGTACTATCTCAATCTCCACCATGGCGACATTGCGCACACCGTAATTCTCGGCCGCACGGGCTCGGGAAAATCGTTCTTGCTCAATTTTCTGATCACTAATGCACAGAAGTATGAGCCCTACACCTTCATCTTTGATTTGGGAGGAAGCTTCGAGAGCCTGACCCGCCTTTTCGGAGGTTCTTACCTCCGGCTCGGGCTTGAATCCCGCGACTTCAAGATCAATCCATTCGCCTTGCCTGCGTCGAAACAAAATCTGGACTTTCTCAGCGTGTTCGTCCGGGTGCTGGCCGAGTCCCAGAGCTCGGAGCACATTTCTAGCGTGCAAGAAAAAGAACTATTCGAACAAATCAAGAATCTCTACGAACTCGATGATCGGGACCTACACACGCTTAGCACTCTCGGCAACACCTTGCGTCGCGATCTCGACAACCGGCTACACAAGTGGAAACAAGGCGGGCAATTCGGCTTTCTCTTTGACAACCCTGAGGACACTCTTAGCTTTTCACGATTTCAATGCTTTGATTTTCAAGGTATGAGGGAGTACCCGCAGCTACTGGAACCGTTGTTGTTCTATGTGCTGTACCGCGC
>DATNEX010000150.1:0-60796 GCA_035606605.1 Terriglobales bacterium
GCTCTTTAGCCGCTCGACGGCCATGCGGCGGAATTCTTTTGGGTACCGCCCCACTCGCGTCTTTCGTTTCCTTGCCACTTGCAGTTCCTTTCCCTGCACAGTGTGCCTTTTCCGAGTGTCTCATTTTTGGGGTTCAGTCCATCTGAAGGACATGGATTCGGTACGAGAAGAACGGATTGGTCAGGCACCCGTGGGCAGACCTATAGCGGAGATTCAGGGGTGCTCGAGAGGCGGATTGCTTCGCAGACCATTATCGGCAACCCTATTTTAGGGTTACTTCCTGCTCCCGTTAAATTTGGGGGCTTGCCGAGTCGAGAGGGCCAAAAAGGGGACCGGACTACGCCAACGAGTCCTTCCGGCTAACTACAGGAGTGGGTTTGACCTTTGTGGGAGAGAACACAGAAAGAGAAAAATCAATGATGTATTTCACTGTGTTCAGGCAAAACGGACATGGTGTTTCAAGAACCTCCGGATTCTCCTCTGTTGTCACGTTCAGCGGGAAAGACCGCAGGCACTCCGTACAGGTAATCACGATATAAGGAATTCCATTCGAGTCTTGCCCATTCCGCGGAATCCAAACCGGAGCTGAGCCGCTCTGATGGGCACTTGCTTGCTCACCTGAAGTCTCGATCAACGAAGCCACGCTGTTCAGCAGCGCATCCGGATGATCTTCCCCCTTGGCATAAAAAGCGTCCGCCAAGACTCCCGTCGGTACAGCTCTGCTTCCATAGGCGCCGCTGCTGGCGATCACTGAAATCTTCGGGAAGCGGCGTCGCACCACGGACAGGAATTCGAACCCAGACATTTCCGGCATGTTGAGATCGGAGATGATTACGTCCGGGATTACCACGCCTTTGAGCTTTAGAAGGGCGTCGAAACCGTTTTCCGCGGTAGCCACCTCGTATCCTTTTTCTCGCAGCATCACGGAAAATACCTCACGAACGCTTTCATCATCATCCACCACAAGGATGTGCCGTTTTGAGGGAGAGAACATTCATCCTCCTATTTCGTCTCACTGAATTGGCCGCCAACAAAAACTATTTCATTTCAGAAGACAGAAGTCCGGTCAGAATTGACCGCAGCTTTCTTGGCGGAAGGTCGCGGGTGCTCAAATTGCCGGGACAAAAACGAAAACAAGAGCAATCTTATGAGAACCCCTGACTCGACATTGACCAATTCCCGATCTCTTCCGAAGTGGTCAATAACGACCAGTCCGAAGTCTTCGAAGCTGGCATAGTCGATCGAAGTGGGCGGTTCGGACACGCGTGCCCACACCGAATCCCCGATTTTCACTTCAGAAAGAGAGAAACCATGATGAGAAGAGTTGCCTCGGCACTTGTCGCAGCATGTGTGCTGTTATTTGCTTTACCTTTGCTGGCACAGTCAAAGCCGTACCACGATGGATCTGTATGGGAAATGCAATGCATCCACGTCAAGGGTGGCATGGAAGACCGGTACTCTCGTTACCTGGCGGGTGACTGGAAGAAAGAGCAAGACGCGATGAAAAAAGCCGGGTACGTGCTGAGTTACATAGCCATTCGGACGGAAGCGCACAACCCGACTGACTGCAACGTGATCCTGATGACGGAATACAAGGACTTGGCCACCATGGAAGCCAACGCGGACAAAGCGGAAGAACTCAGCCAAGACCTGTTTGGGGGGATGCCGAGGATCGAAGCAGGCTACACGGATCGGTCTGCCTACCGGGACATTATCGGCAGCCGACTTGCACGCGAGATAGTCCTGGAACCGAAAAAGTGAGGGTCTGACTCAGGAAAATTCCCAGCCCCGTCTCTGACGAGGGTTTTTTAATGGCTGGCTCATTCGTTTTTGTTAAACCCAAGTTACTGGTCAGAATTGGTCAGTTACTGCTGTACATCGGGGTCAATGTGTTGTTTATGAAAGTAAGCGAGAAGAAGGTCCTATCGGTTCGTTGCCCAACCTGTGGGGCTAAGCCAGGCGAGAAATGCGAGCTTAGCACGGGACTGCCGCGCACTGATGCTCATCGCGACCGGCGTTTGGCAGCTTCAGACAAAGTAGTCAAGTCCTGAAATTGCTATTTCCACCGTTGACGTTCGCGAGTTCTTCTGTATTAACCTGCAAGGACCACTACCGTCCAAATACTCCGAGGTAAAACCCTTGCTGTTCCGTCAATGCGGCTCCCGCATGGGCCTTGGCGGTTATTGCACGACAAACTCAACCGTTGGCCCATTCGGCGTTCAGCTGGGACGCCCGCCGTATCCCGAGTCCATCGAGATAGCAACTCGGCTGGATGTGACGTGAATGCGCGGAAACAGTGGTGTAGCGCACTCCCAAGAACCGTTTCGCAACGATTCCGGTTACTTCAAGGCAGTTGAAGCCTTGCAGCCTCGCTTTAGCGAGAATTCGTCGCACCGCGCTCTGGATCCTGGTTGTCCCGAGAGTTCCAAAGAACATTACTTTTATCTCCCCGCCATGAAAAAGAAGTTCCAGCCCGCGCGATGGATCTTCCGGTCCATGGCGAAGCCGTCGAGCCCCTGGACTACGTTGCATTTGCCGGAATAGGGTTCACTCGCGAGACTAAGGAACTGCGCGATCTGAGGGAGATCTGCGATCAGAATTGTTCCGACTTGTACTGTAGGCGTCATAGTCATCCGCAACGGCACTGCCGCGTCGTCACGGTCGAGTGAGCGCCGCAACTACGAACCACACCAGGGATGAAGAGAGTAGGGTGCCGAACGTCAACAGCACCATTTCGCTAACCAGGTCGGCTTCATCAACTCTTTCGGATGCATGTCACTTCTCCTCGCAGCGGCTGCCAGCCAGTGTGGCTGGGCAGCAGTTGCCTCAAAAGCATGGTGGGTATCCGGTTGATGCAATTCCTACGCTCTTGAGTCATCTTCAGGTTCGCGCACTTCTCCATAAGATACTGAGCACAATGGCTCATTTCCCGCTTGCCATTCAGGGCTAAAATGATGAGTGATGAGCCCCGTCACAACTGCCAAGAAGAACCGCCAATTCGACCCTGAGGCACTGCTAGCCACAATCGGAGAGGGCAGGAAAGCCATGCGCTTTCCGAAGAAACGGACTATCTTCGCGCAAGGGAATCCCGCCGACGCGGTTTTTTATCTCCAGACAGGAAAAGTCAAGCTCGCAGTCGTTTCCAAGACCGGCAAGGAAGCGACGATTGGCATTCTAGGCGACAGGAGCTTCTTCGGCGAAGGCTCGCTCGCGGGACAGCCACTCCGCATGGGCACCGCAACTGCAATAACGGATTGCGCTGTCCTTCGGATTGAGAAGAATGCCATGATGCAAGCACTGCACCGCGAGCCGACCCTCTCCGAAATGTTCGTCGCCTACCTGCTCGCGCGGAACGTGCGGTACGAAGAAGATTTGGTTGACCAGTTGTTCAATTCCAGCGAAAAGCGGCTGGCCCGTGTCCTTCTCATGCTCGCGCGTTTTGGCAAAGAAGGGGTACCGGAAAGTGTAGTTCCGAAGATCAGTCAGGAAACCCTGGCGGAGATGGTGGGGACCACCCGCTCCCGGGTCAGCTTCTTCATGAATCGGTTTCGAAAAATGGGATTCATTCATTACTCCGCCGGAGAAGACGGAGGACTGCAGGTCCATAGCTCACTGCTCAACGTGGTTCTTCACGATTGAGCATCTCACGATAAGCACTGGCAGTATGTCCCATACCGGGGACCGTCGGCGCGTTCGGAGGTTCCCACAGAACTGGCGGAAAGTCGCGCGTCCGGCCCGGCGCAGTCGCTTCACTTTGCCGGTGACCGCATGAGAGACAAATAGCTCCCACTTCTGTAATCTCAGTCTCCTTTTCGATGTCCCTCTCGCGCACTGCCGTCGAGCCAGTTACGACAGGCCCTTGGCATAGGTCACAAGAAAACGCTCTCAGGTGAAGGTAGTAGGTTTTCATGATGATCTCCTCATGAAGTTTATAAACGTACCCTCTACTCGGGTAGATATCTGCTCACTATTGCTCCGTAAAGTGCGCGCTCCGGACCGCGATGCAGATGCGCACCGGGCAAACAAAACCGTCCAACTGGTCAAAAAGACACAGTTGCTCTCCTCCATGGAGCCTAGCCTTAGGTCGAGGCAAGATCCATGAAACGCTTTGCAGTTCTCAGCACGGTAGCCCTGTTTAGTTTGGCCCGCAGGGAAAGCTCTACCATTGCGTCCGAGATCAAGCAGCTTCGACCGAATATACGCATTGTCATGGTGGCCGAGAACTCGGAACTGGCCGCCGCCGCTTTTGAGTCCCACATCGGACCCTCCTTACTTCCTTTGGGCTGCTGTCCACTTCGCGCTTAATATGAGTCGAGCCCGGAATTACCGGCAAGAAGCCGTACGAAACCCAAGAAAGCCAGGGAAACCCCCGCCTTTGGGAGGACGGAAAAGGAGCACTAAAGGCGCGGGGAGTGCCATCGACGAAATGTCCAATTTTGATCAGACTGGGACAGGGACTGAATGCGACACTTTACCGTATAACTATGGCAACCCCTGCACAGCGTCAAGTTCTTGTCGTGGACGACGACCCGACCATCCGTACCTGCCTGACTCAGCTACTCGAGTCGGTCGGTTATGACGTTGCCACCGCTGTGGATGGCGTGGAAGCTCTTCTGTTGATAAACGAAAGCGCACCCGACATCATAATTTCCGACCTGAACATGCCACGAATGTCTGGTGTGAACCTGCTCTCGGAGATCCGGCGTCGTTTTCCGAGGATTGTTACCATCGCTATGAGTGGCGCGTACAGAAATGGCGGGGAGTTGCCGTCTGAAGTGATGGCGCATGGCTTTTACCCCAAAGGCGAGCCTCCCCGCAACCTCTATGGGACTCTCGCGCAGCTCCTCGAGGGGATTCGGTCACCAAGGGCGTGAGCCTGGGGCCATGGCAATGACTTCCGAAGCAAGACAATCTGAGCAATTCAGACCAGCTACTCTTTTCCAACAAGCCCATTATGAAAGCTGAGACGAGCGGTCCTTCTCTCTCTTTCAGGTCCACTGAACTAAGTCAGCCAATCTGAAGTTGTCTTCCCTTAGCTCCGCACCGAAAGGAAACATTCATGAAGAAAGCTTTATCAGTTTTGCTGGTCAGTTTCATGGCTCTGTTTGCGACGTTCGCCTGCGCAGGGTCAGCCCGCGAAGACTCGGTCGCGCGCCTGCAGTCTTCGGTCGATGTTCTGCACTCGATCATGGCGACTCCTGACAAGGGTATCCCCGAAGAGGTGTTGAGCAACGCAAAGTGCATCCTGGTCGTCCCCGACCTGATTAAGGGCGGATTCATCTTCGGCGGGAAACACGGGCGTGGCGTTGCTTCGTGCCGCACCTCCAGCGGTTGGAGTGCGCCAGCATTTGTTTCTGTCGGCGGGGGAAGTTGGGGATTACAGATCGGCGTCGAGGGCGTGGATCTGGTCATGCTGGTCATGAACGAACAAGGCTTCCAGCATCTGCTCTCAAGTAAGTTCCAACTATCCGGCGAAGGATCCGTAGCCGCCGGCCCGGTTGGCCGCCATGCATCCGCCGGTACGGATTGGAAGATGAACACACAGGTGTTGACATACTCACGCTCCAGAGGCGCGTTCGCCGGCATTACGCTGGAAGGAGCAGTGGTGCAGCAGGATGACGACTCCACGCGCGCTATTTACGGCAAGCACATGAGGTTTCGAAACATCCTCTCCGGAAAAGTATCCACTCCGGAAAGTGCTGACGCATTCGTAAAGGCCGTTTCTACCGCTGGACAACAGGCCAGCATTGCGGAAGCAAGAGAAGAGAAGAAATAAGCAATTGGGGCCGCTAGACGAGATGATTTGCCTGGCTGGAACTGCATTCATGTTCCGGCCAGGAACTCGTCAATGCATTCGATTCGAGCGGGCGGATTTGATAAAGGTCAACGTTTAACATACATGGAGCGACTATGAGTTCTCGGCAGTGTCCGGATTGCGGTGGCGAGTTGGCTTTGGCCAGGCGTTCTGATGAGCAGGGAGCACGATTCAATGCCCGCCCATCGAATTATTGGCGTTGCAGTATTTGCGGAGGCGAATTCACCGCAGAACAGCTTCGCGAGAACAAGCGCAGTAAGCCCTTCGAAGTCGCGCGACCTCTTGGTCAGCCATTGGTGAACCGGCAGAGCGAGGACAGCAGGCTCCTCACGAATGAGTGACGAAGGCTGCCCCAACGAAAGCCCACGCGTAGAGGATGCCACTGGGTACTCAATCGAACATGAGGAAGGCGAGTCAATGGCCGAGGAGGCATCTTGAGAGCGCGACTGGAAAGCACTCGACTGTCAAAGATGGAACCAATAACCCGAAGTTGGAGACTTACAGTCACTGACCGCCGGCTAATGTGGCTGCAGAAGCAGCATCCCAGCGCTGCTGGTCAAAAACTCCAGCTCTGGGCCTTGCACCCAGAAAGATAGGTCACTGACAGTGTCGGAGGATTTCGAAAATTGCAGCATCCTCTAAGAACCCTGCTATACGAGTTGGTGATCGAGCCCATCCTGCGGGTCTTGCAGCGGGTCCTAGGTTTTGTTACCTGAGGAGCAAACGCGCTATCGATCGAACAGCACTCCCAACTCGTCGTCGCCCCAGACCTTGACATACTGCGCTTTCCCGATTGTTCCTGGGCCGTTCGGGCCCATCTCGTAGTAGACCTTGGCCTCGAGCGGAAACCTCTTCAAGGCTTCCATTAAGTCTTTTGACCGTCCATTCTTTGCTTTCCACTGTTCTTTCCTCCGTCTTTTGTGCCGTTGGTAGATCGCGATCGCGCACTTATCTGCCTGCCACTCACGACCGGGATCATTGATTTCAGTTCGTGCAATCCGGTCAGCACATTCTGCCGTTCGCCCGGGTTCTTCTTAGTCTCAATGGGGAGTGTCAGGTCGGAATAGAAGTCAAGGATGTTATCGCGCAGCTCCGGCGTGGTGAGATCGAATTTTCTGCCTGCCACCTGCGCCAGCAATTTGGCGTAAGCGTCGTCGGTCAAGGAGTACTCGGTTGCCTTCGTAGTCTGGCCGCTATCCAGGTCGACGTTGGGTAGAGCCAGCGTCTCGGTGCGCGCTTGGTGAAGGAATGCGCGGTATTGATCGACAGTGGTATTGATGCTCTTGATGTACAGATCTTCGGTCTTTGAGGTCGGATTATTGAATGCCAGTTCCCTTAAACGGTCCAACCTTCGGTATATACCGCAACAGGGAGCATCCGGGTGCCCACGCCGGGCTTCATGTAATCCTTGCCCCAGTCCTTCTCGTACCCGGAACGAGAAAGGCGATACAAGAACTTCTTTCTGGCAAAATTGGGGGTCTCGCGCACCAACTCCTTTTTATGCGTTTGCAGTGCGACCTTGGTCATCTGCGGGATCAGCCGGCTGATCGCAAAGCGGTACGAGCCAACCGCCAGGTCCTCATGCGTGAGCACGTCCTTCAACTCGACTCCATACACGACCGGGAAAACCCGCTCCAGCAGCGGCTTCGATACCTGGAAGCCGATGAAGTCGTGATACTGCTGCGAGGCGTAGCGGTTCTTCGCGACCTGCACGGTGTCGAAACCGAACTCGGTCTTCAGGTGTGCGGTCTTGTCCTGCGCATATCGCACCGACTTACCAAACTTGGCCCGCAGCTTGGGATACTCGATCGCGACTGCCTCATTCACCGCGGGATGACCCGCATTATCCGACGCGTAATGCGACAGTGCGCCCAACGCGAAAGCGTACTCGTTAACGTTCTGACTCTCGAGTATCAGCTCGCGAACAAAGTCGCCGCTGCGGACGTTATGCACCAAGTCGCTGAATTCTCTACTTCCGAATGGGTAGTAGCCGAGCTCCTGAATGACCGCGCCTCCGTAAGCATAGGCATGCGCTTCTTTGATCTGGTCGTCCGTCAGACCGGGAAATCGGCTAAGCAGGAGGGGCCGGATCTCGTCGGCCCACAACAGGTCAACGATCTCCTCGTGCGTGAGAACCGAATACGCAGTCAAGCCGCCGCTGCACAGAAGCACGAAAATCAAAAGCGCCGACGCGCGAAGAAGAAACCGGGCCGGCGCTTCGCTGTTGCCCCATTCGGTATGTTCACGCGCACAATTCAGATCCTGCCGAGAAGTAGCAGAATCACAACAATGACAAGGACCAACCCCACTCCGCCGCTCGGCAGGTAGCCCCAGCTTCTACTATGGGACCATCGCGGCAGCGCACCAAAGAGGGCCAAGAGCAGAATCACGATCAGTATGGTTCCAAGCATGTGTCACTCCTTCTTGGTTGCAGATAAAGATTTCTTACCGCAAGCTTCCTGTTGTCGCATTTACGGGGTGACCGATGGCTTCGCCGGAAACCAAAAGTTCGACTCTGCGGTTCTGCTGGCGGCCGGACGCGTTATTGTTTGAGGCAACCGGCGAACTGTTGCCGTAGCCTTGAGCTGTCACCGCATTGGCCGATACTCCCTCGCTCACGAGGTAATCACGTACCGAGCCGGCGCGATTTTCAGAAAGTTTTTGATTCATCGCATCACCGCCCACATTGTCCGTGTAGCCGCCGACCGCGATGTTGAGCCCGGGGTAGGCGAGCAGAATACCTGCGACTTTCGCCAGTTTCTCGCGTGCACCGGACTTCAATGAGTACTTTCCCGTGTCGAATAAAACATCAGACATGCTGACGATCAGGCCCCGCGCGCTGTCGCGCGTTTGAAGGACCGAGTTCAATTGGTCGGACAATCTCGCACGCATTGCCAGTTTTTCGGCTTCAGCCTTCTGTGCTGCCAGGCGGGATTGCTCGGCATCGGCCTGGGCTGCGGCAAGTGCCGTAGCGGAAGCAGCCTGTCTGTCCGCCATATCAGATCGTGCCTTGTCGGAATCTGCCTGGGCCTTGGCAGCATTGGCGCGGGCTGTGGCGCTGTCAGATTCGGCTTGTTGCTTGTCAGCTTGCGCTTTCGCTGCATCCGTTTCGGCCTGGGTTTTTGCAGCCTGAGCATTTGCTGTGGCAATCTGTGCAGCCAGAGTCGCCGCCTGCGCGTTTGCAGTATCCGATTCCGCCTGGGCCTTAGCGTTCTCCGCTCGCACCTGGTCGGACTGCGCCTGGTTCTTCTGCCGCGTAGCCTCGTCAGCCTCCGCCTGGATCTGAGTTTGGGCGTTGGCGGCGGCTTGGCGTTCATTGTCTAAGCGTTCCTGGTCGATCTTCTTGACGGTGATTGCGCGAGCATCTTCCGCGGTCTGCACTACCTCGCGCGCCACCGCGATCATTGCTTTCCGATCCGCGTGCTTGTCCGTGGCGAATCGATCGACCTTGTCCATGAGCCGGATCGCATGCTGATAGCTGTCGCCAGCATACTGCTCGGCACCCTCGGATTCCGCGATGCGCAATGCATTGCGCGCTTCGAAGAATTCCAGTGGCAGATTGGTATTCAGAACCACGGGGTCGAACTTATAGCCGGTGGGAATGTAGCCGCCACGTTCCATGAGTTCATACTTGGTGTTCATCGCTTCCTTTGTTCCCTTAGTGTCCTCGCGAACCACGTTCTCGATCACGACGACGTTGCTGGGTTGGCGGACCGCGTAATAAGGTTCCGCGGTGACGATTAGCGCGAAGGCTTGGAGATCGGTGGTAACATCCACTTTGCTGCGGTGGTTATCGCCAACTAAGATTTCGCCGAGATTGACGGCCCGGCCTTCAGGCGAGATTGCCCACAGAATGTAGGTCAGGTACTCGCCCCCGAAAGTCGTGGGTTTTTGCAGATTGCCAAATTCAACTTCGATTTCGATGTAGCCCTTTTTGCTTTCCACTTTGGCTTGACCAGTTGCTGCAGGCATCAGTGCCGTCCCTGCAAAATCCAGCTTGGTGGCTCCGCCGCGGTGCTTGTAGTTGATCGCCTGCACGCTGCGGCTGGTTACAGAGACGTGAAAAACGGGAGTCGGGCTTATGGGTTCGACCAGGAGTTCTGTTTGAGAAGTGATTTGAGCAAAAGCGCTCACGCTGAGAAGCAGGGCGGCTGTTAAGAAAAGCTTAGTTTTCAAAGTATCTCCTTCAGGCAGTTGTCTGCCGTGTTACCTTGTCGAGCCGCGGGCTGGATGTTCGCCCGCGTAGCTCGTTGAGCAATTTGTTCTTCACTATCCGATGTGCATACGGGATAGGGAATGAAAGAGGCCAAAAGCATTGAGCAACCAAACAACTACGGCAATCACTACTACGCCATTCAAGATCGATGTGATGGACGACTGCATAGGGATGAATCGATTCACCAGCCACAGCAGCACACCTACTACCACCAGAATTTCGACTGCTTGGAGCAACGGCATAGTTGTTCGCCTTTCTCTGTGCGTCTTGCTCACGTGCGTCGCATCGAAAGCTTCCTGCGTCGAGTCGTGTTCACCTCGAAGACTCACGGCAACACACGCACGAGGAATGCTGATTAGCTGGATGTGGTGGCTGTCGGGTACCTTCACCAGACAACGGTTTACTGCGACCTTGATCGGAGCCGCGAATCAGCGGTCGCAGCTCGGTTTTCACACTCAGGAGAATCGATCATGGCAGACTCCCGATATTGCGTCTGAGCAAGATAGCTCACACCCGCGTATTGAATTCCTAGGCTGGTATGGGACTAGTGTTCGTGGGAAACTTGCTGCATGAAAAAGCCAGTACTTGAGATCACCCAAAACAACCAATCGGGGCTGCACGGAAAGTGCTCGAGTTGCGCCACGTACTTTAGTTCTGCCGGGCCCGGATTGGTCCGCAATCCGGGAGTTGCAATGAAAGCCATGCAGCGACAGTTCGACAAACACGCGAAACAGGTACATAGGAAGGAACCAGACGAGCGCCCTCCAGAACCATGATGGCGGGAGCACAAGGGGTAGCCATGAAATATAGGAACAACAGGTGTCCAGAATGTTCTGGCGTCGCCCACCATGCCTGGGTAAGAGGTGCAGACTTCCTCCTGCGCCAAGAGCCCGATGAAGACGAAGATGATGAGGATGAGGATGACGGCAAAGAGGAAGAAGACGAAGACGACACTGAGAGTACCGACGACGGTTATTCAGAGTGAGCACAATTTCCAGCCACGGTTGCTGCCAAACTGTTCAATACTGCACATACCGGATCCCGTATTTTGTTCTACATTTGCGACATGCTGACGTTGCGAGAGCGAGTGCGTGCAAAACTGCAAATGAGCAGTGGCCCAAACGGCAGTTCCGTTGCTACCCTGGCGAAGTCATTAAACGAACCCACAGCGTTCGTGCGATTTGCGCTGGAGCAGCTGCGTGATCAGGGAATTGCGTTCCGTCGCGGGGGTTGGTGGTCCATTGCGAGATATAGCCGCGCAGGCGCAGCGTAATAGGTGATGCTGGCGGGATGGCCAAGCACTCGTCATGATAGAGCCAGCTTCCAGCCCGTTGTTGGCACTTCCAAATATCGAATGAACCGGCACGATTAACTGTTCGGTAGAGATACTGGCATCGTTCCTCGCTACGAAAGATGTGTCCACCCCCGCTGCTCGCCTGCCGGACCGGACCGCCTCCGCTTCACGGATGTAGTCAACGATTGGAGCCCAACTCTTATGCCTCATGATCCAATCTTTTTGACAATCGAAGTGAAGCGAAATGACACAGAGGACAGTTTTGAGACTAATTTGCACTGCTCACGAAACCATTGTGGGGAGATCGTTTATATTGACAGCGATGGTTCGGAGACCATTCAGCGCGTGTCTTGCCCCAAACACGGAGTGTTGATTTCTTTCCCACCAAAAATAGCTCTCCTCGAGTTCGCCAGATGTTTAGCTAACAAAACTCTTGCAGCGAGCGGTGACAAACTAATCGAACAGGGAGCAGCATCGATTCTTGGAGGCAATGACTCGCTCCATGAGATCGGGAACTAGATGTGTGTTGACTGCTAGTAGATTGCGCCCTGGGTCGACTGTGTCGCAGCGTTTGGTTGAAGGGCGTGTACTCTGTAGTCCATGTATTCGATGGTAAGAGTGGCCCGTCCTCCGAGCCGGATATAGCTGACGGACTCGTTCTTGAGCGGAAGCCAAAACCCCTGCACTTTCCCGTATTCCTGATGAATCTGGCTCTTCTTCGTCCAGAATGACGGGTTCTCGGCGGGTTCGGCTTCGATTCGAGTAACTGCAAAATCGGCTCCGTCCACCCACACCAGGCCGCGATAGACGTACTTGCTGCGCACCTTCGGGTCGACGCGCAATATGTATTGCCCGCCAGTGTTGGACGGTTCGTAGCCGACAAACGCAAAATTGTAATTATCTCGATTCAGTTGGGTCTTGGCATTCACGGCTGATTGTGCGGCTTCTTTCTCGCTCTCCAGAAGCTTTTTGAAAACACGATTAGCAATCAGTTTCGATCCGCTCTGCGAAACTATTGTGAACTGCTTGAAAGACGGCCTGTTATAGGTAGCCTCGACGGTCATCTCGGCAACCCGGTCTGAGGGAAATCCCCTGTAAACGACTCGGTATACGCGTGTCGCCTCCGAATGCAGCAGTGCCTGGGCGCGCTCTTGATTCCTGCGCACCAGGTTGTCCACTACCCGATCTGTCGAAACAGGAGCGCTCTCCGGCGGCGGCGCTACCGCATCTCCTGCAAAGAGTCGCAAAGCTCCGATCAGTGTCACCGCGGTCAAAGTCCGAATTGGCCGCCCTACTCTCATGTGGGTTACATCCTGAGGCTCCGCCGTTGTTTATTCGCAGCCGCCCCGACATAATACTCTGGGTTTTAGGAACAGTCTGAGCAATTTTGAACAGTCAATTTTTGAGAAGCGTATCCAAGAATCGAACGGGCTATGCCGTACAGGGAGGGGCTTTGTACGAGATCATGCAGCGGGAGTGCGACTGGTCTTCTTTGGCCGAGTACGGATTTCGGCCATGACCGGTCTATCCATTACTTCAGCATGCGGTAACCCGAATTCGCGGCCACAATCCAGGCAAACCTTGTATGTTCGGGTCTTGAGTGTGAACACCCGGCTTACATGACGGTGATGACACCCAAAGGCGAACTGAATCATCCAATGTAACGCGTTCATCGGTGCTGATCTCGCCTTCGTTCACAAGTTCCATTGTTGTCGAGCCAAGTCAATAGAGCACGCACGCTAGCGCGGGCCAGAGCAATCGAACAATCAGCAGCTCCGTAATAGACGTTGACTGTGTCCTGATCGGCATCCAAGGTATATCCGCAGGGAAACACGACGTCGTTAACGTCTCCGTTACGCTCGTACTCCGCCTCGGGTCCAAATATCCACGAATCGCCACGCAGCAGGCATTTCTCCGGATTCTCAAGATCGAACAAAGCCAGGCCAAGCCGGTAGAGGCAGCCCGACGGTGTGTGCCGGACTCCGTGATAAAGCACGAGCCAGCCCCGAGAAGTCTCGATCGGCGGGGGCGATAAGCCGATTTTGTTTGCATCCCACCAGGCGCCCCGCCGCGCTTCCAGCATAAGCCTGTGCCGGCCCCAATGAGTCAAGTCGGGGGAGTAGGAAATCCACATATGCGATCCAAGCGTCGTCATCGGGCGATGGATGAGCGCCCAATAACCATTGATTCTCCGTGGCAGCAGCGCTGAATCCTTGTCATCGGGAGGCATAATGACGCCGTATCGCTCGAAAGTCCGGAAGTCTTTGGTCAGTGCCAACGACACACCCGGTCCGCCACGCGAGTAGGACGTGTAAGTCACCGCATATTGCTGTAATTCGGGTACAAATGTAAGACGAGGATCTTCAATGCCCCAAATCTCCTCAGGATATTCCTGCGAATTGGGCATCAACGTCGGCTGAGGATCGATCTGCCAGTGATCCACGCCATTGTGAGATCGAGCCGCGCACAAATGCGACAATCCACGTCGATCTTCCACTCGGCATAGCAGCAAGGTCGAGCCATCTGCGAGCAGTGTTGCTCCAGCATTAAAGACACTGTTAATTGAATAGGGCCAATCCTTGCTACTCAAGATTGGGTTGGCGGGATGCCGGAGGAGCAAGGCTTCAGGACGGATCGTAGCAGCAACACTCATAGGTCTTTACTCACGAACAGCGATCAGGGTTTCACCGATATCGTCGGCAAATAGGCTATTGCTTGGTTCCTCTTGCACCAGGCGCATCTCGACCAGCGCCATCAGAAACGCCAGCGTTGACTCTGCCCCTTGGTTTTGATTCACCCGCTCCGGATGCAGGCCGTCTCGGCAGCCGCCGGTGGCAGGGTCATACAGGGCAATCTGCAGATCGTTCTTGCCCATGAACCAGTTGAAAGCAGACCAGGCCTCCGTGAGCCAACAATCCTCGCCCGTCGCCCGGTAAGCTTCGAGGCAGGCGGACACCGCACTCCCGGCTTCCAGAGGCTGTTGGTCAAAGCGGGCCTTTGCTTGTCCTCGACGATAGAAGCCTTGCGAGCCGATAGGGACAAAATGGGCATTCTCCGGGGAATGCTGGGTCTTGCACAACCAGTTGAGCGCTCCGAGCCCGGCCGACACCATCGGAGCATCGGAACTGTGACGGCCAGTAGTCAACACCGATTGCGCCAGTCTGGCGTTTGAATAGGCCAGAACATCCTCAAACCAGTTCCACTCCGTAGACTGGTTGGAACCATAGAGTTGCAGGAGCCGGCGTGCCAATATCGATCTTGCGTGTTGCACACTTCGATCCCCGGGAAACCGATTGAGATATTCCTGAATGCCGAGCAGCGCAAATGCCCACGCACGGGGACTGCTGAAGGCAATGCCGGCAGGCAGGGCAGTTTCAAAAAGACGTCCTGCCGCGCCGCGGAGCGCCTCATGGTTTGAGCGTCCAAGAACCGTACCCAGGGCCCAAAGCGCCCGTCCGTGAGAATCTTCTGAACCTGCAGCCTCAGTCCACTTACGTTCGTAGGTCAGAAAATTTCTGAACCTGTTGTTTTCCGAATTGAAAGCATGCCCCAGAAATGCCAGGTACCGCGACGCGAGCTTTTCGATTCCCGTCGACTCGGCTTCTCCAAGTTGCTCGATAAGGACAGTTAAGACCAGCGCGCGAGCGTTGTCGTCGGTGGTATATCCCTCGCTGTAGTTGGGAACAGTGAAGGTTGCATGCTGGAAAATGCCTGTGTCGTCGGTTAAGCGGTGCAGGTGGTCCAGGTTCAGCTTTGGCAACTGGTCGAAGTGTTTTTGTGTTGATTCTTCTAGCAACATCGCTCGTGGCTGGCTCGCGCGGTCGCGCCGGGCTTGCGCGAAACCGGCCATGTACCCTTGCGCCACACGTTTCCAGACCATCTCCCGTGCATATACGTAAGCGCGTTTACGTATGCGGTGTCGTATTGCAGGAGTATCGAGGAGTTCGACGGTTTTTCTTGCGATTGCATCCGGATCCTGGAAAGGAACCAGAGCGCCTCGGTGATCGTCCAGCAATTCGATGGCGTGCCAGTAGGGAGTCGAGATGATCGCCTTACCCGCGCCCAGCGCATACGCGAGTGTCCCTGAAACGACCTGCTCCTCAAAACGGTATGGAGTGATATAGATGTCGGCAGCACCGATAAACTCAACCATTTCGCCAGGGCTGACGAATCGATTGTGAAAAAGAACCTGCGATTCCACGCCCATTTCTTTCGCCAGATCCTGCAAGTAGGCGCGGTACACGTCGCCCTCGCGGCGCAGGATGTGCGGATGCGTGGCGCCGGCAACGATGTAAACGACATTCTTGTGCTTCGACAGGATCTGTGGGAGCGCCTTGATCACATTCTCAATTCCCTTGTTAGGAGAGAGCAGGCCGAACGTGAGCAGCACTGCTTTCCCTTCCACACCAAAGCGGTCCTTGTAGAAATTGGGATCCAGGAATGGCAAATCGGGAACACCATGTGGAACCATGTCGATTTTGTTTCCAGGCACTTTGAAGATTTCCTGCAGAAATTGCGATGAGAGCTGGCTCATGACAATGAGGCGGTCTGATATGCCGGCGATCTCTTCCATCACCCGGCGTTGATCAGGGTTCGGTTCTCGAAGAACTGTATGGAGAGTGGTTATGACCGGCATCTTGAGGCGACGCAGCAGACCCAGAATGTGGCTACCCGCCGCACCGCCAAAAATTCCGTACTCATGCTGCAGGCACACCAGATCGAAATTCGTGAAATTCAGAAAGTCAGCAGCTTGCTCGAAAGAAGATAGATCGTCCTGCTGAAGGGCGAGGCGGACTCGCTCCGGGTATTCATACCCAGATTCCGTATCGTTGACCGGCACCGCGAATAATCCCGCCGGGCCATACTCCGCAGAAATTGCATCGCACAAGTCGGTGGTGAAGGTAGCAATCCCGCACTGCCGCGGAAGATAGTTGCCAACCATGGCAATGCGGCTTGGCAGCCCCGCGCTCGAATGCAAATTAACCGACGTCGCTGTCCCTTGCTGTGACAAGACGGAGCCCTGCTCCAGAGATTCCAGGATTCCTTTCGAAACTATTGTTTTCTGAGTCAATTTGTCCTGAATTGCGCGGGACTAGCGTAATGAAGATTGCTTCCAGAACGACGACCCGTCCCTCAGAATCGAAATTACGCGCAATGCCTGTCCTATGGCTTTTTATCCCGGGGGACTTCTCTCGGGGGCAGAAATCTTCCATCTTTAAGTGTCAGCGCGTCGGCAGGTGAAGACTGGTCAAAATTGCTCAGACATCTGTTGAGTATGTTGACGACGACCATCAGGTGCCCATGACTCGCGGTTCTCTTCCAACCTTCTCAATGACGAATGAGGTAGCGGAATACTCCGCAGCCATCCCATTTCTAGTGCAAACCGCTCAGCGACGCGTCAACCGCTTACTTGGAGAGCGGTTTGCAACGGCTATTCACATCGAATGTGGCCGAGTACATCGCGCTCCTCGAAGCTTTGCAGTTCGCTTTGAGTCGAGGCGCGATGTCTCTCCACGTGTTTTCTGATTCAGAACTCGTGGTCAAACAGATGACTGGCGTATACGCTTGTCGCAGCCCGCGACTCCGCCCCCTGCACTGGACATGCCGGAAGTTAGCGCGTTCCTTGGAATTCTCGATCTCACATATTTCGAGAGAAAGGAACATCGAGGCGAACCGCCTAGCCAATTCCGCTGTTCGCAAAAAGAGCGGACCTCGTGGTTCCCCCGGAGTAGCGCGGTTCGATACTCGTTCTTGCCAGGAAACGGTACCCCGCCCGATGCCGAGCGCGCCCACTGCAACTTCGAGGGTGCACCATTTACCCGCGCTTTGAAGACCTTTCATGCTGATAGGTGAGGTACGTCACCCCGTCACGCAAGGACGCCACCGAAGTGCTGGAAGACCAAGTTCTCTTCTCGCAAGGTTTGCCAATGCCCCTGCGATAAGGCTCAGCACACTCATAGGAGGGCCAAAACCACACTCAAAGAATACAGGCTGTACCGTATGGTTCGCCGGGGACCGGCTTGCGATCATGGGTGAAGCTTGGGAAATCAGGAATTCAATTCAACCAAAACTTCTTTGCGAGGAACTTTTACGCAGCTTGCGGGAGAGCCTTGCTCATTTGGATGGCCTTCGTATGGTGGACCCCGACGACGCTACGATTGTCGCGCTCAAGCGGAGCATCCGTAATCAGATTCAAGATCTAGAACAACGTATCTATTCGTAATGATCCATCGGACTGACGACGGTGGTTAGGTCGCCGCCGCGACGGCAGTTATGTCTTCGGACGAATTTACGTCGATGCCTAGGACTGAGAATCGGTCAAACGTCGCTATATTCGATGTCGACGATGATCCTGGGCGTCAGATGAGGGTCGGCTTGAATCCTCCTCCGCTTTCGGACGCGCCCCGTTGACTCTCAGTTCTCGGCCATTCAGGGTTGCGCCGTCCAGCGAAGCAACAGCTCGCTTTGCGTCTTCAATGCTGTTCATCTCTACAAATGCAAAGCCTCGCCGTTGGGCCGTGTCGCGATCATTGACAAGCCTAACGCTCGTAGCAACACCGTGCACGGCGAACAAATCACGTAACTGTTCCTCCAGTCACATCGGCTCCGACATTACCCACAAAAATATTGATCATGCCTTGATCTTTAACAACTGTGGCTCGGTGCTTCACCGGGGAGCCGGCTGTCGCAGTCGAGACGCCAGGTGTGAGATTATAAAAATCGAACTTTCGTTCAAACAAAAGAGGCGATTCTTTATTCACAATCGCCTCCTACAGATCTCTCGAAATCTACGCCGCTCGAACGTTCTCCGCCTGCCAGCCCTTGGGGCCCTTGGTCACGTCAAATTGAACGGTCTGACCTTCTTGCAGGCTGCGGAAGCCGCCCGCTTGAATGGCTGAGAAATGTACGAAAACATCATCGCCAGACTGGCGGCTGATGAAGCCGTAGCCCTTAGCATCGTTAAACCACTTTACTGTTCCTGTTTCCATTGTGTTTGTGCTGTTTTCCTTCGTGTAGTTACGCTGGAGAGAGTCGGAAGAAAGGCTTGTGCAGGTTACCAGCTGTTGGGCGAGAACTGCTCACGACCGATTCGGTCTAACGTCCTTCGCGATACTACGCTCAGGTGCGGAAACTAGCAAATCCCTAGCGACGCGACGCACAAACCTCTTATTTGCAACACAAGTTCCTCTAAAACTCTGGAAATTAGGTGTTTATGCTGGTGTTGAGTAATATGGAAGAAGCAGAAGAAAAGGAGTGTCATGTCGACGCGCAAGCAGAAATCAGTACGACGAAAAAGCGTCGAGAACGAAGAGCTTGATTCCCCAACAATTCTGAAACTGATCAGGGAGCTCGACAACGATCTCCTGGAAACCACAAGCAAGGTTACAACACGCAATTGAGCGCACAAATTCTCAAGGCGTACACCTCAATTCTTAACCTCGAAGACATTTCTCCTTCCGCCTTCGCGATTGAGAAATCAGCCGAAGGCTAAATCCTTTCCCGACAAAATCGCGTGTGCTTTCCAGCAATCACGGGCTGCGCGCGAAGCCCGTACGAATGGATGGCGACCTAGGAGCAGTCATGTCCTATATCAGGGCGACAAGTCAAGGTCTTACAGAAAACGAAAAAGCAAGATCGCTCGTCGCGCTCGGAATCGCGAACGCCTCACAAGCGTTACGGTTCAATCGAAGCCAGCGATTCGCGCCCCAAAGAATAGAGAAATACTGGCATGAGTGTTGCGCCAACGACGTTTCCTTGCACCGATGCGATCCCCCCTACAAAGAAGAAGCGGGTTCTTGCTCGGTTCGGAGGCCGACGTTTCAACTTTCACGAACCAGCAGCCAGGGCTACCGGATACGTCAGAATGAACTTTCGCAATAGCATACGCCTGGACAGTAATTAACAGGCGCGAAAGTAGGTAACGTATGACCGAAGGGCGAACGATCGTTGGCGATGCTTCAACTAACAGCCCTGATGAACTCGAGAAATGGGCGAGCGAAGCTGCGCACGCGAAATTCGCGGAATGGCATCGAAAGGAAGGGGCAGAGCGCCGCGGCGTATCCTCTTGTTCTCTCTTGCTGCAGTGGTGATCGTGGTTGTCACCATCATTGTGATACTCACTCATGGTGGCGCCTGACTCACGTGCAGTTGTTTTCTCATTCACTAAATCATGATAAGCGTAGGTTATGGATCGCATAAAAAGGGGCAGAAATGCAAAACACGAAATTCCTGGTAAAGCTAACGCGCGTCGGTGCGCATGGTCCCCAGTACTTGCTGGAGATAGGAAAAAAGGCGATTAAGACGACGTCAGAGCGCAAACTGGCACTTCTGATGGGAAAGTACACCGCTCAGGATGCGATCGACTGCATCCAGAGTGCCCGATGTGTTGGCGAGTTAGTCCCGATCAAGATCAGTGCTTAGTCTGCTCCAAAGAACTGTTGTGCACTGCTCACTCTATAGCGGCACGAAGAGGACCAAAGAAGATGGCAAAAATAGCTGATTGTCAGGGTGGACGCACTACAGGTTACACCGCCGCTAGAGCAATTCTGCACAGATTCAGATTGCTCACGGCTCTACCATTGAATTGTGATATCTCAGGCAATTGTTTCTCCTGAATTCCTTTAAGATATGCTCGGCGCACAAGAAGCGCATTTCAAGAGCGGCAGAGTAATTGAATCCATGTCGTTCAGCTTTCATCGGCTACTAGTTGGTGTTCGCAGCTCGCGTGCTTTCCTCGGCGCTGAGTTGAGGAAATTGCTAGGGCTGGATAGGCATGATGGCGATTTCGCGTCCCAGCGAGTCTGCCCATTCTGCGGACTCATTACGCCGAAACATGAGACCTACTGTCTCGAATGCCGCAAGGTGTTTAGACGAGCTTAATTCTTTGCTGGCGAATTCCCTGGCCAACTCGGACGAGTGCTAGGCCTTCCGGTTGGAAGCTTTGCTCCGGGCGGGAAAGCGATCGGCGAACGTGATCGTAATCGTCTTCTTGTCCTGGCTGATCTTCGGTGGAAGGCCGCGCACAAGATGGATGACAACCTTCCTCCCGGATTCTGAAAACTTCATATTCAAGCGTTTGGGCCCTGTTTCCGGCGACATCATAAAACGCTCCTCAAAAGTGCGACGGGGCCTTCCGCAAGTGTGGCCCTCCCCCTGAGAACATACTTGTGAAGCGGCCCCGTAAGAATATGCGACAGCAATAACTCTAGAGCAAGCCTCAGCTGCGATCTGATCAATTTTGACCACGTTGGTCTAACTAAGCAACGTGGTTTGTGCGTAGATTCAGATAGCTTTCAGGGCCGGTCCTAGTTACTTGCCCGATTCGGCGGGAAGATTGATCGAACCCAGGGTATTGGTAACATCCAGGGAAATCGAAGCTCCATAGACTTGATGGATAGTGTGAAGCAGAGCGATCAAATTGCTGCCCGACGATTTTGTCGCCTCACTGTCGGGATTCCTGGCAAACTCAGCCTGGTACGTCCTCAGTAGGAATCCACTCTGCTCCCCCAGACGTTGGAGGGTCGTTGCGTTGGAGTGTTTACCCATGGCGTACTTTAGTCTACGTGTGTTCACTTTCGAATGTTTCGTTTAGCTGAAATGGAGAGGGAACCAGGAGTACTGTCGCTGCAGCTTGAATCAGTTCGCTACGTCTGCCCTGCGCCAGCGGGATCCAGAAGCTTGCCGCCGCGAAGCTGTTCTGCAGTGAATTCATGCCCGCAGGTACCGCATCGCCAGGTTCTGTTCGACTTCGCCTGAGTCCCCGCTCCCGGTTGGTGCCACGCCTTTTGCGCAGGCCGGATGGTCACAATTGAACACATCAATCGGCCTCGAGGGTCGTCAGGCCGATACCGGCATCCTCCGTCCGGCGTCTGGGAACTTCAAGCGTCGGCATCGGAGTCCCCGCAAAGAGCCGCTGGCAGGGTCTGGCCAACCAGCGAGCCCACTGCGCGGACCGTGAGACGCGCGCGCTGTCAGTCGCGATCCCGGTGTCTGCGTACATCTGCCTGTAGATCTTCGAGATCAGCACGAAAGCAAGACGCGCCCGCAGCGACTTTATGAAACGCGAACGTGTCCATATCGACTTCAAGCCATAAAAGTTGTCCCAAACGGATTGCGTGCGTTGCCGAATTTCCTCCGCCGACATTGTCGGATGAGGCCAGTAGAGCTTAGGCCGTAGCCCTAGCGGAATCAGCCAGCGACGGGTGATCGGAACGTCCCCAACCTTCACCTGGGCTGCATCCATCTGTTTCTCCCACTTGATGAAATCGACGGTGCCAGGATAAGGCGTCAGCATCACAAACTGGGCAAAGGCAATCTCCGCGCGAGAAGCGACCGCCGCGGTTGCATCGAAGGTTTGTTCGCGATCACTGGGCAGGCCAAAGATGAAAGAGCCAAGCACATAAATCCCGTGCGCGCGAAATTTCTTCAGCCGAGTTACCAAATCGTCCCCTGCGCAATTGAATTCCTTGTAGACGTCCTTTAGGCCTTCCGGCGTCACGGACTCGATGCCCACCAGCGCGCCTTTGATGTGCGCGGCTTGCATGGCATGCAGGAACTCGCCGTCTTCTGCGGCTTCCATGGTGATCTGCGTAAAGAAGATGGTGTCCGACGGAAGCTGCGCGAGCCGTTCCATCAGACCAAAACGCTCCGCGCGTATGCTTTTTAGTTCATTGACCCGCGCCATGTTGTTCTGCTGTTCGGCCAAGCGGATGTCGGTCAGGGTTACCGGGTAGAAGTTGTCATCAGCCAGTGCGATGAAGCGAAATCCAAGCCGCCTTAGTTGCACGATCTCTTCTACCACGACGTCGGACGAGCGCTGGCGCGGACGTTGACCGTCTGTCCGCCACACCGAGCAGAACGAGCAGTGCTTGGGACAGCCACGCACCGTTTGAACCGACGCCCACATGTAGCTTTTCCGGGGCACCAGATCCCATCGCGCAGGTAAAAAGTCTGACGCATCAATGCGGCCGCCTTCATAGACGAGCAAAGGCGTTCCGCGAGAACAGTCGGCCAACACCGTCGACCAGACTACGTCCCCATCGCCTTTAACCACGGCGTGTGCACCACCCAGTTCGTGAGCTTCGTTCGGATAAAGGGTAGCGTGAATCCCTCCGAATACCACGTAGGCACCCCGGGCGCGTGCCATTTTTCCGATCGCGTAACCACGGAGGGCGTTGGCAGTGTGAATGCCAATTCCCACCACGTCCCCGGCTTCAATGCGGTCCACGTCAACCCTTTCGAGGGTTTCATCCGTCAGCACAGGGTCCCCATAAGTTGCGGGCGTTGCGGAAGCGAGAACATACAACCACCGTGGGGTGATTACGGCGGTGCCAAACGACACGTCACTGGGGTTGATCAGATGAACACGCACGCGTTATTGCCTCCTTGGTACCCGGCATGGGCGGACAGGCACTTCACTTGCGAGCAAACGGATGTTTCTGGGACTCTCGAACGTTCGGAAACAGCTCAGCAGTTCATGAATCCGGGAAAAAATGAAGCAGTAAAAATTGTCCCGCGGGGTTCGTGGGAAAATCCGGTCAAAATTGACCACCTTGCAGCCTGGCAGAGAGGGGGATTGGCGAAACTTAATCGTGTAGGACCACGTGTGTCCCTTTGAACCGCCGGCGTTCGCTATCCGAGTTTCACCTCTAGCGTTCAGGGTTGAGCCATTCTGCACAGTATTTGTACGTGCGAGTGAGAGATGCTGATTACGGCAAAGACGGTTTCTCTTGTTCTGTCAAAAGCCTATTGGATCGGGCACTCGAACGGCTAAAAAATGACCGTAAAGCAAAATCTCGACAACATCTTTGAATTGGCGGTTCTTGCGCATTGGGAACACCAGGTGTGGGATCGTCCCGGCGGTTTGATTCACGTGGAATATGGCTATTCGCCGAATGGACGTGTCGGGTCCTTACAGATTTGGTTTTCCACGAAGCGAGGCTGTTGGCATCTCGCGTGCGAATACTGTCCTCCAGAGTCTCCCCGGCACGGCTTGCATTTTGAAGCGGGGATCCACCCCAGGCAACTTGGGAATTTTCTCGAGCTAGTTCTGCAGCACCAGGACAGGTTTGAAGTTCTCCCAAACCTCGGAAGAAGAGGTCTGGTCCAAATCACACAACCAACAGCGCAGGAGAGCGCTGCGGCGCTTGTTGGCGTGAGAAAAGTCTGCGAACAACTTGCTTCCCTCCAAGCTTTACCGGCCTAAAGTCGCTGCGCCGTAAGAGGCGATCCGGGAAATCTTCGATGACATGTTAAGAGTGAGGGTGGGCACGTTGAATCTCAACGATATAGGAACAGGTAGAACAGTCCAATCACGGATATCGAGACCATTCCTACACTGAGTCCGAACCGCGGATCAAATCTGCGCGGCACAGTTACCCCATTCAATTTGTTCATCAGCGCTTCTTCAATTTTCTTTTTTGAGTAGCCCCCACAGCATCGGCGGCCGAAAGTCTCCGATCCCACTGTGGCTCGCTGCGTAACGCGCCAGAATGTAATTCGCAGGGCTCCCCGGTCGCGGCACCACAGGTAGGGCACGGGACCGCAATGAACTGCTTCGGAGCGAGCCTTTTCTTCATCGAAGCTGATATCGCTGTCTCACTGAATTCGCTGCCGTGAACGGTCTGTTAGCCTTTGGCCCAATCGGCATCGCGCTGGGCCGCACGCCGGATCGTTGCCTGGTCGAGATAGCAGCTCTGTTGAATGTGACGCGAATGCGCGGCGACGGTGGCATAGCGAATGCCCAGGAACCTTTTCTCCGTGATCCTGGTCAACTCGAGGCAGTTGTAATTCTGCGGCCTTACTTTCTTTAGAATTCGTTGTATTGCGCTCCGGACCTTTGTGGTTGCGACAGATCCCAGGAACACTACTTTGACTTCACCCGCCATGAAGAAGAAATTCCACCCCGCGGCATGTATCTTTCGTCCGAGGGCAGAACCGTTCATTCCCCGGATGACGCTCCAGCCGGCGGCGTAAGGCTGAATTTCGAGCGCCAGGAGTTGCGTGATCGAAGGGCGGTCTTCGATCAGAACTGTTCCGACTTCTACCATTGGCGTCATAGTTTCTCCGCGCGGACCTCAAGGTTTAAATTCGGGCAAGCCGGTTCGACAGCTTGCGCGGATCAGCGTGGCCGATTAACGATTGATGCGCAGGTCCGCTTCCGGGTGTCGGCCGTGAAGGAAGTACAAGGCGAATGACACCAGGGCGGCGCCAAGAACAACATGAATGAGCCCGCTACTCACCCCAAAAACTATCCAGGCCAGAAACCAGGCCAGCATTAGAACCAAGAACACCACCATATAGATACTCATAGAAACCTCCAGAACTGTCCGCGAAGGTATTTAGCGAAGATTCGCGTACATCATTGCCAGCTTGACGCAAGTCCCGCCCCGACAGCTATCCATCCCCAGTATGGAGAGTTCCTTCCTCAAATTACTGATCAATATTGACCGCCACGATTTTCAGGGAATCGTGTTTGCCCGCCGCGCGAATGCAATTGACATAAAGGAATTCGCGAAAACAAGCGAGAATAAGCCGCTGTTGACAGGCCAACTGCAAAAGCCTAGGCTTGAAAGTGAGCAAGTTCTACCGATTACTCTTTCAGGTCTTCTGAACTAAGTCAGTCCATCTGAAGTTTTCTCCTTCTTAGAGTGTCACCGAACGAGGAACTGACGCATCCAGCGGATTTCTTCCGTTCAGGCTTGTCGTTAAGCGCCCTCGCACCAGCTTTATGCGCGGGAATCAGGATTCTCATTCTTGCGACAACTCAGCGGAGAATTCCTACAGTCGACGCCGTGTACAAGAACCAAGTCATTATCCTGCAGGCAGTACCGGAGGACGTATGGATTGTGCCATGTGCCGAGAGCTAAAACGAGTCTTCGAAATTAAGATGACTAAGTACGTCGAAGCTTGTGCTTCTGCCTACTATCGCGTGAGCACGCAGGTTGCGGCTCGCCGAAATGTCGATATGGAACGGGCGAAGAACGACTGGGAAGAACATCAAATGGTATGCGAATGGGTTCTTCACGGTCGTGACATGTCTGGTCCGTCGGTACAATGCACTACCCTTAAGACTAAAGAACCTGTTGTCGAGCGATTTGAGCGCTACCGCCCGGACTTGCGGCCTGGGATCTTACAGCTAGTGACACTGCAGACATGCAGCGACCGAAGATGAACCCAATAACCGCGAGCTGGAAACTCACCGTCGCCGATCGTCGATTGATGTGGCTGCAGAGATGCCATCCGCATGCGGCGGCCCGCAAACTTCAGCTTTGGGCCTCGGGAGATCAAAGCTCACACCGAAACGGGTCGCGAGACTCGCGCCGGGCTGCTGGCAAGTCGGTGCTGGATAACGTTCCACAGAACACGTCACGATAAACCGCACGCTCTTGCTAAAAGGCGTAGTCTTTGAAGTGTCTCCTCTAGCAACCTTCCGCCGCGCCTTAGGGCGAACCGGGTCCTTGCGAAATCAGACAGCTGACCGCTGGCAAGGAGCCCGTATGGCCAAGCATTCAGGTGTGCGCGCGCGAAGTACTCCCAAACCTCCCGCTACCGATGAGGACGGAAACCAGATCCACGAGATCCTGCTCGAGCTTTCCAGTGACGATCGCGTGCCATTGCTTTCGAACATGGAATTCGTCCGCCTGAAGGCTCACCACCTGCTCCACGAGACAGGGGACACCTTGAAATCGGCATACTTCTGCAATACGGGAATGGTCTCCATCCTGAGCGTTTTTCCGGACGGCAAGAGCGTGGAAGTAGGTCTGGTCGGGAAAGAGGGATTTGTCGGCCTGCCTCTCATCGCCGGCTTCCGCACAGCCCCCAATCGGGCGGTGGCTCATTGAAGCCACCGCATTCCGCATAGACGCGAACATTCTAAAATCCCATCTGCGCCGGTCTCCGACGTTGGAGCGACGGCTGCAGCAGTGTGCGCAAATCGCTTCTGTACAGGTGACACAGATCGCCGCCTGCAACCGCCTTCACGACGTTCATGAGCGGCTCGCACGTTGGTTGTTGATGTGCGCCGACCGAGTCGACTCAAATTCAGTACCGCTCACCCAGGAATTCCTAGCGCAGATGTTAGGAACTCGACGCTCGAGCGTTACGGTGGCAGCGGGAATATTGCAGAAAGCTGGGCTCATCACCCACTCACGCGGGGAAGTAGAAATTCTCAATCGAGAAAAGTTGGAGAAGGCCTCGTGCGAATGCTACAGCATCATGCAGCGGCAGATTCTTAGCTGGCGGGCCGAGTCGGACTGAGCGCCGTTTCTGCCCACTCAACAGCGGGCTTATCCGCCAGGCAGCACGGTAATAGTTATGCCCGCCCCGCCTTTCCTAAGAAGCGCCGAATCCTCCGCATTGAGATTCACCCTGAAATCAACCTGCTCCGCGTTCAGACTCGTTCCTGCTTTTGATAGGGGACGTTGTGCTGTGGGAGGCGGCGCTGTGCCGCGGGGGGGGGTACTTCCAAAGCCTGACATCCAGCCATCAAGCTCGTGCTGGAAGGCAACGATTGGAGCACGTGGCGTGGTGCCAAGGCGCCGTACCGGCATCCCGAGAGTAGCCTCCCAACGCTGTACGGTGCGGACACCTCGGTGCATGTGGCCGGCTATTTCCTTCCAGGTGTTAAGGACGACAGGTGTTTTGCTGATACCTTCGCGTGCACGACGCGCCTTCGCAACGTTTGCCATCCAGGCGTCGAGCTCGTGCTTGAATGCCTTGACCGGACCGCGTGGGTTCGACCCGTCGCGGTGAACGGGCATTCTCAGCGTGACTTCCCATCGCTGTACAGTTCGTATGCCGCGATGCAGGTAGGCGGCTATTTCTTGCCAGGACGTTAGGACCATAAGTGCGCCCTAATGTACTTTCGATGAGTGTTTTTCTATCGGTGCGTGGTCAACGCTACCGCGGATCAACCAAGGAAACGAACATCACTAGAGCAGGAAAGATCGCCGCTCTAAAACTGACCAAGGCCATCGAGGGTCATGATCCATTGGACAGGAAAGTACCCACACTTCTCGAATTCTCATCAAGATTCGTGGAATGGGTTAAAACTGCCCGGCTGGAATTTGATACTCGACGTTACTACCTGAACGGCTGGAGGCTCTTGCAGATTACGCAACTGCCGAAGATGCGATTGGATCGTATCACAGCAGATATGGTTGAAGGCGTGCGCTTCTCCGGTTCACCTGCAAATGGAAACAACGCACTCCGGACTTTGCGCCGGATGCTGAATAAGGCGCGGGAGTGGAAGGTCATTCGAGATGTGCCCAACTTCAAGTTGTTCAAGGAGGAGGGCCGCGCATTAAGGCTCGATGACGAAGCCGAAGCGAAGCTGTTGCCGGTAGCGGACCAGCCTCTCAAGGACATCATCGTCTTGATGCGCGACACGGGCATGAGAAATGCTCGTGAACTTTACCGGATGCGGGTTGAGAATATCAACTGGAACAGCCGCGTGATCTTCAACCCGAACAGCAAAACGAAGAAGGGTCGCAGGTTCGTTCCTATGAGTGATCGTGTAATGAAGATTCTTCTAGTTCGCTGTGCGGATCGGACGGAAGGCTGGGTTTTCCGTCTCGGCAGAAAGGCAAGCACATCACCGGCGGCCTGGTGAACAAGCAGTGGGTCAGGGCAAGGAAGAAAGCTGGCTTGCCTGAGGATCTTGTGCTGTACTGCGCTCGTCATGACTTCGGTACGTACGTGTTGCAGAAAACGAGCAACATCGCCGCAGTCATGAACAGCATGGGTCACTCGGATGTAAAAACGGCCATGACGTATCAACACCCGGAATTGAACGTCGTCCGCGACGCAATCAATTCACGGCACATTTTACGGCACACCGCCGAAACCGTTAACTAGGTAAGTGATTGAAAAGATTTGGCTGCCCCCCAGGGATTCGAACCCCGATATGCTGATCCAGAGTCAGCTGTCCTGCCGTTGAACGAGGGGGCAGTTTCTGCGAACAGAATGCGGAGCAAATCCGCACTCTGATTTTATTGGCCTTCGCCGAATGGGTCAATTCGCGCAATATTCGCGATGGTTTAACGCGTATCGAAGAAATTCAAACCAGGCCCCGATGCCTGCTCGCCACGTGCTAGACTCCAGCTATTGCTGGCATGCGGATTCTCAGGCGCTATATTCTCGGCGAAGTTACCTCACACGCGCTGATCGGGACCGGCATTTTCACGTTCGTTATCTTCACGAAAGAATTGGGGCAAATTCTCGAACTGGTCGTGCGCAACAGCGCGCCCTTGCCCAGTGCCATTCAACTCTTTTTGCTGATTATTCCCGGAGCACTGAACATTACTCTGCCCGCGGGCGTCTTGATTGGGGTGTTGCTAGGACTCAGTCGCCTGGCTGCCGACAGCGAGATCACCGCCATGAAGGCTTGCGGAGTCAGCCTGAGCAAGTTTCTGCGCGTTCTGGCTATCTTCTTTGTTGGTGCATGGGTACTCGCCCTTGTGAACAGCATTTATCTGGCGCCTCAGGCGCAACGGGCGTTGTCACACTTGCAAGACCGGCTCAAGGGATCGCAAGTTTCCTTCGAGGTCCAGCCGCGCGTCTTCTATGAAGGATTTCCGAAAAAAGTGCTATATGTCCACGATGTGAAGACCGCGCAAGGGGCGGCCATCTGGAAAGGCGTGTTCATTGCCGACACTACAGATCCTTCGGCCCCGAAGATCACGCTTGCCGAGCGCGGGATCCTGGTAAGTGAAGGCAAGACCCTGCTGCACCTCCACTTGATCAACGGATCGTCGCATGAAATGGTTCCGAACGAGCCTGACAAATATCAGATTTCGACCTTTCAGGAAACCGACATGCCGATTTCATTGCCCGAGAGCAGCGTGTCGAAGGATCAGCCACCGTCTGCCATTGGCGAGATACCAACCTTTCAACTGCCGGTGCTGGCAGGAACGCGAAAGAACCCGTGGGTCGCTCGTTGGTACTGGATTGAGTTTCATCGCCGGTTTGCCCTGCCAACGGCCTGTTTAGTGCTCGGTCTGGTCGGTTTTCCGCTTGGGATGTCGGCCAAAAAAGGTGGAAAGTCGACCGGATTCGTGCTGACGGTAATTCTTGTTTTTGGGTATTACTTTGTTTCACTGCTTGGCGTTTCCATGGCACGGCAAGGAAAGCTCTCTCCGGGAGCCGGGGTCTGGCTAGCAGACTTCGCCTGTCTGGCGCTGGGCGTGTTTCTAATCTGGCGGTCGGAGAAGCGGCCATTTGAGGTGGGAGCACTTAAAGGGATCTGGGGATCTTTGAAAGCACGGTTCCAGCGAGGAGAGCTGCTGCTGCCCAAAGCCTCGGCGGAGAATGCCTTCGAGCGTGCTTCCACGCGCACTCGGTTCTTCAGGGCCGGCTTCCCCATGATTTTGGATGACTACGTCTTGCGTGATTTTGTCTTCAACTTGGCGCTGATCATGGGATCGCTGACCGTGCTGTCTCTCATCTTCACTATCTTCGAGTTGTTGGGCGACATCTTGAAGAACCACGTGTCGCCCTGGGTAGTGGGGGAGTATCTGCTGAACGTTACGCCGTTCTTTCTCTACAACACCGCACAGTACGGCGTGTTGCTTTCGGTGCTGATTACCCTCGGCCTGATGCAACGCTCGAACGAAGTCACCGCCATGAAAGCCACTGGCATCAGCATCTACCGCATCATTGTTCCTGTGCTGGTCGCCGCGATCATGGTTTCCGTCGGTCTATTCCTCTCCGACCAGTTGTACCTGCCGCACACGAACAAACGGCAAGACGCGCTGCTGAACAAAATCAAGGGACGCCCTCCGCAGACCTATCTGAATCCTTCCCGCAAGTGGATCTTCGGCCAGAACTCGACCATTTACTACTACCAGTTCTTCGACTCGGACCGAAACCAGTTCGGAGATCTCTCGGTATTTCAGTTCCAGCCAAATACGTTTCAACTGGTGAACCGGATTTACGCCAACCGCGCCCAATGGGACGGGAGTTTGAAACGCTGGGTGTGTGCCGAGGGCTGGGAGCGTTCGTTTCAGGGGCTGGCGATCAATGAGTATCGAACCTATGACGTCTCCACCTTCGGTTCGGTGAATGAGCCTCCGGAATACTTCAAGAAGGAAGTGAAGCAATCGCTCGAGATGAATTACGAACAGTTGCGCCGCTATATTCACGACTTGCAACAGAGTGGTTTCGAGGTCGTGAAATTGAAAGTGCAGCTACAAAAGAAGATTGCCTTTCCCATCGTCACGTTTGTAATGGGAGTGCTCGCCATTCCGTTTGCTCTCTCGGCTGGGAAACGTGGCGCCGTCGCCGGCGTGGCAACTGCGATCGGGATTGCCGTTGTCTACACCGTGGTCTCCGGCCTGTTCGAGGCTATGGGAAACATCAGCTCCTTGCCGCCTGTTTTGGCGGCTTGGTCTCCGGACGTTATTTTTGCGCTGGTCGGAGGATACCTAGTCCTCAAAGTACCTACCTAGGAAGGAGTGCCGGCAACCGTGGGGCGTCGGCCAGGTACGCCACCGCCCCACGCCTTCCATGTGACTCCGTCAAGACCTCGCCGGCAAGGGTTGCGTCGCTCTCATGCGTACCTGTGATGTGCTCTCCTCGCGCAGCGTGGTCAACTGGGCGAGGGAGAATGCCGCAATCGCCAACCCGATGTCTCGCACCGCGACATCGAGGAACCTGCCCATTGTGAGCAGGTTCAAGGCAATCGCTAGCAGCCAGGCCATGACTACATAGGCACCAATCTTGGTCCAATGCGTGAGCACGATGACCCCGGCGACGATTTCGACGACGCCAACGACGTGCATGAACGTCGCTGGTTCCATCGGGATCAGCCTTGTCGCGAGGGGGTTCAGGTATGCCTCCCAGTTAGTTAAGAGATTAAAGAACTTGTCCAGCCCCGCGGCGATAGGGACGAAGCCGAATAGCACACGGAGCGCCCACCAGGTGTTATTCAGTCGATTGTCTGTATTTTGCATCTTGCCTCCTGTCCCCAATAGAGCGGTTCGCCGGGAAGGTGGTTACAACTCGGGCGAAGAAGAACGTGCTCAAATAGCCGTAACTTTTTTCGGGCTGAAAGCTCTATTCAATAGGGAAGAATCATGAGTCCTACTGCTTTCGAAGTAACGAACAGTACCGAGCGTCTATCCGATCAAGAAGTAGTGCGTCGTGTCTTGGAAGGCGAAACTGCCTTGTTTGAGTTGATCATGCGCCGCTACAACCAGCGGCTCTATCGCGTGGCCAGGGCCATCCTGCGCGACGACGCTGACGCGGAAGATGTGATGCAGGAAGCCTATGTACGTGCCTATGAACACCTAGGGCAGTTCGCGGGGCGATCGCAGTTTGCGACATGGCTGACGCGGATTGCAATTCATGAAGCGCTGGCAAGATTGCAACGTCGAAAGAGAACCGACCAGTTGGGCGCTAATCCTCGGGGCGAGATTGGAATAGATAGGGAGGTAGATGTGGCAGCGAGTGCGCTGAATCCAGAAGAACAGTTATCCGTGTCCGAGTTGGGTCGGGCACTGGAAAATGCAATCCTTTCGATTCCCGAGCAGTATCGGCTGGTGCTGATGCTGCGCGACGTGGAACAACTCAGCACAACCGAAACCGCCGCGACGCTTGAGCTTAGCGAGGAAAACGTTAAGGTACGGCTTCATCGTGCACGCGCGATGGTTCGCAAAAACCTCTTTGCTCAGGCCGGTAGCGAAGCCCCGCGAGCATTCGGATTCATGGGAGAGCGCTGCGATCGCGTGGTGGCACAGGTGATGGCTAAAATCAGCGCTGCAAGCAAATGACAAGCGACCTGCGGCTCCAAGCTCTCAGTTTTTAGACTGCTCGCCAACTCTTATCACCGCGTCATCAGGAGCCTGAGCTGAGAGTTCCCTTAGGCTTTCGCTCCGGCATGTTTGTCTACCGTGCTCCAGGTTTTATCTTCCGCGTGGCAGATGCTTTCAAGCAAGCAGTCGGCACACTTGGGTGATCGCGCGATGCACAACTTGCGTCCGTGCCATATGATTTGGTGAGAAAAGAGGATCCACTTTTCGGGCGGAATCACGCGCATCAGGTCCTCTTCAATCTTCTTTGGATCGTCGTTTTTGGTGAGTTCCAGGCGGCGCGAAATGCGATGAACGTGCGTGTCCACCACGACGCCATCGGCAACTTTGAACCATGTGCCTAGAACGACGTTCGCGGTCTTACGCGCAACGCCCGGCAGGGTGAGTAACTCCTGCATGTTCTCAGGGACCTTCCCCCCGAAATCGCTAACGATCATCTTTGCAGCGCCTACGAGAGACTTTGACTTATTGCGAAAAAAACCGGTTGAACGGATCTCGGGCTCAAGGAGCTGTGGCTCAAGTTTCGCGAACTCTTGAACGGTTGGATATTTCTTGAATAGCTCTGGCGTGACCATGTTCACGCGAACGTCGGTGGACTGCGCGGAAAGAATGGTTGCCACCAACAGTTCCCATGCACTCTTGTGGGTGAGCGCGCAGGTTACCTCGGGGTAGAGCTGATCGAGCCGCTTCAGAATTTCTGAGACGCGCTCTGCAGCCGTGGGATTGTAGGTTCTTGTCGATGCCCGAGCCTTGGTGCCATTCCCAGATCGATTTTGATCTTGAGATTTGGGTTTCTGAAAGGCGCTTTCTTTCACTCGGGCGGCGACTTTGCTGCTCACTTGTCGCATAGCACGCAAGCCTTCATGTCTGCCGCTCTTGGCCGGTCTCCTAGGTGTGACTCCTCTGGGCATCGGTTCTCCGCGCAGAAAATCTTAGCAAAAGTTCCCGGTTTTCCGTTCCAGGTTCTCAGCGCTCGGTTACGAGGCCACCTGTCGCACAAAAGAGACACAGAGGAGGATCGTGTGAGAACTGCCACCGGGGAACTAGGGTTCTATCCCCTCCGTGCCTACGCCGCAATTGACGCCCACCACACGCACCTTTACTCTTGAATCGGGGGAAATGCAATGGCGGTAAGACTCGTGCAGATGGGGCAGGTCTGGCGCAAGGATGACAATGGCCAGGACTATCTTGTAACCAAGGTTTACAACGAAGTATTTTCTCAATACGCAGTGCTGCGCCCGGCCGAGGTTACCGCACCGGATGCGCCCACGGTGAAGGTGAAAGTCACAAAGGCGGCTTCGGGAGTGGCTTTGCCGGGATTCACGTTCACGCAGGATGGATCGTTCTGATCAGGCATTCAGCAATCCGCGTCCAGGCAGGTATTGGCTGGTAGGTCGCCGCTCAAAGCTCACAACCAAAAACATCCTCCATGACTGAAAAAATCCTCGCGGTTCTCTTTATCTTTATCAAGTCGCTGATCGCTTGGGGCGGCTATGCCGGCATCGTCATCCTGATGGCGATCGAGTCGGCCTGTATCCCGCTCCCCTCGGAACTGATCATGCCTTTCGCTGGATACCTCGTGTTTGAGGGCACGCTGAAGTTGATCTGGGTGGCAACGGCCGGCGCAATCGGGTGCAACGTAGGTTCTCTCATCGCCTATGAGCTTGGTTGTTACGGAGGCCGTCCGCTGGTCGAGCGCTATGGCCACTGGATTCTGATGGGCCGTCGCGAACTCGACTGGGCGGACCGCTTCTTCGCGCGCTGGGGATACTTGGCGGTTTTTGTGGGGCGCCTACTCCCGGTGATCCGCACCTTTATTGCGTTACCGGCCGGCATTGCTCGCATGCCTAGGGGGCGCTTTCACATCTATACCTTTCTTGGCTCCTGGCCCTGGTGCTTCGGTTTAGCTTGGCTGGGAATGAAGCTCGGTGAGAACTGGCGCCAGCTGGGGCAATACTTCCACAAATTTGACGCCGTGATCTTTGTTGTTCTGGTCATTGGTTTCGTTTGGTTCGTCTGGTCCCATTGGCAGCACAGGATCAAGACCGCGGTCAGCGACTAATCCTTCACTCCGAAGAGAGTTGTCTGGCCAGGTCTGACATTTGCGGAACCCCGTACTCATTCGAAAAATCGACATGTCCCGCCAGCGTCTCTCGTTCCTTGCCGTTGACCAAAAACTTGACGCGGACGATCTCCGGCGAGTTTGCCGCCAACGTTTGCACAAAAGAGGCGACAGTAAGCTCCTCGGGAAGAATTCCTGACGTCTGCCCATCGGCAAGCTCGGAATTGACATCTACCACGACCAGACCTGGATTCACGAAATAAACGTTGCGCACATCTGCACCCGCAGCCAGATGATGGGGCGAACCCTTTCCGGTATAGATAGCAAGCAACGCCCGTAATATCTCCTGGCTTTTCCTTTGACGTTCGGTCGAAAGTTCAATCGAGACCGCCTGGACGCGCAATACTCCAGGATCATCATGCGCGACCCATAGGGTTACTTGCCTGAGGGTTCCGGTGGCGGGCGGGGTTACGAGTTGCGGCCTCTGCAATGTTGCCTCCGACTGCGCCCGGCTTCGAAGCTGCCAAACGTACAAGGCCATTGCGATTGCGAGAAACAGAAGGCAAACCGAGAGCACGAGAAAGGAGCGAGAAGTCACCGTCGTGCTCCCATGTTCCCGCGCAGCGAAGGAGCGATCGAGGCAAGAGCATTGGCCAGTGCGGCACAAATCATCTGCTGGTATCCGGTGGCTGAGACTTGGGTGGCATCCCCAGTGGTGGGCGAGATTTCGATGGCAATCGCCGGGGATCTTAGGCTGTTTAAAGGCCGCAAGGAGGCGCTGAATGCGTGGGTGGGGAATTTTGTTCTCTGCATCGCCCCTACCAGCTGTGTCTGAAGCGCTTTGCTACGCGGAAGAGTTGCGGATTGAGCACGGTCCCAATCGAGAAATGGGCCTTTGTTGTCGCCGGAGTCTGGGAGAAGAGCGGTGAATATTCCCATTCCGCTTCCCAGTGAACTTGCATGAAGGGAGATGTAAAGCGCCGGATCGGCGGCGTTGCTCATGGCGGCGCGCTGATCGGGCGGGAGCGTCACATCGCCGTCACGGACCAGCTGGCAGAGAATTCCTCGGGCATTCAACTCCTGCTTCAGCCGGCGAGCGATATTGAGGGTGATCTCCTTTTCGGGAGTCGAGGCAGTGAGCCGTGCGCCGGGATCGGTGCCGCCGTGAGCCGGGTCGAGCATGATGAGCAAAGGCTTTTCAGGGGGCTGCGGAGAAGGCGATCCAGGCGAGGTCGTATTGGCAGGCGTCGCTTGTGCTCCAGCGAGGACCGCCAAGGAGGCCGCCACCAACAATTTGGATGCGGCATTAATCCAAGGCATAAATGGCAAGGCCGTCGAGGAGTTTGGGATAAAAATCGGTGGACTTCTGCGGCATGACGCCGCCTGCAAACGCGATATCCCGGACCGCGCGCATGGGAACTGGATTCATCAGAAACGACACATTGGCCTTTCCGGATCGAGCCCGCTCCAAAGCTTCTTCAGCCCCGCGGACGTAGGCGATGTTTTGCTGGTTGCGGATGGCCTCCTCGGAGATGCCGAGCGACCGTTCGAGCAGGCACTTGTGAAGTTGCACAACGTCGAGACCCTGGTGCTGAAGCGAGTAGCCTTCGAAAACCGAGGCTGGCGCCTTCGGCCGGCTGAGCAGAAAAGCACGATCGGGACCAACTCCCAACAGGGAGGTCCCGGTGTGGGCTGCTTCTTTCAAGATGGCGGTTGCGCGTTTGGCATCGAGGCCAGGATCTACCTCTTCCACGCTGAAGAATTCCGCAGCGTTCTGGCGAAGCATATCCATGGAAAACCCCGGCAAGCTGTGAACGACACGGTGTGTTGGAAGGATCAGCAACCCCGGGCTGTCCATGTTGACGAACGTCATCATGGCGAAGTCAAAGGGCGCGAGCTCCGATGAGCCTGTCGCAGCGCGCCGTTCAAGGCGGTAATTCAAGGCGGTTTCGTAGCGATGATGGCCGTCTGCAATGATCAACTTCTTGTCGTCCATCTTCCGCTGAACGTTTGCGACCACCGTCTGGTCCGAGATCTTCCATACCCGATGCCGGACGTCATACTCATCGTTCACGTCGATGATGGGCTTATTCCCGAGGTCGAGTATGCGCTCAATCACAGCTTCGGGATCGGAGTACAGCATAAAGATGTGTCCGAAGTGGGCTCGGGTCGCACGCAGCAAGTCGAGCCGGTCAGCCTTGGGTTTGGACAGCGTCTGCTCGTGCCGGTGAACCACGTTCTCGGAATAATCCTGCAGTTTGCCGGCGGCGATAAAGCCGTCCCGCACCATCTTGGTGCCGTTTGGCGCCGCAAACTCCTGGGAATAACGATAGATTGCGGGCTCAGGGTCCTGAACTAGAACCCCGTCATTCCGCCAATCGGAGAAGAACTTAGCCGCGCGGGAATATACGTTGTCTTCAGCCGTATCTGTGGCATTGCGCTTGCCGAGAATAATGCGGACCAGGTTGTGCGGGTTGGCAGCGTAGTACCGTTCCTGCATAGCCGGGGTAATCTTGTCATAGGGTTGGGTGAGCACCTGGTGCAGGGAAACCCGTGTTGGGTCATAGCGGAAGGCGCGAAAAGGCTCGATGTGTGCCATGTTTCGGGAAACAGGAGATTGTACCAGCGGCGCCGACGCTCCGGTCGCAAGCCTCTGACAAAACTACCAGTCCGGTGAAGTCGAATGCTGAGCTAGAGCAAACTTTTTCACAAGCAGGGAATCCAAGCCAATCGGTGGTGTCCCGTGCGCGACAAAGAGTTGACGAAACTTTCTTCAAGCTGTGCTAACATCCTCAATCAATTCGTGGTCCCTATGGCGCGCCGGCACCAGCGCGGGTTCCAAGGCAAGGTAACCGAAGTTCGGGGTAACGTTCCCGTTTGGTTGAGGCCCTTGTCGCTCGGGTTCAGGACATCCTCCTGTCTGATTGCTCTATCCCTGTTCTTGCTCGCCGCTGCACCCACCTTCGCACAGGATCCCGACGTAGAAGACGTCCATGTTGCACCTCGAGTTGATCCTCAACCGGCAGATAAGGCCGATGACATCGCTTTAGATACGGTGCATACACATGCGCCGATGATCAAATCGAAGGTTGATCTTGTTCTTGTGCCGGTCACGGTAACCGATCCGATGAACCGTTTGGTTACGGGCTTAGATAAGGAGAACTTTGAGGTTTTCGAGGGTAAGGACCGGCAGGAAGTCCGCCACTTCTCGGCCGAAGATGCCCCCATTTCCCTGGGTGTGATCTTTGATATGAGCGGCAGTATGGCGAGTAAAATTGAGAGGGCCCGAGAAGCCGTCATGGATTTTTTCAAGACGGCCAACCCGCAAGACGAGTTCTTTTTGATCACGTTCTCCGAAAGACCCGAAGAGACCTCGGACTTTACTCAATCGATCGAAGATCTGCAGGGCAGGCTGGTTTTTACCGTTCCCAAGGGCCGCACCGCGCTGCTGGATGCGATTTACCTTGGCATCAGCAAAATGCGTCAGGCGAAGTATCCTAAAAAGTCCCTTTTGATCATTTCTGACGGTGGCGATAATCACAGCCGCTATACCGAAGGGGAGATTAAGTCTTTGGTGAAGGAAGCGGACACAATGGTCTATTCCATAGGGATTTACGATCATTACTTCGCCACCGAAGAAGAACGGCTGGGACCTCAGCTTTTGGGTGACATTTCCGAGCTGAGTGGTGGCCGGGCTTTTACCATCGACAACCCGAACGACCTATCCGATGTGGCTACAAAAATCGGAATCGAGCTACGCAACCAATACGTGCTCGGATACCGTCCAAAGAACCCAGGGCACGACGGCAAGTGGCATAAGATAAGAGTAAAGCTGCTGCCGCCGAAAGGACTACCACCGCTTCATGTCTATGCAAAAACTGGGTACTACGCTGCCTCGCAGTAGAGCGCTTACCAGAGTAGTCACTGGATTCCTTTTTATCGTTCTAGCAGGAATGTTCCTCGATCAAATGGTCGGGGCGCAGGGTGCTCCTGCGCAGACGGGCACCCAACCATCCGCTCAAACAGCTCCCAGTGGCAGCTCAACCTCCCAGCCTGGGGAAGAGCGATTACCCCCAGAGGCTCTTGGTCCATCCACCAATCCTCCACCCCCGCCGCCGGTCGTGGCCACCCCTCCTCCAGGCCAGAATGCTGGGCAGAATCAGGGTGCCCCGGGAACCAAGGCCCCACAAGGGCCTTCTGCAAACGCAGAAGGAATCTATGTGTTTCAGGCGGAGGCGCGCGAAGTCATTTTGCATGCGACCGTGACCGACGATAGGAACAGGCTAGTGACCACCCTAAACAAGCCTGACTTTACGGTTTTTGAGAATGATCAGCCGCAGACGGTGCAGCTATTTCGGAGGGAAGACTTCCCGGTAGCCATGGGAATTGTAATCGACAATTCTGGGTCGATGCGTGAAAAACGCGAAGAGGTGAATAAGGCAGCGCTCAACTTGGTTCGCGCAAGCAACAAGGATGATGAGGTGTTCGTCGTCAACTTCAGCGACGAGCCAATTTTGGACCAGGATTTCACGTCCGATCTCAAGAAACTTCAAGTCGCCCTCGAACATGTCGAGACCCGTGGGGGTACGGCGCTCTATGACGCCATTGTGGCTTCGGCGGATCACCTGATCACTTCAAAACTGCAGAGGAAGGTACTTTTTGTCGTAACCGACGGTGACGACGATGCCAGCCAACAAAGCCTCGAAGAGGCCGTACAGCGAGTGCAGCAGGAGAATGGGCCAGTGATTTATACGATCGGGTTGCTGGGCGAGGAGAAGACTCGCCGAGCAAAACGCGCGCTCGAGACACTTTCAGCCCGCACCGGCGGCATGGCATTTTTCCCCCCAACCCTCGTCGACGTCGATGAAATCAGCAGCTCGGTGGCTCGCGATATCCGCAATCAGTACACCATCAGCTATATCCCAACCACGCCGAAGGGTGTCGGCGGGTATCGCACGATTCGCGTGGAAGCCCGCGCTCGGCCTTACAAACGGCTGACAGTCCGCACCCGCAGCGGGTATTACCCGGGTCAGGAAAGCTCGATGAAGTGACGCGTTTGCCACCTCCAACCGCTGCCGAGCCAGTAACGAGTTGCGGTGGCGGTAGAGGAAGTGCAGTTTCGACGACTTTCCAACAGGCGACTGAACACCGGGAGCTGGCCAGGGTTCCTGGCGTTGACCTCCCCGCTCCACTTCCGTACCCTGTAGGGTGCCTTCGACCACCCCACACCTTCGAGTAGCCGAAAACATCACAGAACTTGTTGGCTTGACGCCGATGCTGCGGCTGCGAAGTCTGCCGGGCCCGGGTTCAGCAGAAGTTTTCGTAAAGCTCGAATATCTGAACCCTGGCGGCAGCGTTAAAGATCGTGCCGCGATCGGGATCATTCGAGCGGCCGAGCGTGAAGGGAAGTTAAAGATGGGAGCAGTGATTGTTGAGGCGACCGCTGGAAACACGGGAATTGGCCTCGCTCTGATCGGAATCAGCCGCGGATATAGGGTGTCGCTGTTTGTTCCCGAGAGCTTCTCCGAAGAAAAAGTCATAATCATGCGGGCGCTTGGGGCGCAAGTCACACGCACGCCGGAAGCTGACGGCATGCAGGGCGCGATTGATCAGGCGCGTGCGTTTGCAGCTGACACTCCGGGCGCGTTCATGGCTGCGCAGTTTGAGAACCCCGCCAATCCCGAGTTCCACTACGAAACCACCGCACAGGAGATTTTCGATCAGATGGAAGGTCGCGTGGACGCGATCACGATCGGATCGGGAACGGCGGGGACTTTCACCGGGGTTTCTCGCCTTCTCAAAGAGAAGCTGCAACAGGTATGGACAGTCGCGGTTGAAACTGAGGGCTCCGTGCTCGGTGGCGGGCCGCCTGGAAAACACAAGGTTGAAGGGATCGGATCCAGTTTCATCCCGGGGAATTTCGATCGCTCCGTATGTGACCAGGTTCTCATGGTCAACGATGAAGATGCCTTCCGCACGGTGACCGAGCTGGCCGCAAAGGAAGGGGTGCTATCGGGATCGAGCGGTGGCGCTAATGTGTTTGCAGCCCTGGAGATCGCAAAGAAGCTTGGTGCAGGAAAACGCGTGGCGACGATTATTCCTGATTCGGCCGAGCGCTACCTATCGAAGAACATATTTGAAGGCGGCCTCTAGGACCAGTCTTTGGTGTTTTGGCAACAAACGTTCAGTTCACAAGCCTGACATGAAGAAATCAAACAAGAGTGCTGTACGATCCGGCGGGAGGCGAACGACCAGTAAGGAAGGACGCCTCGGCTTCTCCACCCGCGCTATCCACGACGGGCAAGAACCTGAGCTCCTGACCGGTGCGGTTGGCGTGCCGATTTACGCCACATCCACATATGTTCAAGACGAACTCGGAAAACCGCGTCAGGGTTACGAATACGCCCGGGTCACCAACCCCACCCGCGACCGACTGGAGAGGAATCTGGCTTCGCTGGAGGCCGGTGTCGCGTCTCGCGTGTTCGCCAGCGGGATGGCCGCGATCAACGCGATTTGCGCCATGTACAAATCTGGCGACCACGTCGTTTGTGGGAACAATCTCTACGGCGGAGTGCCACGTTTGTTCAATCAGGTTCTGGCCGGCTACGGCTTTCAGTTCACCTATGTGGACACTTCCGAAGCCAAAAACGTCGAACGTGCGATCCAGAACAATACGCGGATGGTGTATGTCGAGACGCCGACAAATCCTTTGATGGCGCTAAGTGACATTGCTGCCATTGCCGAAATCTGCCATCGCAAGAAGCTTGAACTGGTTGTCGACAATACCTTCATGTCCCCGTTTTTCCAACAGCCAATCGCGCTAGGTGCAGACATGGTGGTGCACTCGACGACGAAATTTCTCAACGGCCACAGTGACGGGCTGGGCGGAGTGGTGGTCTGCACCCGACAAGAACAGGCGGAACAACTCGGTTTCGTTCAAAAGGCGGCGGGCGCGATTCTGTCCCCTTTTGAATGCTGGCTGGTTCTTCGCGGCGTGAAGACGCTGGGGGTTCGGATGCTCGAGCACGACTGCAATGGCCGCAGAGTTGCCGAGTTTTTTGCCTCACACAAGAAAGTGAAGAAAGTCTTCTATCCCGGTTTGAAAACCCACCCCCAATATGACCTAGCCCTTCGTCAGATGACCGGTTTCGGCGCGATGATCACCTTTGAAACCGGGTCGCTGGCGAATGCTGCCCGCCTGCTCAAGCGGGTTCGCGTCTGTACCCTCGGGGAATCACTGGGCGGAGTTGAGACGCTTATTTCACACCCCGCCACCATGACCCACGCCGCACTGGGCGAAAAGGGAAGGGCCGCGATTGGTATTACCGATGGCATGGTTCGCATCTCGGTCGGAATTGAAGATGTGGATGACATCATCGCGGACTTGAATCAGGCGATCGGATAAGCGATCCTCGCGAACCGAACCGGTGTTCACGGCCGATCGGAGAGCATGAGCAAAGGCGGTTGGGTGCTGCCGGCGAGCTCCTCGTATTGCGTGAATCTCGTGGGACCTCGGCTGTCGCTGGCCCCGGCGGTCGCGGACTTTCTCGAAAAGTGATTGTCGGCCCGAAGCATGTCGACTCCCGGAAGCTCAAGCCGACCAGTGCGATGGTTCGAGTATTTGCCGCTTTCTTCCCCATTTCCATCGGAGGTGTGGGTTGTTTTTCCGCGAGTTGGGCGGTCTCCAAAACTTTCTCCGCAAGCCTGTGTTCAACCTTCCCAGAGGCCAGAAGGCCGGGGAGACTGGAGAGGTGATATGCGACGACGAATCATAGGTTTGGTGATGTTTGCAGTGTTGGGATCGGCGTTTGCGCTGGGCCAAAGTGGCGAACTGCGCGCCGACCGACGAGACCTTCGTGGGGACCGAATGGACCGGCGTCATGACCGGCGGGACATTCGCTCTGATCGGCGTGATATTCGCCAGGACCGGCGGCAGTTGCGCCGGGCGGTTCGCAACGGAAACTATAGAAAAGCCCATCATCTGCGTCGAGACATCCGGCATGATCAGCGTGATTTGCGCGCCGATCGGCGCGACCTGCGCCATGATCGTCGTGACATACGGCATGACCGCCGCGACACCCGACGCGACCACAGAGGGTAAATTTTCCAGCGTGCCCGGGGGGAGGGCCGCGCGAGCGGCGGCTGGCGAGTCCTGCCGCCGCGTTTAGGAATTGTGAGCCAGGAGCGGCGACAGACGAGCGATGAGCGCTGGGCTGCTCGCTGCTTACGGCTCGGTGTCTTGGACGCTTTCTGACACCCACCGTAAATACTCCTCGCTGCCCCCATCGATCCCGATCGCGACGCACTCCGGCAACGCGTAAGAGTGCAGCTCCCTAATCGTAGCCCGGACCCGCTCCTCGCAGCTCATCGTCGTCTTGACGATCAGCAGAAATTCTTCCGCGCTCTCAACTTTACCTTCCCAGCGATAGACAGAATAAATTCGCGGAACCATGTTTACGCACGCCGCCAGTTGGCGCTCGACAAGTGCATGTGCGATCTTTCGAGCCTCATCTTCGGATCCGGCCGTCGTCAGGACGAGCAGTTTGCCTGTCATATAGAATCAGCCTCTGGCCCCGAGCATTCAGCAGCAGTTCTGGCTCGATTTTGAGCAACTGCCAACTGCCAGTTGCTAATTGCCATCTCTAGAGGATTCCTATGGCTACTCAAATCAAGTTTGGCACATCCGGGTGGCGCGCGGTAATGGCCGAGGAGTTTACTTTCGCGAACGTGCGGCGCGCGGTGAGTGGTATTGCCCGCTATGTGAAATCCGAGAGGTCTCACGGTGCGCGAGTGATTGTGGGCCGGGACCCGCGTTTTCTGGGTGAGACCTTCTGTTCGATGGCTGCTGACATTCTCGCGAGCTACGGCATCACGCCCCTGGTCATCACTGAGGCTGCGCCGACTCCTGCCATTTCCTACGCCGTGATTCACGAGAAGAGCGATGGCGCAATCAACTTCACCGCCTCTCACAATCCGCCGGAGTACAACGGAATCAAGTTTTCGACCCCGGATGGTGCTCCTGCTCTGCCGGAAGTGACTCGGCAGATCGAAACTCAGATTGCAGCCGAAGGTACGCCGGTGAATGGGAACAAGGCGACCGCCCAGGGCCTCGACGTCAAGCCTGCCTATTTGGCGCGCTTGCGTGAAGTGGTCGATCTCAGTGCGATCAGGAAAGCAGGATTGCGCGTGGTGTTTGATCCGCTGTGGGGTGCGGCGCGCGGCTACTCGGATGCGCTCCTCGGAGAGGCTGGTGTGCAGGTTGAAACGGTACATGATTATCGCGACGTCTTATTCGGCGGCCACGCTCCTGAGCCCGATGATCACCTGCTCGAGCCTATGCGAGAGAAGATGCGCGAAATGAAGGCGCACATCGGAATCGCGACCGATGGTGATGCGGACCGTTTCGGCATCGTCGATGAGGACGGAACCTTCCTGCAACCAAACTATGTGATTGCAATCCTGTTTGACTATCTGGTCGAAAGCCGCGGATGGAAGAACGGCGTTGGCAAATCAGTCGCGACCACCAACATGATCAACGCGCTCGCAAAACACCATGGCGTCGAACTACATGAAACGCCAGTGGGTTTCAAGTACATCGGAGAGTTGATCAAGCAGGACAAGATTGTGATCGGCGGGGAGGAGAGCGCGGGACTTTCCATTCGAAATCACGTCCCGGAAAAGGACGGAATCATTGCGGGACTTCTGTGCTGTGAGGCGGTGGCGAAGCGAGGCAAGTCTCTAAGCTCTCAATTGAAGGAGCTATTTGCCGAAGTTGGTTCCTTCTATCCCCTCAGGGAGAACTTCCGATTGACGGCGGAGGTAAAGGGGAAGTTTACTGAGAAGTTACGCGTCGACCCCGAGAACTTCTCGGGTCAGCGTGTGCGAGAAGCCGTCCGTAAAGACGGCCTCAAGCTCGTGCTCGATGACGGCTCCTGGGTGTGCTACCGCCTGTCCGGAACCGAACCTGTGGTTAGGGTTTACTCCGAAGCGGGCAGCGAACAGGCCTTGTCGAAGCTGAGTGCCGCCGCCAAACAATGGATTTTCGAGTAGGCATTCCCCGAATCCGCGTTCTACCCTCACCCGAACAGAGGCTGCGCTCGCTCACCCACGGAGCAGATCAGGCGGAGGCTTGGGCTGGCAGAGTTCAAGCAGCGCTTGAACCTTATCTGACGCGCCTTTACGAGCTTCGAACGCGTATTGCCACGGTTGCGGTTGCGGTGTTGGCTGTCTGGTTGTTTGTTCACGTCACCTTCGGCGCCAATGGAATGGTGGTATATCGCGCCAAGAAGGCCGAGTACGAGCGAGTCCAGAAAGACATCCAGCAACTACAGAAAGAGAATCAGCAGTACTCAGATGGAGTGGATCAGCTCAGGAACGATCCTAAACGGATTGAGAAAGAGGCCCGGGAGCAGTTTCATTATGCGCGTCCTGGGGAAGTGATCTATGTCTCGCCCTCGCAACCAGTCCCCACCGCTCCGACTAATCGTACGGCCAGCAAGTGACACCCCGATAACAATCGCGAAACTCCAGTTGTGATATAGTTCCGGGGCGTTGTGGGACGCTTGTCACCGAGCTGCTCAATTGAAGAGGAGATCCAGACTATGAGAAAGCTGCTGTTAGTTCTTGTTGCCCTTTGCGTCGCGTTCATGATGATCAGCGTGGCATTCGCTGCTGACGCCACCACCGTAAACGGCTTCGTTTCGGATTCTAAGTGCGGAGCCAAGGGTGCCAACGCTGGCGCCGCGGAGTGCACGAAGAAGTGCATCAAGGGCGGCGCGAAGATGGTGGTTGTCACCGACAAGGACCAAAAGGTGTTGACGGTCGACAATCCCGACGCATTGACGGGACATGAGGGCCACCATGTTGCGGTTACCGGGCAAGTAAGCGGGGATTCGATCCACGTGGAAGGCGTCAAGATGCTATAAGGTGGTTGTAAGGACTTCAGAAAGGGCGGCCACGGGTCGCCCTTTTTTCTTTCACGACTTCTCACCGTTATTACCCAGCCATCGAACCATTCCTCCGGTAAGTGGATGTGACTAAAGTGACCTCCTAGTTGCCCCGAGGTTCAACCTATAATCCAGAAATCCAGTGTTCCGTGCTGGTTTGCGGGTAATCATGGCTGACAATCATGTCGAAGAGCTGGTCCGGAGCGCCGTTGCCCAGGTGCTCGAGCGGCAAATGGCATCCCTACGCGAAAGCGTGGTGCGAGAGGTTTTGCAGCAAATCCAGCCTGCCCTAGGGAAGGGCGGTCAGCCGGGTGGGTCGAATGCGGCCCTGCAAAAGGCAATCACCACGATTCAGGCAGGCTCTACCCAAAAGGAAATTCTTCGAGCATTGCTCGAAAGCACGATCTTATACAGCGGTCGGGCTGCGCTTTTCGTAGTGAAGAACGGTGTTGCCACGGGTTGGCAAGGCACGGGGTTTGGCAAGGGCGACGTCAAAGACTTCACCCTGGAAATGCAAAGCGGACTAGTGGCCGAGGCAATGCAATCGCGCGCTGCCGAGCACGGCTCGATTGCAGACTTCGATCCCGCGTTCGTGAAGAAATTCGGAAAGCCGAGCGGCAGCTCCGCCGTGGTACTGCCTCTGCTGCTAAAAGACAAGATTTCAGCCCTGATCTACGCCGACGAAGGCGATGGCAGCTCCCTTGATGCCTCCGCGCTCGACGTCCTGGTGCGTGCGACCAGTTCATGGCTAGAGGTAGTTTCCCAGCGCAAGCAAGCGCACAAAGAAGGATCGACCGACCCGCACGAGGTTGCGCATACTTCTTCGTCGAACGACCCGTTTGCCGCCCATGCTCCGCTTCATGCCGCCAATCTGCAGGCAGCTCCTGCAGCAGCACCCGTGGCAATGTCTGCGGCTGCGGCATGGGGAGGTGGTCCGGTCTCTGCGCCTGCAGGAGAGGATCAAGATCTCCATCGCAAGGCGCAGCGCTTCGCACGCCTCCTGATGGATGAAATCAAGCTCTACAACCAGGCCAAAGTTGCCGAAGGCCGTAAAAATCGCGACCTTTACGACCGCCTGAAAGAAGACATCGAAAAAAGCCGTGCCACGTACCAAAAGCGCTATGGCAGTACCAGCGCCTCGAGCGCAGACTATTTCAATCAGGAACTCATTCGCAGCCTCGCCGAAGATGATGTTTCTCTTCTAGGCAGCAATTTTCGGCGATAATAGAAGAAAGACGTGTCGGGGTTTCTTAGGTTATTCTTTTTCGCGCTGTTTCTTGCCGCGGTCGTGTGTCCGTCATTGCCCGCCGATGGGCAAGCTGCGGACGCACAGGCCGCGACTGGCTCGCCTGCCACGCCAAAACCCTCAGCAAAGAAGAAGGTGGCTGCTCCCTCCACCGCGAAACGCAGCAGCGCCCGCAGAACATCACGACGCAATACTCCTCGTTTCCGCAGGATGCATCAGGCGTTTGTGGCTTCCAGCACATTGAAGCCTATGGCAATCCAACTTCTGCAGAACCGGACGCCGCTGGCCTACACCGGGATCGAGGCCTTCGCGCGGAAACATAGCGCCGAGGATGCCGGTGCACTTGCCTGGCTGGCGGTAGGGTATGGTCGGTTCCTCGACCACGACTGTGCCAAGGCCATCGATCCACTGAACCGAGCCAAGCCTCATGCCGGCGATATCGGCGATTACGTCGCCTTTTATCTCGCCAATTGCTACATCCAGACCGGCCGGAACTCGGAAGCGATTGCAGCTCTGGCGACCTTTGAAAAGACCTATCCGGCATCGCTGCTGGTTCGCGATGTTCGCGTTCTGCATGCGAACGCGCTGCTCACCGACAATCGGCCTAAGGAAGTCATCGCGCTGCTTGAAAATGATCGGGTGCCACTACGGTCTGATCTGGAATATGCATTGGGCCGCGCCTATCAAGCAGCAGGGGAGCTCCCTAAGGCCGCGAGCGTGTTTCAGCACCTTTATTTCACCGTGCCCCTGGGCCCGGAAGCATCCAGCGCAGAGGCGGAACTGCGCAAACTCGGCAACGTACCCGGAGTCTCGCCCCCGACTTTCGGCGATCGGCGAAACCGCGCAGACACCCTGACCAAAGCGAAGCGTTATCCCGAGGCGATCGAGGCCTATGGGGAGCTGCTGAACCAGGCCTCACCGACCGACAGGCCGTCAATCCAACTCGCGCTTGCAGATGCGATGCTGCGTTCGGGGCAGCGCAAAGATGCTCGTCGCTTGCTCGATTCCTTGTCCCTCACAACGCCTGAAGTCGCGGCACAAAAACTCTTTACGATTGGCGAAATTCAACGGGCCTCCGACGATGACGATGGATTCCTGCACACGTTAAACGATCTGCGCCAGACAGCACCCACCAGCCCCTACCTCGAACAGGCGCTCTTTGCCGCTGGAAACATCTATTTGCTACGTCGTGACTACGACAAGGCCATCGACTCGTTCCGTGAGTTGGAGCAGCGGTTCCCGGGAAGCGCTCGGGCACATTACGTGCACTGGAAGGTCGCTTGGCTGAGCCTGAGGCAGGGAAGGACCGATGATGCCAAGGCCGGCTTCGAACAGCAGATCGCCCTCTATCCCGATTCCAATGAGGTTTCGAACGCGCTCTACTGGCGCGGACGCCTGGCCGAGGAAGAAGGCGACAAGGCAATGGCGGCTGCCTTTTACCAAAAGCTCAACGAGCGCTACCGCAATTATTACTATGGGCCATTGGCGCGAGAGCGCAGCGCCAAGCTGGGGATTCAGGCGGCAGAGGGTCCACCGCATTACGCGATTCTCGACCGCATTCCGCCGATTAAAGATCTGCCGGCACTCGCGAACACAGCCGTCCCAGACGACAACCTGCGCGTCGAGAAAGCCCACCTGCTCGAAAATGGAGGATTGCTGGATTTCGCAGTCCGTGAGTTGAAGGCGGCCTCTGATGAAGACCAGGGTAACTGGCTTGCGGGAGAAATCGCTCGCATGTATCAGGATGCGGGTTTTTACAATCTGGCGGTTGAAACTCTGAAGCGGGCAATCCCGAACTATTTCGCCATTGATTTTTCCTCCTTGCCGCGTAGCTACTGGGAGGCGTTGTTTCCGCGGCCTTACTGGCCGGACTTGAGAAAATTTGCGTCGACGAATGCTCTCGACCCGTACATGGTGGCTTCGCTGATCCGGCAGGAGTCGGAGTTTAACCCCAACGCAGTTTCGCCGAAGAATGCCGTCGGGCTGATGCAGCTGCTGCCCAAGGTGGGACGCGGTGTGGCCAAGCAGGAAAAGCTGAAGCACTTCTCGCCTCAACAGCTCTTCACGCCCGCCATCAACCTGCAACTCGGCACGAAATACTTCCGTTCGATGGTGGATCAGTTTGGGGGGTTCGAATACGCTCTGGCTGCCTACAACGCGGGCGATTACCGGGTTGTCGATTGGCAAGCCAACGGAAAGTATCGCGATATCCAGGAATTTGTTGAGTCCATTCCATTCACCGAAACCCGCGAGTACGTGCAGGCGATCATGCGGAATGCGAATGTCTATCGCCAGCTGTACGGCACCCCATAGCGCCTCCGGAGCCCTGAAGAGCAGGGTTCTCACCGCCGCGGCGGTGCAGAATCACATCCATCGCGTCTGCCGGCTGATCAGGATGCCGTCTTCTCCGCCTCGGGAGCCTTGGTGAAAAGAATTTCAAAGACCAGCAAGGCCGCCCCCACAACAATTGCGCTATCGGCAACGTTGAAGGCAGGCCATTGATAGGAGCCGATGTAAACGAGAAGAAAATCCACCACTCGTCCGCTTAGCATACGGTCCCACAAATTTCCTAGAGCGCCACCCAGGATCAGTGATAGCCCTATCGAACTGGCGGTCATTGCGTGCCGACTACGCCAAAGCAGAGCGGAAACAATCACCAGGGCAGCGATCGAGAACAGGACCAACAGCCCGATCTTCCATTGTGCGGGAGAATCGTTGAAGATGCCGAAGGCGGCCCCGCGGTTCTCGACATGAGTGATGTAAAAGGTTCGCCTGATGACCGTGATGCTGTCATGCAGAGAAATCCGTTTCGCGACCAGCCACTTGGTGTAGCGGTCGAGGATCAGAATCGCCAATGCAATTAAGTAACTGTAAGCACGCATGATTCGCCGACGGAACATGGAGAAAAGCACACCTTAGCTTTGCGCCATTCGCGCTCGTGCCAAGAGCTCTTGATGCAGGCTGAGAGCTGGATTATCAGCTAAGTCGGAGCTAATCTCCACCCTAGGACAACTCCTGCAACACCGCCGAGCACCTTTCGCACACCGTGGGATATTGCTGGTCTTCTCCAACGTGGACAGAATAGTTCCAGCATCGATCGCACTTTTCTCCCTGAGCCCTGCTGACTCGAATCGCCAGAGGACTTGTCCCATTTCCTGAAGTCGATCTTTCGAGCTCTACCTGCGAAACGATGAACAGGTAACGGAGTTCGTCGCGATAGCGCTCAAGCACCGAATAGAGGGAGTCGGAGGCACTCAGTTGCACTTGCGCTTCCAGGCTCTTACCAATTTGTTTCTGGTTGCGCGCTGCTTCCAGTGCCTTTAGCACCTGGTCGCGAACGTTGCGCAGCGTGGCCCATTCCTGCTGTTGCAGCGGATCTTCGGCGAGGATCGAAGGGCTGCCTAAAATATCCGCTGCACTGGGGAACTTGGCCAGATGCACGCTTTCTTCGCGCGCCTCGATCGGGATCAGATATTGCCACACCTCATCGCAGGTGAAACTCATGATTGGCGCGAGCAGCCGAACCATGGCCTCGCAGATCCGCCAAAGCGAGGTCTGCGCCGACCGCCGTCCGGCTGAATTTGGCGCATAGGTATACAGCCGGTCCTTCACGATGTCCGCGTAGAAGGCGCTAAGCTCGACGGTGCAAAAGTGGTTTACCCGTTGATAGATCTTGTGGAACGCAAACTCTTCGTACCAACGGGTGACGTCCGCAGCCAGGGCGGCGGTGAGCCGCAAGATGTACTGATCGATTGGCGGCAGTTGCTCGAACGAGACTGCGTTGTTGGCCGTGAAATCATACAGATTGCCAAGGCAATTCTTGAAAAGATTGTTGCGGATCGTACGATAGTTCTCGGCAATTCGCTGCATTAGGTTTTCCGAGCCCACAACGTCTTCTCGGAAATCCACCGACGCAACCCAGAGGCGCACGATCTCTCCGCCCAGCCTGTTCGCGATGTCTGCCGGATCGACGTCATTGCCACGGGACTTCGACATGGCACGGCCTTGTTCATCAAGAGTCCAACCTGGTGTGGCGACGGACTTGTAAGGCGCACTGTTTCTTACGCCAAGCGCGCACAGCAGAGAAGACATGAACCATCCCCGGTACTGATCGCCGCCTTCCAGATACAGATCGGAGGGCCAGGAATAATTCGCTTCATTGGCCACTTCAACCAGGTAGCTGCAGCCAGACTCGAACCACACATCGAGAATATCCGCTTCCTTTTGGAACGACGTTCCACCGCAAGGACACTTGGCGTCGTTGGTTAGAACGTCGGTTTCGGTGGTGTACCATGCGTCGGCGCCCTTTGTGGCGAATAGGTTCACCACCCTCTCATTCACCGCCGGATCCTTGAGCGGTTTCTTGCAGCTAGCGCAAACGAATACGGCAATGGGCACTCCCCACACTCGTTGACGGGAGATGCACCAATCGGGTCGGGTCTCGACCATATTTGAAATGCGTTCTTCGCCCCAGGCTGGGTCCCACCTGACTTTCTTGATTTCTTCGAGCGCTCGAGTACGAAAGGTTCCCCCATCCATCGGCGTTTCCATCGAGATGAACCATTGCTCGGTTGCGCGAAAGATGACGGGATTGTGGCAGCGCCAGCAATGGGGGTAGGAGTGCTCAACTTTTTCTTCATGCAGTAACGCACCTTTTGACCTGAGCAGCTCGACGATCAAGGGGTTTGCCTTGAACACTTGAAGCCCATCGTAGTCGGGCAATCCATTGTGAATGCGGCCGGCGGCATCGACATCGCAGGTGGGATCGAGCTTGTAGCGAACGCCGGTCGCGAAGTCCTCAGAACCGTGAGCCGGCGCCGTGTGTACAACTCCAGTACCGGTATCCATGGTGACGTAGTCGGCCACAACGCCCAGAATCTTCCTGCGTTCCCACGGCAAAAAAGGATGGTAGAACCAGGTGTGCTCCATCACACGGCCGGGGAAACGAGCGATCACCGGAGCATCCGGAAAGCCGCACTTCAGTGCCACATCTTTCGACAACTTCTCGGCGACGATGTAGATCGCGTCTTTGGTCTCCAGTGCGACGTATTGCTCGTGGGGATGAAATGCGACCGCCAGCGAAGCGGGAAGCGTCCATGGGGTTGTGGTCCAGATAATGGTAAAGACCGGTTTGTTCCCTTGAATGCGCGCTTCGGCCAGCGCGGAATCGATGTCGCGTGGATCAGACTGCAGTTGATATCTCACCCAAACGGTGGGGCTGACATGGGTCTCATACTCGACTTCGGCTTCGGCGAGCGCAGTACGGTCGTGCATGCACCAGTAAACCGGGCGCAGACCCCGGTATACGAAACCTCTTTCAAAGAAGTTGTAAAAGGTTGCGAGTACCACCGACTCGTACTCAGGCGTCATGGTTGAATAAGGCTTCTCAAACCGGCCAACAACCCCAATTCGCTTGAACTGCTCGCGCTGCAGGTCGAGATACTTCTGCGCGTATTTGCGGCACTCCAGGCGCACATCGACGGGCTGCATCTGCAGCTTCTTGCCGCCTAGTTGCTGATCAACTTTGATCTCGATCGGGAGCCCATGGCAGTCCCAACCAGGGATGTACGGAGCGTCAAACCCGGCCATGTTCTTGGACTTTACGACGAAGTCCTTCAAGCACTTATTGAGAGCGTGTCCCAAGTGGATGGGCCCGTTTGCGTAGGGCGGACCATCGTGCAAGACGTACTGGGAAGCGCCTTTTCGAACCTGCCGGATTCGCTCGTAAAGCCGGACTTCCGCCCAGCGAGCGAGCGTTTTCGGCTCGTTCTGGGGGAGGTTGGCCTTCATGGGAAAGCTGGTTTTGGGCAGGTTGATAGACGATTTCAGGTCCACAGGCACTCGAAGAAGTCTCCAAATTGCTGATTTTTCTAATTATAGGGAGCCCTGAGACGATCGTCTACGCGGCCGCGAACCTGCGATTGTGCATCTAAAGGGCTATGTACCTCGAGGGGGAATTTTACTGAACTTCGACATACAGGATTTGACCTATTGGGTGTACAATTTTCGCAAAGTTACGTTTCCCGAGTGTGAGCATCTAAACTGGTGTAAGAAACACAGTTCTTGGCACCGAACATAAGTGGGTTGGTAGCAATGATTTCGGGCTTGAAGAGAACCGGTAGAGCGAGTTTGGCGCTGCAGGTGCTCAACAAGTAAGAAGCAACAAAGAGGGCTCACCAGCAGGATCTCGGGTAGCATATGGCCACATTGGAATTCAAACCACCGCAAAACGCCGAACCAGAACCCGAACTCAATCTGCTCATGCCAAAAGGATCAGAGCCAGGGCTTTGGGCATCCCTGCGCCGGAACTTCAAGGACACATTCTATCCTGAGAAGCTTCCCCCTTTGGTTTTGACATCGAAGCCTGTCGCCGTAAAGGACATCTGGGGTTTTTACGCTGACCACAAGAAGCGCAGCGCGACACTTTCGCTGGTGATGCATGCTGTGGTCCTGACTGCGATCCTCGCCGTCACGATTTACCTTGGCAAGAAGGTCGTCGAACAACCGAAGGAAGTCGTGACCCTGACTGTGCCGAGCGACATCCCCATCATGAAGCCATCTCCGAAAGCGGTGGCTGGCGGTGGCGGAGGTGGCGACCATGACAAAGTCGAGGCACCCAAAGGCAAGCTTCCGAAGTTGGACATGCAGCAGGTAACGCCTCCGGCGATTGTGGTGCGGAACGATCATCCAAAGCTCGCGGTTGAGCCAACGGTAGTTGTGCCCCCGCAGGTAAAGATGGCGATGAATGCGCCCAACCTCGGCAACCCCACCGCGGCAATGCCGTCGATGCCCTCGAATGGCGCAGGATCTGGTGCCGGGATTGGTACCGGCGCAGGCGGTGGAATTGGATCGGGCACTGGCCCGGGAGTGGGTGAAGGCCGCGGCGGGGGTATTGGCGGCGGAGTGTTTCGCGTAGGCGGCGGCGTGAGCGCGCCTAAGGCAATCTACAATCCCGACCCCGAATATTCGGAAGAAGCCCGCAAGGCAAAGTACCAGGGAACCTGCGTCCTCAGCCTGATCGTTGGCCCCGATGGCAAGCCGCGCGACATCCGCGTCGCTCGCAGCCTAGGCCTAGGGTTGGATCAAAAAGCGATCGAAGCTGTGAACCAGTGGAAGTTTGAACCTGCTCAAAAAGATGGACGCCCGGTTGCAGTTGCCATCAACGTAGAAGTTCAGTTCCGCTTGTATTGAGCGAAATTCAATTCGAAAAAAAGGCCAGCTCTCGAGTTGGCCTTTTTTATTGTCTTTATTCTTTTAGATCCACGTGTTCAATGTGGACGATCTCGCGTCCTAGGAATCGCGTTCCCAGCCGCCTGAACTTTTCAACTGAGTCAGTCACAAAGAACCTGATATTCACCCGATCGATATTCGCCTTTTCAGGCAGTAGTACACCCTCGAGTTGTCCCGGGCCCACTCTGGTCGTGCCCGATTGACTGAAATTCAGCACCGCTAAGGCCACTGACTCTGCCGAATCCACCAGCGTCACCCCGTTGGGCACAACACGCTGCAACACGGATTTGAGCAGCGGGTAATGGGTACATCCGAGAAGAAGTACGTCGGCCGATGCGAAGCCGTCCCGGAACGCTTCCTGGAGGTAGATACGAGCCACTTCCTCGGTGATGGGGTGATCGATCCATCCCTCCTCAACCAAAGGCACCAGCAATGGACATGCTTTCTCGTGGGCTTCGATTTGCAGGGCAGCAAGAGCCTTTCTGTAGGCATGGCTCGAGATTGTGGCTTCCGTTCCGATGACTACGGCCTTACCGGATTTCGAGGCAGCCTGCGCGCGCTGGGCGCCCGGTTCGACGACTCCTAGCACTCGAACGGAAGTTGCTTGATGAATTTGGGGAAGGGCTAGAGCAGTGGCAGTGTTGCAAGCGATCACCAGCATTTGAGCGCCTTGCTGCTCCAGAAACTTTGCTGCCTCGCAGGCATAGCGGGCCACGGTCTCGGCCGACTTTGACCCGTAAGGAAGGCGTGCCGTATCGCCAAAGTAGAGATAGTCGGCTTTAGGAAATACTTCACCTAATGCTTTAAGTACGGTAAGACCGCCGAAGCCGGAATCGAATACTCCGATCGCGGTCACGCCTATTGCACCCGCTCGGATCCGGTAGCGTTCTGGGCTACCGGCTCATGCACGCCACAGCATTGCCCCGGGGGGATGGGCGCACCGTGAGGACAAGTCTTAGGGTGGTTCAAGAACCTGCAAATCTTGTCGGTCGCCTCTGGCGACAGAATGTGTTCGAACTTGCAGGCCTGTTGCTCGATTTCCGATTCGCTGTCCAGCGCAAGGCTGTCGGTAAAAAGTCGCTCGGCAAGGCGGTGCCGCCGGATGATGTCTCCTGCGCGCTGACGTCCGCGCTCGGTCAAATTGACGACCAAGCTGCCCTCACCGACCGAGACGGCGGCAGGTTTCAGCGCGTCATGGCAAGGATTCACAAATGGTCTGTGATGGTGCGGCTCGGGAGGGTGGGGAGCGGTAGTGACAAGACCCATTTCCCGCATCTTCTCAACTGCAAGACTGACGGGGAGAGCACCATGGACTTCCATGCGGTCAATCTCGGCAGGTTGCGCATGCTCTTCGAGGACCCAGAGTTCTTCGAGTACCTCGTCGAACTGCTCGTCGTCCGCCATGGAGAAGACCTCCTGCGTCGCAATCTTGCCGTGGTGCAGTTCAATTCGGCGGTCGCCTAACCGCGCCACCACCGGATCGTGGGTAACCATGACGATGGTTCGTCCTTGCGCATGAAGATCCCGCAATAGCCCGATGACGATTTCTTCGTTCATCGCATCCAGATTGCCCGTTGGTTCATCGGCAAGGATGATTTTCGGATCATTGATCAGTGCGCGTGCGATGCAGGCGCGCTGCTGTTCACCTCCGGAGAGCTGAGGGGGGAGATGGTGGGCGCGATCTTTGAGCCCTACGCGGGTTAAAGCGTCGAGCGCTTCTCGTTCATCGGTCATGCTATGGAAGTATTGGGCGAGCATGACGTTCTCCAGTGCGGAGAGATACGGAATGAGGTGGAACTGCTGGAAGACGAAACCTATCTTTTCCGCCCGCACCCGGTTCAATTCCGCAGGGGTCAGCCGAGCGACATTTTCACCATCCAGCCAGATCTCACCTGAAGTGGGACGATCCAGGCAGCCGATCAGGTTGACTAACGTTGACTTGCCCGAGCCGGATGGTCCCATTACCGCGATCCATTCCCCTGGTTCCACATGAAGGGAGAAGTCGTCAAGGGCGCGAATCATTCCGCCAGGAGCCTCCGCACGCGCGGGATAAAGGCGGCTGACGTGGTTGAGACGGATCATTACTCTCCTCTCAGAATCATAGCGGGCTGGATTCGACGCAGCAATCGCAACGGCAGAACCGTAGCCACGAGTGTCACCAGAAGCGCTCCTGCCAGAACCTTGGGGAAAACGCTCAATTGGGGCGAAATCGGCGCGTGGAAGTTGAGTCGTCCAATGAGGGCCGCGATCCCTATTCCTCCAGCGAATCCGATCATTGCACCTACGCAGGCCAACGCTGCCGCCTCACCGGCTACGAACATTGCAATCAGGCGATCCGATGCGCCCAGCGCCTTCATGATTGCGAAGTCGCGGCGTCGATCGAATACCCATCCCATCAGCGTCGCGAGCACGCACAACGCAGCCGTACAGACAATAAACGCCGCGGATGAAAACAGGGTTGATCGCGTCTTGGCAAGCACATTGGCTTCGCCTTCGGTCACCTGTCGAACGGCATGTACCTCGGCAGTCGAGATGCTCTGCTGCAACCTAGGCAAGAGCTCATCAATCTCAGCGGGTGTCCCGAAAGCCGCAATTTCGACCGTGGTAGGACCTAGGCCGGTCCAGGCTTCGAATTCAGGCAAGGAGAGGTATATGCGGCTGTCTTCGTCAGCGCCCGTTCTCAGGGTTCCCGCGGGGGTAAGCTGGATTGAATTGCCTTCGAAAAAAATTGTGAACCCACCGTTCTGGGAGCTAAGTAGACGTTCAGCCCGCACACCGAGGAGGGCTTGCCCCTTGGAACTCGGCCAGCCCGATACCGACCACCAGGGATTCAGCTTGCGAGCGAGGTCGAAATCCGTGCCTACCGCGACTACAGCCTGATCTCGTGGATCTCGCGCCACTGCGTAGGAAAAGGGGACTGCCAGGCCGCGATCTCCAACCGTGGTTTTGATCGATTGCAATTCGCCTGGCGTGAAGCCCTGCGGGGATCTGGACTGCATGACGATGTTTGCGCCGAAGTTGCGAAATTCTTTACGAAGCTTGGCTTGCACATCCACATAGAGATTCAGCATGGCCGTAGCCGCAGCCGAAGCCACTATGATGGCCGTCAGTGCGGATGCCGCCTGCCCTCTGCGTAACATGGCCGCGCGATAGAGCATCCGAAAATACATTGCCGTTCTCGAGCCACCTCTCACGCTTCACCTCGCAAGGCGAGGACAGGGTCGTATTTCACAGCGCGTCGAATGGCGACCGCGCTTCCACCAAACGTGACTCCGATGGCCAGCGCGAGGACAACCGGAAAGAGCACCGGCGGAACCGCGATTTGTGATCCGAAGATCGCGCGCCCCAATTCCTTTGCCAGTAGCGCGCCCAAGCCGAAGCCGATCAGCCCTCCGATGAGGGCGATGAACACGGATTCGGTGATGAAGATCATCGAGAGTGAAAAGTGGCCTGCACCGAGCGCCTTCATCAAACCGACTTCCGTACGTCGCTCAAACATCGCCGTGGCCATCGCTGCAGAAACCGCAAGACCGGACGTGAGCAGGGCGGCAAGTGTGATCAGCAACATTAATCCTTCAATCCGCGTCAGGATGTTGCCTTCATTTTGTGCCACCCGGCGTATCTGCTCTGCCCGTGAGCGGGGAATTGCTTCTTGCAACTGAAATGCAATTGACTGCGGATAAGGTGTGCAATACCAGCGATCGCGCTCCACGGGGCTTAGCGTATCGGGATTTCGCCGAGCAAATGCGTCTTCCGGTTTCAGCAGTGCGCTGACGTAAACGGCGCGAAGTTTTCCTGGTTGATGCGCGAGGGTTTGAGCGAGCCCGAGCGGCGCAACAATCTGCCCGTCTTCATCGCCTCCGGTCGAGAGAATTCCGCTGACGTGATAAGAGGATCCGCCTATTTCAACCTCGGATCCGGCGTGAGAGTTAAGCGAAGCTGCCAGCTTTTCACCGATTAAAACATCGCTGCTGTCATCCCTTGGCCAATTTCCATCCACCCTCCACCATGGGAAGGTCGTCGGTGCGCCGGTCCTGAACCCCTGCTGGCCGACTTGGACGGTCTTGGAGAAGTAGGTTCCAAGCAGCGTGACCCGGTGACCTTGTGCGTTCACGTTGACTGGAAGCTCAGGCGTGAAAGCGGCGATATTGTTTCCCCAAAAAATCCCCTTGATCTGCAAGAGTGCGGCTTCATCCAGGTAGGCCCCGCCCGTAGCAGGTCTCAGATTGACGCTGCCTATCTGTACATCCAGTGCGTCCTCGTCGGGCGTGACGACCAGGTTGGCCCCATAGCTGCGAAATTCGTGGCTGATCTTGTCCCCAATGCCGGTGGCGATTCCGATCATAGCGGTCGAAACCGCTGCCCCAAACGTGACGGCAATGGCAACCAGCATTTTGCGCCGGGTCTGGCGTCGGAAGGACTCGTAAACGAGGAGTGCGAACATATCAGTGTTCGAACATAGAGGCGCCCTTAAGCAGGTCAGCTTCTTGAATGATGACCGCATCGGCGGAGGCACTCGATTTCAGCGGAACCGGATTACATCCGCCCGCGGTTCCAACGGACTGGGAATTGATCGGAGCGGCACAGTTCTTGCAAACGATCCCATTCGGCCCTTTGAAGAAGCCCACCGGACCGCAGATCTGGCAGGAATCGAAGATTGCGACCACTTTGCCATCGGCCTTCTTGTAGAGGAGAAAGCGGACGTCGGCTCCATTCTCGCGCGCCACGTAGCGGTGCAGGTCGCCATCAGAAACCTGCGACAGCGGAATGCTCACCGTACCATTGGCGAAGGTTACGGGGAGGGCGGGGGAGAGGGCACTCTCGCTCTTCGCCCAGAGGAACTCCGCGGTCACCAGCAGAATAAAGAGGAACGAGGTCGCATACACCGAAAGCATCCATAGCTGTTCTCGTCGCGCGCTCCACCGGGCCTTCCTCTTCCCGGCCGCCGTCTCGGGCACCGGAACGGGCTGGCGGCGCCGGGCTTCGAAGAGCACCATCAGGCCGGCGAGCGCAACGATGGTGACTACGAAGAACCATTCGTTGGTAACGATTGGACCAATCAGCGCCATTTCGCGCTTGGAAGAGGGAAGGATGCCACTTTCGGAAAGCTCGTGCAGGCCCGAGATCACAAGTTGGGCCGCGACAAAGAACAGAATGACGGTGGTAAAGCGAAAGAACTTTTGCAAGTTGACCCGAACGCTGCCCTTGAGGAACATCACTCCGAACAAGACCGCCGCGAAAACCCCGAGCAGCGTTCCGATGAAGCTCAATAGCGCAGTGGACTCAAGCCTTACAGCGGAGAGGATCAGGACGGTTTCCCCGCCCTCGCGAAGCACCATGAGAAAGACAAAGAGAAACACACCAATCTGGGAACCACGCCCCGCGAGCGTACCGAGCTTCCCCTCAATCTCTATTTTCAGCTTCTTCCCCGCGCGCATCATGAAGAAGATCATGGTCACGACGAAGAACGCTGCCGCCAGCATGACCCATCCCTCGTAGACGTCTTCGGTTAAGTCCAGCTTGGACAAAGCAATGGCCACGGCAATGCTAGCCACAAACGCTGCGGTCAACGCCGCATAGACGATCTTTCGGAGGTCGGAACGCTGAATTTTCGTTAGATAGGCAAGCGTGATGCCTACAATGAGAGCGGCTTCTACGCCCTCTCGAAGAGTGATGATGAAGGCTTGGAGCAAGGGTTTCCTTAGCTGGTTCGTAGTGCAACTGAGTTGCAACTAGCAATCTACACTTAAGGATAGCCGCAGCTGCAGAGTGCGTCAACGTAGGTGCTGGGTGCGAGCCCTGACAAGCTAGCCAGCGCCCCTGCAACATAGACGAGCACCGGCGGTCTAGCGCACCTGTTCGAGCAGAGAGTTCTGCTTTTCGGATGTTTCCCATCCCGGCAGGCTTGTGTCGCCCGTAATCAGCCTTGCTCCCCGCTCATAGGTGAGGTAAGACCACGCCCACTGAATTAACACGATGATTCGGTTGCGGAAGCCGATCAAGAAGAATACGTGGACAAAAAGCCAGGCCAGCCACGCGAAGTATCCCGAGATGTGAATGCGACCGCGCTGAGCAATGCCGGCTGCGCGCCCGATGGTGGCCAGGCTGCCTTTGTCGAGGTAGTGAAAATCCTTACGGGGATGGCGCTGCAAATCACGCTTGATATTGTCGGCAGCCGCGCGACCTTGCTGCATGGCCACTGGTGCAACGCCTGGCAAGAGGTTGCCCCGCTCGTCCTTCAGCGAGGCCAGATCTCCCACGACAAACACCTCCGGATGTCCTGGGATGCTCGAATCGCGATTCACCATCACGCGTCCTGCACGGTCCAGAGGAACGTCTAGTTGCTTGCCAAGCGGGGAGGCCTGTACACCCGCCGCCCAAAGGACGACCGTGGCAGGAATCCGTTCACTGCCGACCCAAACGGCTCCCGCTTCGATGCTCGTCACCAGGGCCGAGGTGCGCACTTGCACCCCCAGGCGTTCGAGCTGCCTCACGGCACTTTCGGAAAGATCGGGGGCATAGGACGGGAGCACACGCGGGCCGCCTTCTAGCAAGATAATCCTTGTGCGCGCGGGGTTGATGGAGACGAACTCACGCCTGAGGACGTTTTTTGCGATCTCGGCCAGCGTGCCTGCTAGTTCCACACCGGTAGGCCCTGCCCCTACGATTACGAAATTCAAAGGCAGCTCAGGTTGGCCCGCAAGCGTGGCTTTTTCGGCCAATTCAAAGGCCAGCAGCACGCGGCGGCGGATTTCGAGCGCATCCTCGATGGTTTTCAGACCCGGCGCCATTGGCTCCCACGCGTCGTGTCCAAAGTAGGAGTGGCCGGCTCCGGCGGCCACGATCAGATAGTCGTAGCTGACCTCCAGGTCCGGGCATATGACTTTGCGTCGTTCAAGATCGAATCCCTGAACATCGGCTAGCAAAACTTCCACATTCTTGCGACCGCGAAGAATCCAGCGGATGGGTGCAGCAATTTCACCCGGTGAGATCCCGGCTGTCGCGACCTGATACAGCAAAGGCTGGAAGGTATGGTGGTTTTTTCGATCAAGCACGGTGACCTGGACTGGGAGCTTCGCCAGTTTCCGCGCTGCTTCCAGTCCGCCAAACCCTGCTCCAACAACGACAACCCTCGGCGTTTTGGCGTTCATGGCTCCTCCCGCAGGCTAGCCCGCGC
>DATNEX010000169.1:0-23374 GCA_035606605.1 Terriglobales bacterium
ATGATGTCAGGCTGGAGGTCGAAAACCATGTCGTTCATCTTTTGCGAATCCCACTGCTCAGGCGTGAGCGGCCAGTCAACGTCGTACCAGAGGATGTCGATCTTGCCATAGTTCGTCATGAGCTCACGGATCAGACCATGGGTATAGGCAACGAAACGCCCGCGAGCAGCTTCATCGGTGGCGCATTTCGCACCGTCGGGATGGTGCCAGTCCATGAGGGAGTAATAGAAACCCACGCGCAAACCCTCCGAGCGGGCAGCTTCGACAAACTCACGCACCAAATCGCGGCCTGCAGCCTGCTTCGGAGCACAGTAGTCGGTCAGTTTCGTATCGAAGTTGCAAAACCCCTCGTGGTGCTTGGTGGTCATCACCATATACTTTTGACCCGCCGCTTTTGCCAATCGGGCCCAATCCCGCGCTGCATTTGGCTTGGGGTTGAAATGCTTGGCGAGAATTTCATATTGCGGAACCGGTATTCCTTCCATCTCCATCGCCCACTCATGACGACCAATCAGGCAGTACAGCCCCCAGTGGATGAACATGCCAAATTTCGCCTCTTGCCACCACTGGATTCGCTGCTCATGCCGCGGTGGCGCACCAGACGATGGTTCTGTTTTCAGATGGCCTCCCTGCGAAAACGCCAAGGGTGCGGCAGTGGCTAATCCCGCCGTTGTGGCCATAAACTTCAAATAGTCACGTCTTGAGGTCCCTCTATCTCTCATGATGTTTGCTGCCTCCGCGCGCATCCGGTTTGGGACATGCGGGAAAAGATTGTACTCCGTTGATCAAGTCCTTCGCAGTTGCTTGCCTGCGACTTACTTGAGGGCTCGCGGACTGACGGTTGTGCAGGCCGTGTTACAGTACAAACTTATGCAATCGGAACCGCAACAGGACTCCGTTGGAATTTCACGTGGCCTGTTGAAGGAAAACGTTGCGCAACGCTTGCGGGAAGAAATCCTCTCGGCGAGGATCGCACCGGGCGAAAAGATTGTGGAAGGTAAGTGGGCCCGCGAATACGGCGTTGCGCAGATCTCAGTCCGTGAAGCACTGAACATTCTTGCCGCACAAGGCTTTGTCACCAAGGGGCACGGGCGAAGCGCGCGGGTGTTGAAACTTGACGATGCCGACATCATTCACATTTATCAGCTGCGGGGCGTGTTGGAAGGGTTGGCCGCGCGCATCATTTCTGAGCGTAAGCCTCGGCTCGACGATCTCGAAGCCGCGCTCGCGCACATCGAAGCTGCGATTGCGTCGGGAAGTCTAACTGATGTCCTCGAACGCGTCCAGCATTTCCACCTTCTGTTACTCGAAAAAGCGGACAACCCTTTCTTGAAAGATCACGGTGAACGGCTGCTGCTACCGCTATACGCGTTTACCCATATGCGAGCAGCAGCCAAACATCTTGATACCAGCCCGTGGAAGAAGCAGTTGCCGCTGCATCGGTTCATCATTGAAGTTCTGCGGTATGGTAACCCTCAGCTTGCGGAGCAGACACTCGTTCACGTCACGAATTCGTTTATGGAATCTGCCTTGGTTGTGTGGGCACACTGAGGCTTTCTCGCGTGCAGCTAATTCGCGCCCGGCCGCGGCGACTTCCAGCTTGACAATTGCCGCTGGACCCAATCCGCATCCTGTTTTGAGTGACAAAGCAGACATGCATTCGGGCTCTCCTCCTGACCGAATCGCTTGGTCAACTCTGCATTGGGAATGTCATCAATCTGATGGTAGCGAGCTTCAAATAAAAGTGCGTGCATGATTCGCGGCATGTGGCAAGAAACACACCGGCTACCCTCGGAAGCCGCCGGGTGGTGTGAGTGGCGGGTGAGAGCTTCTTTGTCTTGGAATTGTGCGTGGCAGCCTGTGCACATCTGATCCGGCTGGCCGCGGAACTTCAAAGAGTTTGGGTTCGAGGCCGCATCATGGCTATGGGGATCATGGCAACTCCCACAATTCACCTCACCGTTCTTGAAACACTGAGAGCGCTCGAGCGACTCCACCAGGAACGTGGTTTGGCGGAAGCGTCCATCTTTGAAAAAACCTTTGCGCGAGAACTCGCCAAAAGGCCCCCTCGCGTGCCGGCCAAAAAAGTCGCCGGTGCTCGAGTAGTTCAATTCGCCGTTCGGGCCTGGCTCGCGTATGGCTGATTGCATGTGGCACTGCGCACAAATGGCAGCGAATTGATTGCTTGTAATTTTCCTGAAATTCACCGGCGGATCGAGTGGAGCCTTTGGATGGTACTCTCCTGTGATGGTTTCCAGCACGTGATCGCCCGAAGGGCCGTGGCACATCTCGCAATCAATTCCGCTCTCTTTGAATGCGAGATCTTTCACGTCGAACCCTGCACCTTTCACATTTCTCAACTGGCTGGTGTGACATACGGCACAAACCGCCTGATAGCTGGTCGAGGCGTCGAGTTTCTCCCAGTTCCTGGGATCCGCACGCTTGCTGCCTGGTCCGTCAATCACTCTCCAGAAGTTAACCCACCGCTTGTGCACAAGGTTGTATTGGATTGGAAAAACGTGGATTTCGCCGTTAGGCAGCTTAGTTGCGTACGCTTGTTCGAATTTTGATCCGATCGTGTAATCCACAGGATAGCTGTGCCACTTCCCATCCGATTGTAGGATGTCGAAATAATGCCGTTCGCCGTGGAGCACCATTCGTGCGAAAAGTTTTCGATTTGACCCTGAGGTAATCTGCAATTTTCCAAGGCGATACTCGATCTCGTCTCCGAGGTAAAACCGATTGTCGACGCTGAAGTCTCCGACTATATTCTGAGGCGAGTAAGGGCGAAACATTCTTGACATCCCAGTTTGTGTCCAGTCGCTGTAAATCTTGCCATGGCACGGTCTGCACGACTCAGAGCCGAAATATGCGCCCTGTGGTTGTTCCGAGGGGCTCGTGTCGTGAGGCGAGTCAGAAGCCTCCTTCAGGAGAGACCTCGAGGGATATTCAGCCTGTAGAACAAAGCTCTCGTAGGGAACTGAGGCTGTCGGGTAGAGCAAGCCATAGATACTGTGAAGAGCCTCATCCGCCTTTGCTTCGAGGCTGCCGCCGCCCTGTTTGGCGGCCGCAAAGTTGGCCGCCGCCCCCGAGGCGTTCCCGGAACTGAGTTGTACCAGACCCAATGTATAGGCAACCTCGAAATCGCCCGCGTTCAACTGTCGCGCCTGCACCAGAGAAGCTTCGGCCTCTCGAAGTAGATCCTTACGCCGCGTGCCAGCCGGCTCTTTGATGGCTGCTTGTAGCTCGGCGCGACCCTTTGCGAAATTCGCCGTGGCCTTCAATCTGCGTTTCACCATCGGCCAGTCCTCATCACGCACGGAGGCCGGCCCTGCAAACGCCTCCAGGTCACGTAGGGCTTCCTGGGCATGCTCGATGGCCGCTGCGTTAAAGTGCTGTCGAGCCTCCACGTCAGCGACCGGCACGAGCAAGAGAGGATTTTCTGGCAGAAGCGTGAGAGACTTCCGCGCGTAGTCCAGTCCCGCGTCATATTCTTCCAGGCCGAAACTAGAGCGAGCAGCGACCTCATAGGCCTGCGCCAGAAACGCCGATTGAGGGAACTGGGCAATAAATCGATTCGCCTGGCTACGCATTTCGGCCGGGGAAGCTTGCTTGAAGAGAGCCAAAAAAGCGGAGCGCTCGGCAGAATCAGCCATCTGGTCTGCGAGGGTCACCGTATCGCGCCTTTGAACGGTGGGTACGGAATCGAGATCCTGCGCCGAGAGTTGTAGGGTCAGCCAGAAAACGACGGCGAGAACGCACCACATCCGGCGCATGGTTCTACAATTTACAACAGTTCACCTGTGAGCCGCCTGTGCGATTCCGATCGCCTTGTCGATGTCAGGATCATTCGGTGTGAGCTTTTTGGCTTGCTGCAACTCGCTCAGACCGTTCTTGGCATCGCCGGAGTGCAAGTAGATGAGGCCCAGGTCTTTGCGCAGGTGCCCGAGGGCAGCGCAAGTTCCGCAAATCTGAATTCCCTCTTTGAGCTGTGAGATCGCCTGCGGCCAGTCGTGCGCGGCAGCCGAGGATAGTGCAAAGTTCCCAAGGGTTTGCGCCTGATCCATGATATGAGATTGATTTTGCAACGTCTGAAACCTCTCTTGCAGGCGCTTGGATTCCTCGGGATCGTTTTCTGCCAGACTGCGGGCCAGATTGTAGAGCGCTTGGGAGTGGTTTGGATCGATCTCGATCGCTTTGCGCCACTGTTCAATCGCTGCGTTGCGGTCGCCGGCGTGGAAGAGCTCTTGTGCCAGGACAAAAAGCGTATCCGCATTTCTCGGATCTAACTGCGCGGACTTTTGCAGCATTTTCACCGCTTGGGGTGCGTTACCCGCAGACTTTTCGATCAACCCCAGCAAGTACCATGGTTCGGCCGCCTGCGGATCCAAGCGAACTGCAGCTTCCAGCTCGGGCCTGGCACTCGCGTCACGGCGCAAGTCGAGAAGAACTCTTCCCTTGTTGTAGTGTGCTGTAGCGGAGTTCGGGTCGAGGCGCACGGCTTCGGAAAACTCAGCCAAGGCCCCTTCTAGGTTGAACTCATCTGCCATCGCAATTCCCAGATTTAAATGCGCGCCCGATGAGCTGGGATCGAGCGAAATCACTTTTTTAAAGTAGCTGACCGCTTCCTCGTTTCGCTTGCTGCGCGCAAGCACCATCGCCAAAACAGTGAGGGCCTGTTGATTGTCTTTCGCAATCTGGAGAGCGCTGCGAAGGGACTGCTCAGCCTCCGTAAAGCGTGACTGGTCGGCGAAAATCAGGGCCAGGTTAATGAAAGCTTGCGCATACTGCGGATCGTTCTCGGTAGCTTTGCGAAATAGTTGCTCGGACTCCTGATTTTTCCCCTCCTGTCCGTAGAGCACACCCAAGTTGTTCTGCGCCTCAGCGAATCCCGGATCGGCGCTGATCGCAGCCTTGAGTTCCTTTTCGGCCTCTACGACCTGTCCAGCCTGCAGGCTTAGAAATCCCAGCTGGTTGTGAGCGCGAGCCAAGGAGGGATCGAGCACAACCGCTTTCTTAAGGGCCTCGCGTTCCTCCGCGATTTTGCCTAAGAGGTCAAGCGCCATGGAGAGGTCATACCAAGTTTTGGCATTTTTTGGATCTTCTCCCAAAGATTGGCGATAGAGATCGGCAGCGCGCTCGTACTGTCCTTCTCTCAGCAAGCCGTTGGCTTCGTTGACCTTTGTACCGGCAACATTCTCCTTAACGTCTTGCTGCTTTCGTTCCTGAACCGCTGCCAATTCCTTCTCGGCCTGGTCCATTTGTCCCAGACTTCGTTGAACACCCGCGAGTTGGAAATGGGCTTCGGTGGAATCTGGCCTGAGCTCGAGGGCATTTTGAAGTTGCGCGAGCGCTTCTTGTGCCTTTCCGAGCCTAGCAAGTACACACCCAAGGTTGTACCTCGCTTGATAATCATTCCCATTTAGGGCTACGGCTTGGCGAAGAACGGTTTCGGCCTCCGCGTATTTTCCCAGCCCTCGATCGACCACACCCATGAGGTACAGTGCTTCAAAATCGCGCGGCTTTCGGTGAAGATAAGACTCAATTTCGGGGAGCGCGGTCTCGAATTCCGCGAGAATCAGAAGAGCCTTGAGATAGGAAAGCCGAACCACGTCGTCGCTGGGATCCAACCGTAACGACTCGCGGAATTCATTCACGGCCGAGCGAAACTCTGATTGCTGCGTGTAGGCGATGCCCAGATCCGCGTGCCGTTGCGGTGAGGAAGGATCTTGCTTCACCAGTTCCGAAAGCAACTGGACAGCTTCCGCTGCGTCTCCGTGTTTTGAATAAGCCACCGCCAGATCGTTCTGCAACTGTGGGTCCGCCGGACCGTTCTTTAAATAAGCAATAGCCGCTGAGTAGCGTTGTTCGGAAATGAGGACCTTGGCCAATCCGTCGACTGCCGGCACCGACTTGGGATCAGCCTTCAGTGCCAGTTTGAATTCTTGAATTGCAGCCTCATTTTTGTTTAACTGGGTGAAAGCCACACCCAAAGCGGTGTGGCTCATAGGATCATTGGGCTTCTTCGAAATCGCGACTCGCAATGCGCCGACAGCCTTCTCAGGCTGTTGACTCTGAAGGTAGGCGAGAGCAACGTTGAAATTCCCTTCCCAAGAGTTAGGGTCGAGATGGACCGCAGATTCAAAGGCCCAAATGGCACATGAGAGTTGCTGTCTCTGCCCGAAGTACGCGCCCAAGGCGTCATAGGCTTCAGGCGTCGGGTGAGTTCGAATCACTCTCTCGAGTTCGGCAGGTCCTTGGCACTTTGCAGCAGTTTGTGCCACGAGAGTCGAAAAGCCCAAGAAGCAAGCGAGGCAGGCAGTGGCGCAAGCGACTTTCCAAAACAACATCCAATTTCCCCAGAGATGATCGCTGCTAATCGTAACAGAACAACTCGACCTTGAAGCTCGAAGTCAGAGCGGGGGATGCGGGGTTATGGATGGTATGATCGCCAAAACACGATGCGTAAACGAGTCGGGCGCCTCTTTCCATCAATTCTGCAAGTAACCTTCCTTGTTTTCGCAACCCGAATCGGCCTCGCACAGGGAGTGGCAACCGGTGGCACAGCGGTTCCGGCACGTCCTCTTCCGGCGGGCACCAAAGCCCCCGTTGTTGACTTTCGAGACGTCGCTTCCAGTTCAGGGCTAACCGGCGTAAACGTGTCTGGCTTAGAGTCCACGAAGGGCTACATTGTTGAGACCACGGGGAATGGGGTTGCGATTTTCGACTATGACGGAGACGGCTTGCCAGACCTTTTCTTTGTAAACGCCGGCCGCCTCGAAAAGGATGCAAAACAGCCGAGCCATTATCTTTACCACAATCTTGGAGGGCTCAAGTTTGAGGATGTAACAGCCCAAGCCGGTATAACGCGTACCGGCTGGGGTCAAGGCGTTTGCGTCGGAGATGTCGATAACCATGGTTACCCGGATTTGTTTGTTACGCAATGGGGGCAAAACGTTTTGTATCGCAATGTGGGCGATGGCACCTTTCGTAACGAGACCAGGGAGCGAGGATTGCTCCAACCGAGCGATCGCTGGAGTACTGGCTGTGCTTTCCTGGATTTCAATCGTGATGGATATCTCGACCTCGTTGTGGTGCACTACGTTAACTTCGATATTGAGCACACGCCTCATCCCGGTGAACTGACGCAATGTCAGTGGAAAGGACGTCCGGTAATGTGCGGGCCGAGAGGTTTGCCACCCGAGACGGTATCGTTCTATGAGAACGACGGCCATGGGCATTTCCGGGACGTTTCCGACAAAGTCCACATCACGGTTCCAAAGAGCTACTACGGATTCACCGCGGTTACAGCAGATTTTGACAATGATGGCTACCCAGATATTTTTATCGCCTGTGATTCGACGGCGAGCCTCTATTATCACAATCTACAGGGGAAGGGCTTCGAAGAAATGGGCGTGCGGGCCGGACTGGCCTATAACGAAGATGGGAGAGAACAGGCCGGAATGGGCGCAACGGCGGGTGATTTCGACGGCGATGGATTGCTCGATGTTTTCAAAACCAATTTCGCAGATGACACTCATACCCTGTATCGGAATAGGGGCCACAACAATTTTGAGGACGACACAATCGGTTCCGGCCTTGCGATCAATACACGATTTCTGGGATGGGGCACGGCCTTCCTCGATTTCGACAATGATGGTTGGAAGGACTTGATTCTTGCCAATGGGCATGTGTACCCGGAAGTGGACCAGGGCCACACATCCGAACACTACAAACAGCAACGACTACTTTATTGGAATCGCGGCGACGGCCAGTTCTATGACTTGTCGATACAAGGAGGTGTCGGCATTGCGGATGAGCGGTCTTCTCGAGGACTTGCGGTAGGAGACCTGGATAACGACGGCAGGGAAGAGATCGCCATTGTGAACATGGGTGAAGCGCCGTCTCTGCTAAAAAATTTCTCTCCTGTTGAAGGCAAGTCCCTTCTCATTCGGGCTGTTGCTCTCAAACGCGATGCTATTGGAGCACGCGTAACTGTGACCGCAGGCGGACGCAAACTGGTGGACGAAGTCCGGAGTGGCGGATCGTTCATCTCCCAAAATGACTTCCGTTTGCATTTCGGGCTGGGGAAGGCAACCCTAGCTGACGTCAAAATTCGTTGGCAGGACGGGAAGGTTGAGAACATCCCGGCAGTCGCCACCAATCAAGTGGTCACAATCGAGGAAGGCCACGGTGTCACCCGCCAGCAGCCGTACAACGACGGCAAAAAATGATCGTAGCCCCTGGCTAGGGAACCACCCCCTTGGAGCCGTCCGCGACCGGGCGCATGAACTTGGCATCCTCAAGGGGCACATTGAACTTCGCCTCTTGAATTTGGATCACAAATCGAGAGTTAGGCCGCGAGATTGTCTGTTGAAAGGGGAGCTTTACCCCGTCCTGAGTTCGGTAGTCGCTGTAGTCAATCTGTGTAGGGTTCAGGCCGAGCGGGGATCGCGTGAACCGCAGGATGCGTATCAGCAGCCCCGACCCTTGGTCGAAATAGAACTTCGACGCAAGTTCCCCCGAGTTCATTGCCGAGAGCACATAAGCTTCGAAATCGCCAACCTTCTCCGGTTCGGTGGATTGCAGTTGGCTGAACATTCGTTTTAAATCCAGCGGCAAATGCAAGTCAGTCTCCACGCGCGCCGATTCGACTTCGACCGCGGAGATGTCATGCACGCGCCGATTCGGCCCAGCAGTCCAACCCGCCTCACCGTCATACGCTGTTATGCTATCGCCGTTGGGTAGATGAATCACCATAATTTGCCTATTGGGTTCCTTGGTTAGGATCTCCGCCGAAAGGCTTCGTCCGGCCAAAATAACCGAAGCTCTTAATTTGCGGCTGGTTAGTTTGGAGATGGCAGAACTTCCACCAACTGCTTCAATGTATTTCGAAATGATCTCGTCGGGAGCAACGCCCTTCTGTTCAGCGTTGTCGGGATGCTTGCTTCCTAGCAGTGGGCCAGCGTCGGAAATAACCGGAACTGCACTTGGGCGAGGACTGCCTCGATGACAGGAATAGCAAGTCACGCTTTGCTTCGCGTCGAAATTGACGCGATCGATTGCCATCATCATTTGAATCATTTTGCGCGCGGTCAATTTCGGTTTTTTGTCATCCTTCTCTAGTGCACCTTCCACATGGCAATAACTGCACTCAACACCCAGCGCGTATGTCATGAATTGCATAGCTGGTACCAATTGGTCAGCCTGAACGCCTTTGAGAACTTGGATGTTCTTATAGACCTCCTCACTCAACTTGCCTGTTGACACAGTCTTTGTAGTTTGTTCTTGGGCCAAAAGATCGGAGACTGGCGCAATCAATGAAATGAACGTAAGTGCCAGGGTGTGAATACCCAAACGCATCAATTCCCCCTTTGAAAAGTGGCAGTGTAGCAAACCTCGGCAGCGGTTGCGAGATGAGAGAAAGCACTCGCTGGGTTGGACGCATCTCCGCCTAGTTTGATCAACGGACATAGGGCGACGACTTTTTGTATTCCTCGGGAAAGGTGTGAGCTGCCCGGAACAGGGACAAGGCTGCTACGGAACTCCCGGGATCTACAAGGCACCGGTTAGGCACGTATTACAGCCGGCGTGCAGCGCACAGGGGGGATTGACCTTCGTTCAATTCTGGCATCAGAGCTCTGGCTTTCATCGGTCTCTGTTTCCGGACCGGCTTGCCTCTCGGGCCGCCGGCAGTCAATCCCGAGCAGCTGATTCACCCCAGGGTGGCAGGATCATGAGCAAACTCCGCACGAGATTAGCCGTCACGACATCAAGCAGGCCGGGAGGCGATGCCTCAGTGCGAATCGCGCGTCGAGGCTCCGCTCCGAACTGCCAGATGAGGAGTGCGCCACCGAGAATAGCGACGTTCTTCATGAACATGACCATCTGCAATTGCGGCATCATGGCATCACGCAACTCCCAGATCCGGGTGCCTTCAGCGGGTCATTTTCTGTCTGCTAGATCGGCGCGGCTCAGGTCATGACGCAAGCGAACTTCATGTCTGTCGATGCATCATTCCCACCGTCGCTAGTGAGCGCGTTGAATACGTTCGGAATACATTCGTGGTCAACCGTTATCCAGATTCGTGATTTCAGAAATTGAATCCCTGCCAAGTCCCTATTGTGTAATGATTAGACGCTCCATCGAACTCGCGAGATTGCAGAAAATTAGTGCCCCAATGAAAAGGAGGCCAGATGATCCGACCCTTGAGTATTTGCTTGCTTGCATGCTGCGAGATCGTCTTGGCGGCGTCTCACCCTCCACAGCACACGTCGATGGAGGGCGCCCGAGCAAATGTTTCCAAAGAAACTATAGAGGGCCTGGTTCGGGACGCTGCCTGCCCAATTCAGAACCTCGACAACCATGCGACCAGCCTCAGCCTCAAGTGCGTACAGGATTGCGTGAAGGGTGGCTCGCCGCTGGTTATTCTGACCCAAGATGGCCGGCTGTATTTTCCTATCTCTGCCAAAATGCCTGACACGGACCGGCGGCAGGAGCTGATGCCGTTCGTCGGGAAATACGTGCGGGCGACCGGGATTGTTTTTGAGCGAACTGGGACTCATGCAATCGTGATCACGGAAATTAAGGAAATGAAAGAGGTCCGCTTGACGATTGATGAGGGATAATTCCAAGCACGCTCGCACGAAGTCTGACCATGCTCGGATTGTGCGAAAAATCTCGTCATCGGCCGGCGTTCTTTAGGGAACGACGACGATTTTGCCGATCTGGCTGTTGCCGTTAAGGTACTCATACGCGTCCTCGATATGTGACAGGGGAAAGACCTTGTCGATCTTCGGCGCGACACCCCCCCTCGCAAAAAGGTCGTAGACGTAGCGTTTCGCGACGGCGACCGCCGCAGGATCACGCATCAAGCTTTGCGCGTTGTAACCGCGCACGTTGAGGTTCCTGCCGACCGTGTCGATGAAGGGGAACGGCGTTGGCTGTCCGTCCACATAGCCGAACATATCCGCTCCGAGATAGCCGGCCACGATGATCGTTCCTCCGGTGGCCGTTGCTTGCGCCAGCGCGGGCAGTCCTTTCCCGGCGATCGGATCAAGAACGACGCGGGCGCCGATGCCGCCTGTGATCTCTTTCACGCGCGCCACGAGGTCTTCGTCCTGCATGACGATCACATAGTCCGCGCCGAGACCGAGCAGCTCTTCCTTCTTAGTTTGGGTCCGCGTCGTGGCGATGACCTTCGCGCCTTCCGCCTTCGCTACGTTGATAGCGGCCAAGCCCATGCTGCTGCTGGCAGCCGTCAGGAGCACGAAGTCGCCTTTGGAAAATTGCTTGTTCTGGATCAGCGCGCCGTAGGCTGTGAGATAGGACATCCAGATCGATGCGCCTTGCTCGAACGAGAGGCAATGGTTTCCCAATCCCTTTAATCACAACTAGACATTGTCGCAGCAGAGGCGATTGCACGTTGTTCCTACTTTGTGCCTACTTGAAGCGGCATGATCCCTGCGAAAACACTGCCTGTTCAACGAAGTGATTTCGCGTTGACGACGCGATTTGTGCCTGCCTATATAAAGGAGCAGGTCAAACCATAACTTGCTGAAAGGATTTGGCGTGCCTGGCGAGCGGAAGTTTGAACCACTTCGATGGTCTCCTAATGCAAGCCAAAGCTCTTACTGCGGAGATCGCCAATATTCAGGCGGACTTGGATTCATTCGGCCAGCCCATGCTTGTTAAGACATAATGCCATATCCTTTAATAACGCGGACTCTAATTAAAGGAACCCTTCATAACCCGTGGTCACTGAAAACAAGTCGAGGCTCGGAACCTACGTCACAACGACAGTCACTGGAGAGCCAGTGCGGGCGTTCATCCCCCCGGGCTGCCGCCAATCCCCCAGTAGGATTAGAGGGCCTAGATCAACATCTTGACCACTGCCAGCCAGGCGCTGGGCCGACCGATGGCCTGACACGAGCGAGGCGTGCTTCGAAAAGTCCATTTGCCGCTGGAATATCAGGAACACTATTCCTTGACGGGATGTCAGGAATAAAATTTCCAGAAATCCAAATAGCGATATTTCAACGTGGTGCATCGCCAACGGCTTTTGAAGGTCAACTATGCTGATCCCCTTGTGGAAACGATCACAAGCGATTCTTCCCTTGAACCGGTCCCCTATTTGAGCTCAAGGAAGACGATGCTCGACGGATTACCGACGGCAGCGTAGTAGCCGGTGAAAGAGAGGGCGCCGGTCGCGATATCCACGCGGAAAACGGTAATGGCATCGCCGCGCTGGTTGCAGCAGTATAGGAACTGGCCCGTGGGATCGAAGGCAAAACTACGAGGATAGCTTCCGCGCGTCCACTCTTCGCAAACGAACGTCAAGTGGCCGCCGGATCCCACGGAGAAGATCGCGATGCTGTCATGCAGCCGGTTGCCCGCATACACATACCGTCCGTCGGCGGACACCAGGATCTCGGAGCAAAAATTGGTTCCGGCAAAGCCGGGTGGCAAAGTCGAGATTGTCTGCCGCGCCGTCAAGCGTCCCGAGGTGGCGTCGTAGTCGAACAGCTCGATGGTCGAGCCTTCTTCCTGGATTGAATAGAACCAGCGGCCATTCGGATGGAACTGGAAATGTCGTGGTCCGTCTCCGGGTGGCAAGGAGACCCAAGGCGGATCGTTCGGGACCAGCAGCCCGTGCTCCTTCTCGAACCTCCAGATGAAAATCTTGTCCTGGCCGAGGTCGGCGTGAAGTACGAAGCGCTCTGACGGATCGGCTAGGATCATGTGGGCGTGGGTCCGATCGTGGCCGCTGATGGCGAAGCTGCCTGTTGGGGCGTGGGTCGCCCTGGTGGGGCCAATCGTTCCGCCAGCGACCTTGACGTCGGACGCATCGCCCAGGCGGCCGTCGGCTTGGATTGGGAGAACTGCCACCGAACCGCCGAAGTAGTTGGCCACAAGCAGGTGGCGTCCGCCCGGATGCACACTGACATAGGTCGGACCGGCGCCGCCGGACCGCACGGTATTGAGAAGCTCTAGCCTTCCGTCCGCCCGATTAACGGCGAAGGCGCTTATGCTGCCTTGCTTATCGTCACCGACCCGATCGGTCTCATTCGCGGAATAGAGGCGGGTGCCCGTGCCGTTGATCGCAAGGCTACTCGGGCTCACGTCCATCTCGACGACACCAATAGGCGTCATTGCCCCGGTGGTCCGATCAATCCGAAAACGAAGTATGCCACGGCCATTGCCGGGAGGTAGGTCCATCTGGGTCGGCAATGTGTCGTGAAGAGGGGAGCTGAAGGTCCCGACATAGGCGACCAGCGACGCGCCAGATCTGTCCGGTCCTGCCTGATCCAGAAGAGTGGTCAGGGGGGAGATCCACGTCAGTGCGGTTGTAGTCTTCAGAAATGAACGCCGGGAGAGGTTGTGTAGGAACATGGGGCAATGCGTCTCCGCCTCTGTCAGCCCTTCTCGTCGACCGACAAATCGTCAAAGCCGTCTTAAGGAGCAGAACAGTATTTGACATTGAAACACGTTCAGTTGGAAATCTCTTTCAGTTCATCGCGGCACCTACACCTCGCTCATGGAGTTCCACCATAAAAGGTGCCGCGATAGAGAAGCAATGCAGCCTAATCGGTCTATGAGTCTTGTGGCAGGGAAAAAGCTGTAGTCAAGGGTCCGATGCAGTGTTGCGTCCGCAGGGGGAAACGTGGTCTGATTCGTGGTCTGTAGGGCTTCGGCTCTGGAACCTGGCGTCCCCGACGGGATTTGAACCCTTGTTACCGCCGTGAAAGGGTGCAAACAAATCGCAAAGTATTGTAATTACGAGGCAGCGGTCGCACCGCAAAGTGCTGTAAGGAACGGATCGGAGCGTTGAGAAAGGTTGAGAACTTGTACCGTTGTTGTACCGCGATCCAGACAATTTTCACCTGCGGACTCGGCGGGTTTCCAAAATGATCGGAAGCAGCGGCCGCAGTGTCACTCTGCTCGCAACGCATCAGTTGGATTCACCAAGGCCGCGCGACGAGCGGGCATGAAGCTCGCGACCATCGACGCGAGCCCCAGCAATACAGCCACCCAAGCCAGGGTCATCATGTCCCACGCGCGCACTCCGAACAAGAGGCTCCGTATTAGCAGCGCCGCTCCCACGGAGCAAACCAGCCCGATGGCCAGCCCGGCTAGTGTAAGCCACCCTGCCTGCCCCATCACGAGCTTGTACACGGAACTGCGCTGCGCTCCCAACGCCATGCGAACGCCGATCTCCCGCGTCCGCTGGCTCACCGAATAGGCAATCACCCCATAGAGTCCGACCACAGCCAATACTAGCGCGATCGCTGCAAATCCACTCACCAGCCACGCAGAAAAGCGATGCAACATTGCCGCCTGCGTGCCCTCAATCTTTTCATTCATGGTAGCTTCGTCCGAGACGCCCAGATTCGGCTTGATCTGATGCAGAGTGTTCACCAGTGCAGGCAGCAGGGTCCCCGCCTCCGTTCCGGTTCTCACCGCAAGGGTGAAACCCTGATTTGGCGTCTGGCTCATGGGGAAATACTCTGCCGGCCAAGTCTCGACATCAAGTGATCCCTCGCGAATATCTTCGACCACCCCGACAATCTCCCACTCTGTCGGATGTCCGCCCTCGTCATCGGCGATCCTTTGGCCGATCGGGTCTTCACCCGGGAAATACTTCCGAGCCAGCGCCTGGTTGATCACAGCCACGCGGGGTTTCGAAGCATCTTCAGCTTCGGTGAAAAGGCGACCGCTCACCAGCCGCGCCCTGAGTGCCGTCAGATACTCGGGGCTCACATGGCGCTCGACAACCTCATTATGTTCGACATTAGATGGTTTTCCAGGGATCTGGATCGAGTCGGTATTGCAGCTGCATTGCACCGGAAGCAGGCTTGTCATGCCGACCGACTGAACCCCCGGTAAGCTTGAGACTCGCCTCTTAATTTCATCGTACAGCGCCGCCATCTGTTCACTATTCTTGGACACGGTGCCGGGAGCCGTTACTCGCACAGTTGCGAGATGGTTCGGATCAAAGCCCAATGGCACGTGCAGCAGCCGATAGAAGCTCTGCCCCAACAGTCCGGCGCCGGCCAGCAGCACTACGGTTATGGCCAACTCAGCCACCGCCATATTCGCTCCCAGCCTTCGCCAGAGCTGGCCGGATGTTCCACGATCTCCGCTGGCTAATTCATCACGCATTTTCTGAAAGGAAAGCCGCAGCACTGGTGTAGAGGCCAGCAGCAATGCGGCGGACAGTGCGACGCCTGCGGCAAACGCGCCGGTGTGGATGTTCAAACCTACGTTTCCCAGGAATGGCATGTTTGATGCCATGTCCCTTGGAACCAGGCGGCCAAGACACTGCATAATCACGGCTGCAAAGATCATGCCAGCCAGATTGCCGAAGACGGCAAACAGCAGGCCCTCCGATGCAAACAGCCGTAGTAGCCGCGCGCGAGTCGCGCCCAGCGCGCATCGTAAGGCGATCTCGCGCCTGCGACTCTCCGAGCGCACCAGCACAAGGCCCGCCACGTTGATGCACGCGATCAGCAACAGCAGGCCAGCCCCGCCGAGCAGCGTCAGAAGAATGGGCCGCACAGCGCCGATGATGACTTCAGAGAGTGGGACCACACTGGCGGTCAGGTCGCGGCCGCCTGTGGCATTTTGTCGCTGGACCTGGAGGGCAATTGCCGTCATCTCGGCCAACGCCCCTTGCCTTGAGACCCCATCGCGCAGCCTTCCGATTCCCCAAAAGTTATAGAAAGTCCGCATCCCCTCGTGATGGCTCAAGGAATTGATGGGAACCCAGAATTCGGCATTGCCGGTCGGAGCGAACGAAAATGCGCGTGGCAGGACACCAATGATCGTGTAGGCCTTGTGGTCCAGCTCCACCGTTTGCCCCACCGCATCGCGCCGTCCGCCGAAGCGATGCAGCCATGCCCCGTAACTCAGGATCAGAACATCTGGCCCGCCTATTCGGTCCTCGCCGGGATTGAAATCACGCCCCAGCATCGGATGTACACCGAGGGTCTGAAAAAAGCTGCCGCTCACACGCGCGCCCTCGACCGGCTCCGCACGGGATGGAGTGCGCAGAAGATAGCCAGACCCGCCATAAACATCGAGTGAGCTGAAGGATTTGTTCAGCCGCTGCCAGTCAAGATAATCCAGATACGAGAGAGGCCAGCGCGACTCCCCAGTGCTGCTTTCGTTCACCGACATCAGCCGATTGGGATTCGCATATGGAAGCGGCTGCAGCAGAGCCGCATCCACAAAACCGAAGATGGCGACGCTCACCCCCATGCCCAGCGCCAGAATCAAGACGGCCGTCAGCGCAAATCCCGGATTCCTCCTCCACTGTCGCAGCGCAAACTGGAGATCCTGCACCAGAGGCTCCACTCGAAATGTCACTTCTTGGTGGCTCTGTTCCATTAGCTTCGTCTGGTTGCCGAATTGCCGTATCGCCGCGTATCGCGCGGCTTCCGGTGTCATCCCGCTTGCCACGAATTCCTGTTCGGCTTGCGCGCAATGAAACGCCATCTCCTCCTCCAATTCGCTGCCGAATCGCCCGCGGCGAAACAGGATCGGGAATTTGTTCAAAAAGCGGGTAAGCGGGTTCATCTAGACCTCCTCCGCATTTCGCAAGACACGCCCAATCGCCGCAATCATTTGTTCGAACTGGGACTCTTCGATTCCCAACTGCTTGCGCCCCGCCGCCGTGAGCATATAGAAACGCGCGCGGCGGTTGGTGTCTGTCATCTTCCACTCCGCTTTAACCCAGCCCCGAAGCAGCAGCCGCTGTAACGCAGGGTATAGCGAGCCTTCTTCGACAAACAGGACGTCATCAGAAAGCCGTTTGATTGATAACGCGATGCCGTATCCATGTAGAGGTTTGCGAGTGAGCGTCTTCAGGATCAGCAAATCGAGCGTTCCAGGCAGGAGGTCGGGTTTCTTGGACACCCTTCTACCATAGATAATCTATGGGTAGACTGTCAATGGGAATTACCTCAGCTTTCATGATCGAACGGTCGGCAATCCGGAAGGTTTACCGAAAGATATCGGCTGAACGCCTGAAATTGAGGCAGTTCGCACGCCAGGAAGCGTGTTTAGCTTCTCTGGAATCCGCTGGTGTAGGGCGCTAAGCTGCTCGGATTTGTATTCGGCGAGCTTCTCGTCGAAATTAATCAGCAGGAGGTTGGCGCGGTTGAACCCGAAATCCTGATTCCTAAGATTCTGCAGTGTGCGGAGAAATAATCCCGCCCCAACGAGCAATATGCGTAGACTTCAGGTACTGTGGTTATGCAATTGTTCCAAGATTTGTTAAGACGATTGATGTCCTATACGGGGAAAGGCATCAATACTCGACGATAGTTAATTTCCGCTGACCGTCATCTGGAACACTATCAAAGGATCAGAGTTGTGGGGTGCGCCTCCTACCGTGTGAGCACCGATTCTATGAAATCGAGCGCGCGTGGATCATGTGATTGGCCCAGCCAGAAGACTGCCTGCTTACGCACTTCGGGGTTGTTGTTCGTCTTTGCGACCTGAATGAGCATCGGTACGCCTTCCCCTTCCGGCATTTGCGTCAAAGCGAAAACCGCGCGCTTCTTGACTTCCGTATCGGGATCACTCTGAATGGCATCGTTAATCGCGCCAGCAATTTTCTTTCCGGCTTTTTGCGCCAGCCAGAAGAGCGCCTGACCGCGCACATGCGGGCTTTGGTCCTGATGTGCGACGCGCAGCAGTTCTTCTTGTGCTTCTGGTTGTTTGCTTTGCGAAACATCAAAGGTCAGCTCGGCGCGGAATTGGTCGTCAGAATCGCTGTGCATGACAGCAATGAGCTTCTCGAGGCCGGCCTTGCCACGCATCTGCGCAGTCCAAAACGCAGCTTTCTTTCGAATGGAAGATGGTTCACTCGCTGCAAGAAACTTGTCCAATGCCTGATCGGCCGAACTGTCATCGGTATAAGCAATGGCTAGAATTGCGCCATCGGTGAAATGTTCGCCGTGTGATTCTTCGGGCGTAGCGCCTACAAGGGACGTGAGAAACGCGACGCTATCAGCAGCGCGCTGACTTCCAAGCCAATAGACCGTCATAGCATCTGCATCGATAGGGCAATCGGCGCTGTGCGACCTCACCTTCTGAACCACTCCCGCCTCACTGCGCAAGAACACATAAAAATAAGGCCGAGGCTCCAGGTGCGCGCTGGTTCCGCCTTCAAAGTTGCGAATAGATTGCCCGCTATTTTGTTTTTCGAGCGCACAGCCACACGAAGTGATTATGCCGTCTGAGGAGTTGAAGCAACACATCTGTTGGTCAGATGCGATGGACGGTACCGCATATACGGTCCACGAAGCTTGCTTTTCGCTTGCAATCCGGCGAATTTCCCCAGCTAGATCGCTGGTATTACGAATAATTAGATTTGCGTGCTGGAACTGCGGTGGCTCAGCTTGGCCAAGTGCGGCGATAGCAAAACCAAAAAGGAGAATGGTGATGATTCCGACCTTCATCGTGACCTCGCTACTTGTTGAGGATTTCGAGCATGTAATCGCGAGATTCCTTGCTATTCATCACTGAGAGCTGCTCGACCAACTTCCGTTTCATCTCAGGATCGGTCTCTTTTCGTGCCAGGGCGATCAGATCGGTAGCATCTCCAAGAACGAACATCGACTGTATCGCCGCGCGGCGCAGCTCCGGATCTTTCTCGCTGGTGTAAATCTGAACCAATGCAGGACGCGCTTTCTCGCCACCAAAAGGCCCGAGGCTGCGAATGGCACGTTGCCGTACTTTGCTGTCGCCTTGTGTCGTGGCAATACGAATCAAGTCATCGGAATCACCCGCAACGCCGAACGCCTGCAGAATGGCCTCTTTATCGTCGGTGGACGAAGTTGATCCGTACAGTTGCGCGAGTTCGGTGCGAGCCCCCATCGCACCGAGCTGATGGATTGCCGATTGACGAAGCTCGGGATCTTTTTCGCTTTTTGCTGCCGCCAGCACAGGTTCCTTTGCTCCAGAAGTCATGTAAGCCTGTAGGACTGCTCGTTTGACGTTCACATCAGAGGAGGCAGCGTAAATATCCTGCAGCAGCTTGGAATACCGAGTCCCCGATATGCCGAGATAATGAATTGCCCTCACCTGCAAATCGGATCCCGATTGGCCGCGTGCAATACCTCCGATAATTTGGTTGGCTTGAGAGGAATCGCTTTGTGCGAGTACGAAAAGAGCGCGCTCTTTGATCTTGGTAGGGTTGTTCGGATTCGTCAGCACACCTTGAAGCAGCGGAATTGCGCGGTCCGGCTCTGAGTTCATCAGGCTGTTGATCGCCAGCAACTTCAAATCTTCGTCGCTCTCACCACTAGGGTCGACAGTTTGTCCGCTGCCTTGCTTGATTTGCAGTTGCAAGGCACCGGCGTCCTTCAACCAATCGCTCCGCGGGAAATCGCGTCGCAATTCGGCAATCGCCGATTCGGCTTCAACCTTATGCCCACCTTTATTCAGCGCATACGCCTTCCAGTACAGCGCCGCATCGGCACGCCGGCCCTTCATGGACGCTACTTGGGAAAAACTTTCGATGGCCTGCTGCCACTGGCTCTCATTAAGAGAGTTGGTCGCATCTTTATAGAGCTGTTCTTCGCGAACATTGGCCGATGCGGCCTGATCGCTGACAAATTTGCTTCCGACAGGGGGAGTGCCGTTTCCTTCTTGCGCGGCAGCCAGTGAATAAAGGAGAGCAACAATGAAAATAAGTATCGATGGTTTTTTCATAAGATTCGTTTTTGATCCTGAAAGGCACTAGTGTCTTGCGCGGTCCCGGCGCGACTACCGGATTTTGATTTGGATTTGATTTGCACTTGAGCGACGCGAACCTTGAACAACAAACCGCCCGATTCGATTTGCTGCCGTAACTGCCGAACATCGCTCTCCGTGGCGCTCTGCGGCGTATGCTCAACCTGCAACAACACGCGTTCAAGCTGATCAAGCAACGCCTCAGTTTCGGTATCGCCGACTCGCTGCGCTGTCTGGCGATAAAGGCGGTTGGTTGCAACGAGTTCGCTAACGTACCTTCGTTGCGTGTTGAGGTTGAGGTCTTCAGGCCGGTCGGCGTGTGCCACTTCAACCAGCAACATCTCTGAGCGGTCAAGATAATCCCCGAGCGCAACCGCCAACACTTTTTGCGGAAGCTGCCCGTTGTTTGTGGCTTCGACTGGCGACCTTGCAGGCAGACGCTTTGTGTATCGCCCAGCCAAGAAAGCTATCGCGATCAAAACAGCAACCGTCGCGACGGCTGCCCAGCGATGGGGAAGGGCCCACCACGGTGTCGCTGTTGTTCGCTCCTTTAGCTTAGGCCCGATCTTGCTCCAGACCTCAGCGCCGTAATCTTCTCCTCGCGGTGGAGGCTCCGGCAAAGTGATGGCCGAGAGCATCGAGGAGAACTGCTCATAGTTTGCTTGGCACTCGGAGCATTCGGCGATGTGCTTCGCCGCCCCTGCGCCGCCCTCGCCGTAGTAGTGCAGGACCAGATCGTCTTGAGAAAGGTGGTTCATCCGGCTGGCCTCACGGCAGGCGCCAGGAATTTCCGCATCTTCTCTACAGCGCGGAACAAGCTTTGGCGAGCGGCTCCGGACCGAACATTGAGCGCCACTGCAATCTCCTCGATCGAGCATCCCTCGACGTGTCGCAGCACGAATGCAGTACGCTCAGTGTTGCTTAATGATTGCAGGGCCGCGTGGATGTTGGTCTGCATCTCGGTGCTATAAGCCAGTCGCTCCGGATTGGGCTGCTCGGAGCAGACGCGCTCTTCAAGTGGGCTTTCATCTTTGTCGGGATGGCTGGCGAGAACTTGGGGCTGCGCCTTACGCCGGTCGAGGAGATCAAGACAGTAATTTGTGGCGATTCGGAAAAGCCACGTCCCCACGTTGGAGCGCCCATCGAACGAATCCAGCTTGCGATACGCGCGTAGGAAGGTTTCCTGGACGACGTCTTCGGCGTCCGTTTCGTTGCCGGTAATGCGATAAGCAAGCCTGAATAACATCTCGGAGTACCGTTCCACAATCAGACGGAAAGCATCACGGTCACCGGCGCGCACCAGCGCCACAGCGGCTGCGTCGAGTCTTTCCATTTTGTCCATTAGACAGTTGTTCGCGCGTGTTTGTTAGGGAGGCAAAACAAAAAAGAGACCTGGGGGGTGGCTGGGCGAATTCCGGGCTGTTCAAGGGACACTACCACATCATCGGAACACAGACCTGCTAGGGTCGTGGGATCCGTCCATTTGAAAAAGTTCATAGGGCGTGTCGGGACTACCAGGCGTTAACTCCTCAATTGCCTCGATGAAGTCCGAAGTTCCCCTCTGCACAGTTCACGAACGAACACTCATATCCGAAAGCGAACGTACTTAGGCACTTTAATGCCTGTCTTTCATTGGAATCTTGGACTTGCAAGGTGCAATCCTGGCAAGCGATTTGCATGTCGAATAGAATGTCTGGCGATCCGGGGAACGCCTGCTAAAAATCAAAGTCCATTCAGGAGACTTAATGGTGTGCTTCATCAGCCAACTCAAACAGGTTTTCCGGCGGCTGCGCCGTGCGCCGCTTTTCGCGGCCGTCATCATCATCACTGTGGCAGTTTGGGGTTGGCGCTAATACCGTGATCTTCTGGTACAGCAAGGCAGAAGATTGGGTATTTGCAAGCCCAGCGGCGCGAGGACGGAAGCCGTATTGGGGACAGTGCCTGATGCGAATAATAATCCGTCCGGCCGCAGTCAAGATCCGGATCACACAGCACATTGGGTGGCACACCTTCCGGCACACATATGCTTCGTTATTGAGAGCCAACAAAACGGACATCAAAGTAACACAGGAGTTGCTTCGTCACGCGACCAGCCGGGTCACGTTGGACACATACACCCAGGCAGTCACAGTGCAGAAGCGCCGAGCCCAGAGCAACGTCATTCGTCTTCTGCAAGCATCTGCGATAGCTGCCGGTTGAGACCGGCCTTTTGGAATGTGTTCCCGCTTTGTGCCTGCCCGAAACCGCGTCTCGAGTGCAAAACATTGGCTACTTAGGAAAGTGCACTCGTTTTAATAAGGCCATTTGTGCCTTTTTTGTGCCTATATTAAGGACCATGAAAATTGTAAGTTCTTTGGAATCTTGGCGTCCCCGACGGGATTTGAACCCGTGTTACCGCCGTGAAAGAGCCAAAGAGGCCCTTTGCGCTGATTGGCATCGGTTGGCACGCCTTAGCAAATCACCAGTGTTTATGCGGGATTCAGGCCTTTTTGGGTGTTCGTTGTTTGCATGGCTTGGCACCTGTTTGCAAGTGGTTATGTCACCCATATGTCACCGTGGCCGCGAGCTCTGAAAGCCAGCTTGCGCGGTGAATGTCTTGCGGTAGTGCCGCGCGCGATTGTCCAGGCCGACCACGCGCTTCGGTCGGTACTCCTCTTCACCGATCCATTGCCAGCGTACAGCGCGGTGCACATGCTCAGGTTCCAGCGGCAATGGCTTGCGGGTATATCCTGCGGCAAGAATGCCGCTGCAGGGCCGTGGAATGTTGCAACGTGGACATGCAATGCGATCGCCGAGCGGGACATCCGGTGTTACTCCAAAGCGAAAGCTGCCATGATCCGGACACTCGCACTCGAAAAACACAACAGGACGGAAACCATACTTGAGCAGTTCGATTCCAAGAGAAGAGAAATTTTGCATTCACGCTACCGGACCTTTGCTTGTGTGCTGAAGGTCTGACCGCATTTTCCACATCTCAGGTGCTCAAAATCGATCCGTTCCCTCTGGTTCGGTTGCAGCTCTGCATTGCAGTGCGGACACTTCACGTTCAGCGCAGCACGAATCTTCTCAAGATCGAGTTTGCGACGGGGGGCATCCCGAAAGCATTATAGGCGAACAAAAAGCGCAAGGTTGTGAAATCGCCTGCTAACGTCAATTGTGGTTGGGAATGCTGGCCAACTCTAGCTGACTTGACTGCCTGATTCTCGCGGATCGCCCAGCAACGAACGCACGAGATCAAGCAGTGCTTCCGGTTCTCCACTAGGTCGGCTGTGATGAGCGCGTTCGCATTTTGCTCCGATTCGGGCGCTAAGAAAGACAATTGGAACCTTCTCGGTCGTCGTCCGAATGTGTTTAGCAACCGCATCACAGTCGATTGAAGACTCTCCTACAAGCACAACCATCGAGATATTCGGGAACAGGTGGAACAAGTCCAGGGCTTCCCGGGTAGAGTGCGCAGTTAAGACATTAAATTTTGCCGTTTCGAGGACCAACTTCCTCACAGAAAGAGCTTGCAGAGGCTCGGGCTCGACAACTAGCAAGGTAGGGCGCGGCATGTAAACTTTGATGTCATGTTGCGCAACTCCTTCAGCCCAGAAAACACAAGAAGTTGGAACAAACGGTGTCTTCGGCT
>DATNEX010000014.1:0-9384 GCA_035606605.1 Terriglobales bacterium
AAGTCAATCTTAAATGGCGTCGTGGTTATCGCCCTGGTTTTGTGGCTGTTGAATGCTTTTGGGATGTTTCATTCCCTCTCCCGAATCCACGTTGGATCGTGAACAAGGATGACAGTGGAAATCAGTCCGAAGGCTGAACGCGCGCTGCCAAGATGGTCGCATAGCAGAAATTGGGGTTATGCCCCGACCGGAGGAGTGGGACTGATTCTCTTGATGGCGTCATTCTTTTGCTTCTCGGCCGGATTTGAATTTATGCGTAAACCGATCAAAACGAAGAACCAGGTTCGGTGGCGCGGCGTGTTGACTTCGTTGGACGAAATTGAAGTCAGCGGCTCCTGCTCTGACTCTGGCCGGCGATCCGGCAAAGTGCCCCCAGATACACTGAAGCCGATGAAATACTTTGGACGGCATTAGGAGTAACAGGCGACCAATGCCTTTAGCTCAGATGCACAAAGGGCCGCTGACGCGGATCGGCAACGCTATGGCGAAGAACTTCGTGGGTGACCGGGGGAACATCTCCCTCGCCAAAAACCAAAAATCGGAATATTTGTGCGATAGGGTTGCCTTCGGTCCATTTGAAATACACGTGTGGCAATCTCCCGGTGACGTGCCCTATGTGAATCAAGATAGCGGCAATTGCGTTGGGAACAGCGGGACTGGAAGCGCGCAAGATCTTATATCTGCCCACACAGACGCCCGTGATCCTCAGAGAAGCGTCGAAGTCCGAAGAATCCACCCGGTCAATTTCCAGAAAAAGTAACTGCTCGTTGGAGCTGAGATTGTGCGCCCTCCGCGCGAGTGCATCTCGCGATTCGTATTCCTCGACTGAGCGATCGACTGGCCGGTGAGATATGAGGCGAATTATCTGATCGTGGTCGCGGAATAGGAACTCTCTGCTTGCGTCGTCCAACACAATCTCTCGGATCCGCAGCTCGGTCGAGCGGAGAGTACGCGAGATGAGAGAAGTGACGATAATCAATCCAATAAAGACGGCCGCGATCTTTATACCTTCCGGGCGTTGCACCATGTTGGAGAAGGTAGTGTAGGCAAACAAAACGGAAATCAATACAAAGCCCCAACGGATCCAGCTTGTCCAAAATGAGATCGTAACGGCGATCGCGGCGGAGGTCATCAGAACCAAAACACCCGTGGCATAGGCGCCTGCCTGAGCGTCAACGCTGGCATGAAAAATCAGAGTAACCGAACACGAAATCACAACAAATACCAGCACCAGCGGCCGCGAAGCTCGAGCCCAGTCGGGGGCCATGCCGTAGCGGGGAAGATAACGCGGTACAAGGTTCAACAATCCGGCCATGGCGGAGGCCCCCGCAAAGCTCAATATAGCCACGGTGCTCAGATCATAGATCGTGCCGAATGCAGGACCTAGGTAGCGATGGGCCAGATACGCCAAGGCCCGGCCATTCGCGTCACCACCAGGCTGAAAGGCTGCAGGCTCAATCAAAACGGTGGTGACGAACCCGCTGGCAATGAGTAATATGCTCATGATGAGGGCTGCGGTGAGCAGTAGTTTTTTCGTGTTGCGGACGCGGTCCCCACGAATGAATGGCATTACAGCCACACCAGTCTCAAATCCGGAGAGCCCCAGCGCCAGCTTGGGAAACAAAATCAATGACACGGCAACTATGCGCCAGACGCTGCCACCATTCTGGTGCCAGAGTTGCTGTTTCCACCTGGCGATTGTCTGAGGGTGCTTTAGCACTTCCGCAACTGCGACTGAGACCACGGCGAGGTTAAGTGCCAGATAGATCGCAACTAAGAAGACCGCAATACCAATGGCTTCTTTGAATCCTTTCAGGAAAACCGCTCCTAGCAGCGCGAGAAGCAGCAGAGTCAATCCCTCTTGATGATGCAGCCACGGTGGTACCAAAGGGTTCCGAATCAAGTGAGCGGTACCATCTGCTGCAGAGAGAGTGATAGTAATAAGGAAGTCAGTGGCTGCAAATCCCAACAGGCACAGAACAAACATTTTCCCTGTCCAATTGGGAAATAGACGCTCCAACATTGAGATACTGCCCTGGCCGTTTGGGCTCTGCTCCGCCACTCTGCTGTAAACAGGATAAGCAGCAAATAAAGTCACCAGAACCAATATCAAAGTGGCGACTGGAGAGAGCGCTCCGGCGGCCAAAAACGCAATCCCAGGCTGGTATCCAAGGGTAGAAAAGTAGTCCACTCCCGTCAGGCACATCGCTTTCCACCAGGGATGGTTATCTTCGGATTCGCCATGCGGCCCTTCGGGAACGGTTAAGCCTTGCAAAAGCCATTGCTCTATTTTCTGCAGAGTTTTCGAATTCACTCGTTGGACCCCATCATGCATTCACTTCTTGTCCGGATTCGTACGCCTCTCGCCCTGATCACTGATTCATCGAGAGTGATTCTTAGAGACGAAAACCCAGCGACGATTTCGGACTATACCTGTTTTATGGGCTAATCTCGTCGCGGTACATGCATCGTAGCGGAGCAACAAGACGCTTACGCGGGCAGGGCAGTTCGATCGATGGAACTCTCCGCGTTCCAAGCAGCGCCAAGAAAGACGATCATCGCAGAGAACTCCATCCACACCATCAAGCCGAACACCGCTGCAAGACCGCCATAGATTGGCCCGTAGTGCATTTTGCGGACGTAAACTCCAAACAGCAAATTGACGCCCCACCACAGAATCGTCGCTGCCGCCGCCCCGGGCAGAACCGAACGCCAAGTGGTTGAGCGCCTGCGCGCAACACGATAAATCAAGGTCAGGACGAGCATCGCCAGGGCCATTGCCAAGATCGGCAGCATGACGCTCCAGAATCCACCTACCAACGGCGACCCGCCTAGTCCGCGAATCATCCATCGTCGCAACGGCTGGCCGAAGACGCTCAGCGCGACGGCCACGAGCCACGCCACGATCGATACACAGAATAAAAGTAGGCCACGAAGCTGCCGGCCAAGAAAAGAATACCTTTCGTGATCACCGTAGATCAGGTGGATGCCTTCCATGATGAGCTTCATCACCTGTGAGCCAACGAGCAATGTCCCAACCCAACCGAGAAGCACCCAGTTCCAGGCGTTTACTTCCCGGCGCAGCAGGAAATCAGATATGAGCTGCCAGCCGCCAGGCGGCAGAATCGCGGAAAGTCGAACGGCGAGCTCCTGACCATTCTTTCCAGTGAGGGAGCGGCTCATCAGTCCTAGTGCAACCAGCAGGCTCGGGAAAAAGGCCAGGAACATATTGAAGGCCACGGCTTGCGAAACCATGCCGCACTGCGGAATGACTCGTGCCAGTGTTCGGAACAGTTTCTTTGCAAGGGAACTTGCCATCACCCGAGATTATAAGGGGCCCGCGGCAAAGGAATATTTAGCGATGACCACGACGGTGCATCCTGTTGGGGTAAGCTGATTCGGGGTTGCTGACGACGAATGCTCTGCCGTTGTGGTCTAAACTATTTCGTGGAGGCGGGGTCTCGCTTCGAGCGAGCAAAATCTGACACGCGTTGCAAGGGCGGGCTGGCCAGGCTCTACAACATGTTGTTCTCAGTGGGTGATCCGCTTAAATTTACGCCGGGGCGAGAGGGACTCTTGAAGGCTCCCGATGCCCAGAGCTGGAGTTTATGACCGCACGCGTCGGGGTGCTGTTTCTGAAGCCACATGAGGCGGCGGTCAGTCACTGTCAGTTTCCAGGTGGAGGTGACTGGACCCATCTTCGACTGCCGAGTGCTCTCTAAGCAAGCAGTCATAGGACCTCTTCGCAGCCGATTGAGTTGTCTTCCTCTTCTTCTTTTGAGTACCCAGTGGCATCATCCACGCTTGGGCGCTCGTTGGGACAGCCCTCATCACTCATTCGTGATGAGCCTTCGTCGTTTGGGCTGAGAATCGCGGGCTCATCGGGAAATCGCGGGACATTGCCCGCCGCGCGGGACGGACCTTTAAATCGGAGTCTTCTGGCAGAGAACATATGGCGGTCCTTTCGAACCCACGACGCTAATTCAAGCTTATCAATCCGTGCTTGCCCAATCTGGTCAATAAAGCGCACATTTCTATGCCGGGCGCCATCCTCATCGGGAAGCATGGACGTGCTTTGTGGAACGACGTTTTCGATCTTCACTCGCAGGCATCTAACGTGGAAAGCAATGGGTCTACTACGGATCAAACCAATTCTGCAAACCTGGGGACGCACGCTACGGGGGCGAGCTCCGTCGCTTTCGATTGAGATCACCCGCGAATGCCCACTGCGTTGTCCAGGATGCTATGCCTACGAAGACGCTCATCTTGGAACCACGAACTTGCGCAGCCTCTCCGATTTCAAAGGACAAGAACTGATCGCGCGGGTCCTCGCCCTGATGGATCAATACCAACCCCTGCATCTATCGATCGTGGGGGGCGACCCCCTCGTTCGATACCGCGAGCTTGACGTCCTGCTGCCGCAGTTGGTTAAGCGCGCTCATATCCAGGTTGTGACCAGCGCATTCCGTCCAATTCCATCAGCATGGGCCGCGCTACCGAACCTGCAACTCGTAGTTTCGATCGATGGCTTGCAACCGGAGCATGACGTTCGGCGCAAACCCGCCACTTACGAACGCATCCTGCGCAACATTCAGGGACATCACATTGCGGTTCACTGCACCATCACCAGCGCCATGGTGCAACGCAGCGGATACATCCCTGAGTTCGTCGATTTCTGGTCGGCCAACCCGTCGGTGGAAAAAATTTGGATGAGCATCTTCACCCCGCAGCGTGGCGCAGCCAATGCCGAATGCCTCGCCCCAGATCAACGACGAACAGTGGTTGAAACTCTACTTCGCACCCGCCAGGACTGGCCTAAGCTGGATATGCCCATAGGCATGATCCAGGAGTTCCTGTCTCCTCCGGCGTCGCCTGACCGGTGTATCTTCGCCCAGACCACGCACACGCTCTCGGCGGACTTGAAGACAAGTGTCGAACCGTGCCAGTTTGGCGGCGATCCTGACTGTTCGCGGTGTGGTTGCGTGGCTTCGATGGGGCTGGCGGCAGTCGGAAATCGAAAGCTCCTCGGACCAATCACGGCTGGGCACATTTTTTGGACATCAATGGCAATTGGTCGAAAGGTGCGCAGTATTGAGGACGCGGCCGGGCGGAGGCTCACGAAGCTCCGGCTAGGTCAATCACAGAGAAATCAGCAGAGCACTTTGCCGAAAGTCCTAGGCACCCACTTCCACGGAAGCTAGCTCCGGGATGCGCTGGAGGGTCTGAATAGATTTGACGACGTCCTCGGCGGTGAGTCTCCCCATAACCAATGCCAGCTTACGGTTGGTTGTCATTTGCACTGGAGTTCGATCGATCCGCTGCACATACTCAGGCGCGCGAAAACCGCTACGATTCACTTTCACTACAAATTTGATTGTCTTCATTATCTCTTCCTCTCTCCGCCACTAATTGGATAACCAACGAAAAGGGAGGCATTTGCAGGCTACCTCCCATTTCTCTACTACCTGGCGCTAGGCGGCCCTGCTGTGGACCTTGGCTTCGAGGGTCTTCTCGCTGCCAACGTTAACCTTAATCTGCTTTGCCTTGGCTTCTGCCTTCTTGGCTAGGTTAACTTTCAACACGCCCTTGTCGTAATGGGCGCTCACTTGACTCGGATCCACGGAGCTAGGCAGAGTGAAAGAACGAGTGAAGCTTCCGTACTGGCGCTCAATCCGACGATAGTTCTCTTCTTTCTCGTCTTTCTCCAACTTGCGCTCGCCGTGCACGGCCAGGGTATTGCCCTCGATGCGGACATCGATATCTTTCTCGTCAATCCCAGGCACTTCCATCTTCAGACTAATGGTGTGCTCGTCTTCGTAGATGTCGACTGGGGGGGCGAAGCTGGTGGTGGTCAATGCCTCTTCGGGGCTTTCGGGGCTGAACGACTCACGGAAAAGACGGTTCATTCGATTCAGGCGATCTTGCAGGCCGGAAAACTCACGGACGGGTTCCCAACGGGTCAATACTGTCATAACGTAGTTCCTCCTTGGAGTAATCTAAGACGGAGAACTTCAGATGGGCTGACTTAGTTCAGAGGACCTGAAAGAGTAAGAAGAAGTACTTGCTCACTTTCAACGTTAGGCTTATGCGGTAGAGTTGTCAAGTTGCTTCGCACGTTTCCATTTCGCGTAGTTGTTCCGCGGTGAACGCGCCTCCGCAAACGCTTCAGCGCCAGTAAGTAGGCGCGATAGCGACGATTCCCAGCCTTTGTTGGTTGTTCGGGCGCCTGGCCAGCATCAACTCGCTGCCGCACTCCGGACACTGCCGTTGAGTCATGGTTTCCTCGTCTATGGGAGTAGGTCTCTAATGAGAGTCACTGAGCATGATGGATGGCTTGAGTCTCCTCCGCGGTGAGTCGGAAAACATCGCAATAACCGTGACCTCTAAGACAAGCCATGTAATTGCGTTTGTGCTCGGTGTCGGCAAGCATCTTGGCTTCTGGGAGAGTGAGCTGTGAATAGTCGCAGGTTTCCTGTCCTTTTTTACACGCTGAGAGGTTACGCTGATGTTCGGCAATGGCAGTCTCACGGGCCTCCGACACGCTTAGTCTAGAGTGGTCGCAATTTCCCCAGCCATCCTTACAATTCTGCGCGTTGCCCTGATGTTCCGCTGCATCCACCTCAGCAATTTGCCAACGAGTTAACATGGAACGGTCGCAGGTCCAGCCGTTTGTGCAATCTGAGAAGTTACGCTGGCGCCGGGCAATATCCACGTCCCTGAGTTCGCGCGGGGTCAGTTTGGAACGGTCACACACGTCGTAGCCATCCTGGCAGTCCGTGAGGTTGCGCCGCTGCTGGGTGAGGGACCATTCACGAGCCTCCGATTGCGTCAATCGCGAAGGGTCGCACGGGATTGTACCGTTTTTGCAATTAGAAACGTTTTGCTGGTAATCGGCCACGGCCAAGGCAATTGCTTCGGGTTCGGTAAGTTTCGAACGGTCGCAGGAATCGTAGCCGTTCCTGCAGTTCCGCGTGTTATAGTCGGTGTTCAGCGACGGCTACGTCGGCCGATTCCGAGACGCTCAACTTGGAGTGATCACAACTTTGCCAGCCATTCATGCAATCGGCTAGGTTCTGGGCGAGATCGGACGACTGTGCACACACAAGAATCGGCAAAAGACTTAAGCACGCTACTTGGGCCCAGCGATATTTCGAAAGATTGATTTTCATATTTGCCGCCTTTCGGGCGATAGAAGAATCACGCTGCAGACGAAGCGTATACGACCAAATCTTGCCGATTCTCAAGGTTCAGGAAACGAACGATCCAGGCTATGCAGGTTTGTACTTTCACTTCAGTGAGATTCAGTTTCTTTGCGATATCGTGGTCGTTCAAACCTTCACCCAGCGCGCGATAAATTGGACCAAGGACGCCCGTTTGTTCCCAAAAGCAGCGCATAACATGCCTCCTACCTGACAACCAAGCACTGAACGGAACCATTACGTCGTTCCGTTCAGTAGATCGCTTGCCTATCTACTTCTTGTCTTGTGCTTCTGCAATGCGAGCCTGTTGGCCTGCATCGGATATGGCCTTCATGAATGCATCGGCACTCTTGGGGTTGATATCTTCCCAGAGAGAATGTTGCGAAACTTCATGTTCTTGCCATAAATAGCACGAGTCGAGTCGTCATCCTGCTGCACAACAGCACCTTCCAGGGTCAGGCCGGCGAACGCGCCCTTTGAGCGCGAGTACGTCAGTACCTGGGTGTTCATCTTCCAGTCCGTTCCCGCAGACGCGTGACGGCCGACTGGGCCGGCAGCAGCCGATCCCTCTCCAGTCAGTTGGAATTTGCTCGAGAGCAGATGCTGGAATCCCTGGTCGTTCATGACCAGCATGACCAAGTCCACGCCTTCGACTCCGATCTGCAATCCCCAGCTTCCGCCACTAACTGAGACGAACGCGGGTGCACTCCAGCCCTCGGATGTGCGACACGATGCTACGCCACGTCCGTGCTTAGCGCCAAAAATGAAACCACCTTTGATTAGGTCTGGCACTACCAGAATGCACTTAGCATTGCTCAACACTTCTTCTGGAATGCCTTTGTCTGGTGTCGCCATAATGGCGTGCAGAACATCGACCGATGATTCCAGGCGGGCGACCGAGTCCTCACGGGCGGAGCCTGGCCCACGCGCAGGTCCCAACCAGACTGATGAAACCCATTAATAGCAATGACATTGTCTTTTTCATGAATTGTTCCCTTCAGAACGGCGGAACTAAGAGGAGGAAGACTCCAGATGGGCTGACTTAGTTCAGAGGACCTGAAAGAGAGAGAAGAATTGCTCGCTCTACCGTTATGATGGCCGGATATGGAAGGAATAGCTGGTCTAAACTGCTCACTTTGACTTACTTTGGCGTCAGCCCTCCCACGAAACTATCTGAGTCTCTTGCCAAATTTCGTTTTTTGCCCACCTCGATCTGACACACCTAGCTAGGAGAATTGATACCCGGAAGCTGAAGCGTCCGTATGGTGGATCGTTTCCGCTGATTACTTGAACCACCGTGCAATCAGCCTCCCTGAAAAGGATCCGAAACCAGCTCAAAACGCTCGCCGTACATTTTTGATGTGCTTCGACACTGTATAGCCGAGACCTTTGCTCCTTGCACACTTCTCGGCGGGTGTGCGGCTGAGACTAAAGAGCGTCGAAAGCATCTGTTGGTGTGAGAAGTGGGTCTTGAGATCATCGGTTTAGGAGCGAATCACACAACCTCCTATGCATTGTACTCACAAGGGGAGAGTTTTGGATGAGCGTGACTTAGCTCATCGGTGGACGTTAACAGACAAGTAAATACTTCTCACTTAGCATCGTCGAGGTGGTAAGGAAGAGCTGGTCTAAATTGCTCGCGTCGATATTGCTTATGGTCGAATGAGGTTGGATTGATATGCGTGCGCACCGACATCTCCTGCCTCAGTAGCATGGGTAACGATGTCACGTACTCGTATTGTCTTGATCCAAGAGACTCACGTTTCGAAGGGTCGCCACGGTGCACCCTCACTGCGGTGTAGCAGAAAACACGACGACGCTAGCGAGTCAAAGTTTCTGTTTCCAAATGTGGACCCGAATGAAGATTCTGGTCAAAATTGGAATTCCATTCAGGATGCTGCGCCATACTCCACGCGAGAACGGCGCATCCTGCTCGTCAGCCGCTAATTGAGCGGTAGTGGTCTGCCAAGTTTCTGCCCTTTCCGAGATCTGCCGGAACGACGGAGACGTGGCGGCATTTGCGACGGTGGCTTTTCTTCGCGGCCGTGATCTAACTTCAGATTCAGAACGAAGTGAACAGCAGCCCACAAAAAATGCACTACCGCTCAATTAGCGGCTGACGAGCAGGATGCGCCGTTCTCGCGTGGAGTATGGCGCAGCATCCTGAATGGAATTCCAATTTTGA
>DATNEX010000015.1:0-5013 GCA_035606605.1 Terriglobales bacterium
GCAAAATTCTCGAGACCCAGTGCTTGAACGGCTACGGACAGCGGCCCATTACCAGTAAGCGGAAAGTTCAAATTGGGAAGATCATGGCTCATCATTACAAGCGATCCCGCTGAGCCGCTAGCCGCCGGGAGAATCAATCCATCACGGTACAATCTCGTCCGCTCAAGCCAACGGGTTAGGCAGCTCCTTGGTGGCTAAGGTTCGGTTGCATTTCGAGGCAAACGCCGCAGGTAAGCACGCGCGATGGTTACCGGATGACCGAGCACGGTAACAATCCGCCCGAGGCCTCGCACCGGGTCGTGGAAGAGACCGAGCTGTCGCAGGATCGTTCCGCGATCATAGTAAATACGCTCGCTCGCCAGCTTGCCATCGGCATCAAACGAGTAGATCCCACAAAGCGGGAATTCCATCCGTCGGCCTGTGGGCGGCAGACCCCGCCACGTATCGAGGTGCGTACCGCGGATCAGCACTTCGACCACGACACTCTCAGATGTAACGTGCCGTTGCTTCACCTCGATCGCTAGATCCGGTAACGCGCGCATGAGCTCGCTGTAATACGAGCGCACTCCATCGCGGCCAATGCGGTGGTCCCCCCACGGCTCATCATCGTACCGTGCGTTGATTCCGAACGTCGCCATCAATGCATCTAGATCGTGTGAATTCTCGCAGCGGATGTGCTCATCGACAACCGCTGCACGTGCGCGTGCGCGCTCCGACTCAATTAGGGACATTTCGCACTTCCCAGGAGTCGTGATGAGCTTTATTGATTCATTTGGATACTGGGTTTCGGATGGCCAACCCAGTCTCACCATTCAGTCAATGCGATCCGATCGTCTTGAATGTTACTTGCCTTTGAGCCCATCACGAAAGGCAATCGCTTCAAGCTCCACCCGGACAGCGTCCATCACAGGAACCACAGGTCGCGCCTCGAATTCAAAAGCAGGCAACATCGAGCAGAACTTGTGAACCGCCAATGGATCGTCGCAATCCAACATCATATACCCGCCCCAGTCACCGACTCGTATAACGAACAACTCGATCTTGAAATTGTCGGGCGCCTTCCATTGAGTGAAAACCTCCAGTATCCGCTTCTGGGCATTCTCATACTCAGTAGGCGATCCTTGAGGACGTTCGCACCAGCTAATCATGTATTTCATCGGTATTCTCCTTCATTGGATTGATGTTGATGTGATTGGAACCGTAGTCGTTTAAACAGGCTAACGCTAAGGCTGAGAGGGCGAGGCCAGCGAGCGCCGCATTCAGCTAGCAGGAATCGAGTGATGTTCATGTAACACGATCCATTGGTCGCCTATCCTGCGCAGACCTATAGTCAGACGAAACTCTAGTTCGATTCTCTCTCCGTTCTTCTCCGTTCCAGCACATCGCATCAGAGCAGCAACAAATGCAACATCGCTGCCCGCAATAATGTTCATGTCCTTGATATCAAAGACCACCGGATCATTAGACCAAGAAAAGAACAACTCCCAAGTCTTCTTATACGCTTCAATGCCCTTCGATTGCAGTGGCGGCGGGACATCAAACATCAACATGTCCGTAGAGTGATTGGCAAGAATCCCGTCTAGATCCTTGGCACGGACCGCTCTCGCCCAGCTCTCAACTAGCTCGCGTATCGCGGCTTCGTTTACCGTTCTAGTGCTGCTCGCGCTCATTCCCATTCCTTTTGCCTGACCTGCTGAGAACCTTCACGGCGCACGTTCCGGCAGTCTATCGTCCTGCGTAGCCGCCCGTATTCCGCGTCGGTCTGAGTAGCGAGTTAGGCCCACGATTTAGACTGTCCTTTTTTCTTTCCTTGGAGCGAAATTTACTTCTCAGTTAAGCAGGCACCATTCTTACTTCGCCGCGAAGCAGTAGAATCGGCCCGCACCTCCGCCGGGAGCGGTATCGGCGCAGCTTCGACTCTCATGCGCCGAGTTCCACGAAGCGGACGGTAATGCGGTATTGCCACCAAGCCCGATCCCGTCAACGTGACCCACTTGTGCCTGCATATCGGGGGATTCCGACGTCCAGTCGTTGCAGGTTTTCCCTAATACGACTCTACCCTCCGCCGTCGAGCCGGTCAGAATGTCATGTTCGGTCGGTCTCGGCGACCCGGGCCACCCACCCGGAACCGGTTGGCCCCGTTCGTCGACGAACAAAATCGGATTTCCTCTGCGCTCGTGGAGATCGGTGAGATCTTTGCCGACCATGAGACCATTGGCGTTAAACCAGGGGCCGTTGCCGATTCGATCGCGCGCATTGGTAGGCTTGTCGTTGTTGGCGGGATCGCGCTCCACACTCAAGTACGCGCGCCACGTCTTATCTCCTTGCCCCACGGTGGTCGCCAAATTTTGGCAAATCCGATCCGCGCCAGCCAAGCCCCCCAGATTGCCGGTTTTACTCTTGGCGCTCGTAACAAAAAAACCCATGCTCGGGGGTGGGGCGCCGGCGCCGTCAACAATCCGGTCCATACCGCTGCCAGCAACAACCGCTAGCGTCGCAATTGCAATCACCGAGTTGTAAAATTTCATAAGATTCTCCTCTTTAAGATTACGATGCTCAACCTGGCAGCGTTCTCGTTCATCATCCTTGTGCCATAACTTTACGCCTGAGAGGAAGAGATCGGCGAGCGCAGGGAGCGGTCGAAGACTTTTCTCAAGCCGCCTGTCAGGCAGCACGCGGCGATCAGGTCGCGTTCGTACGAAAAATCAAGAGTTCAATTATTTCGATAACGGGTTCAGGCTGGCTCTCAAGAGCGCCTGACTCCTCGATCGCCATTTGTCCCATCTGAAACTCGGAATCAGAAATAAGCGCAAGAGCGGTGTCAGCGCGCAGCTGTGTTCGTTTAGCGAATTCGCTGAGACTTGTCGCGGTAACCTGCCGAACGCGTCGGTGCTCTGCCAGTAGGAATCCATTAGTCTCTAAAGCAGCGACCGTTTGCGGAATTGTCGGTAATTGCTGGCAGATTTCTCGGGTTGATGGCCAGTACCGAAACAATGTCGAAAAACCATCGAGTTGATCACCAAAAGATCCCCTTATGAAAACACGGCCGCTATCAGAGACGACAACGCGCCGAAGTTCACGCCCGCAGGCCCAATGGTCCCGAATGTGATGCCACACTTGCGATAACCACACGAGATCGCAGCTCTCGTTTCGCAGCGGAATGCATTCGGCGGCGCCGGCCAGATATGTGAGGTTCGTCGGTTTCTCGCCACGAGTGGCGGCGTCGAGCATGGCCTTTGAGGGCTCGATTCCGGTAACCTGAGCCTTGAACGTTCGCGCGAAAAGCGCCGCAAATCGACCGGTACCAGCGCCAAGATCAAGGATCCTGAAGTCTTCGTCGTGCTGAACGAACGGGGCAACGATCGCAGCCCAGGTCGCAACCGCCTCTGAAGAAAGTGTTCGTCCCCGCTGATAATTGGCCGCCATTTGACCGCTGTAGTCGATCACGCCGGGAGAAAGCTGCTTGGACTGAGACATGCGGTTGCAAACTGCTCAGCGCCTACTGGGGCGCATCGATTCTATAGAAAACGTGAATCTGCTCTTGACCGTGAATTCGTCCCTCGTGGGAGAAACGGCCGCCAATTTTTTCCATTGCCTTTCTTGAACGCCAATTGTTCGCACCCACATGAAACCAGACGACCTTAGCCCAGCGGAAGGCGTGGCTAAGCATGAGCTGTTTCATTTCTCGGTTCGTCGCTCCGCCCCAATGACTTCTCGTCAGGAAAGTGAAACCGACAGCCACCTCTCTCTCGACGGGATTCCACTCGTAGTAACGCGAAGACCCTATTATCTCGCCTGACGCATTGTCGATTACGACGAATGCACTGCCAGACGCCAACGCGCCCGCAAAGAATCCGTTTTCAAAGACCTGCCGCTGATATCTCGTTCGCTCCGGGTGCTGCTCCCATATCAAAGGATCGGATGCCGCAGCATACAATGCTTCAAAATCATCGGCTTTTAATGGACGCAGCGTAATCGTTCCACCGACGAGAGTGGGCTGAAAATCAAAAGGCGATGCTTGGCTCATGGTTCTTCTTAGGCGCCCAACGTCCAAAGGTTTCTATGACTTGGGTGATTCCGTGCCGCCGTTCTTCAGAACGGTTCGAAAACTCTGCCTTTATGACCGCGGCTGACGTCTCGACAGCCCTACATCAACTCTCAGTAGGTTCAATCCCGTGTCGTTTCATTAGTTCTCGTTCTTCCTCAGGCGTGGGAATGGAATCCTTCCAGAGCGCTTCTAGCTCGGCGAAGTAGGCGTCTGCCGCGGGAGAATGAATGATCAGTAGTCGCGCCGGAGACTCGCCAGCATTGCCGAATGTATGCGACACGCGGCTTGGTGCTAGTGCCCAAAATCCGGGGCCTCCCGTTCTGCTTTCTCCTCCGACGATGAACTCAATGGAGCCTTCCAATACGTAAAAGTCTTCCGGGCCCTCATGAGCGTGAGGCGATGGCCGACGGTTTCCTACCGGCAGGTCCCGTTCCATGAAGCTGAAGGCGCCGCCGGTAGTCTCATGCAATCCCTTAAACACCATCTTGCTTCCCCGGGCAGAATAAATCGTTCCCTGATGTGGATCCAAAAATATGCCATTAGCCATGGAATCTCCTCAAGTGCTTATGACGCTGAGACTGACAGGGTGAGACCAGGGAGCGGTCTGGTGTTGTTCTTACATGACTAACGCCAGGCTTACCGGCCGGAGCAAGCAATGCGAGTCCGATTTCGTGCAGCCCTTTCTTCGGTGACTCACGGCGACACGCGCCTCGACTGCGTATATCGAAGGATGACGTCGCCCGACGGGAGCGGCTTGGCTTCCAGTAAGTTTAGCCGCAACCGTTTCGATACACCACGGAGCAACGGCTGGCCGCTGCCGAGGAGCACCGGGCAAACGGCGAACTGATACTCGTCGATCAGACCGTGATCCGTGAGCTGCGACACGATGGAGCCGCTGCCGAAGATGATCAAATCCTTTCCCGATTGGGCCTTCATGGTCGCAATCCCTCGCGGGTCGAGTTCGC
>DATNEX010000027.1:0-4368 GCA_035606605.1 Terriglobales bacterium
TGGCATTCGGTTAACACAGGACTTCGGTTCCGCTGGTAATACCGGCTGAGCTGGAAAAGCAAAAAAGGGGCGCGATCTTCGCGCCCCTTTTTTTTGTGCCCAGTGTGGAAATTTTCAGATTAATGAAGCGCCCAGAGGTAAGCAGATGATGCGAGAGTGCGCACCAAGTTGAGGAGTATCACCGGCATTTGTCTAATTTCATCTTCACTCATCTTACCAGATGGGATAAACCACCCTCGAAAGTTGAATTCATTCCTATTCGCGCCTTGCTCAACCTCAAAAACTAAAACTAAAGAAGTAAATTTCTCAAAAACCCCCATAATTTCAGCTAAAAAGACTGCTAAGGTCGTATTGATTTAAACCACGTATCAGCATAAAAATCGCGACATCGAATTAGACTTAGCAAGAACTGGAAAGTTCACAAAATTTAAAGGGGGGTGTGTATGGCAAAACAGGGCAAGTATTTTACAGCGATGAGCTTCGGCTTAGTCGCGTCCATCGCTGCGGTCTGGCCGGTACAGGCACAGGGCGACATCGAGGACCAGATCAAAGCGTTGGAGTCGGAGGTTCAAAAGATCGAGCCGCTCAAGGATCAGATCGAACGGCTGAGATATCAGCAGTTGGAGATGAAGAAGGAAGCGACGGCGGCGGCGGCAGAGATGCCGACTTTCAGCTATCGACCGGGACGCGGCTTGACGATCGCGGGGGCGGATAAGAGCTGGTCGTTCAACACGACGTACCGGGTCAACATCTACAACTACAATATTATCGGTGGCAGGCCGAACTATTTCAACCCTACTGGTACTCCTACTCAGCGCTCTTCGGGTACCACGTTTGGCGAGCTGTTTCCTCGGCGCAATCGGATCTATACGACATTCTGTTGGCAGGATTGTTTCTACCAGATGGAGAATGCCCTCGACGGCGAGACGGCCGAGCGAGCGGCTTCTTTTCGTGACAATGAGTTCACGGTTGGTTTCAACCAGTTGAATCCCTATCTGCCGTATTACTCCATCGGTCTTCGACGCGGCGCCGGCAAGACGCACGTCGGCCGCAGCTCCGACAACGACGGCAAGATGGAGCACAGCATGATTCTTGACGGCTTTGCCTGGGGCGGCGATGGCTCGCACGCAGGTATGGGCTTAGGCTGGGACGGTGTGGATATCGGAGAGGGCGAATACGATCTGTTCTTAAACCTGGCCACGAGCCGTCAGGGAACGCATCAGGAGTTCGTCAATGACGACCGGAAGGGAATCATGGGGTATATCGGTGGCAGGCCGTTCGCCAACACCAAGAGCAAATGGCTCTCCGGGTTGGAAATGGGTGTAGGCTATCAGGGGCAGTCGATTGATCGACCTTCAAATTCCCTTGAAGATGATACGGCGGGTGTTCAAATTCGGGTTCGTAACGTTGAACGACGCGGACGGCAGGATCTATTTTTTCCAGCAGTTATAACTGCAGGTGCTGGAAGCACCAACAACACTCAAAACATTGGTGGCGGGTGGGGCGATGTGATTATCCCCGGATTGAAGTGGACGGTTGGCCCATATATGTTCCGAGCTGTTTATGTCACCACTCGTTACGACAGCGCAGGTACTGGACAGGGCAGAGGAATATGGGGCAAGGGGTTTACGTTTGATCATCAGTTGATGCTGTGGAGCCCGAAGGGTTTTTTGACCGGCAGTCAAACGACGCCGAATACGGTCATGGTCTCCTTCGGTTTTGAGCGTGCCTATATGAACTGCGGCAGAGGCTGCGATGCTTCGCCAGGCTCGCAGAGTTTTCACTCACAATCCGTCCTCAACCGTGAGGCGGCGCTATGGTATTGGCTGCAACCGAGCTTGGGTTTTGGCATGTGGTGGCACTATTGGACATCGGCCAATACGCCTTACAGAACTCAGGTGGCTAACGGCTGTAAGGATAATGTCACAGAGGCGTTGTCCGGCAAGAGTGTCGGCCGATCTTGCTCCTGGCATTCGGTTAACACAGGACTTCGGTTCCGCTGGTAATACCGGCTGAGCTGGAAAAGCAAAAAAGGGGCGCGATCTTCGCGCCCCTTTTTTTGTTTGTGCGCCCGGCAGGGCGCAGACCTAGGAGGTGAGAGACCTCTGCAGGCCCGATCAGGGGAACTGCTAGCCGGACGGCAAGGGTGTCCACCGCGAGGTGGAATCTGAAGGAAGCCGCAGGCAAAGCGCTGGATCGACGAACAGGAAGCGCATGAGGCGGGCACGCTGGGTGAGACGGCACATATCGTCAAAGCCCCAAACTGATACGGAAAGCGTGGACGTAGATGCGACGGTCATAAGCGTGAAAGGGATGCGCATTACCCGGGGAGATCTGCCGATCTGCGAAGCATGAGCAAAGAAAAAGGTCCACGCAGAGCTAGTAGCGTCGAGAGACGATGCGAGGGATCGGCAGAAGTCAGCCGAGGGCATAGTAGGTTCGAGTTCGACCGGACCGAAGGCCTGAACGAGTCGTCAGGATAGGAACTTTCATTTCGATGGTGAGGGAGATGCCGACAAAGAGGGAAGAGAAGCCCAAATTTCCTGGACAAAGTAGTGGACGGAACCCGCGAGGCAATCCAGTGAAAGCATCAAGCACCACGGCAAGGGAAGCGAAATCCTATCGGAGTGCGACGCCACTGATGGAAGTAGTAGTCGAACGAAGCAACATGATTATGGCTTTGCGCCGAGTAGAGAGGAACCGGGGCACGGCGGGCATCGATGAGATGACCGTGGCGGAGCGGCGAACTTATCTCAAGGAGCATTGGCCAAAGATCAAAGAAGCATTGCTGGAGGGAAGCTATCAGCCACAGGCGGTAAGACGAGTCGAAATCGCCAAGCCGGCAGGAGGAATGCGACAGCTGGGCATTCCCACGGTGGTGGACCGACTGATCCAGCAAGCGCTCAACCAAGTGCTGAGCCCGATCTTTGATCCAAACTTTTCCCAGTCGAGCTACGGATTCCGTCCTGGACGTAAAGCCCATCAAGCGGTGCGAAAGGCACAAGCGGATGTGGCCAGCGGTAAGCGATGGATAGTAGACATGGACTTGGAGAAGTTCTTCGATCGGGTCAACCACGACATCTTGATGTCCCGGGTTGCCAAGCGAATCAGCGACAAGCGAGTGCTGTTATTGATTCGGCGCTACCTACAAGCGGGCATCATGGAAAGCGGACTGATCACCGCGAGCCGAGAAGGAACGCCGCAAGGCGGGCCACTCTCGCCGCTATTATCCAACATTGTGCTCGACGATCTGGACAAGGAGCTAGAGCGTCGGGGGTTATCGTTTAGCCGCTACGCGGATGATTGCAACATCCACGTCAGCTCGCGCCGAGCGGGACACCGAGTGTTGGAATCGATCGCTGGATTTATTCAACGAAGACTCAAGCTCAAGGTGAATCGAGAGAAAAGTGCGGTGGGCCGACCGTGGGAGCGTAAGTTTCTGGGCTACTCAATGACGCATCATATCAAACCACGACTCAAAGTGGCTAGACAATCGGTGCAGCGGATGAGAGGAAAGCTCAAGGAAGCGTTCCGTAGGGGAAGGGGCCGCAGACTTGATCGGTTCATCGAGCAAGAGATTAATCCGATTCTGCGAGGCTGGGGAAATTACTTCCAGCTGGCCGAAGTGGAAGGGACGTTCGAAGAACTGGACCAGTGGGTGAGAAGAAAGCTGCGCCAGAAGTTGTGGAAGCAATGGAAACGAAACCATACCCGGACCAAGCGTTTGATCCACAGAGGGCTGACAGAACAGCGCGCTGTGCGATCAGGCTGCAATGGGCGCGGGTCTTGGTGGAACTCGGCAGCGTCGCACATGAACGAGGCGTTTCCCAAGAGCTACTTTGATCGCTTGGGGCTTGTGTCACTGTGGAATCAGCGGCGTCGTATCTTAAAGATGGCTTGAACCGCCGGATACGGAACCGTACGTCCGGTGGTGTGGGAGGACGGGGCGCCCTTTACTGGGCACCCCTCCTACCCGATTTTAATCCCGAATTCCGCAGTTGAAATTGTATCAGCGAGTGAGACGCGATTCTGTCAAAGCGCGGTAGCGATAACTTTCCTACCGGTAGAGTTGGTCGATATAACCGCTATCGTCGAGTTCGCGGACGAAATGGGTGTTCCAAAGCGCCAGCGGATTGTAACCGGCGATGTCGGGATCGCGCCGAACCGCTAACTGAAAAACATTCGATATCGCCGCGAGATTAGGATAGGGTTTGCGCTCCAAAGACTGCGCCCACTCATCGTAAAGTCTTTCCACTTCTTCATCCGACTGAAGCTTCAGAATCGGTGTGGCGTGCTCTTTGAGAATCTCCAAGGTTTCCTGCTTGCGGGTTAGAAAAAAATGAATCGCGTCGACCAGCCCCTTGGTCA
>DATNEX010000028.1:0-61596 GCA_035606605.1 Terriglobales bacterium
GAACAACGTAGGATCGTTCATCAATTGCTGGACGTGCACATCCACCGCCCCCGGAATGTGCCGAACTCGTCCGGCAATACGCTGCGCTATGGCGTAGTTCTCTGCGTAGTTGGGCCCGGTCAGCTGTATATCAATCGGGGATGGCAGGCCGAAGTTCAGAATCTGACTGACGATGTCAGCCGGTTGAAAGAAAAACTCAGTCCCTGGAAACTGTTGCGGTAACGACTTTCGCAGCATGCGAATGTAGTCTTGGGTTGGCCGATGATGCGGAGCAAAGCTGACCAGCACTTCAGCATCGGAGGTCCCGATCACGCCGGAATTGCTATAGGAAGTGTTGATTCCGCTATAGGGCAGACCGATGTTATCGACGATTGTGGTGATATCGCCCTTCGGCATCTCGCGGCGGATCTCCTGCTCAATTTCGTCCACCAACCTGGCGGTTTCCTCAATCCTCAATCCCGCCCGTGCCCGCACGTGAAGACGCATCTGCCCGGAATCGACGGTGGGAAAGAAGTCGCGGCCCAAGAAAAACAACAACCCCGAAGAAGCGATACAGAACCCCAGAAACACGGTCACGAACGCCGCGCGGTGGTGCATGATGGCTTCGAGCGTGTTGCAATACGCCGTCCGAAAGCTGGCGAATGCGCGTTCAAAACCCTTCTGAAATCTGCCAAAGACGGTGGACGGCGGTTTGTGCGAGTCCAGTTCGTGACCGCGAAGGATGTACATGACCAGTGTGGGCACGAGCGTTCTCGACAGCAGGTAGGACGCGAGCATCGCGAACACCACCGCTTCTGCCAGCGGAACAAAGAGATAACGCGCAACACCCGTGAGGAAGAACATGGGGACAAACACGATGCAGATGGCAAGCGTCGAAACGAAAGCTGGAACGGCGATTTGTTGCGCGCCGTCCAGAATCGCCTGTTTCAGCTCCTTACCCATCCCGAGATTGCGCTCGATGTTTTCTATTTCCACCGTCGCGTCATCGACCAGAATGCCGACCGCCAGCGCCAAGCCGCCCAGCGTCATGATGTTGAACGTCTCACCCAAAGCACTGAGTACCACCACCGAGGTCAGAATCGAGAGCGGGATGGAGATGGCGATGATCAGCGTGCTGCGCCAGTTCCCGAGGAAGAGCAGGATCATCGCGGCGGTCAAACAGGCTGCCGTTAAAGCTTCGCGCACTACGCCTTGAATCGCGGCCCGGACAAACAGCGATTGATCGAACAGCAGTTTTACGTTTAGATCCGGCGGAACCCGTTTCAGCAGATCGGGCAACATCTGGCGGATGTTTTTGACGATGTCTAGCGTCGATGCGCCGCCATTTTTCATCGCCGTCAGCAGCACGCCGCGCGAACCATCCTGACGCACAATGTTGGTCTGCGGTGCAAATCCATCACGTACGTGGGCTACGTCGCGAACGTAAATTGTCGCGCCATTCACGGTCTTGATGGGAAAGTCATTCAGTTCGGCGATCGTGCGTGGACTGGCATTGAGTTCAATCTGATATTCTAGCGACCCTATCTTTGCCGTTCCGGACGGCAAGATCAGGTTCTGCACGCTGAACGCATTCACGACATCGATCGGAGTGAGCCCCTTGGCCTGCAGAGCCCGAGTATCCAGGTCGACCTGGATCTGCCGCTGCTTTCCCCCGTACGGAAAAGGCATCGCAACGCCTTGCACGGTTACCAGCTGGGTGCGCAGCGTGGTGACGCCCAGGTCAAACAATTCTTGCTCAGGAAGTGTGTCACTGCTCAAGCCAAGCTGGAGGATGGGAACGCTAGAGGCGGTGTATTGAATGACTAGGGGAGGCGTCGTGCCTTGGGGCAGGAATCGCAGCTGCGTCTGCGAAATTGCCGTCACTTGCGCGATCGCGGTCTGAATATTCGCTTTCGGTTTGAAGAAAACCTTCACCACCGCGATTCCATTGAGCGACTGCGACTCAATGTGGTCGATATCATTCACCAGCGTCGTCAAGGCCCGTTCCGTGGTGGTCGTAATTCGGTTCGACATCTCCTGGGGAGACAGCCCCTGATAATTCCAAACAATGCTGATAACCGGGATATTGATCTCAGGAAAGATGTCCGTGGGGGTGCGGAAAATAACGATGGGACTAAGAATCAGCAACACCAAGGCCATCACGATGAACGTGTAGGGCCGGCGAAGAGCTAAAGCAACAATCCACATAGGGCAGTATACCGGCCGCGCACGCGTCGAAAGACAGGTCTACCCGAAGACAAACCGAGCAGACTGTTTGTTTGATGAAGGTTCTAGCATCAAAGATTGAGAAATTCAGCCGTGAACTCGAGCCCTGACGGATCGCTTGATTGAATCCGGAGAATGCAATCCAGAGCGGCAAGCGGCTCGGCTTCACCAATCACTGATCCGCGGACTCAACCGTTCGAAAGGCTCGTCCCCTGCGCCAATCCCGCAGGCAATACCTGATCTCCTGGCTGACCTCCTTTGTGCGCATCCCTCCGGCGACCAATAGTTTGCAGAAAAGGGCGGCACGATGCGGCGTTCCCGGCCCCATGTCGTAAACCACTCGGCAAATTACCCTAGGAACGCACGCGCAAGGCTAGCTTAGGAGCTGGAGGAACTCCTTGGCCGATGCACGCGGTGTTTCGGCCAGATCGGAGATGACTGCTACCGAATCCGCTCCGGCAAGGAGCACGGAAAGACAGTTGGCACGAGTAATCCCGCCAATCGCAACTAAGGGCTTCGTCGTCAGCTGACGTGCCTCGCGAACTCCGTCGAGGCCAACAACCGGATCGGGTTTATCTTTGCCTGCGGTTTCAAATACCGGGCCAATGGCGAGATAGTTGGCAGAGGTTTGATTTGCCTCGGCGACCTGGGTTGGGCTATGGGTGGAGACTCCAAGCCAGCGGCTCGGCCCAATGATCTTGCGAGCGCTTTCCGGTGACAGATCGTTCTGACCAACGTGCACTCCTTCGAAGTCTGCAGCCAGACAGAGGTCGGGACGATCATTCATGATGAGTTTTACGGCTTTCCCGCTTTCGCGGAAAAGTACACGATGGCGCAATTCCCGCGCTTCAACCAGCATGCGCCCGGCGTCCCCTGACTTGTTGCGATATTGCAGGATCTGCACGCCGGAGGAGAGCAGTTGCTCGGCGGCTTCTAAAAGCGCATCTGTGGTCTCAAAGCGGGAGGCATCCAGGATTGGATAAAAACGCGGCATCGAGATCACTGCTTCTTCTCGCCGTTCCTGGCCAGAAAGCGCTCAATGAATGTCGTGTCGGTGTGGCCGGCGCGGAATTCGGGGTCAGAAAGGATTTTGCGGTGTAGCGGAATCGTGGTGTGGACGCCTTCCACAATGAACATCCCGAGGGCTCTCGACATGCGTGAGATAGCCTCTTCGCGGTCTTTGCCGCGAACCACCAGTTTGGCGATGAGCGAGTCGTAGTAAGGGGGAATCACGCCTTCTGCATACGCCGCGGTGTCGATGCGCACCCCAGTTCCCCCGGGCGGGTGAAAAGTGGTGATCTTTCCTGCCGAGGGCGTGAACTTCTCCGGATGCTCCGCATTGATACGGCATTCGATCGCATGTCCGCGGTGCAGAACCGGGCCATGGAGTACATTTTCCATTTTCTCGCCCATCGCAATGGCGATTTGGGCTTTCACCAGATCAACATCGGTGACCATCTCCGTCACCGGATGCTCCACCTGGATGCGCGTGTTCATCTCTATGAAATAGAGCCCGCGATCGCGGTCCATAAGGAACTCGATGGTTCCGGCGTTCACGTATCCGATTTCAGAAAGGGTCTTCGAGAGCACCTCGCCAATTTGCTTCCGCAGATCGGGAGTCATCTGGGTGGACGGCGATTCTTCGAGCAACTTCTGGTGCCGGCGTTGGATGCTGCACTCGCGCTCGCCGAGGCTCACGACATTGCCGTGCTCGTCCGCAAGAACCTGGAACTCAATGTGGCGCGGGTGCTCGACGTACTTTTCCATGTAGAGATCGCCGTTCCCGAAGGCCGCTGCGGCTTCCGCCTGCGCAGCCGCATATAAGAGCGGGAGTTCCGGCTCAGAGCGTATGATTCTCATCCCTCGGCCGCCACCACCGGCCGAGGCCTTGATAATCACTGGAAATCCCACCGTTTTGGCCCACTCGATGGCCTCACCTTCGCTGCTGAGCACTCCTTCGGAACCGGGCAAGATCGGCACGCCCGACTTCTTCATGGCGGCGCGGGCCTTTTCCTTCTCTCCCATCAGGCGGATCACTTCTGGCGACGGCCCGATGAACTTAATGTTGCAGGTCTCACACACCTCGGCAAAATTTGCGTTCTCCGATAACAGCCCATAACCGGGATGAATAGCATCCACGTTCGCGATTTCGGCAGCGCTGATTACCGCGGGAATGTTGAGGTAGCTTTGGGAGAGCTGGGGGGGGCCGACGCAAATAGCCTCATCCGCGAAACGCACCGGCAAAGAATTGCGATCGGCCTCACTATAGATTGCAACCGTGCGGATCCCGAGCTCTTTGCACGCGCAAATCACCCGCAGCGCAATTTCGCCCCGATTGGCAATGAGAATCTTCTTGAACATTCGAGCAATTGACACTCAGCACTGAGCCGTTGGCACTTGGCCGGGAAGCCCGCATTGGCCAAATGCTAAGTGCCCGCCGGCATCGGTGATACAACAAGGAGGAACCATTAATCTCTTGTCATTTATTGGCCCGAACAGCGAATAAATCCTGGCCGTACTCAATCGGCTGACCGTTTTTTACCAGGCACTGAACCACTTCGCCGGCAACGTCGGATTCAATCTCGTTCATCAACTTCATGGCTTCGACGATGCACAGCAACTGGCCCACCTCGACCGTGTCTCCGGGTTTTACAAACGGAGGAGATCCCGGCGAAGGCGACTCATAGTAAGTCCCCACCATCGGCGACTTAACGGTGTGCAGGTCTTCCTTCTTTTCCGGGACAGCTGGCGCGGCCGTCGACGTTTGCACCGGCTGAGCAACTGGGGCTTGCGCCATCGGCAGGTGCACAGTCGGGACCGACGCAGGCACGCTTATGATCCGTTCCACCGGCTGCTGGGGCTCAGGAGTGGCCCGCTTGATCCGCACCTTCACGTCGCCGCGTTCGAGTTCAAATTCGGCGATGTCCTTCTCGATCAGAAATTCTATAAGTTCTTTGATCTCTTTTTGATTCATGCGTTCCCAGTAACTCTATGAACCCCGGCGGTGGTTCAGACCGAAACCATTCCTTTTGGGCATTTTGTCAGGATCTCGCAGCTCGTTTCGGTCACCACGACCGTATCTTCGATGCGCACTCCGAACTTGCCCGGTAGATATGCACCAGGCTCGACCGTAATCACCATTCCGGGCCGCAATATTTCCATTTGACCGGCCGCGACGCGCGGTGCCTCATGAATTTCAAGGCCTAGACCGTGGCCGGTTGAGTGCGTAAAATATTTACCTAATCCTCTTTTTTGCAACAACTTACGGGCAGCTGCGTCCACTTCGCCAACGGTCTTTCCGGGCCGGACAGCCTCGAGCGCTCCCTGCTGCGCTTCTCGGACTGCTTCATATACCCTACGCGCCACCGTGGAAGGACGGCCCACGTGCAGGGTGCGGGTCATATCGGAACAATAGCCGGAGAGTATAACACCGAAGTCGCAGACTACGAATCCGCGAGATGGAATCGGAGCTCGGGAGGCTCTGCCATGCGGTAATGCCGATCGCCTCCCGCCAGCGATGATGGTCGTAAAGGCCATCTGGTCAGCACCGCTACTGCGAGCTGCAAGCTCAAGCTGGCCAGCAACTTGGGATTCGGTTCGTCCCGGCTTGAGGGCGGCGGTCACCGTCTCAAGAAGTCCAGTCCCCAATTCACACGCGGCGCGAATCCTAGCGATCTCTTCCGGAGACTTCACCATCCGCATGCGCTCAATCAGGGGCGGAGCATTCACGATTTTCATGGTGCGACCGACCCGCTTTGCGAGCAGCTCCCGATCGGCTACGGTCATGTAGGCTGCTTCGATCCCGAGACGCTTGATTCGGCTTCGGCCGTTTAGCCACTCCAGCAACGTCGCGAACGCCGACCTTCCCTTTTGAATACGTATCCGTGCACCCATGACCTCTTCCCGGGCTTGAACGGTATATCGCCCATCGGTAAAGAACTCAATCTCTCGGCCGCTGACCAACAGGAGGGCTGCACTCCCGCTGAAACCGCAGAGGTATCGAATATTCGGGAGATGCCCTATGAGAATTGCATCGAGCTTTTGCTCCTGGAGTTCTTCCTGCAGTCGATGCAGGCGACCGTCGGCGCGCATCTCAGAAGTTTATCCCACCTAGGCAAGAATGCCCCCAAACGCCCGGCGAGCGTCGGGTTAAGATTATGCACCCCAAGTCCATATCGACAACTGTTTCAGTATGAAGTGGCGATCAGCGTGTGGGTCATCTACCGGTCGACGCTGGGCTGGGCGATCTTCCACCCAAAAAACAATCCGCCGGCCTGAGTATCTCAGATGCCGGCGGCTGCTTCCTGCTAACTTGCGGTTCGAACTAGGTCTCGACGATGCGAGGCGTGATGAAGAAGATCAACTCCTGGTTCGAGCTGCTGACCGATTGATGCTTGAACAAGTTGCCGAGCCACGGAATGCTTCCGAGCAAGGGCACCTGCTGGACGTTGACCGCGTTGCTGGTCTGGATCACACCGCCGATGACGACCGTGCCGCCGTCGGTGACCAGAACCTGCGTGGTCGCCTGTTGCGTGATCAAGGTCGGGTTGCCACCGATCGTGTGTCCAAAGTCGGGCGTCGTATTCTCGACGTCCACGTTGAGGAAGATTGTGTTCTCGACCGTGATCTGAGGCGTGACGGTAAGCCGCAGGAACGCATCGATGTAGGTCGTGGTCGGCGGTCCGTTCAACTGCGCCTGGGTGACGATCGGAATACGAACGCCCTGTCGCACAACCGCTTGAATGTTGTTCTGGGTGACTACCCGCGGACGAGACAGAATCTTCAACAATCCGCGCGACTCGGCCATCGTGAGGATGGCGTCAAGTCGAAACGCATTGCTGGCATTCACGAGCGTAAGACCGCTGGTCGGCGCGTTCGCCGCGAGGTTCGAAAACAACGGGATGTGGACGCCGCTGCCCGTGCCACTCACAATCGGGTACAGCGGATTCCCCGTATTCCCTACGCCCACGGGAGAAGCTCCAACCGAAGTCGCTCCGCCCACGCCGGTCGGGCTGTTGCCCCAGCCAAATCCGAGCTGAGTTCCTATGTCACGAGCGAAGCTGCGGGTGGCAGCAACCACGCGGGCTTCAATTTCTACTTCCTGTGTCTTGCGATCGAGTTGCGCCAGGAGGCGGTCAATCGGGGGGATAACCGAAGGAATGTCATTAATAATAACCGCATTGGTGCGGTCATCCGATTCCATGTGCCCGCGCTGGCTCAGGAACTTCTTGAGCGTCGAGACTACGTCTTTGGAGTGTGCGTAGCTCAGGAAACGGGTGACGGTAACGGTATCGACCGCGAGCGCCTCGGCTTCTGCTTGGGCGCGGCGGGCTTCGGCTTCTTTGCGCATGGTGTCAACGCTGGCGATTCTGAGAACATTGCCATCGAGCTGTCGGGAGAGCGTGTTGTTCTTCAGAACGATGTCCAGTGCCTGATCCCACGGCACATCATCGAGAACGATCGTCAGCGAACCCTTCACGTCGGGGTCGAGGACAACGTTCAGGCCACTGATTTCGTGAATGAGCCGGAAGAAATCTTTTAGGTCGACATCCTTGAGGTTGACCGAGATCGGTTCGCCGGTGTACTTGGGACCCGAAGCCGCAGGGCGAGACTTGGTCTTCTGTTCTGCCGCGAGATTGACCGCGGGTTCAATGGTTGAAGGGGCCGGAGCGGTTGAAGGGGCCGGAGCGGTTGCCGCGCCGGACTGTTGCGCCGCCTGCAAGGAGCCACTCGCTTGGGGCAGAAGGCTTCCTTCGGGGCGCTCCACAAACTTGGAAGCCGCGTCTACGGCTTTCTCCTGCGGATCGCTGGTTTCCTTCTTTGGCGCATAGGTTGGGCTGACCACCACGAAATCCTTGGCGTTGGCGGTCGCGATTTCCTGAGTAACGGACGACTTCGGTTGCGTTTCGGCAACGACTGGCGCCTTGGCAACTGCTGCCGGGGCTTGCGCGCGAGCCGTCTCGCCGATCTTCAGGGTCAGCTTCTGGCCGGGACCGGGAACGAGCTCGAACTTGGAGGGCCCGTCAAGGTCCACGACGACGCGGGTCATCGAATTGGCGTCAGTTCCCATCCGCACACCCTTGACTCCCTCGCTGCCCACCGCGATACTGCCACCTGAAGTAGCCAGCATCGTATTCGGCAGGTCGACGACCAGCCGGTCGGGCGAGGAAAGCCTCTCGACCTTGGGCGAAACTGCTCCCTTGGTCGTCATCTCGACGTTGACGACCCCCTGGTCACGAGTGACTGTGACCTTTTCAAGCGCGGCGCGTGTCGCCTCGCTGCCTGGAGTCTGCGCTCCGGCCACCAAAACGACGGCCAACAGCGCTGCTATGGTTCCCAGCATGTGCTTTCGCATTTCCCGTCTCCCCGACTCTGATCTGCTTTGTACTTGAGTTGAACTTTTCATATGCCCGTCTTAACTTATGCCGCCGGACGGATAATGGTCTTGGTAACGTCCCGCGTCATTTCCTTGCCGAGCTTGTCGCGGAACGTTTCTTTGAAAATGATGGAGTCCGGCGTGATCTTCGTGACGTATCCGTTGAAGACGGGATCGTTTTCGCGAAGGAAATACGCTTTATCCATGGTGTTGACGACTACCGCGATCATTCCGTTCTCAGACCTCACCACACCTCGTAGAGCGATCTGATCGATCGCCAGACACCGCTTGCCCGTACTGCAGCCCGAACCTACAGCCCCCATGTGAACAATTGGGCTCAGGAAGGGATCGCGATGCGCGATGACACTAACTTTCTTGGGTTCCGATTTCTTGCCTTCCGCGGCTTTGTTTTCATTGACCGCGACAACCGCACCCCTTTTGTTCTCTGGCGCTTTAACCACGGCGGGGGCAGCCTTGGCTTGCGCCTGGGCCTTCTTCTTGCTGAAAGGATCGCCGCCGTTGGGTGGGGCGACGCTCTTTGCGGCCGCGGTGGTCTTCGAGGACGATGGCGCAGGTTTCAGGGTCGCTGCTTTTGCCGGGGCTGCGGTCTTAGCCGGCACAGCGACGGTCGCGGGTTTTGCCGACGCGGCCGAGGTCTTCGCCGGAACCACAGCGACAGTTGGTTTGGCGGCGGGCTGAACGGCGATCACAGCAGGCTTGGTCGCCGGTTTCGCGACCCCCGCGGTAGGCTTCGACGCCGGAACAGCCACAACCTTTACGTTGGCAGGTTGCGAGTTGCCGCTGGCTGAACTGATTTGAGCCGGTTTTTGCGTATTGGTGGCCTTCACGGGTGAAGTCGCCTTCTCAACCACGGTCGGGGTCTGTGCCACCGAAGACACCGCCAGCCCGCACAACAAGCACAACACTAGAGTTTGCTTCATAAGGTCCTGCCCTTCGCCGGCGCTGCAGGTGCGGCCGGGCCCTTGGCACCCGCTGCTGCGGGTTGCAGGGTGGCGCTTGAATCGTGGCTAAAGTATGTGGTCGCAACGCATGTTGCGATGACACTCTCATTGGCCGCGTACTGATAAGTGTGCTTGGCTTTTGCTTCCGTGCCCTTCTTGGTATTGGCCACCAGCAGGTCGGAAATGTTCACGATGCGCTCCAGTTTCGAAACCTGGTCGAAGAAGTTGCGCATCGAGTAGTACGAGCCATCAAGCTCAATCTCGAACGGCACTTCCGTGTAGAATTCTTTGCTCGAGGTAGGCTTGGCGGTATATCGCCGCAGTTCAATACCGGCCTTCAACGCCTCAGCGCTCAACATCTTCATGAACCCGTCGACTTCTTTCTCGTCAGGAACGATGCGACGCTCGATTTCGAGCTGCTGCTTGAGATTCGCAATCTGCCGGTCGATGTCGGCCAGCTTGGTGCGATATGGCTCAAGCTTCGCGTTCTCGTCCATCTTGGCCGTCAGAGCGGCCTGTGCGGTTTCGTTGGCTGTGCGCTGCGTCTTGAAATAGGTGAAGTACAGCGCTGCGCATACCAGCGCCGCACCACCCAGTGCCAGCCCCCATTGTTTCGATCCGGAAATTTCGCCCAAGTTCGCCATATTGCGTCCGCCTTACGATTTGCCCTTCTCGCAGGTCAACGTGAACTGGAACGCCTGCATGTCTTTCACTTGCTCGTCCTGAAACGTTTCTTTGATCTCGATGTTCTTGAAGTAGCCAGTCTTCTGCAGATTCGCGATCAGGTTCGCGACCGCGTCGGTGCTGAGCGCGGTGCCATCGATCGAAATGCTCGCACCCTGGTCCTTCATAGTGCTGAGCCACACTGCTTCGGTGTTGCTGACGGTGTCGCCGATGGTGTTCAGCAGATTCATCGGGTAGCCGCTTTGGCTGGCGCGAAGCTGGTCAATTACATCCACGCGGTGCTTGTAGCTGTCGGCCTGCTTCTGCCGCTCGAGATACTTCGACTTGACATCGGACAGCTCACGATTCTTCTGCTCCGCCACTTTCATCTTGGCGGCAATATCCTGCGCCTGATGATCGAGCCGGTACCAGGTGTAGCCGTTGAAGCCTACGGTGAGTGCTACCGCGACAAAGACCTTGACCATCGGTGACCCGACGCTGCCGATTTCAATCGACGGCGCCGAGGCGGCCGCGCGGCGGCTCTTCGGTTTCGGTGTGCCCAGCAGATTGATGCGGATCATAGTTGTTCAAAGCTCCTCAAGGCCAAGCCGACTGCCACTGCCAGTTGGCCCGCGTTGCCGTCGATCAGGTCCATTCCCATTCCCTCCGCTGGAGGTGCAATCTTCTGGAACGGGTTCAGAATGTCCACCGGCAATGAAAACTCCTGCCGCAATGCTTCGAGCAAGCCCGGCACTTTCGACGAACCGCCCGCCACATATATCTTCTCGATGTGCTCGCCCGCAGCGCTGGCGCGGAAGAAGTCAAACGTCTTCTGAATTTCGAGCACGATGATTTCAGTTACCTGTTGCAGGATCGGCGTCTTGGCGTCTTCGCTGACCGTGCCGACTTTCCTTCCCAGCTTCAAGGCTTCTGCGTCATCAAAACTGAGATCGAGTTCCTTTTGCAGCGAATCCGTGTACTGATGTCCGCCGACGCTCACGTCGCGCGGGAACAACGGCGTCGTTCCCTTCACGATGTTGATGTTCATGACACTCGCGCCGAGGTTCAACAAGGCCACCACTTGGTTGGGTGAGGGCTCATAGTTGTACTCGTAGCAGTTCTGCAGCGCCAGAGCATCAATGTCCACAATAGCCGGCGTTTTCCCGGCCATCGAGAGTACGTTGGTGTAGTTGAGAATCTTGTCCTTCTTGACCGCCACCAGCAGGACGTCCATGTGAGGCTGGCCCTCATCCTCGGAGAGGATCTGGTAATCGAGGTTGACGTCGGCGAGGTCGAAAGGAATGTGCTGGGCCGCTTCTTTCTCGATTGTTTCCGCCAGTTCGGCATCGCTCATCGAGGGCAGTGAGATCTTTTTCACGATGACGGAGTGACCGCTCACTGCAGTCGCCACGTTCTTGGTCTTGATCGAATTGTCGGCAAACAATTTCGAGATCGCGCTCGACACCGTGCCCGAGTCCACGATCATGGAGTCCACCACAATATCTGGTGGCAGGGGTTCTAGACCGAGGTGAGCGACTTGAATGCCCCCACGGCTTTTCTTCAGCTCGACGGCTTTGATGCTCGAAGAGCCTACGTCCAGGCCAACGATTGACTTCGATCCGAATCCAAACATGTGCCCGCCTTTACGTAGCAGCCTGCGCGGCTGCTTTTGCTTTGGTCGTGTTACTGGTTTCTGCTTCGCTCGACTTCTCTTCCATCCACTGATCGAGACGTGATTTCTTGAACCGCCAGCGATTACCCAGCTTGAACGCCGGAATCTTCTGCTCATTGACGTACTTGTAGAGCGTGTCCGGACTAACGCCGAGATACTTCGACGCCTGACGGATATTCATCACTTCTGGTGAATCGGCCATAGTTGTCCTTGGCCACAGAAACGTTCGTCTCGCCCATGTCTACCGGGCTGACTTCCTGGAAGGAAGATCTACTCAGAACTTTGCCCTGAGCGGATTCAGTGAACCGAGCATATATCAACCGCTGTTCTCGCCCGAACATGCCCAATGTCCGTGTTCTTCCGTGTTTTTGGGGTTTTCCTGGAGTGGGCTAAAAGCAGAGTTGCTGTCCGCGTCAATATGGTGGGGAGCGAACCGAGGTAGGCCCTACTCGTTGGGGTCAGAAGTCCATGGAGGCGACGGGTACGGCTGTCATCGTAACCGAAGGTCAATAGACGGTACCAAGGTTGTTGTACCCGGGAATGGGGTGGAATGCCGACAAACGCCCGCAGAGACTGAGTTTCAAAGGCCCACTCAAGCCGGGTATTCGGCCTGAGTGGGGTGAGTCTGGATCGTCTCCGGTTGAGGTTCTTCCGTCTTAGTAACGGCCGCCCCCCGACACGATCACGTCATACGGTACATCGCGTGGGATGTTATAGCGGGCCATGATCTCCTGCATGTGCCCTTCTTCTTTTGCCATTCCACCACGATCATTCTCCTGCCGCTCATGCAGCCAGTGCTGATAGGACTTGTCGAATTTCTGCTGATCGTCAGGTGAGAGTCGGCCTTGGAAGTCGCGATGGCTATAGCGCGGAGCGTAGCCGTTTGCTGTCGCGATCTCGGCAAACGCGGTGTTCGGCGGAATGTTGTAGCGCGCCATGATGTCTTCCATTTTGCGCGCGTGCTTATCTATGTCGTCGCGATCATTTTTCGCGCTTGATTCCTGCCACTTGCGGTACTCTTCATTGAACTTGTGCTGATCGTCCGGCGACAGCTGGTTGTAGGCTCCGGCATAACTCCGGCCGGGGTAGTCGCGATCACGGTCATAGCGAGGGGCGGCATTTTGCTCAGCAACCTCTCCGTACGGAGTATCCGAGGAGATCGCGTAACGATTCATCAGGTCTTGCATGCGTTGCTCCATGCCAACCATGTCATCGCGGTCATTGCTCTGTCGGTCTTGCAGCCATCGGGAGTAGTAGCTGTTGAAGCGGTCCTGGTCGTCCGGCGACATTCGTTGTGCCTGCGCAAAAGCTGGCAAGCAGAACAGGAGTGCCAATGCACAGATTCCAAGTAGTCTGTTCATAAATGATCCCTCAGCAGTAAGCGATTTGGTTCGTTTGGTCACGCGCTTATGACTGCTTGCTGGCCGCACGGGGTTGGTCTCCGGAACCCGTCTAACGAATCCCTGGGCGCGTTCCTCAGGGTTTCTTCGTAGGGGGAACGCACCCTTAACCTTCACCGCGCATCCCTCATGTTTACAAGGAGGTGACCGTGCCCGAGGATCTCAGAATCGACGTCGACCAACTCAGAAAACGAATGGAGGGGGGCGAGGAATTCACGATTATTGATGTTCGCAATCCGCATGCATGGGCCGAGGCAACTGACATGGCTGCGGGCGCAATTCGGGTTTCTCTCGACAACCTTGACCACGTCTTGCCGCGCCTGCCTCGCCAAAAACCCATCGTCGCCTATTGCACTTGATCAAACGAAGGCTCAAGCGCCAGTTTGGCGCAAAAACTTCGGCAACACGGATTTCCTGCATGGGCCCTGAAGGACGGATACGATGCCTGGAAGGCGGCTGATCTTCCGATTCAACAGAAGTACCGGGCAGCGTAAATGAAAACAGGGCACGAGCTGTGCCCTGTTCCTAGGTTCCGTAACTTAACCAGCTAACGCGAAGCGATCTGTTCGTACGGGATGCCGTCCGGGATTTCATAATGCGACATCACGTCCTGCATGCGCCGCTCCATGCTTGACATTTCTGAACGATTGTTAGTTCGGCGATAGTCCAGCCAGCGGCTGTAGTAACTGTCGAAGCGGCGTTGGTCATCCGGCGAGAGGCGCCCGCGCCACCGGTCCGCTTCCCAGGCATCCCAGTCCTGATCGCCGGCGCTTGATGCCACCCAGAAATAAGGCGTACGCGGGGGTATGCGGTAATGCGCATAGATGTCTTGCATACGCTTCTCCATGCTTCGTATCTCGTCGCGGTCGTTGCGCTGACGATAGTCTTGCCAGCGCGAGAAGTAACTGTCGAACCGGCGTTGATCGTCGGACGACAACTTGCCGCGCCATCCATTCTGCCCGGAGCGCGCATTCGACGACACCCGCCAGAACGGGGTCTGGGACGGAATGTTGTAGCGCCGGTACATCTCCAGCATGCGCTTTTCCATGCTAATGATTTCGTCGTGATCACTCCGCTGACGTGAGTCCTGCCAGCGCGAGAAGTAGCTATCGAATCGCCGCTGATCGTCCGAAGAAAGGTTCCACTGTTGCCATGGCCGGTATTGGGCAAAAGCGGGCAGGGCAACGGTAATGAGAAGAAATGCTACGCCGAAGAGTTTCCTCATAGCAGACTCCCTGAGCAAAGTTCGTTCAGCACTGGATGGTATGACAAAGGAGGGCAAAAGCAAAGGTTACTAGAAGTGCGCGCCCTATACGGACCAGCAGCCTAGTATTCGGCGAGTTCCTTCATCGCGAGATAGAGGTCCTGCACCTGCGGCAGCATAACGCTTTCGAGCACGGGTTGGTATGGCACAAATGCGTCTTTGGCCGCCACACGTTTCACCGGCGCATCCAGATGTTCGAACAGTTGGTCTGCAATGCGCGCGGCAATCTCGGCTCCGTATCCCCAGCTGAGCGTATCTTCGTACGCAACGATCACACGACTGGTTTTCAAGACTGATGCTGCAATCGTATCCCAATCGAATGGGTTCAAGGTGCGCAAGTCGATGAGTTCCGCCTTGATTCCCTGCTCGCGCTCGAGGCGATGTACTGCCTGCAAAGCGCGGGGGACCACTGCTCCGTAGGTAATAACCGTGAGATCCGTTCCGGGATGCACCACCTTGGCTTTACCGAAGGCGATCATATAATCCGGGCCAGGATACGGCGCCCGACCGTAGCTTTCACGGTAGAGCCGCTTGTGCTCGAGGAAAAGCACCGGATCGTCGCAGCGGATTGACGTGCGTAGCAAACCTGCGGCATCGAGCGCATTCGACGGAAACACCACACGCAAGCCCGGAATGTGCGTAAAGATGCTCTCTCCGCACTGCGAGTGATAAATCGCGCCGCCCGTGAGATAGCCTCCAATCGCCACCCGAACGACGCACGGTGCCGAGAACGCATTGTTAGAACGCCAACGAATGACGGGCAGTTCGTTGCGCAACTGCATCATCGCCGGCCAGATGTAGTCGAAGAACTGAATCTCGACAACCGGCTTCAGACCCCGTATTCCCATTCCGGTCGCACGGCCTACGATGGTTGCTTCCGCCAGCTGAGAATTGAAGACCCGTTCCGAACCGAACTTGCACTGCAGGCCCGAGGTCAGCTTGAAGACCCCACCCTTGCCTTTCACCATTTTTTGCCGCAAGTACTCTTCCCTGCTGCAATCGGCCACATCCTCGCCAAATACGACGATCCGCTCGTCGCGACTCATCTCATCGTGGAGAGTGGCGTTGATGAGATCGGCCATCGTCTTCGGCGCATGCTTTTTGTCGTTTCCCGTAGCTTCTTGATGATTGCTCGCGACCTGCGTATCGAACGCTGAAGAAGTCGGATCCAGCACGGGGGAGTAAACATACTTCTGCACCGAATCAGGATCAGGAGGCGCCGCAGCCAATGCCTGGTCGGCCGCTTCTTGTATCTGCAGATCAACTTCCTTTTCGAGCTTGTTGATACTTTTCTCGTCGAGAATGCCATCGCGGATCAGGAAGAGCTGCATACGCGAAATGGGATCGCGCGCAGCATCGCGTTGCCGCTCAATATCGGGACGATAGAGCTTCTCATCATCCGACAAGGAATGCGAATAAGGACGGATCACATGGGCATGCACGAAGGCCGGTCCAACCCCGGCACGGCAATGGGCTACGGCTCGAGTAAACGCTGCATAACTCACAATCGGGTCGGTTCCGTCGATCTCTTCAAAATGAAAATTGGGAAAATTCGAAACCAACCTTGAAATATTGCCGCCTGCGGTATTGACTTCGACCGGAACCGAAATTGCGTACCCGTTGTCTTCGACCAAGAATATGAGGGGAAGTCGCAGGTTGGAGGCGGCATTCATCGCCTCCCAGAATTCACCTTCGCTGGTGGTACCGTCACCCACAGAAGTGTAGGTGATCTCGTCGCCGTGAAATTTGACATCCTTGAACTCGCGATAGTCGCCGCTGACCTTCGCGACGGCATTGGGATGCGCAATAAGATGCCGTGATACTTCTGCACAACCTACGGCATGGAGAACCTGGGTGCCGGTGCAGGAAGATTGAGTCACTACGTTCAGACGCTTAAACCCCCAGTGCGAAGGCATCTGGCGACCGCCAGAACTGGGATCGTCGGCTGCACCAACCCCCTGCAGGAGCATTTCATAAGGAGTAGCGCCTAACGTAAGACAGAGGGCGCGATCGCGGTAGTAGGGAAAAAACCAATCGTAGGCGGGCTTCATGGCCATCCCGGCCGCGACGAGAACCGCCTCGTGGCCCGCACCAGAGATCTGGAAAAAGATCTTCTGCTGCCGCTTCAGCACGATCTCCCGGTCGTCGAGCCGACGGGAGGTATACATCAGCCTATAGATCTCGATCAGTTGCTGGGAAGTAAGGCCCTCGTAGGTCTTGTTGGCCTCTGCAAGTGCGACGGATTTTCCCTGATTCCTGGAGGGCATGCGCGAGAGCCGCAAGCAAATCTACTGCTTGCCGCAGGACATTGTAAACCAGCCGCCTCGGCGAATCCTGGCAGAGTTATACATCTGCAAGAACCAGCCAAGATGGCGATCGGTAGAGAAAACCGCGTTAGGGCGAGGACCGCCGCAGAAAAGATTTACTGTTTTATCTCATCGCGTGCGACTACGCCATCTTTGATGTTAATGATTCGGTGGGCATATTCGGCAATGTCGTGCTCGTGCGTGACCAGCACGATGGTGTTTCCCTCAGAGTGCAGGCGATCGAACAGCGCCATAATTTCCAGGCCAGTCTGCGAATCCAGGTTTCCGGTGGGCTCATCGGCAAGAATGATCGAGGGCTTGTTGACGAGAGCACGGGCGATGGCCACGCGCTGACGTTGTCCGCCGGAAAGCTCGTTCGGCTTGTGATTCATCCGCGGCTCCATGCCCACAGCGATGAGAGACTCTCTCGCACGTTCGATGCGTTCTGCAGAGGGCACACCGGCGTAGATCAGCGGGAGTTCGACATTGTGGAGAGCGGTTGCACGGGCCAGCAAGTTGAAGGTTTGGAAGACAAATCCGATTTCTTTGTTGCGGATGCGGGCAAGTTCGTCGTCGTCGAGTTCGCTGACCTGCTGTCCATTCAGCCAATACTGACCGCGGCTGGGGGAGTCAAGGCAACCAATCAGGTTCATCAGAGTCGATTTGCCCGATCCGCTAGGTCCCATGATGGCGGCATACTCATTGCGGCGGATTTGAAGGTTTACGCCGCGGAGCGCGTGTACCTGTTGCTCGGATCCCATGTCATAAGTTTTCCAGAGGTCGTGCGTGTAAATGATTGCAGAATCAGGGGGAGCCGACACCACAGGCTGAGAGATATTGATAACTTCTGCCGTCGCCATGCTTTTCTCCTGCTCTCTTTGGGACAAACCGCCCGCTCCAGTCCCTCTGTTGTTGGACGCGCCACCCAGGCGTTGGTTATGGGAAAAGATAAGTTTCAGGCCCAACCGCGGCCCGCAACTCCAGCCACACCAGGAAATACGACGCGATCCGGCGAAAAGTTCCCCGTCAGAAAGCGGGATTCCGGCAACTTCGCTCGATTATATCCCTGTCCCCTGTCACTTGAACGCTTTAGACACCAACTTTTGCAACATTGAGCCCGGTAGCAGTATCTCGGTAGGCAACTAGTGGCGTGTCATTTTTTTGTAGGTACCGGACAACCATCGTTCCCGCAGGGAGAATCTGCAGAGAAAGGGACCGCGCCATATCCCATGTTTCTACGCGCCGAAACCTTGTATTCCCCTCTTCGAAGACATAGAATTAACACACCTAGAGTGTGTCTGAAGGAGTACCGTTGGTTATGCTGCGTCCAGGCCTGCTAACCCGATTTTCCCTGTTTCTATTGGCGTTTAGCCTCGTGAGCCTGCCGGCCACCCGGGCCAAGGCCAGCGACGATACACCAACCCCTACCGCGGACAAATCGGACGGCTCCCAAGCAAAACCGGACAGCAAAGCAAAAACTCCTGAAGCGACCGAAGACCAGGCCTCCGACCCCTTGAAGCGCCCCGTGGACCCCAAGCGGAAGAAGGAGAATGCGAGGTCCTTCAAAAAAGAGGTGATGGGGAAAGAGTACAAGGATTGGCTAGACCAGGACGTTACCTACATCATCAGCGACGAAGAACGCAAGGCCTTCAAGCAGCTCTCCAACGATGAGGAGCGCGAGAAGTTCATCGAATCATTCTGGGACCGTCGCAATCCCAACCCCGACAGCGAAGACAACGAATTCAAAGATGAGCACTATCGCCGGATCGAATATGCGAACGACCACTATGCAGCCGGCGTTCCTGGATGGAGGACTGACCGAGGAAGAATTTATATCGTCTATGGGCCGCCGGACGAGGTTGAATCTCATCCATCGGGCGGGCAGTACGAAAGGCCGATCGACGAAGGCGGCGGAGAGACATCCACTTACCCGTTCGAGAAATGGCGCTATCGCCACATCGATAACATCGGGGAGCAGGTTGAGATCGAGTTTGTCGATGATTGCATGTGTGGTGCCTACGAAATGACCATGGATCGCAGCAAGAAAGACGCCCTGCTCATGGTCCCTGGCGCTGGCCTCACCATTGCTGAGCAGATGGGCATGGCAAGCAAGGCAGATCGCTTCACCCATGGCGGGCTGGAACGGCTCGGCGTGAATACCATGGATCAGACCGCACTTCAATCCAAACAGTTCGATCGCCTCGAGCAATTTGCCAAGTTGAACTCTGCGCCCGCAATTAAGTTCAAAGACCTGGAAGAAGTAGTCCGCAGCAAGATTACGTACAATGCAATGCCTTTCGACGTGCGCACGGATTTCGTGAAAATCACGAATGACACGGTGCTGGTTCCGGTCACAGTGCAGTTACGGAACAGGGACATTACATTCACCGATAAGGAAGGTGTCCAGCACGGACTGGTCAACATCTTTGGCAGGCTTACCAGTATCTCCGGCAAGGTAGCGCAAACTTTCGAAGACACGGTTACAGCCGATGTTCCCTCGGAGCTTCTGGCGCGTGAAGCTGAGAACTACAAGGTTTATTGGAAGGCCGTTCCCCTAAAGCCCGGCCGCTATAAATTGGACGTGGTTGTGAAGGACGTTAACGGAGATCGCGTCGGGACTTGGTCGCGCGGTCTCGAGGTTCCGGATTTCTCGGATGAGAAGCTAGCCAACTCGACCCTGATCGTGGCTGACGATGTTGAGCCGGTTCCTACGACCAGCGTCGGAACCGGAATGTTCGTGATCGGTACCACCAAGGTCCGCCCGCGGGTGGCCCCACAGAACAAGCCCGCTGTTTTCAAACGCGGTCAAAAAGTCAATTTCTGGATGCAGGTCTATAATTTGAGCGTTGACGACAAGACGCACAAGCCTTCGGCAACCTTCGAATACGATGTCGTTAATACCGCCACCAACAAACCGGTGGTGCACGCCATCGATTCGTCGGACAAGATGGGCAACGTCGGGGAACAGGTGACATTGCACAAGGCTTTGGCCTCGGCAAACCTTGATCCCGGGGTGTATAAGATTGAGATCAAAGTTAGCGACAACATCTCCAAACAGACCGTAGGACCGTCAGCCACGTTTGCAGTTGAATAGTTTTCTTCGAGGCGCTTGAGTGCGAAAGCTCTGCTATCTCGTGGTTGCAATGATTGGATTCGCGATGCCCGGGTTGTGCCCGGCCGCCGATCGGACAGCCACAATTTCGGGATATGTACGAAACGCCAATGGTGTGCCTCAGATGGGCGCGGCAGTCGATGTTCTCAGCAGCGCGTTGCAAAGACTGCGGGTGTTCACAGACGAAAACGGCTTCTTCTCAGCTTCCGGACTTGTTCCGGGCTATTACACCCTGAAAGTATCCGCTCCCGCCTTTCTTCCTACTCTACGCGACAAGATCAACCTGCGCGCTGGAGCGAGCGTACTACTCAATCTCACCCTGAGCACGCTGTTCGACTCCGTGCAATTCGCCCCCCGGCACGGAACTACCGATAATGGGGACTGGGATTGGGTATTGCGTTCGACCGCCAATCGCCCGGTATTGCGGATGTTGCCGGATGGTTCCGCCGTGGTTGTGGCAAAGGGAACGGAGCAAGAATCGGATCTGCGCGGCACCCTGTCCTTTCTGGCTGGCTCTGCCTCGCAGGGATTTGGTTCGCTCTCCGATGTGAATACGCGCGTAGTGTTGGAGAAGTCGTTGTTCTCCACCGACACGCTGCGCTTTCGCGGCGACCTGGGCTATGGGGAAGGGGTCCCCAACGCGATTTTGCACGCTTCTTTCAGCCATCAGATGCCGAACGGTTCGAAACCTGAAGTGGCATTGACCATGCGCCGGCTCTCCTCGCCAGATCTTGGCCTGCGAAACGACACCTTGCAGGCATTATCCCTTTCCGCGTCCAACGATATCGTTCTGGGCGACGTTTTGGAGTTGAAGTTCGGCAGCGAACTGCAAAGCATTCAGTTCCTGGGAAAGGTGAACGCGCTTCGTCCCTTCGGCTCGGTCGCGGCACACTTGTCCCCGGACACCATTCTCGAGTACCGGTACTCGAGTTCTCGGCCCACATCTCGTGAAGAAAAGGGATTTGACTCGGCTCCCGCAGACCTTAGCGAAACCGACCCCCGCATGAGCATGTCCGGGTTCTCGCCAGCCCTCGAGAAGGCTCACCATCAGGAAATTGCAGTTTCTCATCGTGAGGGCGCTACGAATCTGCAAGTTGCCATTTATCACGACCGCCTAGTCGATCCTGCGCTCACCGGCGTCGGAGAATTTTCCAGCGTGATGGGGGACGTACTGCCGGATGTCTACTCCGGCACGTTCACCTACCAGGGGCAGGATTTCAGCGTTCAAGGCATGCGCTTGGTGTTGCAGCGCAAGTTAACCTCCGACGTAACCGCGACCGTGGACTACAGCTACGGCGGAGCCCTCGACCTAAACGGAAGCAACATCAGCTTGCGTGACAGCCAGCAGAACAGCACCGTACGCTACCACCATGCGGTTTCCGGCAAGATCAGCGGGACCGCTCCAAAATCCAAGACCCGCTGGCTAGCCTCGTACGGCTGGATGGATGGCCGACCGCTCACGCCGGTGGACATGTTTAACTCGTCCCCCGGCCAAACGGATCCGTTCCTCGACTTCTTCGTTCGCCAGCCGCTGCCTGGCACCGGTGCCCTACCCGGCCGCATGGACCTCATCGTGGAGGTCCGCAACCTGCTCGCGCAAGGCTACGTCCCCGTATTCGGGCAGGATGGCCGCACAGTTTACCTGGTGCAATCGGCGCGTGCGGTTCGCGGTGGAGTTGCCTTCAGCTTCTAAGTAAGTCATCCCCCGGACGGCTTCCGCTCTCAGGAGCTCCTGTCAAGTACCTTCCTCTCATTTTTCCAGGAAGCATGCAGTTGTGAAATAACGATTCGACGTCATAGGCGGGCATTTCGAACTGGAAGAGGCTCGCTTTGCTGCGCTACAATCCGCAACCAACCAACTTCTCAGTGTTTAGAAAGGGGGCTGTATGCGGATGCGGCTCATGCTGTGGTTTGTCCTGCTGTGTTCGGCGTCTCTCTTCTCACAAACCTTTCGTGGCACGATCCTGGGAACCGTCATGGATCCTCAGGGAGCGGTCGTGGCAGGGGCAAAGATAATCGCTCACAACATCAATACTGGGCTCGATCGCTCAACAACAACCAGTACAGACGGTAGCTACTCGATCGAAGAGTTGCCGATTGGCACCTACACGGTCACGGTTTCGCAGAGCGGGTTTCAAACCTCCCTCACGAGGGATGTATCGGTTAATGTGTCCATCGATCGTCGGGTGGACGTGACGCTGAAACCTGGCGAGGTGTCTGAAACGGTGCTGGTATCCGGAGAAACTCTGCCGCTGGTTGAGACCACCAGCAACACGCTGGGCGGAGTTCTCACACAGGAGACGGTGAAGGATCTTCCAATTAACGGACGTGATTACACGAAACTGATTTTCCTCAATCCCGGAGTTGCAGGATCGCCAGACCAGATAACAGATTCTCCGGGTTCCTTCGGCGAGTTCTCGATGAACGGTGCGCGCGGCCGATCGAACAACTACTTGCTCGATGGAACCGATATGAACGATGGCTATCGTAATGATCCAGCGATTAACCAGGGCGGAGTGTTCGCTACTCCTTCGGCGATTCTGCCGATCGATGCGGTTTCTGACATGCGAGTGCTCTCCAATTTCGAGCCTGAGTTCGGACGCAATGGCGGGGCCATTGTCAACATTGTGACCAAGAGCGGTACCAACACCCTGCACGGCAATGTGTTCGAGTATTTCCGCAATGATGGGCTCGATGCGAGAAACTATTTTGACCCAACCTCGGCTCCCAAAGCACCCTTTCACAACAATCAGTTCGGAGGATCACTGGGTGGTCCGCTGGTGAAGAACCGGACCTTCTTCTTTGTCGACTACGAAGGGCAGCGCGAGAGCGTGGGTGTGGTCAGTTTGGTTTGCGTGCCGACACTAAGTCAGATTGCCAATGCCAAAGCGGCGCTGGGCAGCGCGGTTAGCCCCGTAGGATCCGCATTGCTCGACTTTTGGCCTCACGACGCGGCGAATTATATACCCGGCGTTCTATCCGGTCCGACAGGTTGCGGTGGTGTGCCGGACTATGTCGCCATCGCACCCTCATTCAACAATCTGAGCAGCTTCATCGCCAAGATCGACCACAGCTTCAGCACGCGGAACAATTTCACAGGCCGGTACTTCTTTGGCGACAGCACCCAGCAGTTTCCTCTGGCACTCAACGCAACCGGCGGACAACTGCCGGGATTCGATACGGTCACTCCCACCCGAGTGCAGCTTGTCTCTCTCTCCTATGTCCACGTGATCTCTGCAAACAAGGTTAACGAACTGCGGTACGGCTGGAACCGTTTCGCGGAAGGCTTCTTTGCGCAGGACGCCAAATTCGATCCTAGTACCATCGGCTTGTGCAATGTGCCGTCGACATTCGGGACCTGCCACTCGTCGGGCCTGCCGATCATCCTGCTCTCGCCAACGCCCACCGGAGCTTCAGGATTCTTTGCCCAAGTGGGAGCTACCTCCGGGGATCCCAGACAACGTGTCGATACAAACACTCAAGTACTTGATAGTTTTTCCTGGAAGCTGAACCAGCATGATTTCCGTCTGGGTGGCGAATTCCATCGCACCAGTGTTCATCAACGATTTGATAAGTATTCCCGCGGGAGGGTGAGGTTCGATGACTTGGATAGTCTTCTACAGATGATGCCACAGACATCGCCAACTGGGACTTTTAGCTACACCGGCGACACTCGCCGACACACCTTCCAGAATGGATTCGGTTTCTATGCACAAGACTCCTTCCGCATGACTCCCCGACTCACCTTGAACTATGGGCTGCGTTGGGATTACTACGCGGTAGTACAGGAGAAAGATCACCTTTTCTCGGACTTCATTCCCACCTCGGCGACAACCGGCAATTTGATTCCAGTTGGTCCGGGCGGCTTGCCTAGTCTGTATAAGCCAGACCGGAAGAATTTCTCACCGCGCGCCAGCATCGCATGGGACGTGACGGGGCGGGGGAAGACTGTCGTTCGCGCCGGTTACGGACTTTTCTTTGATGCCTTCTCGCAGGACATGATGCTTGGCCATCTGCCTTATCCCACGTTCTATGCGCCAGGACCGGCCTACAATCCCATCGGCCCAAACCCGATTCAGATGGCCCAAATCAATCCTGCAGCACTCGACGTGAATAACGCCTATATTCCTGGCACACCGCTCTACGGCGTGCCAGATTGCAGTTTCGAGTGCGACATCTTCTCCTTCGACCGCAACATCAAGACTCCTTATATCGAGAACTATAACCTCAACCTTCAGCAGCAGTTCAATCGCAACGTTGTCCTTCAGGTTGGATATGTCGGTTCTCAAGGACACCGCCTGTTCCGCTTCTTCGACATCAATCAACCAAGCCAGGCGACAATTACGGCGGAAGACCTTGCCTGTAACTGCATCAACAGCGTAAGCGTCTCGCGCAACTACGGGTTCCCCAACGGAGCCTTCTACATCTTCCAAGAGAACTCAACCGGAGCGTCGAACTACCATTCTTTGCAAACAAGCTTGCATCTCACGAATTATCACGGGTTGATGTCGGTGGTGAACTACGTCTGGTCGAAATCGCTGGACAACTCTAGCGACGGAGAAGATTTCGTAGTCAACGCGGCGCAACCGCAAGACAGTAACAGTCCCCAGAAGGAGTACGGTTTATCAAATTTTGATATTCGCAACCGATTCACATGGATTCTCAGCTTCGAGTTGCCGAAATTTTCCGGCAGCTGGCCGAAGCTGAAAAACGGGTGGGGCATGGATAGCACGGTTACGCTGCAGAGCGGACAACCGTTCACTTTGAATTACAACTTTGAGGACGACTTCAGTGGTGGCGGGGACGGATTCGATCGGCCCGATGTGGTGGGACCGATTGTTTATCACAAACGCGACCCGCGGAACTACCTGGATCTAAGTTCGTTCGCCATGCCATGTTTATTGGCTCCGGGAATTGATCAGACGAACCTATCCGGTTTTGCATCCGATTGCCAGCCCGGAACCCGGCACTATGGAAATCTGGGGAGAAACTCGCTTGCCGGTCCGACGTATAAGCAATGGGATGTAGCCCTCTACAAAAACACTGCGCTCACGGAACGGCTCACCATGCAGCTAAGGGCTGATTTTTTCAATCTGCTGAACCACCCGAATTTCTCGAACCCCGTGCTGCCGGCGTTCATCGCTGACCCTGCTTCGAATTTGGCTCCCGGTTGTGGCTGCGGGTTTCACGTCGCAGGCAATCGTGAGGTTGGCAATGGTGGATACCAGATCACTGCCACGGGCGACGTGGGCATTGGCAACCCGTTCCTCGGTGGTGGTGCGCCTCGAGGCATTCAACTGGCAGCAAAGTTCACCTTCTAGCAGTAGACGGGAAGCACCGGACTCCGATTGCGACCAGAACGCGGCCCTTCAGGCCGCGTTCCGTTTGTAAGTAGAAGCAATCAGGCAGCTCGGCTAACTGCAGGACGATAACCCGATTCAGTTGCTTTCCGCATTGCTTTGACAGCTTCCTCGGTTGACATCAACGGGGTAGTCTGGACGGACCTGCAAGCTCCTCCTCCCGCGAAAGCGATGGCGATGGCAGCGGCGCTGACGTTATCGGGCATTTCTGTGATCAGCAGGATGTCGTATTCGCCGAAGGCAAACCATGCGTCTTTGATTCGGCCGCCCAGTTTCTCAACCGCTGGACGGACCGCTTCCACCCGGTCTTGCGGCTGGGTCAGCAGGGCCTGCCAGCCCTCGCGTGAGTAGGCGACTTGATGTAGGTAAACCGGCATAGAACCTCCTCGAAGTTTCGATATTTCAGACCCGCGGCATTCTACACCTACTGCAGTCCGCCGCCGGCTCTATTTCTTGGTCAGATTGCGCTTCTCTGCTCGTCCCAAGCAGCCAGCACGGAAGGAGCGATCATCAAGCCGGTGCAGGCGGTCGATCATGGCAGGCTTCAGCAACGGAAAATGTCGAACTGTGCACAGGTATTCCGCGATAAACCACACCGGACCCTCGGTGGTCATCCAATTCCGTTTGTCGAAGCGCACAAGGTTCACAGGGTTGGAAAATGTTCTCAGGGATCGTTCGCGGCGCAGGTTGAAATATACCTCGAAATAACTCAAGGCTAGTTCCCGAAGGGTGCGATACACCGGCTCGCGATACCGGCAGCCGGTATAGTTGGACTTCCCTAATGCTCCCCAATGTCCCTGCTGCTTGAAAACCGCAATCACGTGGTCGGTATCATGATCAGCTTCGAGGTCGATAATCAGGGGAGGATAGTCATTGGCCCGCAACGCTGCGGCGGCGAAAAGAGCCCCCTCGTAGCAGTGGGATGTATTTTCTCGCAGCACGCGGCGCGGCGACCAAGCGGTGTCCCCCAGATGATAGGGTTGCGCATCCAGAAAGCGCTGGATTCCGTAGGGATCTCTTAGACTGCGGAGTTTGCGAAGTTCGGCGGGCGTCCAATCCCCCAGCGAGTGGCTCATTTCATCCAGTGTACCGGACGCGGCGACGGCAGCCCGTTTACCACCGTGGAGACGGAGCAGCATCGAGAAAAACAGCGCATTGGAGAAAAACGCTACTGAAACAGCTCGCGTAGTTCTTGTGGGGTATCCACCACGACATCGGGCTCCACTTCTCCGAACGTGTGGGGCGCAAATCCATAGGTCACACCACAGGTCGCGAGACCCGCGTTGCGGCCGGTGAGCACGTCGATGGACGAGTCTCCTACCATCACCGCGGCGGCAGCGGAGACGCCGGTTTCGTTCAAGATCGCGCGGATCCCCAGCGGATCGGGCTTCTTTGTGCGGAAACTATTCCCCCCGTAAACGTGTGTGAAGAATGGTGCCAGCCCCAAGGCTTCGACGATCGCACGCGACGGATTCACCGGTTTGTTGGAGAGGACCGCCATCTGACGTCGTTTGCCATTCGAACGGATCTGCCGAAGGGCTTCCGGAATTCCCGCGTACACCGTCGTGTGGTCCAGCTTGTGCTCTTTGTAGTAGGCGAGAAAGAACTCGAGAGCATCCTTGAAGAGCTTTTCATCTTTGGAATCGCCGAGAGCGCGGCGAATGAGCATGGGCGCGCCATCGCCCACGTAGGAGGCAACCACTTCCCCGGGAAGATCAGGGCGCCCTAGATGCCGCAACATCGCATTGACCGAGTGCATCAGATCAAGGCGCGAGTCGATCAAGGTTCCGTCCAAATCGAAGATAACCAGCTTGGTGGAATGAGGATCAAATCGGCGATGGAAACGGACCATACAAGAAGCATAGCACTCGAATGAAGCAGGCTAAGCTACTCAAGGGGCTGCAGAGGGCGCTACATCAATAACTCATTGCTTCGCCGCAGAATGGGATGCTGCAGCTCCTGCAATTCATTCTTGACGCAATTCAATCCGTACACACATTGCTCAAATTGGTTGGAAAGCTTCTGGAACAGCGGTGCGACCTTGGTGTACTCGAAGCAGTCGAACTTGGAAACGATGTAGTAGCTTTCCTTGCCCGCTTTGACCCAATCGATGAAGTTTTCGATGCGATCACGGCGCAGGCGCAAATGATTGATGCTCTCCGGGAACATGCCGGTGAAGAACAACGCATAATCGCCGATGTGCTTGCGCACCTGGCGCTCGCGATCGAACGAAGGTGCAGGCCCAAACACCGGGTTCGATTCAATCAGCATCTCGCCGACATCCAGCAGCGGCTTCCCGGCTGAATTGCGAATCTTGAACAACTGTTCGGCGTCACAAAATTCGGTCAGCAGGTGGGCAACGTAGCCGATCAGTTCGGGGTCGCGAATTCCAATCTCCTCGGCATAGTGACGTGCCACCAACTCCATGAACAGCTTCTGCAAAGGATGATCGTCCGGAATCATGTGCGTCCTCCCTAGTCGGCCATTTGCGATGTCTTACCCTAAGCCGTAACCGGAAGCAAGTGACTTTGGTTAGTCGATCGCTTCCTTGGCCCCACCTTATTAGAAACCCGAATTCTTTGGAAGGTTTCCACCTGTTCGTTGTTGGCAAATCAGCATCAACGCTGCTAAAGTCACGCGTTACGACCCAAGTCCAAATGGCTGATGATCTTAATGGCGGATCGACCTTCATGCGCCAACCGAAAACGGAGAAAACAGACATGTATTTGCGGGTGGAAGGATACGCAGAGGAAGAAACAAATCTGATGGGGCAGATAGAAATTTCGAGTGACCGATGGGGCGGGAGCAAAGGGCAGCGAATCGCGGGGCTGATATGCGCGATTTCGCTTGCCATAAGCGCATTTGGGCAACAGCCCCCAAAGCGTACCGTGATCCACGCGGGCAAGTTGCTTGACGTGCGAACCGGAGACACTCTCTCTGACCGGGCGATCGTGATCGAGGGCGACAAGATTGTGAGCGTCGGACCGATGTCAGCAGCCAAGCTGTCAGGCGGCGAGACTCGAATTGAACTCGGCAACGCCACGGTGCTGCCGGGGATGATCGATGCACACACGCATCTCACGTCCGATCCCCAGTTCGGCTACGAGACTCTTGCTATTTCGGTGCCGCGTGAGGCGTTGATCGGTGCGAAGAACGCGCGGGTCACCTTGGAAGCCGGGTTCACTACCGTGCGCAACGTCGCCGCCAACGGATATGCCGATGTGGCGCTGCGGGACGCGATTAACGCCGGCGATGTCCCAGGACCGCGCATGCTGGTGAGCGGCCCTCCCCTGGGCATTACTGGCGGGCATTGCGATAACAATCTCTTGCCCTTCGAATATCACGCGAGCGAAGCCGGGGTTGCCGACGGCGTCGAACAGGTACAGCACAAAGTGCGAGAGGTCATCAAATACGGCGCCGATCTTATCAAGGTTTGCGCCACTGGAGGGGTGCTCTCTAAGGGAGATGATCCCAGGGCATCGCAATACACCTTGGAAGAGATGAAGGCCATCGTCGCCGACGCGCACCGACTCGGTAGAAAGGTTGCGGCGCACGCGCATGGCGCGCAAGGCGTGATCTGGGCCTCCGAAGCCGGAGTGGACTCGGTTGAGCACGGGCACCTCATGAACGATGAATCTATTGCGGTGCTGAAGAAAAACGGCACCTACCTTGTTCCGACGTTGTATCTCATGGATTGGCAGCGCGCCCATGCTGCTCAGACAAACTTGCCAACGTTTCTAAAAGCAAAGATGGAACTGGTGTCGAGCCAGGGCAAGCAAAACGTGCAGAAGGCAATCAGGGCGGGAGTAAAAATTGGCATGGGAACCGATGCGGCGGTTTATCCCCACGGATTGAACGCTCACGAGCTTGAAGTTTACGTTCAGCTGGGGATGACGCCGCTGCAGGCGATTCAGAGCGCTACCATCAACGACGCGGAACTGCTTGGCTGGAAAGACAAGATCGGCGCCCTGGAAAGCGAGAAGTGGGCCGATATCATTGCCGTGGATGGGGATCCGCTGCATGACATCGCGACGCTTCAGCGGGTGAAGTTCGTCATGAAAGGCGGCGAGGTGGTGAAGAACGACTACGCGAAGTAGGTCCATCGCGTAGTCGTAATCCCGCTTCGCTCAGTGTGTGGCGGCGTGGATCTGATTGAGCAGTCCATTTCTGCGCGGTTCCCGGCTCACCCGAATGATGCGATAAACGTCGAATAGCAGAATAACCAGGCACGCTGCGATGGCAAAAGGAAACATCTTCTCTGCCCACCAGTTGATGGCGCTCGCGACCCTTGCCGTTTTCTCGGGGGCAACTTCCTTCACGCTAATGGACAAGAAAACATTGGCTTTCAGCAGCCAGCAAAACAAGGCGGAACCGATGCAATCGCTCACTAGGCGTACCAGCGCGCGGGTCTTGGTCCAATAAGGTCGAAACAAGTTCGCGCCCGAGGCAAGGATGTTCGCGGCCGTGAGTGAAAAGAAACTCCAGAATAGGTATGGCCATACCGGGGCGAGGGTGATGCTGACTCCGGAGAAGTGCAGCGAAGTCTGGTACCACATTCCTGCGACCAGCCAAATCGCGAACACGAGGTTGAAGGTCACTTCGGTGAAGGTGGCTGAAACAGGTATCCGATTGGGGTCGCGGACCGGCGGTAGCTTGCGCGGGTCCCACTGGTCTAGGAATTTCGACTTCGCTTCGACTCTTTCGAGCACCGCAAATACTACTGTGATCGCGCCAACGATGAAGAACGCCATCGGCCAGAACGCAGTCCAGAGCGAAGCCAAGGCTTCCATCAGACTCTTGCCCGAATGTGCAGCGCGAGATACGTTGAGGCCGATCCATACCAAAACCCAGGGCAGCAAGTAGAACGCAGCGACCACCTTCAGCACGAAACCGTAGATGGGAAACAACACGGGGCCAATCAGGTGTTGCTGCGGCCGGAAGCGGTTAGCCACCAGAAAAGGACGTCCGTGCTGCTTCAGGATCCCCGCGACTTCGCTGTCATTGAGCGGCCTTGCCAAGGCCGATTCGCGTTCCTCGATCTGCGAACGAATGTCTTCTGACAATTCGGCGGCAATGTCGTCGCGTTGCGCCTTGGGCAACCAAAATCGGACAGCCTGTAGGTAACGATCCAACAGTTCCATCGTCATGACTCCTTTAGTACAGACTCGAGAGAGCGCCCGATGCTCTGCCATTCCGAGAGCAACTGCTTGAGTATTACTTTCCCCTCCCGAGAAATGCGATAAAAGCGTTTGTTGCGCTTATCCTCTTCCCTCCACTCGCTGACCAACAGGCCCTGGCTCTCCAGCCTGCGCAATAGCGGGTATAACGTGCCTTCATCAATTTCTACACCCTGTTCTGCCAGGGACTTGCGCAGTGTGTAGCCGTATTGTTCATTGCGCAGCTCCGCCAGGACAGCAAGCACCAGGCACCCTCGGCGCAACTCCCCTCGCAGATTCTCGAGCAATCCGTTGCTTTCTGGGCTGGGCGTCATACAGTGTACGATACACACTGTGTCATACACAGTATTAGTTGTCAAGAGTTATTGTTTCTGCACCTCAGCTAGGCGGGGAGCGTCAACTCACCTCTCCTGGCACCCGCTGTGCGGATCGCTCACGACCATTCAGTTTCGATCAGCTGGAGCCACCGGCAGTCGCGAAGGACTTGGGCGAAGGACCTGGCGCGCCGAGCAAGCGATGGAGAACGCGGCTTGCAGCACCGGACGGTTGGGCCAGTCGACACCTCCGCTCGGGCGGGTGGATCACAAGGAAAAAGGCCGGCATGGGCGCCGGCCTCTTCGACCACTGAAACTCACCTACTTCTTGGGAGCGATCGCGTCTTTCGCGGCCTTGGCCACGCGGAATTTCACGACGGTCTTGGCCTTGATCTGGATCGCTTCGCCGGTCTGCGGATTGCGTCCGATGCGGGCCTTGCGGTGCGCCTTTACCAGGCGGCCAATACCCGGAACGACAAACACGCCGTTCTTCTTGGTCTCTTTGATTGCTGTGTCGGCCAGGTTCTCGAGGAATGCTGCTGCGGTCTTGTTGTTCGCTCCCACCTTCTCTGCCAGGTGACGAACGAGTTGGGTCTTGGTCATACCTGCTGCCATGAATCCTCTCCTTTTAGGTAAAGATGTTCTGCGAGATCGCGGGAGTTATCTTAATCCCGCAGCCTGTGGAAAAGAAGCACAAAACCCAATATTTATGCGGGTTTTGGTTAGCAGGTACCAAAAAGAGCCATGAAAGACGCGGGTGGGACGCATGCGAGGACCATTTTGCATCGCTGTGACTCGGTCTTCGATGGTTCGCGAGTGCTAGGCTGCTCCGATTTTTGGCAGCTTCAATGTTCGGCAAAGGTTGCGCGCTCAAACTCCAGGAAGCGCTCGAAGGAGCGAGCTCGAACCGTAGGTCATTCATAGCCAGTCGGCGATCGAGGGCCTCTAAGGATTCCGCCATGCCATAATGGCCTGAGGAGCTTCGATTGGCCTGCGCCATTTGCGAAAAACGCAAGGCAAAGCGCTTCTGCCCAGCCGTCCACGGGCGGATATGCCCGCAATGTTGCGGCGAACAGCGTGAAATCACGCTGGATTGCCCGGCGGAGTGTGTGTATCTGCAGCAGGCACATGCTCATGAAAAACCGCGTTCGGTCGAAGAGCTCGACCCGGCGACGCTATTTCCGAAAGTCCAGATCGGGGACCGATTCCTCTACGAGCAGGAACATTTGCTTCTCGGCCTCAGCTATGCGCTCGCAAAAAGCGCGCGGGCGGACCATGGGGTTCGAGATGCGGACTTGATCGGCGCACTTACTTCCCTGGCGAAAAGCTACGAGACACTGGCCAGCTCTGGGCTACACTACGAAACCCCTATGACGAGTCTTACCCAGCAGGCGATTGCCGCGGAAGTTCAGCAGATGCTGAAAGAGTACCGCGAAGCGGAGCAAAAGCACCTGGGCTACACCCGACTGCGCGAGTCGGACGTTTTGCGAGCGCTGGTATTTCTGTTGAGGATGGGAATGGCCAGAACCTCAGGACGACCCAAATCAAAGGGGTTTGTTGCGTTTTTGTTTCGCCAATTCCCCGAGCAGGCTACAAGCGCTGCGGCGCCCACCCAGTCCAGCATTATCATGCCATAGGGTCCAAAGCCTGAACTCGAGAAGCCAACTCCCGCGAGCGACCTGCTGGCAAGCCCGCAACTCATCTAGCCCGAAACTCGACTTGCCCATCACCCATTCCACTCATTCTCCGAACTCAGGTCGACGGAACGAAGCGGCGCACAGTCTGCCCCGAGGGCAGCGCGTCGCGGAGTTCACGGACTGTGCGCTTAAAGATCGGGTGACGAACGTCCGGTGCGACCTCGGCTAGAGGTTCCAGGACGAAACGCCGTTCGTGAAGTCTTGGATGAGGCACCGTCAGCAAGTGGGTGTCGATCACCGATGTACCGAAGAGGAGGATGTCGATGTCAATGATTCTGGGCCCATCCTTCTGCTTGCGTTGGCGGCCCATGCCTTGCTCGAGGTTCAAAATCCCTGAAATCAGCTGACGGGGCATCTTTTCGGTGTTGAGCTTGGCGGCGCAGTTCAGGAACCAAGGCTGCGACGTGAGCCCGACAGGCTCGGTCTCGTAGAACGCCGAGACGGCTTCGACCGTGCCCAGTTCCCCCAGCTTCTCGAGCGCAAGGCGCAGGTTTCCCGCCCGGTCACCCAGGTTCGATCCAAGGGAAAGATAGACGATCTTGTGCACTCTTACCTGATTTTCTGTGTACCGGTTTAGATGGGGCGAATGGAACCCAGGTTCCGAGAGAGCATACAGGAACCCAGGTTGAAACTTGCGCGCATTTTAGCGGTTCGCCACCCTTGAGGAATGAACCAGCTCCCGATTGACCTAAGAATCGACCGCGCGCAGCGTCTTTTGCGGATGATCGAGCAGGATGCACCTTTGCTGGAAATGCGAGTGGCACGGCTTTCCCGCGAACAGCAGGAGTCAGCCAAGTCCCATGCCCAGTTTTTGGCTGAGCTTACCCGGGCGGAAATTCAAAAGCTTCACCGAGAAAAGGCGGAAGCATCCGCCACAGCCGCTTAGTCCTCTATTGCAGAGATGCGGAAGGACGCTCGGGCTCGGACATGATCTTAACGTCCTCGTCCTTCTGCTCTGCCAGGGTCACCTCTTCCCACGATGCCTGGTCGCGCAGTAAGCGGGACACCAGCGCAGTATGCATGGCGTGGCCAGCACGATCCGCAACCACGTTGGCTAGAATTCTCCGCCCGATCAATGCCAGATCTCCAATCAAGTCGAGAATTTTGTGCCGTACGAACTCGTCTGGAAAACGCAAGGGCGGATTTACCACGCCATCGCGTGTAAGGACGATCACGTTCTGCTCCGAAGCACCACGGATCAGGCCTTGCTGACGCATGACCTCTGCTTCGTGCAGGAATCCGAAGGTGCGGGCGGAGGCAATTTCCGCGAGGTAATGGCCGTTGGTGAGTTCCAGTGCGCGACTTTCGCGGCCGATCAGCGGATGGGGGAAGTCGATGGTGTAGGAAACTGAATAGCGGTCCGCGGGGTAGAGGCCGATAAACTTGTTTCCTTCCCGCAATTCCAGAGGCCGTAAGACCTTGAGGAAACTTCGCGCGCGACGCTGCTTCCGGATGCCGGCACGGCGAATCAAGTCCACAAAAGGTCGAGCACTGCCATCGAGAATCGGAACTTCGAGATTATCCAATTCGACGATCGCGTTGTCGATGCCCATCCCCACAAAGGCCGACAGCAAGTGCTCGGTCGTAGAGATCAGAACGCCTTTCTTCATCAAGCTCGTGGCATAGCTGACACGCGCAACGTTGCGGCTCACAGCCTCAACTTCGAAGCCATCAAGATCGGTACGTCGAAACACGATTCCCGTACCTGACGGTGCCGACAGAATGCGAAGGTGAACAGGTGCTCCCGAGTGCAGGCCCGCCCCGCTGCACTCGACGGCGTCACGGATTGTTTGTTCGTGGACCAAAGAAGACTGCTTAGAATACGCTCCCTTTCGAGCGCTTGACTGTGGCAAAAAAGCCACATACAGGCCCACTTGCACCTCACATCAGCATGATAAAGATATTATTATCAGCCATTTACAGGCTTGCAGCAAACCAACGGCTGGTATCCAGATGGTTATGCCGGTTTCAACCTTGAAATCGAGGGGACGACTACTTCTTCCTATTGGCTGTGGCTTGGGGGTCGAACAGTTCTGGCTTTAGTTCCTCGTTATAGGTGGCGCCGGTGAGGAAAGACTGAGCCGACATCTCACCGTTGTAGGTACGAGTGACGTCGAAAGGCGTAATGATTCCTTGCACATTGCGATAGTTGTCGTAAATCTCCTCTTCGACATTCCGCTCTTTATCGGTGGGGTCACGCCAAGTGAAGCTTTTCCGTACCGGAAGGTGGGTGTTGATGTCGAAATTGATGGTCACGGCCTCGTTGTTTCGATTCATGACGGTGACCTGATCGGTTTGCTTCTGCGCTGCCACCGTCTGTCCTTCGTAGAAAAACGCAACCCCGGGCTGGTTGATCCACTCCCGGAGGACAGCATCCAGACCATAGTGGCGTCGGCGTAGATAGGGCTGCAGTTCATCCTTGTCATCGAGACTGCGGACACCACGATAGGTGACCTCATAGCCCTTGTCGCCAATGAAAATCTCAAAAACGTCTCTTTTCTTGGTGAGCTCAAGGCGGTCTCGATCGGGATACTGTTTGAAGCGCCAGAAAACCGTGCCCAAGCTGTTGGCCTGGCCGTGGTGGAAGCTATAGCTACGACCTTGGGAGGTTTGCGTGCGCCAGGTCAGATAGGCCTGACCGCCAAGGGCCTGAATTCCTTGCTGGATAATTCGCGTTGCCTTTGCCGCATTGTCCTGGTCTGTCTGGACGGCCGGGTTGGTCGCCGGAGGATTGGGCTCCTGTGGCGCACCGCTGTCAGTGGGACCTTGCGCCACCGAGAACGTGGTCAGCAAGAGAAACGCTATCGCATATCTCATTCTCTTCATGGTTAGACGCGCCTAGTTTAGAGGCGGCTGCTTGGACTTACCCTACCAGCACGGCCCCCCCGTTGACGTTAAAGATTTCCCCCGTCACAAAGCCTGCCAAAGCGGTACAAAGAAACAGCACCGGACCCGCAATCTCTTCCGGCGTCCCAATCCTGCCCAAGGGAATCGTCGCCAGAACCTTCTTTGCCGTCGGCGGATCCTCCATGGCAGGACGAGCCATATCGGTATCAACCCAGCCCGGTGCCACGCTATTTACGTAGATGTGATGTCGCGCGAGTTCCGTTGACAGGCCCTTCACCATGCTGATCAGAGCGCCCTTTGTGGCTGCGTAATCGCAGTGGTAGGCCTCTCCCCGTTGGCCAGCCGTCGAACTGATCAGCACAATGTGAGCCGGGGCGTCTTTCTGCGCCGTCTTTTTCATCGCCGCCACTGAGTACTTCACCAACCCGAACACCGAGTCAAGGTTGATGGCGACGGTTCTTTCCCACTGCTGGTCGCTCATTTCTTCAATCGGAGCGTCCTGGGGAGGCCAGATACCGTGATTCGCGACCAGAATATCCAGACGGCCGAATTTCTTCAGGCAAGCTGCGATCAGTTCTTCGGCCGCCTGGGGACTGGCAAGCGACTTGGCTTCGGCGGCGCAATTGGCGGGCCCGCATTCCTGGCAAAGCTTCTCCGCCTGTTCCTTTGCCTTGTCGTAGTTGAACAACACGCGGCCGCCAGCGTTCACAAACATGCGTACGATGGCTGCCCCGATGCCGCGAGAACCGCCAGTGACGAGAGCAACTCGACCTTCCAGGCTAAGTGCGACAGGCATAAGCCAATAGTTTCAGACCTGGTAAGGGAATTGGCAAATGGACTACTGTGGGCCGATGTTGGGCATGACGAGAGTGTCCACGGTCGTGGGGTCATCTCGCAGTTTGATATAGAGGCCCTTTCCGCGCGGGACCGAGAGACTCAAGGAAGCTTCGATGAAGCCGTCGGGCACGGTCACCGGGCTGGTGAAGTCGGGATCGGCGCTGATCGCGTCGATCAAAAAGAGCTTGTCGCCGGTCAACGTGCATTGGATCTCGGGCAGTTCCGCCCTCTCCGGGGAGGGCGGTTTCTCGTTGCTCCTGGCAAGAGGTGCACAGTGAATCGACTTCAATTCCGGCATTCGTACCAGATTCACCAGCGGTTGCCAATCACCATCGGCGCCCTCGGCGCTCACCGCACGAAATTTTAGAGGTCCGAACGCAGAGGGGCCAAGCAGCTTCATGGGATCCAACACGGCGAAAACCGTCTTCGCGTCCTGAAGGGTCAAGTTGCCGTCTTTCATCGTGAGCAGAACGTGGAACGACTCATCAGCGGTAGCCACCTCGACCTTGGTCCCCGGAGCAAAACTTTCTGGAACCTGAGCTTTCAGAAAAAAATTCAGGCGGCCATCTTGCGGTAATTCGTCGGGGTTAGCGAGATGAATCATGGGCGGACGATCGGTACTTTCGAGCTGCACGCTTTTGCTTAACAGGACCATTCTGGGGCGCGACGGGGCAACCGCGACATTCAGATCGAGTGTGCGGCTGTCATTCAGAACGACCCGCGCAAGGGCACTCTGCCCAGCCCGCAATCTGCTTTTTGCGGATGCATCTTGCGTGCTGAGCTTGAGTTCATCCTGCTGGTTGGCACGCGAGAGGCCAGCGGGCCGGAAGATCAGGCCTTCGAATTCGAGAGATGCAACCTGATCCAGCCGCGTGCCCCTTAGCACCGCATCACCGTCGCCGGCGTAAATTGTCAGCGCGTCAAGCCGGCCAGCTTCGGAATAGGTATGCAGCGAAATTTCATCGAAATCACGCAATCCGAACTTTTGGATGAACATCTTCAATGAGCCGGCGGATGCATTCTGCAGTGGGACCCTGATCTCCAGCTCGTCGCCTTTTGAGACCTTCCACGGCAACTTCACGTCTTTGCCGTTACCGTCCTGCATTGCCACTTCGCGCACGCAGCACGTGTCGGCAGACTGGATGTGGAGGGTGTCTTCGCGGCCAACAATCAGCGCGCTCGCGTCCTTCGAAGCAACTACCCATTGCGCAGGGCGGGCCGCTCGCAGACGGTAGTGTGGCCCTTCAAAGGTTCGAAATCCCCACACGCCGCGGATTGTACCCGTAACTTCCCCGTCCCAAGGCTGGAAATGCGCCTCCTGGGTCGCGATCACGAATCCGCCTCGGGCAGCGTCGGGTTCGGCCGAAAGATCGAATCCGGCGCCCGACTTGGTCTCAATGTGAAGGACAAATTTGCGTCCGAGATCAGTGGCAAAGATCAGCGGCGCACCGTCGGCGGGGAGAACCAATTCCGGCTGGTTCACGCAGTAGGCCTGGGTAGCATCGAGAGCTCGAAGGGGCGGAGCCACCGCCGCACGAATTGGCGGCAATGCGATCACCATCACCGACTTGGGATTGCGGAACGAAGGCGGATTGTTCAACCGCAGCTTCAGTTGATCTTCCTTGGGCAAAGCAAGAGCCGGGATATATTGGAATTGCGCCGTGTGCGCGGTTCCGAGAATGCGCGCCAGGTCAACCACCGCTCCAATGTAGGGGCTGTAGTACCCGTTGCGAGCAGTTGGCGTTGAACTGATGTTCGCGATCAAATCGGTGGAGGGACCCGTGGTCAGGGTCGCAACCATGGTCTGACTGTGCTGGTCATCGAGCACGAGTTGGTCGGTATGCTGGGTCAGACAAGGCACCTGCTGGGCACTCGGCTTATCGAAGCACTGCTGGTCCAACTTGATGCTGAGACTACGCGCCAGCAGGGTCGTGCGAGTCTTCAGTTGATCCGGATCCGGCGAGCTTTCCCGTACGGCATCGAGGTATGCTTCCAGGCGCAAACGGTCCAGGCTAGCCTGCTGCAGGTCTTGCACGGCACGGACAAATGCTCCCGGCTTCGAGCGCACCGTACCTCGTAAGGTGGAGAACGCCCCGCCCGTATCCGGAGCCAGAAAAATTACCGCCTCTTCTGCCTCCTCGGGAACATTGACGTAAACGCCCTCCTGATGGACGCTCTTGAGCCAGGTGTCGACGCGAGTGAACCAGGAGTCCGGCGGAGGATTGGTGGCGCCCCGCAGGAAAGCCACGATCATCACATATCGCACCGATTGACTGTCAGGAAGATCGGGATGGATCCAGAGGCGGTCTCCAGCTTGGAGGTTGGGGACCTGTGCGATAGGGAGCGTCTGACCGGAGCGCTGAACACGCACATCAACCTTCGGCCCTACTAGATCGAAGGCAACGCTAGGAGTAGCCCCTTGGGCCGACGCCACGATTGGGAAAAGCTGCACGGCGCAAAAAATCAGGGAAAGCCAGATTTTGAGATATGAATTACCTAGCGTCAGATGCACTGTTCCCTTCGGATTAAGAGAGTAGGTCCCGCGCTTTTCGTGCTGGTGGCTTCGCGGCCCGAACTTTCAACGAGCTTACCTCTATGCTACTGAGTCTGGATTCGAGGAGCAACACTCGAATAGCCTAATCGGCACCCAGCAGTTCAATCCGGTTACCAAAGGGATCGTGGACGTGGCAGCGGCGAACGCCGGGAATATCGTTCACCTCCTCACAAGCGATCCCATTACGGGCGAGATTTGCGATCAGTGAGGCATAATTCCGGCACCGCAGCGCCGGATGTGCCTTTCTCGCTGGACGAAAGTCTGCTTCCACACCGAGATGAATCTGAACCTGGCCGCTCTGGAACCAGCACCCACCGCGCTTTGCCAGCTCCGCAGGTTTTGAAATCTCCTGCATTCCCAACAGACCGATGAAGAAGGACCGTGCAACCGCCTCCTGACCTGCAGGCATGGCGAGTTGCACGTGATCGATTGCGAGAAATTCCGCTGCGTCAGCTGAATGCGGCAAGTTGGCGCCTTTCTTCTGGATTTATTTTTTTGGCTCGGATTGTGCTGTCGGGGGCAGCAGGCCATTGAGACGCAGGTAGATGGCAGCCATTCCATAGTGGTCTGCCCAACTGCTAGCGAGGCCCAACGCAGCCCATGCGCGGGAGCGCGGCTTGCCGTCAAACCACTTAATGTCTTCGCTCAACTTTGAGTCATCAGCTTTTGTCAAGGCGTCGTGACAGAATGTAAACGAGGCCTTCATAGCTGCAACTAACTTGTCCTTGCCTTCATCGCCCTTCAATTCCTCCACCTTGGGACGCGGTACGTCGGCGGTGTTCGAACAGAAGTAGTAATTGCCGTCAGCAATGTGGGCCGCGAGATGACCAAACGTCATCTGCTCGGGAGTTGGTTTGAAGTTGAACTTCTCAGCCGGCATTTGCTCAAAGGCGGCGACGATGTTCTTTTCGCGTCCGTTCAACATCTGCCGGAGCGCATCGGAAACGGGAGTCTTGGATTGCTGGGCCACAGCGGGCACCAACGCAAGAAACACCACAAGAATGCTCTTCATGTTGTCATCTCCTGGAAGGGGAACATGCTGCTACTGCAGCCCTCGTTTCCCAGCCCTCTTTCGGGCCTCTGGAAGGATACCGTATTCGGTAGATGCCGGCTCGTGCCGGAGATTTCGGGCGATTACAAGCCATGCAGCGTCGAGCGGTCATGAAAGCTCCTGACGCGCTCAAAAGGGCGGGTTCACGTCGGAAGTGGGTGGGCCCCCTGCTGAGTCTTCGGCGGTCAGTTGGCTAGGTCAGGCGTGGGTTCTACAATGTTTGTCAAAACGCGGGGAGATGGCCGAGTGGCTGAATGTGGCGGTTTGCTGAATCTCTCCTGATTCCCGCCCCGACAGACTTCTAACGACTTAGCGACGCTTCCTCGCGCATTCCCGGCCAACATTCGGGCACCTCAGGCGGCTGCACACAAAAGAAAAACCCAATAGTCGAATTCGTGCCGTTTAACTTAGGCAACGGCACCTGGGATCCTTCCGGGTCTTTGTGCGTCCTGCAAAGCAGGCGAAGGCTCGCGCCACTTACTCGCCTGCGCAATCGAGATCACGTGAAACATCATGAACAGAGGCACTAAGAACGTTGGGATCAGGCTCAGAGGCAGCACAGTCATGAGATGCATCGAGGGTCCGGGACTGTGAACGAATTGGGCGGTGACGCCGAGCGCAACCGCTGATACCAGATCAACCATGCCGAGCGTCTGCCACAGGATGAACAGCGCGCGGCTCGCCGGTTTGGCCAACCTGGTGGCGGCAAACCAGGCCGTCGCACCGATGACGATGTCGCCGTATCCGGCCGAAAGCGCAAAGCGCGCCGGCAACAGTTGCATGGCTTCGAGTATCACGAAGACGACGCCGAGAAGCCTGACTGTCTGCCAGGATGTCAGAACCCGAGGGTTCAGGGACAGCGCAAACTTCCGAAAGTTCTGCGAGGCTGCCAGCCAGGCAACGAAGGCGATCAACGGTATTCCGGCCGCTAGAGCAACGGAGAGTGAAATCTGCTGCGATGCGTCAACAAAGACATGCAGGGCCGAAGCTGAAAGTGCGAATACGAACCAGGCCGCGATCAGCCCAGTGGTGATTTTTCCGTAAGTGGTCACAATTCCTCCTTATTTTTATGGCTAATCGCGAGCGCTGGTCGCGAGTAGACTTAATTGGTCGGCGAGCTGGAAGAGCTGCTTCCAGGATTGCTCTCCCAGCTCACATTTCAGTTGGGTTTGAACCTTCTCCCAAACCGGCAAGGCGCGGTCGAGTTCTGCTCGGCCGGCCTTCGCTAAACGCAGCCATCGCTGACGACGGTCTTCCCCACGGCGTTCGGCCACCCACCCCTGGCGCAGCATGATGTCGAGAGTGCGGGTGAGGGTGGTGCTGTCCATGGCGAGCTTCTCGCCCAAATGACCCTGCGATACCTCTCCCGCTCGCGATAACACTTGCAGAATGGTGAACTGCGTCGAACGCAAGCCCAGGGGGCGGAGCGCCTGTTCATAGAGCTGCGTCAACGCTCGAGAGGCCCGCCGTACGCTGCTGCACATGCAGGGAAGATTGGGAAGTTGGTTCACAGGCAGATAGATGTATATACATATATTTCGATTCAAGAATTTTTGTCGCGGAACTGCATGGAACCGGTACGGGCTGTTCAGGGGGTTCTGCAATGTTCTCGCGTGGAAAATGGGTGAACAACAATAGCGTCATTTGATTCCCAGAGCCGGTAGGACACTCCAGTTCGAAGCAGTCCCCGTAATAGGAAGCCATCCGAAAATGCGCAATTGCATAATGCAAAGCATCGCGTTCACCGGAACCCACTCCGGCCCGCGCCAATTGGGAGTTCCCGCCGAACATCCAGCTGTCGGAGTCTCCGGGAAGATAAGACACCCGGGAGGCAAACTCGATATACAGGGTTCCAATGGCTCAGGAGCTCAGAATGCGCCTCCGGCTCTCAAGGTGAGAGGAGGAACCGGAGGTAGTCTTGCGACTGGCGTTTTTGGCATCGCAGGCTCTGGCGGCGGGCTTCAGCTTATGTCCGGAGCGGGAGCATCTGCGCCCTTTGCGTCCCGGCGGAACTGGCGCAACCATTCTGATCACTGGCGGTACGGGTGGCAGTTGTAACGCGGCGAGTACGAGGTGTGCGTTGATCCCCGGTAATGGCGGATCAATCGCCTTGCAACCAGGATCTGGCCGCCATGCTGGCACTATCGGTCTTGCTCCGACCGGGGGCAAAATCGGCGTTGGAACGATGAGCCCCACTGCAACGTTGGAAGTAGTCGCCGGCGCCACGACTTTAGCAGATAGCTGGACTGCCCGCAGTTCACGCCGCTTCAAGACCAACATTCGACCACTCGCGGGAGCACTAGAGAAAATCTCGCAACTCGAAGGTGTATATTACGAACGCCGAAGCGACGGAAAGCACGAGATCGGAGTAATCGCCGAAGACGTGGACATGGTGTTACCCGAGGTGGTCTCTCGCGATCCAAACACCAAAGAAATTTAGGGGTGGACTACTCGAGGCTGGCGGCAATTTTGATCGAGGCAGTAAAGTCGCAACAGAGAGAGCTTCAAACTCAAAGACGAGAACTGGAGCTACTCAGGGAACGAATTGAGTATTTGGAAGAATCGACAGTCACAACCAAATTTGGCAATGGGTACTCGGATCTCGTCTCGGGGCCCAAAGCCGGCAATTAGTTATTGTGCCGCATGGGGATAGGCCCGCTCGGGGGGCTTTCGTTCGTGCCAGTCAATCATACGTCCTGCTACGACAACTTATGCGGCGCCGTTCTGCGGAATCAGAAGATCGCATAGCGCGCTTCTTAGTTCTTCACGTAAACGCGCATTCTGTACGTGAGGCAGAGCACGGATGGCAGCATACAAAACCTGATTGATTTCACTGCTTCTGAGAACTTCACAATTGATCTCTCGAGAGAAGAGCTCAGGCCTACCCAACGGAAATTGCAAAAGCTTCCCGGCCATTTTCACCTCTGCACGGATTGCCTAGCCAGTTTGAAGCCCGGCTCGGAGTATTATATTCGCTTTTTATTCGCTTGCAAAGACCGGCCAGTTTCACCCATTCCTGCGGCCGCTGGCCGTTCTGCTGTGCAAACGTAATATCTCAAGGAAGACCGCCGACCACGTTTCTATACGCGGAGAGATGGCCGAGAGGCTGAAGGCGGCGGTTTGCTAAATCTCTACTGTTCGCAGCCCTGTCATACGGCCAACGACTTACACGCGCTTTCCCCGCACATCCCAGCCACATTTGGGCATCCTGGGTGCCTGCGCACAGTAAGAAAACACAATCGGATGTCGATAAAGTTGTTGCAAGCGCGCCACGAGTAGGACCAATGAGAGGCGAGATCAGCAAGGCAGTCAAGAAGGCATTTGAACGCCTCCCTCAATTTGCGGAGACGGAGGCCTTCGGCGCACTTCGTGGTGGTCTCTTGTTCAGATGGGAGACCTCTCCTAAGACTACGTGTTTCATTTTCCTCAAGGAAACCGAAGTAGATTGAGACACAGGCCGGTGGCCTACCATTGGATCAACTCTGGGTGGGGTGCCCCCGTCCTTGCGTTCTGTGCAAGTGCGGGTACTGGCTGCTCTTGTTGGGTTTCTGCAACGTTCTCGCGCAGGAAAATGTCTGGAACCAGGGGAAATCACGAAGGAGCCGCCAGCAGTCGACCAGCCATCCCTCGTATTCTGGACGTCCCGATCGTATACAATAAGCACGAAAGCACAATAGCCAGTCCGTAAGTTATTGAGGAGAGATGGCCGAGTGGCTGAAGGCGGCGGTTTGCTAAACCGTTATACGGGCTAAAACCTGTATCGAGGGTTCGAATCCCTCTCTCTCCGCCAGATTCAAAGGATTTAACTGCTTTTGCGCTCTGTTTGCGCTCCATTTAGCGCCAAACCAACCACTTTGCTGTGTGCTTCCAACATCTCATCCGTCACGACATCCCCATAAATGTTGAGCGTCGTTCGGATGTCGGTGTGCCGCATCGCGTGTGTACCGATGTGCCCAATCCCCGCTCGATTGGCTGCTGCCTTTAGCTGCCGCTCGTAATGGTTCGCATGGCTCCTCAATTGCGGCATCCTGCGACTCTACAGGTCTCTGCTCACTTCATCAGCTGGATCCCCCAAGTGCTTGGATTTGCGTTTCATGCCTGCGGGCACTACTTTATGGGGTGCCGTTCATTCCGAATGGGTGAGGGCTTTTTCTAAGCATGAAGAGATCATTTGGCGCTGTACTTCTCGCCATGGGGGTTGCAATTCTTGCCTGTCAGGCCACTCGGCCCCCTATCTACGCGGCCTCGGATGGATTTCAGACAAATCAGTCATCGGGCAGTGCCGTTCAGGATGCTGCCGCGGACGTGGCAAAGGCTGGCGGCGAGCTTTTCGGGCAAAACTGCGCCTTCTGTCATGGCCGCGATGCCATGGGCGGAGAAACCGGTCCCGACCTGACGCGCGCAACACTCGTTCTCACTGACAAGGGCGGCGACAAGATATCTGAAGTGGTGCGCGACGGGCGCCCGCAAAAGGGTATGCCATCGTTCAACTTCTCCAGTGAGCAACTGACAAGCCTGGTGGCCTTCATCCACTCGCAAGCGGCCAAGGCTAAAGCCCAGAACGGTGGTCGCCGCGGAGTTGAGGTCGCCGACTTGCAAACTGGCAATCGGGAGTTGGGCAAGAAATATTTCTACGGCGCTGGAGGCTGTTCGAAGTGCCATTCCCCCACCGGAGACCTTGCTGGCATTGCTTCGCGCTATGAGGGACTTCGTCTGGAAGAACAGATGCTCTATCCGCGCGACGCCAAGAGCCGGGTAACGGTCAGGCTACCGTCTGGAGAAACAGTCAAAGGAACTCTGGCGTATGTGGACGAGTTTGTAGTCGGGCTGCGCGACGCGAACAATACTTACCGGTCCTTTTTCACTTCGAACGTGAAATATGTCATTGATTCACCGGTGGACGCTCACGTGGAGCAGTTCAGCAAGTACACAGACGATGATATCCATAACCTGATGGCTTACTTGCAAACGTTACGCTGATCCATCGACGGACGAATTATCTACTCTGAGGGCTTCTCCGCGAAATGACGTTCTTAAGACATAACTGGTCTCTTGCCTCGCTTTTGTTGCTCATTGCGCTACCATCCCCGTTGGTGGCCCAGAATCTCGACCCAGCCGATCTGTTAAACCCTTCTCCGGATAGTTGGCCGAGTTACCACGGCGATTATTCCGGCATGCGCCACAGCAAACTGACGCAGATCACCCCGAAGAATGTAGGCAACCTGACGCTTGGCTGGGCCTTCCAGACGCAGCATAGGGATACGATCAAGGCCTCGCCGCTGCTGGTGGGAGGAGTTCTGTACTTCACGATCCCAGACAACGTATGGGCGGTGGATGCCCGCTCCGGCCATATGCTTTGGCACTATACCTATCCACCGAACAAGGGCGAGCACATCGGCCAACGGGGCGTTGGTATCTACAAGGGGTGGGTGTTCTTCACCTCGCCCGATGCGCACCTGATTTCACTGAACGCGGAAGACGGCAAGGTTCGCTGGATTGTCGAGATCGCGGATGTCAACAAAGGCTATTGGGCCACCATGGCGCCACAGATTGTCAGCAATCACGTCATTATCGGCGTCGGCGGCGATCTGGACAACCTGCCCACGTTTATCCGTTCGATTGACCCAGAGACAGGCAAGACGCAGTGGCAATGGAACGTGACGCCACCCGCGAGCACTCCAGGTGGATCTACCGGAGGCACGACCTGGATGTCGGGCACGTATGATCCGCACCTCAATCTTATTTATTGGGGCACAGGTAATCCCACACCGGTTCTGAGCGGCACCACTCGTCCTGGGGACGACCTGTATACGTGCAGCATCGTCGCGCTGAATGCCGACACCGGCAAGTTTGTCTGGGGTTTTTCCGCTTCTCCACATGATACTCATGACTGGGACGCCGTCGAGACGCCCGTGCTGGTGGATGGAATGTTTCACGGCAGGCCGCGAAAGATGCTGATGCAGGCTTCGCGCAACGGCTACTTTTTCGTTCTTGATCGCACTAACGGAGAGAGCCTGCTGACCGTGCCCTTCGGGCCCGTGAACTGGGCACTGGGCATCGACAAGCAGGGAAGGCCTGTTCCCAATCCGGCCAAAGAGCCTGCACCAGACGGACGCTTGATTGCTCCCGACGAAGGCGGCTTGACGAACTTCCGCTCGCCCAGCTTCGATCCTAAGACCGGGCTGTTTATCGTCGATGCACATCCGAGCTGGAGCATCTATTTCTCCAAGCCCGCCGACGGTGACTATGGATGGGCAGGGGCTGACTACGATTTATGGGGCAAAGGCGTCATCGAAGCTATTGATTACCAGACCGGCAAAATCCGCTGGAGCCATGAAGTGGGCTCGGGGGGATCAGGCGCTGGCGTTTTGACGACGGACTCAGGATTGACCTTTACCGGTGATGCTCAAGGAAATTTTCTTGCGCTCGATACTGCCACCGGAAAGACTCTGTGGCATGCAGGCTCAGGAGGAATTATCGGCAGCTCCCCGACTACTTACGAGATCGATGGCAAGCAGTACGTTCTGACCAGCGGAGGCGGGGTGCTGTTCGCCTGGAAGCTTCCAGACACAAACAATTAAAAGCCAATGCGGCCCATTCAAGGGGAAATGAAACCCGCATACACCGTGAGAGAAGTTGCCGAGCTAACGGGCTTATCCCGTCAGACCGTCACACGCCTTTTTGAGAATGAATAGGGCGTGATTGTCCTTTCTCGCCTTGAGAAATTACATAAGCGCGGCTATCGAAGCATCCGCATACCGCATGGGGTTTTCGAGAGGGTAATTGGCCGATTGACCGTCCGACCGGGCAACTAGAGCTCTTCCCCGAGATTCCAGGTATGTGCGCGTCGACCAAACTCATTCTTTCTGCGACATGCGGCTTTTTGAGGAAAAGCCGTGCGGGGTGCGCGGCTTTTTGCATCATTGATGAGCTGAACGGCGGTACAGTAAGGATGCCCATAATCATCTCGGGCAGGGAAAATAAATATGGTCTATTTTGCCGCCACGCCTTTCAAAGATTGAATGGTGGAAGGAACCCAGGCCACAGTTCCTAAAAGACGCTGACGAGGATCCTGTGCTTCCCCTCTCCGAATTTACATACCGCATGAGGATCTCTACGATTACGGCCAATGGCTGCAGGACAGTTCTCAGTTTTGGTGGCGAGCGGTCCGTCGAGGATCACGCTGTGGTTGCCTGCAATATAAGCTCGCAGGCGTAGGACGATCTGTGAGTACGTGGCGTCGTCCACCCGCGTTACCTGAGCAAAGACGAGTGTGGAGTACTTCGACAGTTCCGGGTCACCGGGCATTTCCTCGACAAAGAGCGTGTCGTAAGGAATCCCCGCCAGCGTCGCGATGCCGACCCAGCCGTGTCCGGCCAGTTGACTCGTTTCCCAGTCGTGGTGGTAGCTGGTTTTGCTCAGGAAGATTGCCAGCCGGGGCTGCGTGACGACGCGGTCGAAGCAAATGCCATTCCGCACAGAAGCGGTAGGACTGCGCCGAAGCGTAACTTCTTCATTGCCTACTCCCTGGGCAAAGAGTTGCCCGCTCCGCACTTCATTGCGGACGCACTTCCAGAAGCAGATGTTTTTCGAACTCAACCGTCAGGCGGGTATTGTGTCCCGATACGGTGCCAAGCTTCGTTCCGTTGACGTATTCCACGACATCATAGGTTCGGCCTTCCAGACCGCGAAGTTCGACGGGACCCTTCCAATGCTCGGCATAGAAAGCGTAGTAAAGAGTCTGATTCTTGCGGATCACATGTGTCTCGGGCAGATCAAAACCAATGTCGTAGAGTTGTCCGAGATATTGACCTTGCGAAAGCATCTTTTCGCGATAGATGCGAAGCCATTTTTCGAATTCTTTTTCCCGCGACGGGGTCAGATCAGACTTGCTCCGTTTTTCCGCTAGCGTGGGGAGAACAAACTGTGTTCCGACAACACCGCCGACCCCAATCGTGGACGCGAAATCATCTCCTCTATCGCTCAGCTCGACGTGATCGCCGAAGTACGGGATCGAATCTCCGATCAGAGCTTTTAACGTTTTCGCCTTGGAGCGGACCTGGAACGAACTTCCTGGGTCGGAGGCGACGGACATATTGAAATGCGGCATAGTGAAGAACGAATACGCTGTGCCGCAAGGACAGAACTCCACCAATGATCCGGGCTTCACTGTTTGTGTCGTTTCGAAGATCTCGCGGAAAAAATCTGGTAAGGCCTCCACGGATTCTTCCGGCTGCTTGTGGTGGTGAGCGGGGTTGTAGCAGGCTGGGACGCCGTTCATATCTTGGCCGTCCAACTTCAGACCATCGAAGCCCCAATCCACCAGAATCTTCCGCACCAGTGCTTTGTGGTACTCCACAACGCGGCGGTCCGCCGGACAAAGGTAGTAGGAATTCCACCAGGAAACTTTTCGGGTAGAACCATCGCGGTTCTGCAATTCGTAGTCGGGATGATCCTTCAGCAGTTCAGAATTCGGTACCGCGCTGAGCGGGGACCACCAGAGCTGGGCGCGAAACCCTTCCTGGTGGATGCGATCAACCAGAGCCTTCATGTCCGCGTCACCCCGGGGATACTTCTTGGGATCGAGAGCCCAATCGCCCACATTGTTCTGCCATCCATCATCGAGTGTGACCCAAGCGAATCCCAAGCGTTTGACCGTCGGCAGCGTGTCGAGCAATTGTTGCGGCCGCATGGTTCGTCCGTATCCCCAGGCGCACCAGATCGGGCCAAACCCGCTGTCCGGCGGCGCAGGTGCCTGGAAGCCTTGTCTCTTCATCATGAACCGCCGGTAGTCGACCAAGGTGCGGAAGTAGTCTCCCTGGTGGACGGCCACGAAAGTTCGGAAGGTGTTGAGACTCTCTCCTGGATCGAGCGTGCTCGCGTGCTGATATTTCACGGCGATCTTGGCATGAACAGAATCCGGCATCGCCACAGGCAGCGAGACCAGCCTGGGCCGCGGTTCTACGTGTCCCACGGCCATGCCAACATCGCGGCGCCAGACGTCAACGATCGGCGTGCCGCCACCGTAGTCGCTGGCATTCATACCGAGAAAATTCTCTTGTAGGAAGTTGGTGTGCAACGGTACAAGCCAGTTTGGGCGTTTCTCATAGGAACCGCTCTGGTAAGACCAGAAGGCCGGCGTGCGGCTGTTGCGCTGCGCGTTCAGTGTGTAGGCGTTATTCGTCCAGGCTTTGACAGCGAGCTTGGTCCCGCCAGTGTTCGTGTAGTGGACATCAAAGAATGCCATCGCCGGGAATTCATCGTAGATCGTGACGGAGACTTCTTTGGTGAGTGGTCCGGCTTTCCCCACGACGACGAGCCGTTCTGCTACTCCGAAAGTGTCGCTCACCCGCTCGGTCTTTTGTGAGGCCAGTGAAAACTCGCTCCATGTCCTGTTGGCGATGGTCACCCTCTCACTGGCAACCGATGGCCCCATCGTCGTCTCGTGACCGTCAAAGCGGGCGATCACACGGCTGTGCAGGTTACGATCGAATTGAATTCTCAGGTGTTCCCCTTGAATCTGAGGGGCGCTCGAGAAGGTGTCTGCAGCGCCGGCGCGTAACGCGGATGAAAACACAATGGCGGCAGCGGTAGTCGTCGCCCAAAGCGCTGAGACCGTCGTACCTTTCAGCTTTCCAAATCGGTTGCCGCCAGCTTGCGCAACCCCTTTCCCAGTCGGAGACATAGAACACCTTTCTCGTCTGCCACCGCCTCGCTCAATTCTGGACGGCGCTTCAATGTGTGAATCGCAACGTCAAGCAGTCTGTTTTACTGAGCACGCGTCGGCGTACACCCGCACAACTCGTCGAATATGGTAGTGAATCATCCGTTCGGGAACAGCTTGCAGCTCTCCGCTCCTGATTGCTTCGTATGCCAGGGGCAGATACTGGCTAATGAGGGTGAGAGGGATCGGTCTTCGCCCAAGATTGCCGATTAGTCGAGCGATCTCCTCCCGGACAGGAGGCTGGTGCCAATAGTATCGGCAGCGATCACTGTAGCCATATATAAGGTCGCGGCGCACCTCGTCTTCATCGCCGCGATAGTAAGGCCGCCAGTAGGCCGGGTCGCGCCACATTGCTGATTCCAAGACTTCGCGAACGCGTGAGATCTGCTGCTCCGACCCGGGTGTGAACAACTCCCGTTCAATGGCACTTAAAGCCAACACCGCCTCCCGGAAGGCAAAGGTCAGCCAAGGACCTACCTTCAGGATCGCGAAATGGTCCTCGACCATCCGCGCTAAGGCTTGGGGAGATTGGTAGTCCGTGGAATGTGCTTCAAAGACGATTCCAGGGTGCTGTGACAGTGCAGCGGACAACGACTGAGCTTTAGCACGTTCGTAGTCGAAGATCGAATCGGATCCGAAATCGACTCCCGGCTGAACAACTAGTGCGATCACGCGCTCCCAGGCAGACGACAGTCCCCGTTCTTCAAACGCGAGCCGGAAGGTTTCCAGTGTTCGATGAGCATCCTCAGCCTGGGTTACTGCAGGGGAGTGTGCGTCGACAGATTCTCCACCAGGCGCGGGAACCTCGGTTCCGATCACATAGACTAGTTGTGGGCAGCCTGACGGCAATTCCCGATACGCTTCCTCTGCGGCCTGGCACAAAATCGCAGCCCGGTTAGCCACCGTTCGCTCGGTGATGATTCCCTTGTCGTCTCCGCAAGGCATGCTCGCATCGAGGTGGATTTTCTTGTATCCCGCAGCCACACAATCGTGCAGCAGCGCGCAAGCTTTTCTTAATGCAGAAACCGAAGCCTCCTGTCGCCATGGAAAGGGACCAACGTGATCTCCCCCGAGCAAAACTCGCTCTGCTGGCAGTCCGGCGCTTCTAGCGGTGAAATGGACGAACCCCGCGAACTCGGCAGGCGTCAGGCCGGTATAGCCGCCGAACTGGTTGACTTGGCTGGAGGTCGATTCCGCCAGCAGCAGTGAACCATCTTCCAGCGATTGCTGGACGGCGGCTTCGATGACTGCAGGATGAGCGGAGCACACTGCATATATTCCGCCCGTCCCGGAGTGGCGATTGCTATGCAAAACGTCCCGTAGCCGGGTACTTGAATCCTCGAGTTGCTGGTTCAGCGTCAATTTTGTGGACTACTGGCAAAATGTCGTCAACGACATCCACACATATCAGGTTAAACGTAAGTAATCGTAATATAGCGAAAGCATTGGGAAGTCAAGATCTTTTTGGTCTTCGGCCGCTACGAGGGGTCTGCATGTAACAATTTTTCAGCTGCGCTGCACAGTCACTGACTGTAACCGCATTGAGGAATTTCTCTGGGCATGTCGATGGCTGTTGGTTGACCGTTCGGTGGATCAGCTCGCGAATTCGATGATGGTGGATGAGTGGTCGGCAAACGGGAAACTGGACATGTAGAGCGATTTTGCCTTATCTCTTTGCGACATACCACTGCAAAGTTGTGCAGTGTTTACGCGGGGTATACGACCGAGCACCTGGGCAAGACACAACTTGTTTCAAGAAGCTCCCCGTCGTTTGCGCCGACTTCTTTGGCGATGAGATCGTTCAGCAAAGCATTCAGCCGCAAGATGGTCTCGCGATTGTGTTCCGGCTCAAGCGCAAGGTTATGTATTTCCTCCGGGTCGCTTTGCAGATCGAACAACTGCACGTCGTTGTCCGGAATCGGGCCTTCACGACATCCTGGTGCCTGTCCACCAAACATCAGGAACTCGGCGTCAGAATCTATATCGAACTACTGAAATCGGGACACGAACACTGGCCCATAACAACCCTGTTCCTCTCAGGCGGTGCCGTCGCCGCAAGGTACGCTGGTAAGAAGGCGCTAGACGTGCTCGCTGATTTGCTGAAGTCACGGCTTCAACAGAAACCGAAAGTGGAAGAGATACCGTTTGCAAATGGGTCGATGAAGGGAAGATTCCAGCTCACGCGCTGTCTGGCGCAGAGCGACGCACATGGCGGTTCTTGCGGAGCGAATTGGATGCGATGCTGCGCAGCAGTTGAAGGAAAGCGACTACTCGCCGTCGATTCATTACCGCACTTGTGGCACAACACCATACTTCCTGAGGTTCCTTGCTCTGGCGAGGTCATCGAACGCGAAGAGTTTTCGATGGGAGAGGTCCGCATTGCATTCTGCTCAGCCTGCGGAACGGAGTTTCAATACGTAGCGGATTCAGACTGGCCGGAATGCGAAAACGTCAATGAGTCATGGATTCTGACAGCATCCAAATTGTGTACTCAAGAAAAATGCCGCCCGATTCGCACGACTCGGAGGAGTCTTTTTTCGGGCGGCCGTAGCTCAGCTTCTCAAAAATACTGAGGAGCGAAAGTGGCGTTGGGTAATTTCCTCGCCCCCAAGACGAGACGCCACCGTACATTTTTAATATTGAGCTACAGGACGTCCTGCGTCTATTCCCCGAAAGATGTAGGCCCAGCAGGAGGGTCACCCAAGCACCGTTACTTCGGCAACTATCTAAGGAAAGTTCGGTAAAAACCGGCAATTCGCGTAGTTCCCGGAATCCGCTTCAAGCTCCTTATGCAATTCGTTTCCGGCGGCGAGCCGTAGTGGCTTTCGTTGTCACAGTACTTTTCTCTGGCATGACGCGCTCTACTACGACCTCAGCGGGAGCAGTGTTCTCGACCACAATTTCCTCGGAGCCAAACAGCTTCGTCATGTACTCATCCTTGCATTGCATTGAGCAGAAGTGAACCGCCAATGGATGGAGAGCGCCTTCTCTCGTCCAGTTCGACTGGATGTTCACTTCCCGCCGAGCAGAAACAGCGCCCACAGCTTCTGCGGCGAGACCAACGACCCACGTTTCCTCCGGCTGTTTGATGTTTGAACAGGTATCACAGACAAATTGAATCATGGCGTACCATTCGATGCCTTGGCGAGCACAAGGCTGCCATAAGTAATGGAAAAAATTGCCAGTGCTCCTGTCATGTCGCATTGCATTCATTTTGTTACTTAAAACCTTGCGCTTTTTATTCGCCTATAACGCTTGGTGTGTCTCCGCGCGAGAAAATCGACCTTGAAAAGGTTCGTGCAGCGCTCAACGCGACCTGCCTGCACTGTGGCGCTAGCATCCCGCCAGATAAGCAGGTGCGGCTTGATTTTGAGCGCATGAAATGCCCTGGTTGCGCAGACGTTCTCACCGCCTCAGCGGAAGAGAGGTTGATTGCATCTGGGTTATTATTCCGGGCAGGCACTATGGGCAAACCGATTAAGCGGTCTTTGGGGCAACGGGTAATTCAGGGCTGTTGCAGCCTACTGTTCGTCGCGGGCGTATTGGTCTTTTTTCAAGGCGTCTACGGCATTGTTTACGGAGCACTATTGATTTTGTTAGGTGTAGGAGTAGCGATTGTGGGAGTTAAAGATCCTAGGACCCAAGACAGATCGTAGTCCCGTGGGCGAACTCCGTCACAACAGGTCCGCGTTGCGATCTGCTCAGCGTGCGGAACGGAGTTTCAATACGTGCCGGATTCAGACTGGCTGAAGATGATTTCTCCTGGGATGCGAAAACGTCTATGACCGATTTATAGCCAACGACACCCCTCGGTGCACGGGCGCAAGATTGAAACAGCTTATTGGCAGTGGGCCGTGAACAACTTAGAGCTGTTGGGGTAGAAGGCATTGGCCTCACCGCTCACGTACCCATAGTCATTGATTCCCTCGACGCGAATCGCATAAATGGGATCCTTGACATCCTTGAATATGCCGTTGATGTAAATGAATGCGAAGTCAAAGTTGTACCTGCCCACCATTGCGCCCGAATTATTAATGTCAAACACTTGGGTGCCGCCGCCTGAGGCAGTGCCTTTAGGATTATTAATCATCGTATAGACGCCATTTGCCAGTGTGAAGCCCCGGAACGAGAACCCCGAGTCGTAATGCCACCCGGCGATCACACCCTTGTCGTTGATGCTCATGGCTGAATTCCAGTCAAGTGGAGACGATCCCGGAGGGACAATATGCGTGAATACGCCGTTCTTCAGTACAAATGCCTTTTCCATGAAGGTGCCAGGGTCATAGTAAGCGCCGACGATAGTGCCCCAGCGGTTGATTCCTTGAAGGAAAGTATCGGACGCGCCGGGATAATCTACAGTCACCATACTGGACCCTGAAACAACTAACCCATGGTTGTGGGCGATCGGCGATGCGTTGTCGGTGTACCAGCCCACAGTAACGCCCTGCGAATTTCGTCGGGCAAAAAAGGTGGCTGATGCATTCGGCGCGAAGTAGGTGTTCAAAATGCCGGTGGGATAGCGGACGAACGCCGGATATAGGCTAGTGCCGGCATTGTGGGTGTTGCCGACCACCGTGCCCCAACGATTGATCCCACGGGCGGCATGATTAGAATTGGGCCAGCGTGTGTTAAAGAACGTCCAGTTGGTGCAAGTTGCAGTTTGGGCGTCGCAGAGTACGGAAGCGAACAGAAAGAGAGATACAACAAACAGCGGTATACGAGAATGCATCAGCACACCTCAGGTGGGCAAAGAGATGCTGGCTCGAGCTGGCCCGTTGTCTCCCCACACCTCCGCCGAGGAGTAGGATCACAAAAGCTCATGGAACTTGTCACCGAGATCGATCAACTTTCGGAGAGCAAGGAAAAGCAGAGGCTGCTGCTATTTTCATTCGTTGCCCTAAGAGATACCAAGTGGGCGGCAAGCTTGATTGTCATGATCCGGGTTAGCATTTCCCCCATCGCACTTTCGGGCACACTACCATCCTTCGTCGGATCAGCAGCCCTGATCATCGGTTAGAGCGTTCGATAGCGTACCTTTTCGAATCTCGATTTACGTGTCTTGGAGGCCATCGGGCCCGCTCACTTGCCCATCAAATGTTCTCATTTCTCAGGAGGTGAATTGATGAGCAAGTTATTCACGCGAGCAATGCTCGTGCTTCTCGTTCTAGGTGGACTATCCTTCGCGCAGCAGGACAACTCGCAACAGGTGCCGCCGGACAATACGAAGGTCAATCAACGGGACCGCAACCAAAATGAGCCAACGGCCGATCAGCAGAAAGAGAACTCCAATGATCGCGAGCTCACGCGGCAAATCAGACACGCAATCGTGAAGGATAACTCCCTGTCCACTGACGCCCACAACGTGAAAATCATCGCACAGAACGGATCTGTGACATTGGAAGGTGCGGTGAAGTCGGACGAGGAGAAGCAGGCTATCGAATCGAAAGCTACCGGGATTGCCGGAGCTGGCAGAGTAACCAATGAACTCCAAGTCGTGCCCAGCAAGTAGGCGGTTTCGTGATAACCGAGAACGTAACATTCTTCCCAAAGGAGAACTTCAAATGGCAGGAAAAAATACGGCAGTGTTCGGAATCTACAGAAACCAGCTGGACGTTGAACAAGCGGTCGATGCATTGCGAGCGGAAGGATTTCGCAGCACAGACATATCGGTGTTGTTCCCGGAGAACGAGGGAACGAAAGACTTCGCACACAAGAAGGCAACGAAAGCGCCGGAAGGAACTGCCGCTGGAGCAGGCACGGGAGCAGTTGTCGGTGGGGCGCTGGGGTGGCTTGCGGGTATCGGAGCTCTTGCAATACCAGGGGTTGGCCCCCTCATTGCGGCGGGACCAATAGTGGCAGCGTTGACGGGAGTAGGTGTTGGAGGTGCTATCGGCGGCATTAGTGGCGCTCTCATTGGAATGGGCATTCCGGAATACGAGGCAAAGCGGTACGAGGGCAGAGTGAAGGAAGGCGGCCTTCTGTTATCCGTACACTCGGACAATTCCGACTGGACACGAAAGGCCAAGGACATCCTGGAGCGTACGGGAGCCGACGACGTGTCCTCCACTGGTGAAGCGAAGGCCGACTTCGCTAAGACTGACAAGCCGATGCGAAGAGCAAGCTAATCGTGGCGTACATGAAAGCCCCGCTCCTAGGGTGGGGCTCTTTTTCTGGCGGTTTTCAAACAAATGGGCGGACGAGTTCGCAGAGCAACCCATCCCCCGATTTTCCCTTCTGTTATCCCACTGGAGGAATGAATGCCTACTCAGAAAAGCAAGCGCACGAAAGCTCGCTCGCAGTAACCGAAAAGACCTATGTCACTACCGAACCCGAGATAGAGATTCGCAAGCCGGGAACTTTGGCTCAGGCATTAACAGAGCCTGCCATTACGGTCGTGAAACCAAAGTCCAGAGTGCGGAAGGAAGTTGTGTCCAAGACGCGCCGACCTGCCTAGGTGTGTGCCTTTGAGATTCTGCCACGCGCAGGCAGCCCCACCGACCTCGCAATCATCTTTGTTGTGGGAGTGTGAAGAAAATGCCGAATGACACCAGAGACATGCTTGAGAAGCTGATCGAAACCTGTCGCGATGGCGAAACAGGATACCTACACGCTGCAAGCGTTGCAGAAGATTCGGAACTGAAAGGCTATTTCCAGCAGCAAAGTCTGGAACGTGCTCGGTTCCGGGCGGAACTCACAGATTTCGTCAAGCAGCTAGGAGAGCCCAACCCTGATACCAGTGGTAGCAATGCGGCTGTGCTTCATAGAGCATGGTTCGAACTCAAAGATGACTTCGGCGGAGGAGATCACACGCTGCTGGAAAGTGTTGAGCGGGGGGAAGACAGCGCAAAGCACAGTTATGAAAGTGCGCTGGAAACGAAACTCCCCGGGGGAATCGACGAGTTGGTGCGCAATCAGTATGGCAGCGTCAAGGCTGCACATGACCACGTCCGGAGCCGACGGGATGAGAAGGCGGCCTAAAATATCGCTCAAATCACGCGGACAATCCCCCAACCTCGGTGATCCCTTTGGATCGGCGATAGTCGATCACGTCTTTCATCGCTCGCTCATATGTTTTGACTGCGGCTTCAACGCCGCTTCGGTTGTGTTCAATCAGATCACAAATCGTAAGAATCGTCGCAAGAGTTTCATCGTCCGGCATAATAGTCCTCATCAAAAGTCACTGATTACGACGCTAGCCACCTGGCGGACGACGGCCAGCGTTCAAAGGTGTTTTCCTCTGAAAAGCTCGAGTGGATGAGTTCTGCAGTGCGACGAGGGTTCGTGGGTGTGCACTAGCGATCTGGCCCAACTTGGGCGCCAGGAGCCCCCAAGGGAGCGCGCCAATCTTGCGCGGATGCAGCCCCGGCGCGCAGCCAGGCCACGCGCGTAAGGAAAGATCCCACGATGGAGGCCAGAGCAGCCCAGCGACGAAGCGACGGTGCCCGGTTCTTGCTAGCGAAACTGCATGCGACACGGAGTGCAGCAGGGAGCGGGCCAGAGAGAACTCCTCCCATACGAGTCATCGCTCCGCTAGGGCCGTGCTTCAGGGGATTCAGATCTGCATGGCGCCGGCTTTCAATCCGAAACCCTTGCCAGACCTCAAACAGCGCAGCGCCAAAACCAAGTCCCTGAAGAGCACGGCTTTTAGAGTGTCCGAGAAGTTCTAGCAAGCCCACTGCCGCACCGAGCCCAGAAGCGGCGAAGTGCCATGGCAGATCGACGATATTCTGATTCCACACTGGGATAGTCGTTGCTCCGATCAGAACACCGGTATACGTGGCAAGCCCCAACCCAAGAGGGATGGCCGCCGCTTCTCCGGCGTTTTCAAGCACGGCCACTGGAAAAGAAGGACCATAGCGCTCGCGCAGGAAACCAGCGAATGTGGCTGCAGAAACGGCGCTGCCAAAGCCAAGCAGGGTCCAAGCTCCCATAGACATCGGACTCTTTGGTTTGAACACGCGCATCATGTCCAAAAAACGTTCGGGGCGGCCGAGATCAGCAATCAGGAGGGCGGGCGAGACGACTGCGCCGGCTGCGGCAATCAAGCGTGCATCGCGCACGAGCTTGGGGTCAGCTCCAGTGTAGTGAGCGATTGCGCTCACGACCGCCGCTGCGCCAGCTGCACCTCCGACGAAAAAGTAAACGGGAATCGCACGAGTCCATGGGGGGGGCTTAAGCAACGGAATTCCATAGTAGCCGGTCTCGACAGAGGCCTTGGGAAACGGTGCTCCGTGGGGTCGAACTCCGGGCTGCTTCACATTGCCACGAGATTCTGCTTCCTTTCGAATCTCATGCAGCCGGCGCTCGCGTCCAATTTCAGATTTGGGCAAGCGAATTGGCTGGCTATTCATCGTGCGTTCCTTGTGCCATCAGCTATGAATGCCAGCAGAGTTCCGCCCAACAGCGTGCCAGCTGCTAGGGCGGCCGAAATCCAGCCCTTTTTCAGATAGGCTGTCGGGGCTTCTGGGTTAGGCGGGAGATTGAATGTCCTCGGATCCCCCCGCACGATGAACATAGCGTGAGTGCCTTGAACGCTGGTGTGAGTGGGATCATAGAGGGCGACATCGTCCATCCCGCGCTCCTGAAGCACACGTACTCGCTCACTCGCTTCAGCTCTGAGCTGATGAATTTCGCCAAACTTGATTGACTCAGTTGGACATGCTTTGGCACATGCTGGCTCAAGCCCAGCTTTCTGACGGTCGTAGCAGAAGGTGCATTTGAAGGCGCGTCCGTCGTCCTCATTTTTCGCAACCACCCCGAATGGACATGCCACAACGCAGTACGCGCAACCATTGCAGACATCCGGCTGAATTAGAACGCCACCAAACTCGGTACGCACAATGGCGCCGGTAGGACAGGCTTCTAAACAGCCCGCTACTTCGCAGTGTTTACACACGTCAGAGGAAAAACCCCACGAACTCTGGCCTGCAGCATTCCCGCCCAGCCCAGGGGTGGGAGGCTCCTCGACGAATTTAACGTGCCGCCAAGTCAAGGCCCCAACTGCGCCTGTGTTGTCATAAGAGTGGCCGCTCCAGTCGAGGCCGTCGTCTGATACCTCATTCCACTCTTTGCACGCCACCTCGCAGGCCTTGCACCCGATACATAGAGTCGAATCGGTGAGGAATGCAGTTGTACTCATGCCACACGCTCCCTCGCGAGAGGATCGTGAATCGCGTCCTTTCCCCGTGGTCGACGACCCGGCTTGATATCGCAGACCAGTGCTTTGGTTTCCATAATCCGAACATTTGGCTCTTCGCTGATAACAAGAAGATCGTTGACCACATCACCGGTCACCTGCCCCCTGTATCCCCAGTGATATGGCAGGCCGACCTGGTGTATCGTGCGACCGTCAATTTGCAACGGCCGCATGCGAGGAGTAACCATTACTCGAGCTTCAATCATGGCGCGCGGAGTTGTTATGGTTGCGTACTCACCGTGCCGCAAGCCAAGCTCTGCCGCGAGCTCGGGAGACACTTCAGTGAACAATTCTGGCTGCAGTTCGGCCAGATGGGACAGCGTCCGTGTCATGCCTCCGGCGGTGTGGTGCTCAGTCAAACGGTACGTGGAGAGGATGTATGGGTAGCACGGGTCAGCCGGAGAGTGCGCATAAGGGTTGTCGGGCCGCTCCTTTTTTTGGGCCGCGGGATTGTCCTGCTGCGCATACATCGGATTCTCGATCAATGATTCCAGGGGTTCATAGTGGGTTGGCAGGGGCCCATCTTTCAGGCCGCTCGCGACCCATATCCACCCCACTCCATCAGGATGCAGAGTGAAGGGCCTTGCCCCGCCAAGTGCTTCCACACCGCGGCCGTCATGAACATCGGAGGGTTTATCGGGGGGGGTCGTCTTCTCGTAATCGGGATTGTCGAGCCCCGTCCATTGCTTCTTCCCTTCGTCCCACCAAATGAGCTTTTTTCGCTCGCTCCAAGGTTTCCCGTCGGGGCGCGCTGAAGCCCGGTTGTAGATGATGCGGCAGTCGTTGGGCCATGCGAAACCCCAACCATGGCCGAGCTGATCCTTCGGGTTCCGTTCGTTTGCACGGTTATACCCTTCCTTTGGAAAGACGCCGCAATATATCCAGGCACCGCACGCCGTTGAACCATTCGTTTTCAATTCCTTCATGTGCTGGAGCTGTTTGCGATCAGCCACGGTGTAGCCATTGATTTCTTTTAATACTTCTTCGCAGTTGGGCTCAGCAATCGAACCTTCGACCGAGTAATTCCATGTCAGAGCACGCAGCCCACTGTTCCGGGGACGAGAGTCCTGCTTTGCTTTTTCTTTCAATCTTCGTCCTAGGTGATACATAAACCAGGTTTCGCTGCGCGCATCGCCAGGAGGGTCCACCGCTTTGTTGCGGTATTGCAGTAATCTTTGCGTGTTGGTGAATGTGCCCTCTTTTTCCGCACTCCCGGCCGCCGGAAAAAGGAAGACCTCAGTCCCAATCGCGTCTGAGGTCAACTCGCCACATTGCACTTCGGGGGACGCATACCAGAAGGAGGCAGTCTCGGTCTCAACCATATCGCGTACCACTAGCCATTTCAGTTTCGCCATCGCGGCTCGCTGCAGGCGGCCGTTTGAGGCACCGACTGCGGGATTCTGGCCCATGACAAAAAGGCCTTCGAGATGTCCATTCGCCATGTCAAGCCAGTAGCCGAAATGTGAGTGATCACCGGTCACACGCGGAAGCCAGTCAAAACCCCAATCATTCGACTTGACCGCACTTTCGCCGTAGTACGCCTTCATAAGGCTGACAAAGTACTTCTCAAATGCCGACCACAATCCAGTACGCGCCCTGTGTTTCTTGATGTATTCCTTGAAATTCTTCGAATCGGCCTCGAAGAAAGGCATGGGTAGATATCCAGGGAGGATGTCGTAGAGCGTCGGAATATCCGTTGAGCCCTGAATCGATGCGTGTCCTCGTAAAGCTAGAATCCCTCCCCCGGGCCGTCCGATGTTGCCGAGCAGCAACTGCAGAATGGCGGCAGAACGTATGATCTGCACGCCCTTTGAATGCTGCGTCCAACCAACCGCATAACAGATCGCGGCAGTTTTTTCAGGACCGGATGCCGAGGTGAATGCCTCTGCCACTTTAAGGAAAATGTCTTGAGGAATCCCACAGAAGCGCTCGACCATTTCCGGCGTATAGCGCGAAAAATGACGCTTCAATACCTCGAACACGCACCTTGGATGTTGCAGACTCCGGTCTTCCTCATACTTTCCGGCATCCTGCGCCTCACCCCCTCGGTCCTTGCCATGCCCTCCCCCAGCCGGGGAATGCCCGGCCATGGCTTCCTTATTTGCTCCTCTTTTGACGGGCGATCCCCGATACAACCAGCTCTCGGGGTCGTACTGCTTCTTTTCCGCATCCCATCCCGAGAAGAGGCCATCGAAGTCTTCGGTGTCTCGAAAATCTTCCCGAAGGATCATGGGCGCGTTCGTGTAGTTAACGACATAGTCGTGGAACCATTTCTTGTTCTCAAGAACGAAGCGAATCAGCCCACCAAGAAAAAGAATGTCGCTACCGGCGCGTAAGGGCACCCAGATGTCAGCCATGGCCGAAGTCCGTGTGAATCGCGGATCAACGTGGATAACCTTGGCGCCTTTTTCCCGGGCTTCGAGCACCCACCGAAAACCGACCGGGTGGTTCTCCGCCATGGATGATCCCATGATCAGGATGGCGTCGGAGTTGGAAAGGTCCTGTTGTGCCGTGGTGGCTCCGCCGCGCCCGAACGAAGTGCCCAGACCGGGCACGGTTGAGCTGTGTCAAATACGGGCCTGGTTGGATACGCACACCATCCCCAAGCCTGCCGTGAAGAGTTTCTTAATTAGATAGTTTTCTTCATTGTCGAGGGTTGCGCCGCCAAGGTGAGCAATCGCGGTTGTGTGCATCACCGCGTTGCCATCCTTCGTCTCCAGAAACGTTCGTTCGCGAGTCTCCCATAAGCGGTCAGCAACCATATCCATCGCCGTTTCGAGGTCGATCTCTTCCCAATCCCGTGAATGTGGCCGGCGATACTTCACTTTCTTCAGGCGAGCGGGGTGAGTATGAAGTTCGTAAGTATCGGCACCTTTTGG
>DATNEX010000019.1:0-87825 GCA_035606605.1 Terriglobales bacterium
GTCGGATCATGATCTTTGGGTTTTGCGGAAGGGATCTGGTGAGCATCGTTTTGTCGTCGCACTCTGGGCCGGAGGTGTTTTTCACCAGCTCGGAGAATTTCAGTTAAGCGCAGAAGATGCTCCGTTAGCTCTGCTGGAAAACGCAGGGGCACCAGCAGTTTTGTCGCAGAAGGCCGTTCATTACCTAGCCAGCGACAACCGCTGGCGGGTTATCGAGTTGAATGGGAAGCTCCGGTCGGGAGTTCAGGTTAGTGCTGCCTCGCCCGAGGAAGGAGGCACCATCTACCTCGGCTTTGATATAGGCGAATGGGGAGGAGGCCTCCAACAGATTGATCTCAAGACCGGCGTGGTAAACGAAATCGAACGGCGAGACACTAAGAACCTTTGCGGTGGTCCCCTGAATCGAGAATGTGATCCCGTCACGGGACTCATTCCCGACAGGGGAAACAAATCGTGCGTCCTAGCTTCAATCGGTTTGGTTCACATGTTCTCATCAAATGGCCGCATTCTGCGAATCTGCGGAGCACAAGTCACATTACTAACCGAAATACCAATCAAGGCCGCCGAAAAACGCACCGGCAGCAATTGGGGGCGAACCGAAGCATTTTATGGGCTTGCCATTTGCCCGAAAGGCGGGTTCTGGGGAATCACATACCGTGCTTTGTATCACTTCGACTCCGCAGGAGCGAAAGATACGGAGTATCTACTCCCGAAACTTGAGTCCGTTTCAGGTATCCACCTCAGCCGAGCGCTTCCGGGCGTTGTCGTGTTGCAAACGGATGTGAACTGGGCGGTTTCAACGAGCGGCTATACTCCCCTTCTGGTGCCACTGGAAAATTGATCACGACTCGAATCTCTATGCCTTGGCTGAATCAGAGTTGCATTTCAATCCGCTCAGCTCTTTACTAAATAGTTAACATTAGAGTGTCACTTCAAAGTCGCTATCTCCTATCCCATTGCAGATTTGACCCCCCTTTGAGGGCTTCACTAAACTGAAACTCCATGTCAGAAAATATCCATGTCAAGCTCCCGGATGGGAGCGAGAAGGAAGTCCCTAAGGGTACGACCGCGCTCGAGATCGCAAACAAGATCAGTCCGAGGTTGGCCGATGCGGCGCTAGCAGCGAAGGTATCCGAGAACGGGCATCAGGGTGGCAAGAGCGCCCGATCCACGCAAGACAACTCCACAATTATCGATTTGACTCGTCCTCTCGAAAAAGATACGGAACTGCGCATTCTTACGGAAAAGGATCCCGAGGCCCTGGAGGTGTATCGCCACTCCTCCGCGCACCTGCTCGCGGCGGCGGTGCTTGAGCTGTTCCCCGAGACCAAGCTGGGCCATGGACCTGCCACGGAGAACGGATTTTTCTACGACTTCTATCGCGAGACACCGTTCACGCCTGAAGACCTGGAGAAAATCGAAAAGAAGATGCAGGAGCTGGTGCAGCAGAATCTGCCGTATGCCCGCGAGTTTCTGCCGCGACAAGAGGGCCTGGAGCGCTTTAAGAACGAAGGCGACTTCATGAAGTGCCACTTCATCGAGCAATTCACGCGTCCCGACGAAAAGATTTCGATCTACAAGACCGGAAAATTTCTCGACTTCTGCCGCGGGCCGCACATTCCTTCGACTGGCAAGATCAAGGCCTTTAAGCTGCTGAACATTGCCGGCGCCTACTGGCTGGGTGACGAGAAGAACCCGCAACTGCAACGCATTTACGGCACCTCCTTCTTTTCGAAGAAGGACCTCGACGCCTACCTTCACCAGATCGAGGAGGCCAAGAAACGCGATCATCGCGTGATTGGCAAACAACTCGACCTGTTTTCTATCCAAGAACTAGCTGGGCCGGGGCTGATCTTCTGGCATGCCAAGGGCGGCATCATCCGCAAGCAGATGGAAGACTGGATGCGCGAGCAGTACATCAAGCGTGGCTACTCCTTGGTGTATACGCCGCATGTAATGCGCAAGCACCTGTGGCAGGTTTCGGGGCACGAGGGCTACTACGCACAGAATATGTTCGACGTCATGGAACTCGACGACGCCGAATATCGCCTCAAGCCCATGAATTGCCCAGGCCACATCCTCATATATAAGGACTCGCTGAAGTCCTACCGCGACCTGCCGGTGCGCCTGGGTGAACTAGGTACGGTTTATCGCTATGAACGGTCGGGCGTGATGCACGGCTTGCTGCGTGTGCGGGGATTCACGCAGGACGACGCGCACATCTTCTGCACGCCAGAGCAGATCGAAGACGAGATCACGAGCTGTGTCGAATTCGCTGCCGACGTGCTCAAGGACTTCGGTTTTGAGGAGTTCATCACCGAGCTTTCGACCTGGAATCCTGAGGACAAGAAGAACTTCGTCGGAAGTGAGGACCAGTGGAAGCTAGCGACCTCGTCATTAGAAAAGGTGCTGAAGCGCCTGAATATTGAGTACAAGACGATTCCCGGCGAAGCTGCTTTCTACGGCCCGAAGATTGACATCAAGCTGGTGGACGCGATTGGGCGACTGTGGCAACTCTCGACGGTTCAATTCGATTTCAATCTCCCGGCGCGCTTCGGATTGGAGTACGTCGCCGTAGACGGTACCCGCAAGCAGCCGGTCATGGTTCACCGAGCGCTGTATGGATCGGTGGAGAGATTTTTTGGTGTTCTGATCGAGCATTACGCAGGTGCGTTTCCGGTTTGGCTCTCCCCGGTGCAGGTGGTTCTGGTCCCGATCGCGGAGCGACATGTTGAGTATGCGAACAAAGTGGCGTCCCAGCTGCGAGCCTTTGATGTGCGCGTCGAAGTCGACGCCCGAAACGAAAAGATGAACGCCAAGATCCGGGAGCATGCGTTGCAGAAAGTCCCGTTCATGCTCGTGGTCGGCGACAAGGAAGCCGAAGCTGGCAAAGTGAATGTCCGTACCCGCGGCAAAGAGAAGACGGAAGACATGGGCGCAGAAGGCTTCGGGGAGAGGATACGGACGTTGATCGCGGCGAAAACCCCGAATCTCTAGGGCCTTCTTTAACCCAGGACCCCCTACTGGCCACAGTCGGCTCGTCGGCAACATCAGAAGTCGGGCGAAACACATCCCGTCAAGCGGTTAGAAGCTAGCCCGCGGGGGCAGAAGTTCGGCAGCTAGGCGGGGCCTCCGGCTTGATACACCAGGTTTCGGGGGCATGGATCCTTTCACGCACCACGCCAGGGTAACTCACGGCTCCAGGGTAACTCACGGCCGCATCATCTTTTGCATTTGCTGGTCGAGCAGTTCAAGCTCCGAAAGCTGAAGTCCCGCGCCTTTGAATGCAGAGGACTTTTCCGGCCGGAGCATATAAACCAGCCAAATCATTGTGCAAAACAGAAAGGCAACCATGCGGATCATATCGACCGTGAGAAAACCGGGTTTGCCAAGAGCGGAATACAAGGCGGAGGCTCCCATCTCAGCCGCTGCCTGAATACCGAAACCAAGAACCAGGCCGGCCGGCAGGCTCTTCCAGCGAATCTTCAGTGCGATGGTGCAAACCAGTAATACCAAGAGCAGTCCAAGTTTGACCAGGTTCGCTGAAAATTCCACTGTCTGGAAGATGGTCATAAGTTGCCCGGCGTCGCCGTTTCGTAACAAATATGCAGACAAGAAGGCTGCACTCAACACGAGAACCGCCGCCACCCAGCGAAAAATGGGGACTACTTTACGAACTAACTCAGGGGGTAGGGTGAGCTCCTTCGTCAACTCGAAGAGCGCCAAGAACTCCAGCGTAGTCGATATAACTTCGCCGGCCATGGCGAAGGGTCGATAGATCTGGAGCGGGGATGACCATCTGAGTGAAATTAAGCTAACAAACGACAGCAGAATGAAATCAACTACCTCCCACCCGATGTAAACACAAAAGAAGGGCAGCTGGCGGTGTACACCTCGCCTGAGTAAGAAGAGCGAACTTACCGCCAGGCAAAGTGGGGGGATACCCCAAAGAATGTAGTACAAGGAATCCATGAGGCCACTGAAATGGTAACTCCGAGATCAGTGGCTCACAAGACGCGAAACCATCTTTCGGTTACTTGCACCCAAGTGGTGGGCAAACCGGGTTTACGGCCTCGGCATTTCTAGGGACTCCCATTGACAGCGCGAGAAAGACAGCGGCTAGCAGAAGCAATTTTTTTTTCACGGTGAAATCTCCAAACATGGAATGCGATTGCACCGTGATCGTGCAGCCGAGAATGGGGGCCCGCACGAAATTCGCGATCTAGTTTGTAGTCTGAAAAATGTAACAAAAGGAACTTTGCAACTCTTTATATTTCATAAGCTTAGGACGGTAATCGTTTTCTGTTTCAGGGGGCCGGCATCGCCCGGAATTGCGGCTTCAGTTCGGGATTGCTGAATTTTCTACTGCTCGGAAAACCGAGTCGTATGGTCGGGTTGTTCGACGGTTCTGTTTCTGCTTCTGCGGCTCTGGTATCTTTTCCGGTTGCTAAATGACGGGAGACTAGACATGACGAGATGTCGCCTGCTGTATTCTTGTGTCCTACTCGTAGCCACCACCTCAACCTCCACTTTTCCGCTCGCAGCCGAGCAATACTCGATCACTTACGAGCGCAGTGTCGCGGTGAAGATGCGAGACGGAGTTACGTTGCGCGCGGATATCTATCGCCCGAAGGCGGAGGGCAAGTTCCCGACCCTGTTACAGCGAACTCCCTATAACAAGGACTCGGAATTTGAGTTCGGAATGAAAGCTGCGGCGCGCGGTTACGTCGTGATCGTTCAGGACGTGCGCGGTCGTTACGCTTCAGAGGGGGACTGGTACACCTTCAAGAACGAGCCGAGCGACGGCTACGACACGGTGGAGTGGGCGGCCGGGTTGCCATATTCCGACGGCCGGGTTGGAATGTTTGGCGGTTCGTACGTGGGCGCCACGCAGATGCTAGCAGCCATTACACACCCTCCGCATCTCGCCGGGATTTGCCCGGTTGTGACGGCGAGCAATTATCACGAAAATTGGACTTACACGGGTGGGGCATTTGCGCAGTGGTTCAACCAGGACTGGACCTCGGGTCTTGCGCAGAATACATATGAGCGCCTGGTTGGACGGCAGAACGATCCAGTGGGCGGTCTTTGGAGCCTCCCTCTGACCGACTATCCCATCCTGAACCTGGAAAAACGCCCCGACCTCGGATCGAACGGTTCCGTCGCGCCGTATTACCTAGACTGGCTGGCCCATCCCAGCTACGACGAATATTGGAAGAGCATTTCGATTGAGGAACACTTCTCAGAGATAACGGTACCGGCTCTGCACATTGCAGCTTGGTATGACCTGTTCCTCGGCGGATCGCTCAGGAACTACGAGGGGATACGCGATCATGGCGCTACCGAAGCGGCTCGCAAAGGCCAACAGCTGGTGGTGGTAATCGGCGGCCATGCTGGACCAATGCCCAAGGTTGGCGACGTCGATTTTGGAGCGAACGCGAAAGAGCCTGAAGACGACTGGGAACTCCAGTGGTACGACTATCTGTTTAAGGGCGTAAAGAACCAGTTTGCCTCCGCAAAGCCTGTAAAGCTCTTCGTTATGGGGGCGAACGAGTGGCGAGAGGAAGGTGACTGGCCGGTTCCCGAGGCGAAGAGCACGAAGTACTTCTTGCATTCCGGGGGAAGAGCAAATTCGCTACGAGGGAACGGGACGCTCTCTACGGCGACTCCGGGTAAGGAGTCCTCCGACCAATTTGCCTACGATCCCGCGAGTCCGGTGCCTACCGTCGGTGGCCCGCTGTGCTGTGAACCGCGGCGATGGCCTGCCGGGCCACGCGACCAACGATCTGTCGAGGCTCGAGACGACGTACTGGTGTACTCGACGCCTGCGATGGCTGAGGATGTGGAGGTCACTGGCCCCGTATCCCTCGAACTTTTCGCGAAGTCTTCTGCGGTCGACGCCGACTTCACGGCCAAGCTTGTGGACGTGTGGCCGAACGGCTTCGCGCAAAACCTTACCGAAGGGATTGTTCGCGCGCGCTATCGTGACTCGCGCGAAAAACCCGACCTGATCAATCCCGGCCAAGTGTACAAGTTCACCATCGACATGTGGGCCACCAGCAATGTGTTCAAGAAGGGGCACGTGCTCCGACTAGAGGTTTCAAGCAGCAACTTCCCGCGGTTCGACCGGAATCTGAACAATGGTGGGACTCGTTATGTGAAATCGAGCGAGGCTCGGGCAAGTTTTGTGACTGCGACGAACATTGTGCTTCATGACGCGGAGCACCCCTCGGCGCTGGTCCTGCCCATCGTACCGACCAAATAGCCGTGCCTGGGCGAGAGCTTGGGAGTGTTGCTGGTTATTCGGCGGTCAGAGCCCTTGGCAACGCTCCTCACGGTTGCGATCGCCCGGATTCCGCAAGGTTCGCGGCTAGAAAGTCCCAGAGAATCTCCATGTCTTTTTCGCGGCTAGAAAGTCCCAGAGAATCTCCATGTCCAGGGCGATCCTCGGCATCATTTCCGATACGCACGGGCTGCTGCGGACGGAGGCAGTTGCAGCACTGGCAGGATCGGACCACATTCTTCATGCTGGCGATATCGGGGGCCCGGAGATCCTCAATCGCTTGGGACAACTTGCGCGAGTGACAGCGGTGCGCGGCAATGTCGACCACTTCCCGTGGGCCGAGGAGATACCTGAAACCACTGTTCTAGAAGTTGGAGGCATTTCCATCTACATCCTCCACATCCTTGAGCGACTGGACCTGAAGCCCGAAGCAGCAGGATTTGCAGCCGTCATTTACGGACACAGCCATATGCCGAAGCACGAAACGAAAAACGGTGTGCTCTATTTCAATCCCGGCAGTGCGGGGCCCAAGAGGTTCTCATTGCCGGTCTCCATGGGGCGGTTGATAGTCGAGAACGGCAAACTCAAGCCGGAGCTGATTCGACTGTCCGATCAACCCCGGCCGGCTAACCACAAGGATCGGCGGTAGGGTCGGCGACCTCGGTCGATGGGCAGGGGTGCTCTTTCCTTTAGAATCGCTCTTTCATGTCTGTTCGGTTTGAAATTGAGGCCACGAGCGGTAGGGGTCGCCGTGGAACGCTGATCACGCCTCATGGCCGGGTGGAAACGCCTGTTTTTATGCCGGTGGGAACGCAGGCGACTGTCAAAGGCATTCCGCAAGACATTCTGGAAGAGCTTGGCGTTCAGATTCTTCTTGGCAACACCTATCACCTCTATCTGCGACCTGGCCTGGAACAGCTCCGAAACCTGGGCGGACTGCACCGGTTCATGTCATGGCAGAGGGCGATCCTGACCGACTCGGGCGGATTTCAGGTCTTCAGCCTCAGTGAACTGCGCAAGGTGACAGAAGAAGGTGTGACGTTTAGATCGCACCTGGACGGCTCGGCTCACTTCCTTAGCCCAGAAACTGCGATCGAAGCCCAGATCGGTCTGGGGGCGGACATCATCATGGCGTTCGATGAATGCACGGAGTATCCCGCGGATCGAGCTCGAGTGCGGTCGTCCATGGAGACGACGCTACGCTGGGCGGAGAGGAGCAAGAGGTACTTTGAGGAGCACAAAGCTGAGGTGCCCTGGGGCTACGATCGGCACTCAGTGCTCACTTGTCAGCCGAAAGGCAGATCAGGCGACTCGAGTAGTCAAGGCGCTAGGGAGGCGATGGCATTTGCCCGGAATGAGCAGGAACCTGGAAACCGGGAACTTGGAAATGAGCACTGCACCCAGGCCCTTTTCGGGATCGTTCAGGGAGGCATGGATCTCGCCCTCCGAAAGGAATCGGCGGAGCGGACCATCGAAATCGGATTCGACGGCTATGCCATTGGTGGCCTGAGTGTTGGCGAACCTCGCGCGATGACGCGGGAAGTCGTGGAAGCCACTCTCGAGCACTTGCCACAAGACAAAGCCCGCTACCTCATGGGGGTAGGCACCCCCGAAGAGATTGTGGAGTATTCGAAACTCGGGGTGGACATGATGGACTGCGTCCTGCCTACGCGGGCCGCCCGGCATGGCCTGCTATTCACCTCCCAAGGCAAGCTCTCCATCAAGCAGGCGCGCTACGCATCCGACCAAGGGCCGCTCGATCCCGACTGCCATTGTCGCGTTTGTACCAGGTATTCCCGAGCCTACTTGCGGCACCTGTACGCGGCCAATGAAGTACTTGCTCAAGTCCTAAATACCATTCACAACCTGAGTTTCTACCTTGACACTATGCAGCGCGTCCGGCATTCTATTTGACTTGGGAATGCGCGCGATTTCTTCTCTGGGCGATCTACAGTGGCCCAGCTTGCCATTCCGGTTAAGGACGCCCGGTTCTGAATAATTAAAAAGCTCCGCAAATTCGTTACACGAGGAATTCCCTCGCCGCCAGGCGCGATGGCGTGTGCGCGGCAGTGGAGACTGGATTTCGGCATCAAATGCATATCTACGGATTCATCGCATTGCAAGTTCCTACCGGTGGCGGAGGCGCAGGCCTGATCCTGTTCCTTCCGATCGTTCTGCTATTTGTTTACATGTTCTACTCGCAGAACCGGAAGCAAAAGAAATGGCAGGCGATGCTGAGCGAGCTGAAGACCGGCGATAAAGTTGTGACAAGCGGCGGTATTCGGGGAACTATCGTGGCCCTGAAAGACGACGCGCTTCACCTGCGAGTGCCACCTGACAATCTGCGCATTGAAGTCACGCGGGGATCGATTGTGTCGGTGATTACGCCGGATGAGCCGGCAGCTAAGTAGCTAATTTCGGGAGTAGTTTTATCTTTATGACGAAGGGTCTTGGCTGGAAAGTAGTCCTAATTGTTGCGGTAGTCTTGATTTTCGCCTACGGGATATTCGGGGTTCCGGCGGGCTTTTCTGGCGGGGCGCTGGCTGATGCGCTTCTGAGTTCCAGCACATTCCGCAATGGCATTCACCTCGGCCTGGACCTGAAAGGCGGAACGCACCTTATTCTGCAGGTTCAAGTCAACGATGCCATTAACGCCGACTCCGACACCGCCATCGAGTCCCTCAAAGACGGTCTGCGAAAGGCCAAAGTTAACTACACGGACATCACCAAGCCGGATCCCGTGAACCGTCCCGAGCAAATCGTGATCAAGGGCGTACCGCCGGAAGCGACTTCCCCGCTCCGCGATCTGGTTGCGTCCCGGTTGCCGCAATATGACGCCACCTCGGGCGCAAACGACACCTGGACGATCACCATGAAGCCGACCGCCCTGGCCTCCTTGAAAGATCAGGCGGTCACGCAGGCGATCGAAACGATTCGGAATCGAGTCGACCAACTCGGCGTCGCTGAACCCATGATTGAAGAGCATGGGCTTGGGCAATACCAGATCCTGGTAGAGCTCCCGGGAGTCGATGATCCGGCCCGCGTCAAGGAGATTATTAAGTCGACCGCTGTGCTCGACATTAGACTCTTGGTGGACGGTCCCTTCAATAGCGAGCAAGCCGCGCTGCAGGGAAAAGGAGGACGTCTCAACGCGGATGAGATGATCATGCAGGGCCGGAATGAAGCTGACGGCGGTGAGACTTGGTATGTGGTCTCCCGCATCCCTGCAGTTCGCGGCACGGACTTGCGTTCCGCTCAGCCCACCCAGGATGAAAGCGGGCGGCCAGCGGTCGGATTCAACCTCACCGGCGATGGTGGCCGTAAGTTCTATGCCTTTACGTCCGCACATGTTGGCGACAAGCTGGCCGTGGTTCTCGATGGCCGGGTTCAGAGTTGGGCTACCATTAAATCGGCAATACGCGATTCCGGAATCATTGAAGGCCGCTTCACAGATCAGGAAGTTAAGGATCAGTCGATGGTGCTCCGTTCAGGAGCACTCCCCGCCGGCATCAAGTACCTGGAAGAGCGTACCGTAGGACCGTCTCTTGGCACCGAGTCTATCCGTGCAGGCATCAAAGCCGCCGTGTACGGGATGATTGCCGTGCTCGTGTTCATGTTGATTTACTACCGCGCCGCCGGGATTAATGCCGACATTGCTCTCATTTTGAACTTAATCATCCTGCTTGGATTTCTGGGATTCAGCGGAGCAACGCTGACCCTGCCGGGAATCGCAGGTGTGATTCTTACGGTTGGTATGGGCGTCGATTCGAACGTTCTTATCTTCGAGCGCATTCGAGAAGAGTTGCGGAACGGCAAAACACCGCCTTCTGCTGTGGAGCAGGGCTTCTCGCATGCCTGGGTCACGATTGTGGATACGCACGTCACCACCATCGTCTCGGCCGTCATTCTTTTCCTGTTCGGCACCGGACCGGTGAAGGGGTTTGCCGTGACCCTGAGTTTTGGTTTGTTTGCGAACCTGTTTACGGCCGTGTTTGTGTCGCGCGTAATTTTCGATTGGGTGTTGAGCCGCAAGCGGGTAGGCGAAGCACTGAGTATCTAAGTGGTTGGTGGTTAGCGGGTCGTCGTTCGCAGAAAGGGTTTTTGCAGCGTGGAATTATTTAGAAATCCGAACATAGATTTTCTTGGCAAGAAGTGGTATTTCATCGCGTTTTCGCTGGTCTTCAGTGTGGCGGGTGTTTGTTCGATGCTGTTTTGGCACGGCATCCCGCTGGACATTGACTTCCGTGGCGGCACGCAGGTGAGCGTGAAGTTTTCTCATCCTCCCGACATCGATGCCGTCGCCAAGATCATGGATCGGATCGGCTATCACAATGCTCGAATTCGTAATTTTGGAGGCCCTGGCAGCAACGAACTGCTGATCGATCTCCCCCAGGAACTTACCAACGAGCAGGCGCTCGACAAAGGCAAAGAGCAAATCATTGCAGCGCTACACACCAGCGCGCCGGGCGACAAGTCGGACCTCAACAATTCCAGCTCTCTCGCCATCGCGGAGTTTTTGTTACGCAACGATCCTCTGCACCTCGGTACCGATGCCCGCCAGCGATATACAACCATCGCTCAGCAAGTCGCCAACTATCGCGACAAGACGAAGGGCGGCGTGCTGGCCAGCTTCGATGATCTAAAGGCGGTAGTTGATCCCGCGGTGCTCGGTTCCCTCCAGCAAGGGTTCTATCTGTCTGACTTCGGTGTCTATGATGTACAGATCGTCGGTCCCCAGGTAGGGGCTCAGTTAAGGCGGCAAGCGGTTCTCGCCACCCTGTACTCTCTGGTCGGTATGTTGGTGTACCTGGCAGTTCGGTTTGAATGGATTTACGGAGTGGCTGCTGTGATTACCGTGTTCCACGACACCCTGATCACCATCGGAGTCTTCTCCCTAACCAATAAACCCATATCACTCACGGTCATCGCCGCCATCCTGACCCTGATCGGGTATTCCAATAACGACACCATCGTGGTTTTCGACCGTATTCGTGAGAATCTCAAATTGATGCGACGGGAGAAGCTGGCCGATATCGTCAACCGCAGCATCAACCAGACCCTAAGTCGAACCATCTTGACAGCAGGTTTAACATTCCTGACTGTGCTAGCTTTGTACCTTTTTGGGGGCGAAGTGTTGCATGGGTTTTCCTTTGCCCTGGTTATCGGCATCTTAATCGGGACTTATTCATCGATCGCCATTGCCGCCCCCATTTTGGTGGCATACCAGGACTGGCGATCGACTCGCAGCAACTCTGGGCTTGCGGCACAAGGAGCTACAGGTCGCAACCAGACTGGGTCCGGGCGTAGAGAGAAAGCTAAAGCAAGGGCTTAGAGTGGTTTTTCCTGATTGGCGATAGGTTTGCTGTGCTTCATCCGGTTTTTCAATATCAGATTGGAACAACGGTATTGTGGCCGGTGTCTAAAGCATCGTAGGTCTGTGCAGGGAGAAAACATATGTTCGAGGACAGCCTGATCGAATCGGGCGGTAAGCTCAAAACCAAACGCGGCCGGATGACGTTCTTCTCGTTCATCCTGGAGGCCGTCATTGTCATCGTTCTGATCCTGATTCCTCTGATGTTTACCGAGGCATTGCCAAAAGGGCAGCTGATGACCTTTCTGGTAGCACCGCCGCCGCCGCCACCACCACCGCCGCCGCCAGCAGCGGCTGTGAAGGTCGTCAAGGTCGAGACCGATATTGTGAACAACCAGCTCCGCACTCCCACCAAGATCCCGCAAAAAGTCCAGATTCTTAAGGAAGACGAGGCCCCGCCGCCGTCGACCGGTGTCGTGGGTGGCGTCCCGGGAGGAGTTCCCGGCGGACAGATGGGCGGAGTAATTGGGGGCATTATCAGTTCTACCCCGGTGGCGGTTCCGAAGATGGCCACCCCCACCCGCATCCGCGTTTCGCAGGGCGTAACGGCGGGCATGAAGATCCACGACGTGACTCCGCAGTATCCGCAGATGGCGAAAATTGCCCGCGTGCAGGGACCAGTGGTCCTGGCTGCGGTCATCGGCAAGGATGGCGCCATCCAGAACCTGCGGGTGGTTAGCACGGCTTCGCCTTTGCTGAACCAATCAGCTCTGGACGCGGTGAAGCAGTGGAAGTATCGGCCCTATATCTTGAACGGTGAGCCGGTGGAGGTCGATACCACGATCACCGTGAACTTCACGCTGTCGGGCGGATAGTCTTTAGCATCACAGTTGAGGTACCCTGGCGGGGATTTTGTCGCTCGAGGTATCTCGGCTGATCAGAGTTCCCGGGTTTTATTCAAAATCGCAATTAGTTATCGAGGAGGGTAGCAACTCATGTTTGTAGATCACGTAGCAACATCGCACCTGGTAGGACACTTGCACACGACCGCGACCTGGCTTCTGCAAGAAGCCGCGGGCCCGCAGTGGGACCCAATTTCCCTCTGGAAGCAGATGGGGTGGGTGGCCCGCACGGTCGTAATCATTCTCTTCATCATGTCAGGCTGGTCGTTTGGCGTGATGATCGACCGCTGGATGGCCTTCAATGCGGCTCGCAAGCAGTCGCGGGCTTTTGCTCCTGCCGTGGCAGGCGCTCTGCGGGACGGAAAAATTGACGAAGCCATCAAAGTGGCGGAGCGCAATAAGCGCAGCCATTTGGCCAAGGTTGTTACCGCTGGCTTGATGGAATTTCGAGCACACCAGGATTCCAGCGACATTCCGGGTGAGACCATTGAGGCCTCTAAGCGCGCGCTGGAACGCACCGAAGCCATCGTTCATGCCGAGCTGAAGCGCGGATTGGGCGGACTGGCCACCATTGGCTCGACGGCCCCCTTCGTGGGACTGTTCGGCACGGTGATGGGCATTCTGAACGCCTTCAAAGGTATTTCGACTGAGAAGGCAACCGGTTTGGCCGCAGTCGCCGGCGGTATCGCGGAAGCCCTGGTAACGACCGCATTCGGGTTGCTGGTCGCTATTCCGGCCGTGATGATGTTTAACTATCTGACTGGTCGCGTGGAAGCGTTCGACGTCGAGATGGACAACTCGTCGAGCGAACTGATCGATTACTTCCTGAAGCGCCGCGGAGCAGTGCGCCGCTAAAACCAAGCCCTGGCTCGCAATTGAGTTGCTCAGGTCCGGCGCACAGCCGCCGGACCTGCCTCCACGAGATTGGTGAGGATTGATTCCAGGGCGGGAGAAGCAATTATGGGAATAGCAGTTAGAAATGAAGGTGCCAAGGTTAACTCCAACATCAACGTCACGCCCATGGTGGACGTGATGCTGGTGCTGCTGATCATTTTTATGGTCATCACGCCGATGTTGCAGAAAGGCGTTCAGGTCGACCTGGCTAAGGTCAACGCCCCCACCCAGATGCCCGACGCAGATAAGGAAGACGCGTTAGTGGTTGCGGTAAAGCGCAATGGGGACATTTTCTTTGGCAACGATCTGATTCAGCTGGACGCGCTCAGCAACAAGATCAAAGACCGAATCGCGAACCGCACCAGCAAGATCGTGTACGTGCGGGCCGATGCGCGTGCCAAGTACAAATTCGTGGTCGACGTGGTCGACAATGTTCGCTCCGCGGGCGTCGACGACTTGGGTTTGTTAACCGAACAGAAGAAGTCGGGCACTCCGCCGCCAACAGCGCCGGCGAGTGGGATCCAATAGAGTTTCAGGGAGAGCCTTATGGGAATGGCAGTTGGCCCGAGCGGGGGCCAGAGTTGTGAGATTAACGTAACGCCGCTCATTGATGTGTTGCTCGTGCTATTGATCATCTTTATGGTGATCACGCCGCTGACTCCGAAAGGGCTGGACGCGCTGGTACCTCAGCCGCCGCCGCCGAACGCTCCCAAGAACCAGAACAATGACCGCACCATTGTCGTGCAGGTGATTGATCATGGACCCGGCCAGACTCCTGGCTTGAAAATCAACCAGGACGATGTGACCTGGGACAGTCTGCAGGGGCGTTTGACGGACATCTTCAAGACCCGCGCCGAAAAGGTCATGTTTGTGAAGGGCGACGACAATATACCTTTTGCCGACGTCGCTAACGTGATCGACATTGGCCACGCTTCCGGTGTAGATAAAGTTGGCCTGATCACCGCGAAGATCGAAGCAGGCGGTTAGGATCCACGTTTGTCATAGCTGAGCTGCCAGTGGGAACCCCCACTGGCAACTGACAACCTGGCTCCATATGGTGCGGTATGCGGTTCCAGTGCCGCGCCCTTTCCCGGATACGTCCGTATTGTGTTATCGTATGCGGCTGGATCGGGAACACGATTCCAGCTGAGGGGGCAAACAACTCACATGAAAAGAAGTCTTAAGACACTGGCGATTGCTGCAGCTGCGCTTAGCGTGTTCGCAACCGCCGGTTGCGACAAGCTCCGTGCTCGCGACCAACTAAATAAAGGCGTCAATGCTTTCAAAAACGCGAAGTACGAGCAAGCCATTAATAACTTCAAGCAAGCCGTTGCGTATGACCCTTCGCTTTTGAACGCGAAGCTCTATCTCGCGACCGCCTACGCACAGCAATACATACCCGGAGTTGATTCTCCGGAAAATCTTCAGAACGCGAACTCGGCTATTGACCAGTACAAAATAGTGCTCGAGCAGGATCCCAAAAATGTCAACAGCATCAAAGGGATTGCTTATCTGTATCTGCAAATGAAGAAGTTCGATGATGCCAAGACCTATTACCACAAAGCTATCGATCTCGATCCGAATGATCCCGAGGCGTACTATTCCATCGGTGTCATTGACTGGACCGAGGCCTACCAGCCGCGGATGCAGGCGCGTTCCAACCTGGGGCTGCGCCCGGATGAGCCCTTGAAAGACAAGAAAGTTTGTGCTCAGCTGCGCGACCAGCACGGTGCCGTTATTCAAGACGGTTTGGATGCTTTGAATAAGGCTATTTCGCTTCGCCAGGACTACGATGATGCGATGGCTTACATGAACCTGCTCTATCGTGAGAAAGCGGACCGCGAGTGCGATGAGCCCGACGCTCGTGCGGCTGACCTGAAGACCGCCGACGAGTGGGTCGACAAGACCATGGCAGCTAAGAAGGCGAAAGCCGAGAAGCAGACCGGCGCCAATGGCATCACTATGGACCAGTCGAAGTAACGCGGTGTCTGAAAAGTTAGAAAAGCCTCTCGCATTGAGAGGCTTTTTCTTTGCACGTCTCGAGCGATGTTCAAGAAGATTCTAGTCGCAAATCGCGGAGAGATCGCAGTGCGGGTAATCCGCGCCTGCCATGAGCTTGGAATCTCGACCGTGGCAGTGTTCTCTGAGGTGGACAGGGGCGCCCTGCACGTTTTACGCGCGGATGAAGCCTATCCCATTGGGCCTGCGTCCGCGCCGGAATCATATCTCAACATAGAAAGGATCCTGGAGGTCGCCCGCAGAGCGGGGGCGGATGCTATTCACCCGGGATATGGCTTCCTGTCAGAAAATCCGAAGTTTGCGCGAGGCTGCGAAGAGATCGGAATCAAGTTTATTGGCCCCTCTGCTTCCGCCATGGAGGCCATGGGATCGAAGACCCGCGCTCGGCAAAACATGGAGCGCGCAGGTGTTCCTTTCGTCCCGGGAAGTTCAAAAGGGCTGGGGTCTCTGGTCGAAGCCCGAGAGATTGCTTCGCGGCTGGCATACCCAGTCATGCTCAAGGCGGCGGCTGGCGGCGGTGGCAAAGGGATGCGACTGGTCGAAAAGGAAGCGGATCTAAGCTCGGCGTTCGATGCAGCCCGCAGTGAGGCGCTGCGGGCCTTTGGCGATGATGAGGTCTATCTCGAGAAGGCAATCATTGATCCCCGCCACATTGAGGTGCAAGTCCTGGCTGATGAGGATGGCCAAACCGTCTACCTCGGCGAACGTGACTGCTCGGTGCAACGGCGGCACCAGAAGGTCATCGAAGAAGCCCCATCTCCTGCCGTGTCGCCTGGGAAGCGGCGTGAAATGGGCGAGATTGCCGTTCGGGCAGCGCAGGCGGTTGGCTATACCAATGCGGGGACCATTGAATTTCTTGCCGACAACGAAGGGAACTTCTACTTTCTGGAGATGAATACGCGCCTACAGGTAGAGCATCCGGTCACCGAATTGGTGACTGGCCTAGACCTGGTTGAACTACAGATCCGAATTGCTTGCGGAGAACCCTTGCCTTTCCGGCAAGATGAAGTCCAGATTCGAGGACATGCCATTGAATGCCGCGTCTACGCGGAAGACCCCGAGAACAACTACTTTCCAAGTCCCGGCAAGATCACATCGTTAATGGAACCGTCGGGCCCGGGCGTGCGGCTCGACAGCGGTGTTTATCCGGACTGGAACGTCCCCATGGAGTACGATCCGCTGCTGGCAAAGTTGATTTCTTACGGAACAACCCGAGAGCAGGCGATGGTCCGCCTTAAGCAAGCGCTTCAGGAGTATGCGATCGGGGGAATCAAAACCAATCTCTCTCTCCTGCGTCGTATCCTCGAAGATCGTGAGTTCTATTCTGGGCGGGCAAACACGGGATTCTTGCTGCGCTTACAGGAGGGCTCTTCCAAATCCCGTGAGGGCGCCGAAGAAACTGTTGCGTTGGTCGCAGCAGGAATCTTCCGCTTGCTGGCGGAGAGCGCCTCGCCTTCAACTACCTCAAGGGCAAACGGGGACTCCGTCTCAGAGTGGAAAAAGACAGCACGTTCAGAGGCATCGCGCTAAGCCATGCGGTTCTCCGCTTTCATTTCCGGGAAGGAACACCAACTAGAAATAATCCGGCGCGGCGTAGGCTTCGAATGCCGCATCGACGGCAACTACGTCGACATCGACTTGACCCGAATCAGTTCCGATATTCTGTCGATCCTTTATGAGGGGAAGTCGTATGAGGTGCGCCGCGGGGTCCATGAGGCGGTCACGGTGAGAGACAACAGCTATCAGATTCAGCTAACCGATCCGCGATCATGGCGCAGCAGAAATCTGGCTGGCGGAGGCGGCTCCGGTCCGCAAAAACTCACGGCTTCCATGCCAGGGAAAGTGGTGCGGGTTCTCGCGAACGCGGGAGTCAGCGTCCACGCCGGCCAGGGCGTCCTGGTCATCGAAGCTATGAAGATGCAGAACGAGCTCCGCGCGCCGCGGGATGGAACCATTGCCTCGATTCAGGTGAAAGAGGGACAGGCGGTCAATGCGGGCGAAGTAGTGGCGATCATCGATTGACAGCTACTTCGCATTGCCAGTGCTGGCCAGGACTCTCTCGGCGTAGTAGTTCTCGACCTTCGCTTGATCGCGCATGACCTCGTAGTACGCAGCTTTCAAAAGCTGTTCCCGGCGGTCCTGCAACTGAGTACGAATTTCCTGCTCAACTCGCGGATCGGAAAGATCCCGCTGCCCCGAAGGTTCCATGGCGATCAGTTTGACGATGTGGAACGCCCCCGTCTGCTTACTCGTCGGATTTGCAAGTGGAATGATGCCGGTATGTTGCCCGGGTTTCAGCTTCAGAATGGCTTCGCGCGTTGCCTGGTCGGTCTGCTTGAGCGCGGATTCCGGGATAATGCCCATATCCCCGCCGTTAGGGGCGGTCGAGCTATCCTCGGAATAAGCCATTGCCAGCGATCCAAAGTCATCGCCGGCATCAAGACGAGTAAGTACGGTCTGAATCTTTTTGCGCGCTTCCGCCTCGCTATGAGCTTTGTTGGCACTGTTGGCGGCCTGGGGATCCGGTGTGGTTGTCACCAGGATTCTGCCCAGGTGATAGCGCGGTTCAATCAGATTAAATTCGGAGCGATGGGAATTGTAATAGTCCTTAATGTCCTGCTCAGTCACGTTGAGTTTCGAAGTGACTTCTTTATGTAAGACTTTGTCGGCCGTGAGCGCACGGCGGATGTTCCGCTTGAGATCGTCCTCCGTCATCTTGCTTTCCTGCAGGCGCTGACCAAATTGCTCGGCCGTGTATGGCGACTTCATCTCGTTGAGCTTGCGCTGCACCTCGTCATCGGTGGCAAGAAGTCCAAGCTTTTCGGCGCGGTGCATCAAGATTTCGTTTTCGATGAGCTCGCGTAAGATGCTGAGCCTGAGGCTGGTCGCTTGTTCGTCACTCAACGGCTGGCTGGCACCAGCCGTCTGGCTCTGATAATACTTCTCGAGATCGGCACGATAGATTTTCTGACCATCGACGGTGGCCGCCACATTATCGCCGGAAGGTTTCGAGCAACTTATAGTCAGAATGGCCAGGCACATGGGGACGGCAGAAAGAAATCTGCAGAGCTTGATATTCAATTTCTCCCCCTTTTTCCCTTCTACTTCGCACTCGAGTTGCTGGCGGAAGGCGAAGCGGCCGGCCGTGCCGGTTGCTGAGAAGGCGGCGCGACGCCGGCCCGCTTCAAAGCGCCGTCGAGGGCGTCTCGAATGTCCGAAGCTGGTCTTGCCCCGTCGAGCATTTCACCGTTGATGAACATGGTGGGCGTTCCGCTCACGTCCAAGGCCTCTCCCTGCTTAACCGATGCCTGAACCGCCTGCTCCCCCTTCGGATCCTTGAGGCAGGCCTGAAGCTTTGGCGTGTCCAGATGAAATTTTGCCGCCTGGGTGACGGCCGTACGGTCCAATGCGGCGAACTGATTGTCGCGGCCATTCTCGGCATTGATTTGCTTCTGGTTCGAGTGAACGTAGTCGGCAAACTCCCAATACGCGTCTCCGCTCTGTGCCGCCAGGCAGTTGGCGGCAACGGCCGCGTGAATTGCCCAAGGATGAATTTCTGAGAGTGGAAAGTCCTTGTAGATGAACGCAACCCGGTCGCCGTATTCTTTTAGCAGCTCGGGAAAAAGAATCCGGTGGGTTTGCGAGCAGTAAGGGCATTGCAGGTCATCGAAGTTGACCAGCTTGACCTTCGCATTCGGATTTCCGCGGACCGGCCGCCCAGCAACATCGATCTTGTCCATTATGTCCTGGTAGGGATCCCGACTCAGATCCATCTTGGTCATGCGAATCAACGTCTTTTGATCTTTGGAAAGAAGAAAGTCGTATTCCTGGTCGCGTCCTTTCCCGGAAAAAGTGACTTTGATCGTGTCGTAATTCGGGAATTCGCTCGGACGGGGAGCCGAGATCAACACTTTGACGTCGGCCGGGACGCTGTATTTCACACGCAATTGCCGTTCGATCCTTTGGGAAACATCCGCCGGTGCCTGTGCGGAGCAACCAAGGCCTAAGAGCAGGAAAAACAGGGTCGTGCGTTGGCACGAAATCGATAGAAACCGCTTAAACATGGGATGTTTGATTATCTCACAGGGTTTGCGGGTACTAATCGCCTCGAGTACCGGTGCGGAGCAGTTGTTCTGCGGGAAGTAATGAGTTCATGGATCCGGAACGGAAGCCTTCAAGGTCCAGGGTGACGAACTTGAATCCGAGCGCCTTGAAGACGCGAGTGAATTCCGCAGCCATCTCGGGGGTGAGCGCGCGGGGCATCTCCTCGCGTGCAACTTCGATGCGAGCGATGTCTCCGTGATGGCGCACGCGGCATTGGTGAAAACCAAGTTGGCGCAAAGCATCTTCTCCGCGCTCAACCGCGTTGAGGGCCTCGCGAGTGACGGGGCGGCCATATTCGATACGCGAGGAGAGGCATGCCGAGGCCGGTTTGTCCCAGATGCGAAGTCCGGCTTCTCGCGCAAGCTCGCGAACTTCGGCCTTGCTCAGGGCCGCGTCGAGGAGAGGCGCCGCCACCCTATGTTCGACTGCCGCGGTCTGGCCCGGGCGAAAATCGCCCTTGTCGTCCACATTAACGCCATAGGCGATCTTCCCAAATCCATGCTGCTTGGCAAAGCCTTCCATGACCGTGAACAGTTCGTCTTTGCAGTGGAAGCAACGCCGGCCGTCATTGCGAACATAATCGGGACGGTCAAATTCGTTGGTTCGCAGAACTTCGAGAGGGATGGTGTTTTCCTTGGCAAACGCGACCGCATCTTCCAGCTGGAAGCGAGCCAAGCTGGGTGAATCGGCGATTACCGCCAACATATTTTCGCCGAGGGCCCGATGTGCCGCCCAAGCGAGGAATGCCGAATCCGTCCCTCCGGAGTAGGCGATGAGAGTGCGACCGAGCGCACGCAGATTCCGCTCCAAGGCGGAGCGCTTCTGTTCGAGACTTGCGGCATCCATCACTGACATATCTTATGCTCAAAAACGAGTTGAAGCACAGGTCGATGGGCATGCTTAAAACAGGCGTTCGCTTCGCCGGAGGTTTCCAAAGCTGCCGACGTTCGAGAGCGAAAACGAGAAGCGGAACTGGTTCTCGTTGCGCACTTGAGCGAGCGCGAACCGACGATACTCGACGTTAATGCCGCAGCAGTCCCAGTTGTACGTGATTTGCGCTGACCCGTACTGTAGTTGCGTAAGGCGCGCGTCCAGACCCATGGTTACGGCGCTGCTGAATGCTCGTTTATTCTGGTGCCCATAGCCGAGAACCGCCCGATATTGATCGAACTCAACATCGCTAGGCGTCTGCCCCGATCCAAGGATGGCACCGGGGGCGTGAAGAAAGGCATTGCCAACTCCCATCGTGAACATGCCAAAGTGGCGGTTAAACAGCAAGGTGCTGGTGCTGACGCGGCGCGCCTGGAAGTCGTAGTCCATGTCCCATTCGACGTCGTCGCGAGGGGAGGTGGAAACTCGCAGGCGGGAGATTAACGGCGAAAGATGGCGTGGCTTGGTCAGGAAGGCGATCCCCGTCAGATCAACCGTGCTGGTGAAGACGTTGCGGCGACCTGACACCAGCGCACCACCGAAGGTTGGATCAAGAAAGTACTTTTGCATCAGCTCCCAGGTTACGATTTCGCGGGTGGACGGCTGCTTTTGACACGGCCGCTCGTCGGTCGTGTCGGTGCGTTCCCAAGGGATTCGCCGGGGCGGGGGAGCGCCACCAACCATGAGTGCCGACATTCCCTGGGTACCACAGTCCTCGGCTTCACCGGAGGTTTTCTTGGCGTAAAGGCGATTCACGAGCGCGTATTCAACTTCGTTCGTGTCGCTCAAGATGTCGCGCTCGTCGAAGCGCAGGATGTGGGGAAAGTTTTCCACTCCGGTCACGTAGTTGTAGATGATTCTCGGCTCGACCACATGCTTCCACCTGCGGCCAAGATGTTCGCCGTCAAAGATTCGCGAAAGCGCGGGGGGGCGCAGTTCTACCGACCCCTGCAGCGACTTCCGGTTCAGCGTCTTCGAGATCGCGGTGCCTACGTCGGTCAGCGCAATTCCCGCGGACGGGACCAGTTGTTGGGTGTAAACCGTGTCGCGGAGAGAAAGCTCGGGTCGAAAGCTCCAGCCCTTGAAGTACGTTGGCAAGGACAGCACTGGGTTCAGATCAAACCGGCCGACCAGGGGCGCGGTGCTGAACCCCGGTTCGCTGCGCGATAGGCCTTCCATAGAGGCGTCTACCATGGCATGAATCGGAGTATTCCAAATCTGACGATCAAGAGTCGCAAGCTCGAGACCCGGGGCATGGAGAATGGTGATGACGTCACCCGGTGCAGTGCTTTGAAAGTCTTGATAACGCCGGGTGGTGCCGTTGATGAATACGCTGCCCGTCGTGTTCGATACGAAGGCTTCGGACTTGACTTCGGAGTTGACTGCTTGCGTGAACACGTCGCTAAAGGCTAATCGGAAGACGTAAGAGGTGAGATAGTCGATGTCTGCCACGGCCCGGAAGTTGTGAGCGAAGGCGCCTTCGGAGGTCAGGTGCGCCTCTGTGCCGCCCTGGTTCACGCCATTGATGCCGCGGTCGAACACCGAGAAGTAGGTCAGATCTACAAAGGAATTTTCCGTGGGCCGAGCGCGAAATTCTGCGTCGGGAGCCCAGCCGCGCTTGGAATAGTATTCCACCCCACCGTGCAGATCCATGCTGCGATTGATCGCCCAGAACACTGACTCGCCAAATGTGAACCCGCGAACCGAAGAGCGTCCAATATTGGGAATGAGAAACCCGGATTGGCGCGGGAGTTTCTGGGCGGGATGGGTAGCGTAAGGAAGGTAGAGGACCGGAACCCCCATTAGACGAAAATCTGTGGAGTAGATGGTGGCGTTTCCCCCCACCTCGACAACCACCTTGCGAGCGTAAAACTTCCACTTGGGATGCGGCAGTTCGCAGGTTGTCACCATTCCATCGATCACTCGGTAGCGGTCGGAGGCGGTCTTTTCGACCACCCGCCCGGTGAAGAAGAAGGCATTCGATGTAGCGGGCAGTGTGTGACGGCTGCGCGATTCGAGTCCGATGCTTCCCCGGACGTGTTCAAAGCGTCCGGTCTCTTGCTGCAGGTTATAAGTGCCCCGGGCGGCTTCGATGTGCTCGCTGTTCGGTCCGCCCTCCAGAACCAGGTTCCCGTCCGCCGTAATGTCGCCAGAATCCGAGTTATAGATGACGTTATCACCTGAAAATGTGTAGCTGCCGTATTCGATCCGGACGTTGCCGCTCAGCTTGTAGACTGCGCCGTCTTTTTCCTGATGGAGGGCGCTAATGGTCGCCGGTTCCGCGGTGCGATTGGAGGACGAGATGTTGGCCCTCTGCGGGAACGCGGCGGGCAGCAACTGGCTGGTTACTAAGCGCGAAGTGAGTATCAGATGACAAAGCACCGCTGTCGTGATAAGGAATCGAGTGCGGGTAGCCATCGGGGGCGCATAGTCCAGTGGAGCGAAGGACTTGGCGTGAAGGTAGCATGTTCTCCTCCCCCTAGGCAAAACCCGATCTTCGCGGCTGCCGGAATGAACCCTTCTGACGTCCAATCCGAAGCTGAACCAAGATATTTTGATCCTGAAGAACTCGATATGAGTGAGCAGCAGTTTGCCTCGAGCCTGGACGATAGCCCTGAGAGGCCGCAGTTCGAGATTGATGAAGCTGAGCAGGAGAGCCTGCTTGAGGAAACCTGTGCCTCAGAATTCTCCGCTGGGGGGGAGGAACTGCCCCTCCCGAGAGTTGAGGGCATGGCCCCCGCTTCGCCGGTTTTCGACCCGGTCACTGATGAAGAAGAGCCGGAAACTGCTCGAGACCTGGGAACGGGTCCATCTTCGGGCACAGCGGCCGAGCCCGATTGGCGGCGCATGGTCAGTGCCAAGGTGAACAGTTACAAAGCTCGCAATCCGCATCAAGAGCGCTATCCCTCGCTAAGTTTGCAGTTTGACCCTCCCGCTTCGAAGACCTCGCGGCCACTTCAGGCATTTGCTCCCGTCGAGGAAATGGGCGGCACCGTGGAGCAAGCCTCGGAAGTCGAAACCGACACCGCTCTTGCTTCTCCACCTCCGCTTCCGGGGATACCGGCACGAATTGTGATGGAAGCCACGGCGAGAGTCATCGAATTCCCCCGGCCGGCAGTTCGCTCTGACGAACTTGCGGAACCGGTAATTGACCGGCCACGGATCGTCGAAGCGCCAGAGTTGCTGCCTCCACCGCCCGCCATGGGAGGGATTCTGATCGAGGAGCAGCGCGAAAGCGAGCCGGAGCGGCGTCCGGGATTCGATTTCCCTTTGCAGTCCGCCACCCTGAATCGGCGAGTTGCAGCCGGCCTATTCGACGCCTCGCTGGTGGTGGCTTCCCTCGTATTGTTCGGCTATGTCTTCGTCCGGATCAATGGCGCGATGCCGCCGGTGCGCTTAGGAGCGGTGCTCGCGAGTTGCCTGTTGGTGGTTCTATGGCCCGCATATCAGTATGCGTTTCTGGTTTATTGCGGCAAAACCCCGGGGCTCTGGGCGGCAAAGCTTCATCTGGCTAGCTTCAATGGACAGCCAGCCGGGCGCGGCCTGCGGCGGTGGCGCGTGCTCGCTTCGGTGCTCTCGCTGGTTTCTTTGGGACTCGGATATGCGTGGTGTTTACTCGACGAAGACCAGCTATCCTGGCACGACCGGATTACCCGAACACACCTAGCCCCGCGCTGATCTGTCAGCGCGGAAATCTCCCCCGCAAAGCTCGAAATAAGCAAAGCTCCCCGATGCCAAATCTGGGGTTGCGTCTGAGTCGACTTCGGATCAGTCGCTCACCTCTGCTAACATTTTTCTGTGACCCCAGACTCCAGCGTTCGGGTGCGCTTTGCGCCCTCGCCTACCGGGCAGTTGCATGTCGGTAATGCCCGCACCGCCTTGTTCAACTGGCTGTTTGCTCGCCAGAATGGCGGCCCGATGGTCTTGCGCATTGAGGACACGGACCTCGATCGCAGTGAGGCGCGTTATGAGGACCAACTCGTCGCTGATCTGAAGTGGCTGGGCCTTGATTGGGACGAAGGTCCTGATCTGGGAGGCGCCTACGGACCTTACCGCCAGTCGGATCGTCTGCAAATTTATCGCGAACATGCCGAACGCCTGCTGAAGGAGAGAAAGGCCTATTTGTGCTTCTGCACGGAACGGGATCTCCAGCACGAGCGCGAGAAAGCCGCCGCAGAAAATCGCCAACTGATTTACTCCGGCAAGTGCCGGAATCTCGATTTTGCGGCCGCGGACGAAAGGCGTAATGCGGGCGAGGCATGCGCCATTCGGTTGCGGATTCCCGAACACCCCATTCGTTTTCATGACATCGTGCACGGTCCAGTAGAGTTCTCGAACGAAGTTGTAAGCGACCCGATTATCCTGCGATCGTCGGGGATGCCGGTTTACAACTATGTGGTCGTCATCGACGACGGGTTGATGAAGATCACGCACGTGATCCGAGGAGACGACCATCTGTCGAACACTCCGAAGCAGGTGGCGCTTTACGAAGCGCTTGGCTGGCCGGTGCCCGAGTTTGCGCACTTGTCAACCATCCTTGGGGCAGACCGCGAGCGGCTTTCCAAGCGTCATGGTGCTACGTCGATCGCGAATTTTCGCGATATGGGAGTTCTCCCCGAGGCGTTGGTTAACTATCTGGCACTGCTCGGATGGGCGCCGTCTGGCGGAACCCGAGAGATCTTTTCAAAAGACGAGCTGATCAAGGAGTTCTCTCTTGAACGTGTCACGCCGTCTCCCGCCGTTTTCGATATCGAGAAGCTGTACTGGCTGAATCGGCACTACATCAAAGAGAGCTCAGTCGAAAGGATTGCGGCATTGGCTGAGCCTTACTATGCTCCTCTGGTGGGTCCGAAGCCTGCCTCAGACGTGCGAGCGTGGCTGGGCAAGATCACCTGGATGCTGGCCGCCTACGTGGACCGGCTCGAACAACTTCCGGATAAGGCCGGGCTCATCTTCAACTACGACGCAAAAGCCGCCCTTGCTTCGCCGGACAATGTTGAGGTCCTCGCAGCTCCGCAGACCGACGCGGTCCTCGCCCGCTTCGTCGTCAAGGTTCTCGAAGATGAATCCGCTGGCGAAAAGCGACTCACGCCCGAGCAGTTCAAGAAACTTGTGGCTGAGGTGAAGGCAGAAACCGGAGCGCGGGGTAAAGAGTTGTTCCACCCAATCCGAATCGCCATAACCGGCTCTCACTCCGGCCCCGATTTCGACAAACTCATACCGATTCTCGAAGAGGGCAGCCGCCTGCCCATGCCGACCCACGTGCTTAGCGTTCGGGAGAGAGTCGAGGAGTTTGGGAAAGCAAGAGGAAAGTAAGAGCCGGTCTTCCGCTTTGAGCGATCTGGAGGAGCTATTCGCGTAAGAGCTGTGCAAGTGCGGCCTCTAATTGCGGATACTTGAACTTGAAGCCCGCCGAAGCAAGGGTTTTCGGAACTACTCTCGCACTCGAAAGTAGTCCTTCGTCCGCAAATTCCCCGAAAGCAAGCCGCAGCATAAAAGCCGGTACGGGAAAGGGTGCGGGGCGATTCAGGAGGTGTGCCAGCGTGCGTGTGAGCTCGGCATTCATAACTGGACTTGGCGAGACCAAATTGACCGGGCCGCGGATCTCCCCGGGCGAGGATGGCAGGCCCTCCACAATCGCCTTTGCTGGGTCCAGGATGTGCACGACGGCAGCGGCCAGATCTTCCACGTGAATCCAGGCGAACCACTGTTGGCCATCGCCAATCCTCCCGCCTAGGCCAAATCGGAAGGGGAGCAGCATTTGTCTCAAGGCACCCCCGGCCTGGCTGAGTACGATGCCAATCCGAAGATTCACAACCCGAATTCCGGCTTGCAGGGCGGGGTGAGTCGCTTGCTCCCACTCCAGGCTGACTCCTGCGAGAAAACCCCTTCCCGGCGGACTCTCTTCGGTGAGGATCTCGTCTCCGCGATTTCCGTAGTAGCCGATGGCGGAGGCACAGAGAAAGGCTTGCGGCGGTTTCTCGGCCTGCGCAAGCGCGGTGGCGAGGTTGCGGCTGGTCATCACCCTGCTGTCACGAATCGATTTCTTCTTGTTTCTCGTCCAGCGCCCGGCCACCGACTCGCCGGAAAGGTGGATCACGGTATCAAAGCCCGAAACTAGCGGGGGCGGGACCGCCTCGATTGGGTTCCAGCCGATTTCCCGCTGATGGCGAGGCTCGCGGCGAACCAGGCGGTAGATCTGGTCCCCTCGTTTCTCGAGCGCAGGAATCAGGGCTCGTCCGATCAGTCCCGAAGCCCCACTGATGAGGATGCGTGACATGCGCAGATATTCTACCGATCCGGAACTGGCCGAGTTCCAGAGTTTGCGACCTCCTGCACCTTGAACGCTGCACCCCGCTATAATCAGACACAAGGAAGCAGTCCACCGGGCCCGTTCTGGGTCGCTCGCCGACATTCGCGGGCGGAAGCCTGATCCACTAACCTCCGGCAGGCTGTGCCGCATTCATGGCTACTTTGCGCGAACAAATCGCGACCAACATGCTCACCGTGACAAAGTTCCGCGAGCTGTTGCGGCGAATGCGCGAGAACCGCCCCAACGACGATCTGGAGCTGGTGCGCAAGGCCTACGAGTTTTCGCAAAAACATCATTCCGGTCAGCAGCGAGCTTCCGGCGAGCCGTATCTGGTCCACCCCCTCGAAGTAGCGCTCGTACTGGCCGAGATGAAGATGGATGCAGTGGCGGTAGCGGCCGGCCTTTTGCACGATTCGGTGGAAGACACCTCGGTCACCATCGTGGATTTGCGTAAAGAGTTTGGCGAGCAGGTGGCGCACATCGTTGAAGGCGTCACCAAGATCAGCAAGATTGATTTTTCGTCGCAGGAAGAGCAACAGGCCGAGAACCTGCGCAAGATGATGCTTGCCATGGTGGACGACATCCGCGTAGTGCTCATCAAGCTGGCTGACCGCTTACATAATATGCGTACGCTCGAGCATCTTCCCTCGGCCCGTCAGCAGAAGATCGCCCGTGAGACGCTCGATATTTACGGGCCCATCGCTCACCGGCTCGGTATGGGCAAGATTCGCGGGGAGCTCGAAGACCTTGGCTTTCGCTATCTCGACCCGATTGCCTACCAGCAGGTCCATGACGCGGTTGAGGCTCGCCGAAAAAAAGGCGAGCAGTTCCTCTCCGCCGTGGAGCACGTTCTCAGCGAGAAATTGAAGGAAGCGAGCATCAGTGCCAAGGTCGAGAGCCGTATCAAACGTCTATATAGCATCCACAAGAAACTCCTGAAGCAGCGCATCTCGGTCGATCAGGTCTATGACCTGTATGCCATGCGCGTAATCACGAATTCTGTGCAGGATTGCTACGGCGTGCTCGGCATTGTGCATAACCTTTGGCGACCGGTCCCGGGGCGCATCAAAGATTTCATCGCCATGCCCCGACCGAATCTGTATCAATCGCTGCACACCTCAGTCATTACCGAAGAGGGCGTCAGCTTCGAGATCCAGATTCGCACGGAAGAGATGCACCGCATGGCTGAGGAAGGCATCGCCGCACACTGGAAATACAAGGATGGTCCGGTCTCCGCGCGCGACGAGCAGCGACTGGCGTGGCTGCGACAGGTCGTCGAATGGCAACGCGACGTTACCGACCCGAGCGAGTTCCTCTCCACGCTCAAGGTCGATCTGTACCCGGAAGAGGTTTACACATTTACCCCGAAGGGGAAAGTGGTCGTGCTTCCGCGCGAATCCACGCCGATCGATTTTGCCTATACCATCCACACCGAAGTCGGTCACAGCTGCGTGGGCGCAAAGGTGAATGGCAGAATGGTCCCGCTTCGCCACAAGCTGCATAGCGGCGACATAGTGGAGATCATCACCCAGCCTGGCCACAAGCCGAGTCGCGATTGGCTAGCCGTCGTGCGGTCATCGCGTGCACGAAACAAGATCAAACACTGGCTCAACGTCCATCAGCGCGAACGAGCCATCGAAATTGGCAGGAAGTTGATCGAGAAAGAAGCTCGCAAATATCGCATCTCCCTCAAGGACATCAAAGATGCCGAGATGCAGCGCATCGCATCCGACTACGGATTAGGCCAGCCTGACGATCTGCTTGCCGCGATCGGCTACGGAAAGTATTCCGCTCGCCAGATCCTCGGCAAGTTGGCGCCTGCTTCTGAGCCCGAATCCACCATGCCGCTCGAAGAGGAATCCGGCATCGGCAATGTTGTGCGACGCGTCTTCGGGGGAGACCACAGTAACGCGATTCGCGTGAAGGGCCAAGGCGACCTGCTGGTCTATCGCGCGAGATGCTGCAATCCGATTCGCGGTGAGACCGTCGTCGGCTACGTAACTCGTGGCAAGGGGGTTGCCGTCCATTCGGTCAATTGCCCGAATGTGACCAATTTGATGTACGAACCGGAACGGCGCATCGAGGTCGAGTGGGGCAAGGAGGAGGGATCTCCGACTGCCTTCCCGGTAAAGCTTACGGTATTCTGCGACGACCGCTTTGGCATGCTCAAGCAGATCACTGCGGTGATCAGCGATACGAGCACCAACATCCGCAATATTGGTGCGCGAACCGAAAATGGCCAAGCTAACGTGGACATCGTCATCGAAATCGCTGACCTGAAACACTTGGAAAGCATCATCCAGGGGGTGCGCAAGATCCCAGGCGTGCACGACGTGCAGCGACTTCAAAGAGTTTGATGGGCGGGCGACAGATTGAAGCTTTCAGATTGTTGCCTGCGCGCCAATCTGAAGTTCTCATTTTTACCATCTCCCATGCGTAATAAATAACGGAGGAACATGCGCCAAGTCATTTCAACCCCCGATGCACCCAAAGCGATCGGACCTTATTCGCAGGCCATTCGAGCGAACGGATTGGTTTTCGTCTCCGGGCAGGTGGCGATTGATCCGGGCACACAACTGGTGATCGAAGGCGATGTGGCCGTTCAAACCGAGAGAGTCATTCAGAACCTTTCCGCCATTCTCAATGCCGCAGGAAGCAGCCTCCAGATGGTTGTGCGCTCGACTGTGTTCTTAAAGAACATGAGCGACTTCGCCGCTATGAACGAAGTCTACGGCAGGCACTTCACCGGAGCACCACCATCGAGGTCAACAGTTGAGGCGGCTCGCTTGCCGAAAGATGTTCTAGTTGAAATCGACGTGATTGCATTGGTCCCCAAATGAGATCATCTTCAAGACATCACCGAATCGCGTCTTAGCAGTTTTCGGAGGAATCATGAAACGAGGACTATTTTCGTTCGCACTTGTCGGTCTGGGAGCGAGCCTGGCGATGGCACAGACCGCCACATCTCCCACCCAAGCTCCGACGCACAAGACAACGCCGACTCACAAATCGGCAACCGGTACTGCTGCAAAAAAACCGTCGGCGCGCCCAAACCCCAATGTGCCAACCAAGGTCACTGGGCCTGGAACCACCACACCCTCAGGCCTGCAATATTGGGACACTAAAGTGGGAACCGGTGCGACCGCAGCTGCCGGACAAACCGTTAAGGTTCACTACACCGGCTGGCTTACGAGCGGCAAGAAGTTCGATAGCTCGGTCGGTGGACAGCCCTACACCTTTGCCCTGGGCGCCGGGGATGTGATCAAGGGTTGGGATGAGGGGGTTGCCGGGATGAAGGTCGGGGGCAAGCGCCAGCTCAAGATTCCACCGCAGCTTGCCTACGGGGAGGGAGGGCGCCCTCCTGTGATTCCGCCGAATTCAACGCTGATATTTGACGTGCAGCTTGTGGGAATTCAGTGAGCCATTGAATTCCTGACCAGAAATTAGATCATGAGCTGATCAATACATCTCTGGATCGAAATGATTCAAGGACGCTAGCCTAGGCTTTCGTGACTTTTCCGCTGCGCAGGCAGGAAGTGCAAACGCGGATGCGCTTGTTGCCACCCTTGACCTTGGCGTGAACGGCGCGCAGGTTCACGTTCCAGCGCCGCTTGGTCACGTTATGGGCGTGGCTGATGTTATTTCCAAACTGCGGCCCCTTGCCGCAAATTTCGCATACTTGTGCCATGACTGCTCCGAGGATCTGAGATCTACTGGAAACCTAGATTTTACTTGAATTTGGGCGTTTCCGCCACCGACTAGGGGGCCGCGACTTCCGGCTCCGGCGCTTCATTCACCAGTGCCTCCAGATGCTCGAGAGTCTGGGGAACGGTCAGGGAATACATTTCGCGACCCACACCTTCGCCCGACTGGAGTGCGGTCTTCAAGTAATGGCCGGCGATTGCAATGGCGAGGGGATCGGTGATGGTCTTGCCCGTCTGCTTCGTGTACTCCACCCACGCCGCCAGCGGCAAGGCCACCCAAACCGGTCGTCCATCGACCAGGAACTTGATATCGACCGCGTCGGCATGGCGGGTGGCGACCGCAACAACCAGCGCCTGGTACAGACAATGCACCTGTTTTTTGGTCCAGCGGTCTTGGGCATGGAAGTCGCGATACATGTTGCATTAGCATAGCAACGCGCGTGAGAGATCCGCAAACTCCATCCGAAACGGGCGGAGAGGTAGCCAGCTAAGCAGCGGCTGCCATCGTCTTCCAAGCGTCGAATCCGCCGGTCAGATTGGCGATGTCACGGTATCCGGCGCGGCGGAGAATGCTGGTTGCGATGGAGCTGCGATAACCGCCCTTGCAGTGAACCACGATGAGCTTGCTTGCATCAAGTTCAGCGGTTCGACTCGGCAATTGTCCCAAGGGGATGCGAACGGAGTTCTCTATCGCGCCTGCCTCCACTTCGCCAGGCTCTCGCACGTCGAGCACGGCAATATGCTCTTTTTCCGTTTCTAGGAGTTCTGAAAATTCCTGCACAGAAATCTGCGGGATGTAGTCGAGCTGGTAGCCTTCCGCAATCCAGCCGGCAATCCCGTTCTCCAAGTATGCCTTCACGTTTTCGATGCCGACGCGAGCCAGCCGCATCTGCGATTCGCGCAGATGGTCAGCGTCTTCGCCGACGAGAATAATCCGCTTGTCTAAACCGAGAATGCGGGCAGCCCAGGAGGCGTACTGTCCCGAGAGCGCGATGTGGACCGAGCCAGGTACGTGTGCCACAGCGAATTGCATGGCCGGTCGCGTATCCAGAACGATTGCGCCTTCCGCCTGAAGCCTGAAGACGTCTGGCGCGTGAACCGCTTGGGGTGGAGGAATTTCGGCGAGAGCCCCGGCACCTTGGCGATTGAGTTCCACGTCTCGTCCGAAGTACTCCGGCCGAGGAGGCAATCCGTCCGTTAACAGGTGAACAAATTCGTCGGAGGACCGGGCCTGAAGCGCGTAATTTGTGAGGCGCTCTTTGCCAATGGTCGACGACCGTTCTGAACTCATCTGCCGTCCGCACAGAGACCCAGCGCCGTGGGCGGGATAGACCTGGGTATCGTCAGGGAGCTTCAGCAATTTGTCGTGCAAACTCGAATACAACAACGCGGCAAGTTCCTGAGGTGTGTGGGTGGCCGATAGATCGGGGCGGCCCACATCCCCGACGAACAGGGTGTCTCCGGTGAAGATTGCCTTCGGACGGGCAGGCTCCGCCAAATCCGTCATGACGATCGAAATGCTCTCCATGGTGTGACCTGGAGTTTGAAGAAAGTCGAATCGGCAATTCCCGAACCGAACTGAATCACCGTCTTTCACAGCGGTATGGGGAAACGAGGCGCCCGCTCCCTCGCCAAGCCGGATCTGCGCTCCCGTCCGCTCCGCCAATTCGTGATGACCGGAAACAAAGTCCGCGTGCAGGTGGGTCTCGATGATGTGCTGGATCCTCCAGCCCTGCTGGCGTGCGGCGTCAAGGTAGATCTCCACATCTCGTTGGGGGTCGATCACAGCCGCGATGCCCTCCGACCCCACAAGATAAGAGGCGTGTGCAAGACAACCCAAAAAGAAATGCTCGATATGAACCGATGCCATAGGCAACCTAGTGTATGACACCTTCGGCCGGGAAGTAATCCTGTCAGGAATGGCAATCTCCCTGCCGATCCTATTTGCATCTAAGACTCTGCTAAAACCATGTGAAATACGCTCAGGAGAATCCTATGCTTAAGATCCGAACTCTCAATATGTTGCTGGTGCTGCTGCTGTTCCTGCCGGGCTTGGCCGTGGCCCAAAATGGCTATGGTGACTCAGGCGAATACACCATTTTGAGCGCCCAGTACGGAACCGGAGCTCGTCACGTAGACGTGACCAATCGGCTGCGGCAACTCGCGCAAAGCGATCGTAGCTTCCGAATGGGGAATAGCACTTTTGGTGTTGATCCCGCGCCGGGACAGGTCAAAGTGCTGCGTATCTATGCCCGAGGTCCAAACGGCCAGGAACGCATGTTCGAATACCGCGAAGGTAGCACAATTGATGGCTCTCAGTTCCGTGGCTGGGGACGGGGCGATTGGGGTCAGGGGGGATGGAGCGGCCGCTGGGAGGCGCAGAATCAAGGGTATGAACGTCAGCCCAATATGGAAGCCGCTATGCAAAACCTCCGCGAAGCCCAACGGAATCTGGAGAATGCTGCCACCGATAAAGGCGGCCATCGGGAAAGAGCTTTGGACTATATCAACCGTGCCATCGCAGAAACGCAAGCTGGCATGCAATACGCCAACCGGCACTGAGCTCGATTGCGAATCGTTTCGAACGGCTGGTTCGAAATCTGTCTTCGAGCCAGCCGGGAACTGCTGGTATCTTCCGGAAAGCCAGCAATGAGGACATCCCGGCGCGGTTCTAGGCAAACGAGGCGACCGCTGCCGGAACGTCTGAGAAGACCTCGAAAAGGTTCAAAAGTCCCACTAGCTTAAGCGTCTGGACGACAAATTTCGAGGGGTTGACCAGCTTGAGGGATCCGCCCTGTTGCTTGGTAGAAGTCAGGAATTTGCTGAATAAACCGATGCCACTGGAGTCCACCGTAGTCAGCTCGCCGAGGTCAAAGACCAGCCGATTGTCGCCACTGGCGAGCAGGTCCTCAATGGTAGCCCGCAAGCGGTCCACAGGTTCGCCAAGGCTGAGACGGCCGCGCAGCTTAACGATTTTCACCTGCCCCTGGCTGCGAACCTCAATATCCATCGCCTAACCCCCCGCTCTTGCGATTCAGCAATGCGTTGACAGTGCGGTGTCCCTTTGCTAGAGTCACTCAACTTAGAAGAAGCCCTTGAAATTTGCAAGTGGGCTTCACGCGCCCGTGTTCGTGGCTGATGTCACTTAGAGGCCGTTTTAATGGCGACCCAAGGGCCGATGGTGGCGATGGATATGGCCGCCTTTTCGGCTCGTCTTTTTGATTCTCGTGAGCTGGCACCTCGTGCAAGGCTGGCCGCGCAGGCGGTTAGGGACCTTCTACCCGGTACCGGCATAAACATTTACCTCCTCGGGGACCAAGCTGGAGAGCGGGTCTGGACACCGCAAGCCACCGTGGGCGATGTCTCGGTTCTTGAGGCATCTCTACCCCTTGAACACGGGGTGCTCGGAACATGGGCGGGTAATCCCGAGCCGCTCGTCCTCTCCGGCAAACAACTACTCCGAGAAGAATACTCGCACTTGCATGTTCGGAGGACGCTCCAATCGCTGGCCTATCTTCCACTGAATGCCAGAGGGAGCCTTGTCGGAACCATCGAGATCGTCAGTTTCGACGGCGAGCTGGGAACCGACGGCTTATCCGGGTTGCTACCGGTCGCTGAGGTCACGGCCAGCGCTCTCGCCAGTGCCACGGACTACGAGCAGGAACGTCACTCCACACTTTCTTCCATAACCCGGCTTACTCATCTCTATGACCTTGAGAAGGTTCTCAATTCCACCCTTGAACTTGATCAATTGTTGCCGCTGATGGGATCGAAGTTCAAAGAACTGCTGGAATGCCAGGCTGTCAATGTTTGGCTGCTTGAGGGGGATCAGTCGCTCACGCTCATGCAGCAGGCGGGAAACGATCCCACGACGCAAGAAGGGCAGACCCAAACGCCGGACCAGGGTGTCGCGGGCGAGGTGTCCGATAGCGGCGAGCCGTTGCTGATCGAGACTGCGGAAGACGAGCGGCTGGTCGGACGCAACGCCGGAGTGGCCGAGGGCACGATCTTTTCGCTCCTAGTCGTCCCCTTGATGGACCGCGGCGCCTTAGTTGGCGTAGTCGAGGCGGTGAACAAGCTAGACGGAACGCCCTTCGATGAAGACGACTTGTTTGCGCTCACCACCTTTGCCGAGACCGCTAGCAGCGCGCTGCACAACGCGAGCTTGTTGTCGGCGGAGCGCAAGGTAGAAATCCTTGAAGCCCTCGTCAAAACCAGCGGCGAAATCACATCGACGCTCGACCTGGATCGCGTTTTGCAGGCGGTCGTGAACGGGCCGGCTGCAGTGATCCCGTACGAGCGCGCAGCCATTGCATTGGATGAGCGCGGTGGGATTCGCTTGCGGGCGATGTCGGGCACCACGCAACTCAATGCTGACGATCCCCAATACCGCAGTTTGCGCGAAATCTTGCGGTGGGCATCCATTTTGAGCGAACCGATACTGATTACCCAACGTGGAGACCAGATCGATTCCGACCGGGAAGAGACCAGGGCCAAGTTCGAGCAGTACTTTGCCGAGACCGGCGCACGCGCCTGCCACCTGATTCCGCTGGTCGACGAAGAAGGTCGCGTGGGCGTGCTCCTGTTTGAAAGCACCGATCCGGACTTTCTTTCCGAAGCCCACCTGGAAATGATCAAGGTGCTGGCCAGCCAAGCGACGGTCGCGCTTCGAAATGCCTCGCTCTACAAGGAGGTTCCGTTCATCGGGGTTCTGCAGCCTCTGGTGGACAAAAAGAAAAAGTTCCTGTCGCTCGAGAAACATCGACGTGTGGCAATCATGGTAGCCGCGGCGGCCGCGGTGGTCGGTCTGCTCGTCGTCCGGTTACCGCTGCGGGTTGACGGCAATGCAGTGGTCGCCCCCGCACGCGTGGCCCACGTCGGTCCCGAGTTTGAGGGAGTGATCCATTCGGTCGAGGTGCGCGAGGGCGATGTGATCAAGAAAGATGCCCCAATTGCATCTTTGGAGGACTGGGAATACCGGGCGGCTCTCGCGGCTGCGAACGCGAAACATCAGATCGCGGTGGCGCAAATGGACCGGGCGCTCGCGAACAACGACGGGACAGAGGCAGGAATCCAGAAAGCCCAGGCGGATTTTTGGGCGTCCGAGGTGGCACGTGCCGGGCAGCGCCTGGCGAAGACCGTCATTCGCTCGCCGATTGACGGCGTTATTGCCACACCCCAAATCGAGAACCTGGTTGGTCACAAGTTCAAGGAAGGCGAAAGATTCGCCGATGTCGTGGACAACTCGGAAGAGTTGGTCGACGTTGCGGTCGGGGAAAGCGACGTGTCCCTTTTGAAGCCCGGTCAGGCAGCCAGCCTGAAGCTTGACGGTTTTCCGGAGCGTACCTTCCACGGAAAAGTAGCGGTCGTGAGTCCGCAAGGAGTTCTCGAGAATGCAGAGCCGGTTTTTTATGCGCGGGTAATGGTTCCAAATCCCGACGGCGCTCTTCGATTCGGCATGCAGGGCCGCGGAAAGATCTCGACGGGATGGCGTCCCGCCGGAGTTGTCATGTTTCGTCGGGTTGGTATTTGGGTTTGGACCAGGCTCTGGAGCTGGTTTGGATGGTAGAGATGGTAGGGGTTGATTGCATGAGGAAAGTCGTCGTTCCAGTGGCATTCTTGCTCTTCCTGGTGGGTTGTTCCAGTTCCCCCTCGAACGCTCCGGCAACCGTGGCTGCCGCTGAGCCTCGGCCTCAGCCAAGTCCTACTCCGACCGCGCACCCGACCCCAACTCTGCAAATGGATTTCGTCGCCTCCGGGCCCATCATCGTCGAAGACCAGGTCGATGTCGCGGCGCAACGCGATGGGGTTATGGCGGACGTTTTCGCCGAGCCCGGTACCTCGGTAAAAAAAGGACAACTGCTCGCCAAAATGGATGATCGCCAGGTTTCAGCGGAGCTCGAAGCGGCTCGCGCCAAAACGCGCAGCATGGAGGCAGACCTGAAGAACTGGCAGGCGGAGGCTAAGGTTCTCGAAGCCGACTATGCCCGCGCCGAAAAGATGTGGGAGGCTCAGATCATTCCCAAAGAGCAATTGGAGCATGCCAAATACAAGGCCGAATCCGATGAGTGGGACGTAAAGCGAGTCTCCGAGTTGCTAGCCAACTCGAAACAGGTCGAGCACTCCTTGGAGCTCGAGTTGGAGAAGACGCGTATCACCGCTCCCTTCCATGGAGTCGTGGCGCGACGCTACATTCGCAGCGGTCAGAGCGTCACGAAAAACGACAGACTCTTCTGGGTGACAGCCGTTGCGCCGTTACGCATCCGTGTAACCCTGCCGGAGCGGTTTCTGGGACACATCCGTCCGGGAACGATGGTCGGGATCACCCCGAGCGAAACTGGCGACGGCTCGCATCGTTATCGCGCGAGAGTGATTCAGGTCAGTCCAGTGGTCGATCCGGCGAGCGACACGATCGAGATCCTTGCCGAATTGTCGGGAGACACTTCGGGCCTGCGTCCTGGGATGCGCGCCGATCTCCGTTTGCCCGATGTCCGCTGATCGCGATAAGACCCGATGAATATTGTTCGCGCTCTCGACGTAGCCCTGCCGGAACTTCCGCCGCAGATCATCCGCAAGACCCCTCCCAAACTGGATCCACGGGTAATTGCGAAAGAGCACAATGAAAAGGGCCAGCCTGTCGTCCTGACGAAAATGCCGGGAAGTGAATTTGTTTTTCGGTTTACTCCAGCGCAATGGACCTTGATTCAGATGTTCGACGGTGTGCGCACCCATGAAGCGATTGGGGAACTCTTCACCGCCGAAACAGGCACTCCGGTTTCCACCGACGAAGTGAGGGAGCTCGCAAGCTTCCTGCAAAGCAATAGCAAATTGCTCTACAAAACCCCCATGGAGCAAAACATTACGCTGCAAGAGGAGTTGCGCGCCTCCCGCGGCAAGAAACGTAAACGGTTTGCGGTCAAAGATCTCTCTGATATCACGCTAAAGACCTGGGACGACGCCGACAAATACATCTCTTGGTTGTATCCCAAGGTGCGGTTTCTTTTTACTCCCTGGTTTGTCTGGACGAGCATTGGCATGTTCATCCTCATGGGATGGATGTGGGCCGATCGTTTTGCTGAGGTATGGGCTGACAGCTTCGCGTTCTACAACTTCACCGAGAAGTCGGGCTCTGACCTCATTGAGTTCTGGTTCTTGTTTGGGGGTATGGCCGCCATTCACGAAACGGCTCACGGCCTGGTGGGAAAGCACTTTGGAGCTCAAATTGAAAAAATGGGGTTTTGCCTCCTTTACTTCGCCCCCACTTTCTTCTGTGACGCAACGCAAGTGTGGGTCATGGCCGGAAAATGGGCACGGATTGCCACTGCCATCGCGGGGATCTGGCTGGACCTGGTTGTCTGCTTCTTTGCGACGGCGGTGTGGTGGGGTACCCCAACCGGAATGACGTTACACGACTTTGCATACAAAGTCATGATGGTGACCGGAGTCGGTGTATCGCTCTTGAACTTGAATCCTCTGATCAAGCTCGACGGCTATTTGATCTTCTCCGAGCTGGTCGCAGAGCCATCGCTCAAGGAAACCGCCACCGCCTATCTCTCGGCCTCGGTGCGCAAGCATGTATTCCGCTTGCCGGTCGAGGTTCCTTATGTTCCCCGACGCAAACGGCCGATGTATGCCGTGTACGGCGTACTGTCCGGAGTCTACAGTTACAGCCTTTTGTCATTCCTCATGATTGTGACGTATCACATTCTGAGATCCTTCACCCCCGAGTGGGCTTTCCTGCCTGCATTGGCAATAGGTTTCTGGGTCTTCAAGTCGCGAGTAAAACTTCTGGTGGCTTTCATGAAAACGCTGTATCTCGACAAGAAAGAACGCGTAATACGCTGGCTAACCCCTGCCCGCCTTGCTCTGATTTCTACCGCGGCATCGCTGGTCTTACTGATACCAATATGGCCGGATTTTGTACAAGGGCCCTTTCTTCTCCAAGCCAAGCAGAGTGCTGTGTTGCGGGCTGCGGTGCCTGGAACCGTGACCTCGGTATCGGTGGGAGAAGGATCGCAAGTCGCTGCAGGCACTTTGCTTTTGCAGTTGCGCAACGCCAGCATTGAAGGCGAAGCGGCATTGGCGGAGAGCGAACTAAGACAAGCGACGGCACGGGCCAACACGGCAGCCTTGCGCTATACCGACTTTGCAGGAGCCGAACAGGAACGGCAATATCGGTTGCGCAACCACGACCTTGCCGCGGAACGAACAGCCAGGCTCTCGGTAACTTCACCGCTGCCCGGTGTAGTGATGACTCCGCATGCTTTCGATCTCGTCGGACGCTCGGTTAGCGAAGGCGATATGCTCCTCGAAGTCGACGACCTCTCCCAACTAAAAGCCAATGTGTACATCCCGGAATTCCAGATGCATGACGTCCAAGTTCCTCAGCCGGTTCGTCTGCTGGTGCATGGGAGGGTGAAACCCATGGCCGGAGTGCTCTCGGCGGTTGCGCCGGCGTCTTCGCTGGCGGGGGGATTACTGACGAAGGATCAGTTGCAAGGGATCAACCCTCCCCGGTATTACGTGGGAACTGTCGTGCTTGCCAATGATGGTCAGTTGAATGCGGGGATGACGGGCTCCGCTAAGGTTCTGGTGGCCCGACGCAGCTTGCTAGGGTTCGCCTATCGGTTCAGTCGCGACCTTGTCTGGCGCAAGGTCTGGTAAAGATGTCTATCCAATACAAAAGGGCCGGTTCGCACACCGGCCCTTTTTTCAGCAGGCAGTGACGCTTTGTCTACTAATTGACGGTTACGTTCGTCATTTTCACGCCCACGCGCGTGTTGTTCAGGGTGACCTTAGGTAGAGTGATCTTCGTCGCACCGACCTTGGTAGCAGCTACCTTCGTCGCGGAGATCTTGTTTACCTCGGGCTTGGTCACGATGGCTTTCTTGCTGGCTCCACGGTTGCTGATCAGAGATTTCTTCGTAATCGACATTGCCTGCTCCTGGTTTTTTTGATTTTCAACTTGCATTTCCCTCTAGTGCACAACGGATGCCAAACTGGCATCAGAAAGCGTGTGCCGGCAGGGCCTCTATAATCAATGACTTGGACTCCCCTCCCCCGGTAGAAGGATGAATCGAAGGGTTAAAAATTAACCCAATGGGTTAATAATTAACCAGCTATGGGTTAAAAATTAACCCTGCGCGGCTGCGAGCTTCCTCTTCCGGCAAAGATATTTCATGCGTTGGGGATCGATGCGCAAAAGGGCGGCGGCGGCCGCTTTTCTTCCCCGGGTGCGGTTCAGTGCGGCGGTAAGATAGGCCAATTCGATCCGCTCCATCTCCCCGTCGAAATCTACCCCATCTTCGGGGATCAAGATTGCTTCTTGACTGGCGGCGCTCGAATAGAGCACGGGTTGCGGGAGGTGGGAGGCTCGGATCACCGGTGAATTGCTCATGATGATGAGCCGCTGAATGACGTTCTCCAACTCACGCACGTTCCCCGGCCAGGAGTAGTCTTCCATGATTTCCAGCGCCTCGGGTTCGAGCTGCTTGAGAGGCCGATTGTTCGCCGCACAATAGATTCTCAGGAAATGGTCCACGAGCAGGGGCAGGTCCCCCGGACGTTCTCGCAGGGGCGGAATAAAGATGGGAACAACGTTGATGCGGTAATAGAGGTCTTCGCGAAAGCGGCCTTGCCGGACCAGTTCCTCCAGATTGTCATTGGTGGCGGCGATCAGCCGGAAATTGATCTTCTTTGAAGAGCGCCCGCCGACGCGTTGCACCGTGCGCTCCTGTAGGACGCGAAGCAGCTTGCTCTGCAGACCGTGGTCGAGGGTCGTGATTTCATCCAGAAACAGGGTGCCCCCGTGGGCGGATTCGATCAGGCCTGGCTTGGGAGAATCGGCACCGGTGAAGGCGCCTTTCTCGTGGCCAAATAGTTCGGACTCCACCAGGTTTTCTGGAATCGCTGAACAGTTCAGACAAACGTATGGCTTGTCGCGGCGACTGCTGAGCTGTACGATCGCCCCGGCGATCAGCTCCTTCCCCGTGCCGCTTTCCCCTCGAAGAATAACCGTGGTGTTGCTGTCGGCAACCGCCTGAATGGCCTGATAGACGCGCTGCATCGTTTCGCTGACGCCGATGAGTCCGCAGAACGACGTTTTGCTTTCAGCCTGGTCGATAAGACGCTGCCCTTCGAGCTGCAGGCGCCGCTTTTCAATGGCACGCCAGAGCACGATCTGCAGCTCCTGGAAATCCAGGGGAGCGAGGAAGAATTCGTCAGCACCCGCCTGGCTAGCCTTTAAGGGAATGCTCCGGCTATTGGATCGGGTCACTGCGACCAGAACCAGATCCTCACGGACTTGGCGGAGATCTTGGAGCAACTGCGTCGCCTGAGATTGATTCGTCCCCACGCTGTCGAGGTCGATCAAGATTGCGCGAACACTGATATCGTCGACGGCAGCCTGAATCTGCTTTTCGGTCTGCGCGAGGGTCGCGGAGAACCGGGGGGACAAGCAATGCTGCATGTCCGGGAAAGCGCCGGTTTCCCCTGTAATGATCGCAATGCGACATTCAGGTCCTGAATTGCCGTTGTCATCGTTGCCCATATCGTTTCCGGCTCTCGATGAGAGCAGCCGGATTATAAGGATACCCGGCATCTGCTGAAAAGCAGATTCCTATGCCAGAGACGGTCGGGGACGCGAATGGATTCGCTAAAACGATATTGCTATAGAAAGAAAGCCTTGGCCGGGCGGCTACTAGGGCGAAACACCGCGTGCCGGTCAGTGAGCTGTAGCAGAGATCATCCCCAAGGCTGAACTTCCGAGTGCAGCCCCCTACTTTTCTAATGCCGCTGGAACTTTCTCTAAGATACCGCCTTGTCCAACTAGCGTTTCAAGGTCGTTGAGCTCGGTTGGCAGGAAGTCAGTAAAGTTCTCGTAGCCGTTCGATGTGATCACGATCACGTCTTCGTAACGAAGATAGCGGCTTTCCTCCGGCACGCGCAACTGTGGATCGATGGAGAAAACCTGCCCAGCCGCGAGCGGTCCGTTTACATACTCTCCGTCATCATGAACGGCCAGGCCTACCGGATGCGAGAAAATCCCCCCACCGGTATCCACTAAGCGATGGGCCGCTTGCTCATAGATGGGCTTGGAAAATTTCGTCCGCGCAAACACCGGCTGCATGGCAACTTTCGCCTCCTCTCGAATCTGAGCCGGCGTCACTCCGGGGCGGATGCGCTGCATCACGGCCTTGCGGTAGGCGAGCACAAATCCCAACAGCTCTCGATCGGTTGCCGAAAACTTACCGCTCGCTGGCCACATGCGCGTAATGTCACTCACGTAGTTATGGTAATCGGGAGCGTAATCCATCAGGATTAAGTCATCCTGCGTGATCTGCTTGCTGTTGCGGTAGTAGTGCATGTTCCAAATGTTTTCGACCCCGGCGGCAATGATCGAACGATAGCCCTCAAGCCTCGCGCCATTCACCAGATAGACGTAGCGCGCCGCCGCCTCCAACTGATACTCATAAATTCCGGGGCGGGTGCTGCGCATGGCTTCCAACAATCCCCGGCCCGCGATCTGCGCAGCGCGGCGAAGTATGGCAATTTCGCCCGGACTCTTCACGCTACGCATTTCATCGAGGATGGGGGTAAGGTCCTTGATCTGGCTGCGCCAGAAGCGTGTGCGCAACAGCTCTAAAAGCCGCGCTTCTCTCGGAATTCGCCCATCCCAATAGTCGCGAGCGATGGAGGCGTTCGAATCCATCAATTCGTACCGGCTTTGCTCGGCACCCTCGGCGGGAGAAAACAGCGCATAGATTTCATGCGGAGCTCCGCTGCCTGAAGACGATAACCAATCTTCCCGCATGGCTTCGGTGCTTAACACTTCGTCAGCGCCCGTCAAGCGCTTCACCAGGTCGGCGTCACCCGCCGATAGCACTTTGCCTTCGGCCGATTCCAAGCGCGCATCACGGGCAGGAAGATAGAGCGTGGCTTTGCGAGTGCGGCCATCGAGCAGCAGATACGAACCCGGTGTCTCGATTCCGCTCAAGTAATAAAATTCGTTCGACTGTCGGGGAAAGATAAAGCCGTTAGTTCGCGCTGCCCCTTGCACAACCGCCACGGCCTGGTTGCCAATTTTGTCGAAAATCACCTCCCAGCGCGCCTTGAATTCTTCAGGCGGAAAGTCTGTCTGATGGTAAGGAGCAGCTTCGCCGCAGACCGCAACGGCCGCGCCGATCAGAAAAGCAAGTCCACACCAGCATCGAACCATCAATCAGGGTCTCCTTAGGGAAAGGTCGCAAAGCTTGAATATTGTATACAATCAGCAGCCCTGCTGGATTTTGTTGTTCGCCCGTAGCAGACGATTTTCGAACTCTCTGTGGCGTGAGAACCGTTCAGCGGTGGGAGCAGAAAGGCTGCCCGTAAGCCGACCTGTTCCGGGTCGCCGCAGCCATGTGGTTGTTCGTTCAGAACAGCTCGATAAGTGGATTGAGGGCCGTGCTGCAAAAAGGGGTGGAGGCAATGGCTTTGACCTTCTAGACAGCCTTTTGACGACTCGAAAACTGCGTCACGAAGTCCGTCAGGCCAGAGAAGAGTTGCATCATAAAATCGCCGCCCTGAGAAAAGAGATGGCGACACTCAGAGCGAGACGGCGCATCTCTGACTAACCTACATGCCGCTCCGAGAGCTAGATTTGCTCATTATTCAAATTCGCACGGGATTAACCTGGACTCGCGTAGCTCGTGTTTCGAGATATGAAGCCAGGCGAGAGCGAGGTAAGGCGCATGCACGAAAGGCTTACGATGGGGCGGTCAAGCTTCTTGAGAAGACCTTTTTGAGGCAAAGCGAAGCAGCCAGCATCCGCTCGAACCTGATGAATCTCAGAACGGAACTCCGGCGTTTGGGCGAGGACGTTTAGCAACCCAGCTCCCAACATCGGGGCGGAGGGCTATCCGCCTGTTCCTCGGAGACGTTTTTCGCCCCTCCGCGTGTCGCATCCTGGCGCTTTCTTGCGCTTCGGCTTCGTGTAACTAAACGGCACGCACGTCTCCGCCGGTTATTGCCCGGTGTTTGGCGACGGTCCTTTGCGTACGCCCAGACAGGAACGTCATGCCCCAACACGAAACACCCAAACAACGCGAATGGCAAGACATCGCAAGAGATGCCTCCAGGGAAACGAACGCCGAGAAACTTAAAGACCTCACGGATGAATTAGCTGCGGTCATGGATAGTCGGCGCGAGTACTTCCAACACAGGGACGACAACGAGAAGAACTCCCTTCCGCGAAGCCGGGATGGTCTGGTGAAACGGTTGCGCCGGGTTCTGGAACGGGCCAGAAGACGCGCCGCTTAATTTGTCGCCGAATTTCAATGGTCGGCCTTAGCAGACGATTTTCGAACTTTTGTTTCAAATAGGGATTTTGAACAGGGCTTTTCAGCAGTTGGGAACGAATTGCGCCAGCGGGTAGACTCTCGCAGACGATTTTTGAACTCGGGCGAGCGCAATTTCCTGTTTGCCGAATCCTCAGGAGACACACCTGGGCCTCCCTGGATGAGGAAAACTGGCTAGTGATCAAGTGGGCGGGCGCAATTTCTCGTTGACGACTCAAGGTGTCCTATCATCAGATCACGGCTGGAGTTTCCCGCGCTCCTTCTGCCACAGAACGGTGGCCCTAACAAAAAAATCAGCCAAGACTGCTAGTTCTTTTTGCGAGTAGCCTGAAATCAGGACGCGCATAGCATTTCCGAGCGATTCAAAAAGCAACGGCAGCTTCTGCATTGCCTGCTTTGTCAGAAGCAGGACCGTGCCGCGCCGATCTTTGGGATGGGGATGGCGCTCGACAAGGCCTGCCTTTTGCAGACGATCGATCATGGCAGTAGTCGCACCGCTACTGAGGCCCGTGTGTTCCGCCAACTGGGAAGGGGTAGCCGAACCCTTCATGGTCATCACGTCGAGACATTTCATGTCCGTGACGTTCAGCCCCAAGATCCGTCCAACCGCTTGGTGAAAGCCGACCATGCCGATGCTGTATTCTCGGGCATCGCGAATCACCTGCGTCACCAACTCTTGCTTTCCCTTGGCTGCTCTTTTTGTGGTTAGCATATTGCTCTAAAATAGAGTATCTTAATATTAGACATAAATAGTTAGCGAGGAACCTCCCATGGCCACTGTACAAGTCCGCTATATCGTGAAGGACGTGGATGCCGCGATCGCATTCTATTGCCGGCACCTCGGGTTCAAGCAAGTAATGCATCCGGTCCCCATTTTTGCCATGCTGACGCGCGGCGACCTACGGCTAGTGCTGAGCGCACCAAATCCGTCGGCAGGAGGAGGACAACCAATGCCCGATGGGAAGCAGCAAGAACCGGGTGGCTGGAACAGATTCGCCCTCGAAGTATCGGATCTGGCGGGCACCGTCGAAACCCTGCGCAAGGCCGGAGTCCGGTTCCGCAACGAGCTCGTAACAGGGGTTGGCGGAAGGCAGATTCTTGTCGAGGACCCTTCAGGTAATCCTGTCGAACTCTTCGAACCTCTTGTCCCAGAGGCTCGTCTTGATCCTCCTCGCCCCCAATGAGACATACAGATTTTTGACACGCTTGGCCGATCGCAGACATCCGCTCGCAGGCCGGCTTGGCGATCTTTACTCTTGTCAGTGATGGTCATGGCGGACCACGTTGAACTGTTCATCGTCGGATGGGGCCTGAAAATACGCAGTTATGGCTTCAAAGTCCGCTTCGCTCGTCCAGGGAGTACCAGCAGGCAATCCCGCGCTCCGCTCACGAAGCTGACGTTTGCACAAGGCGTCGGATGCGTCGATGAAGTGCAATTCATGCACGACCTGCGCACGCTCGATCAGACCGCGAAACCAAGCACGCTGCGATTTAGTAGCAGCAGCGAAATCGAGCACCACAGAGATCCCTTGCGACAAGAGGGCGCAAATGTGGGGCGTGAGCGCGTTCTGCAATCGGGAATAGCGTTGCACAAATTCCGGAATGCCGGTGATCTCGCCGGGATACAACGTAGCCAACCAATCGTCCTGCACGAGAAGAAGGGCGCGTTCCCGCTCGGCCAACTCTCTGGCGAGAGTGGATTTTCCTGCCGCCATTTTCCCGCAGATGAAAATCAACTTCGGTGAAGACATCTTGGTCAACGACGATTATCGCGCAACGGCTGAAGGCGAGAATAGGTTAGGACGTGTCCTGCGAAGAGTTCGATAGTGCTGAATGAATGGTCGGCTGTAGCAGACGATTTTAGAACGCTCGTGGCAAATGGAGACGTTTTTGAACAGCGAGTACAGTGTGTCCTTGCAACGCGCGCTCAAGACAGCCATCCTCGCGGTTTACAAGTAGCGGACTTAGGGGGCATTGGTCGCCTGAAGCCGACAAATCGTCGTTCTTGTTGCAAAAGCCTCCCAAGGTTATTACAATAGTAATAACTTCCGCAGGAGGTGTTGCAGTGGTCGAACTCAAAGTCCGAAAATTCGGCAACTCGCTCGGGGTGGTTTTGCCGAAAGAGGTCATCAGCCGTCTGCACACTGGAGACGGCGAACCGCTGTTCCTCATTGAGGCCGCAGAGGGCGGTTATCGGCTCACTCCCTATGATCCGAGTTTCGAAAAAAAAATGCAGAAGGCCGAGGACATCATTGACCGCTACCGCAATACACTGCACGTTCTCGCCAAGTGAAGCAACCGCTTTGGATTGAAGAACGCGATGTTCTGGCGCTTCACGATCGGCTCCTCGCGCTGCACGGCGGAGCGACGGGATTACGCGACCGAAACTTGCTTGAATCAGCGCTGGCTAGACCGCAACAGCACTTAGCCTGTGCCGAATCTCCGAGTATGATTGAGATGGCTGCTGCTTATTCAGTCGGCATCGCACGCAATCATCCCTTTGTAGATGGCAACAAGCGCACAGGATTTGTTGTGGGAATTCTGTTTCTCGAAGTGAATGGATATCGCTTTGCTGCTAGTGAGGAGGACGCGGCGCAGGCGGTCCTGAATCTGGCTAGCGGCGAACTCGACGAACCTGGCTATATCGCCTTTCTTCGCGATAATTCGTCGTCTTTGAAAAGGTAATTGCGGATTTCTTCCATCGCTGCAGGCACCCGGGAAGTTAATGGTCGGCCTTAGCAGACGATTTTCGAACTCTGCTTGCGGAGCCAAAGATTTTGGAACCGTATTGTCAGTGAGATAGCGGCGAATTTCAAGAATGGTCGGGACGGGCAGATTTGAACTGCCGACCCCTCGCACCCCAAGCGAGTGCTCTACCAGGCTGAGCCACGTCCCGACACAGATTCGAACCGAGCGGTCCGATGGGGTCCTTAGAAGATTTTATCATTGGAAAAGGACCCCGTAGCCTAATCCATCTTCTTTCCAATCAGATCGACGCCGGAAGCAGTCAAGTTGATCACGATCGCTTTCCTCGAGACTTTTGCCTGGGGCGGTCGTCCAACAAGGCGAACTGAATCTTCTTCTCCACTGGGTCAATTCGATCGACCAGCACCCGGACTCTGTCGCCTAGACGGAAGGCGCGCCGTGACCGCTGGCCAATAATCTCACGCGTGTTTTCGTGAAACGTGTATCGGTCATCGGGGAGACTCGCGAGTGGTACAAGACCTTCGACAAACAGATCCGCGAGCTCGACGAAGAAACCGAACTTGGTCACGCTGATGATCAGGCCATCGAAATCTTCGCCCACTCGGTCCTGCATGAATTTCGCTTTTTTCCACTCCATCAACTCTCGCTCGGCTTCGTCAGCTCGGCGCTCGGATTGGCTGGATTCTTCGGCGATGGCATGAAGTTCTTCTACCGGGATCGGGCCTGCTTGAAGTTGGACCGGTTCGCGTTCGCGGCGTTTTGACCATGGTGAGGCGGTTTCTTTGTGGCTCTGGCGCGCACCCTCAGGAGCCAGTGCTCCGGTCTGTTTGTGGCCTTTCTCGGCCCGACCGACGTCGCGTCTTCCCCGTTCTTGCTCGTCGCCGGCGTGAGGATCCCCTGCGACAGAGTTAGCCTGCATTCCAATTGGAACTGCTCCATCCCACTGCTCAGGGCGGTCGAGCAGTAGGTCTTTGAGAATACGGTGGACGATGAGGTCGGGATAGCGCCGGATGGGAGAAGTAAAGTGAGTGTACGTAGTTGCCGCCAGTGCAAAGTGGCCGAGGTTCTCTTCGGAGTAGCGGGCTTGCTTCAATGAGCGCAGCATCAGGTAGGACAGAATCCTCTCCTCCGGCTTGCCGGCGATTTTTTCCGTCAACTTCTGATACATGCGCGGGGTGATGTGGACCTCTTGTGGAACTTCCATCTCTCGCGCGCGCTTACCGGTGCCGTAACTCGCCCGGCGATCGGTCTTGAACTGCATGCGTCGAATGGGCAGGGGGCCAACGCCAAGCGAGTATCCGAAAGTCGCGGCGATTACCTCGAAGTCATAGACACGCTTGGCATCGGGTTTTTCATGGATGCGATAAAGAGACGGGATGCCCTTGCTTTCGAGATATCCAGAGACGCACTCATTGGCCGAGAGCATGAATTCTTCAATGATGCGGTGGGCGATATTGCGCTCGGAGCGCGTCACACTCTTCATCAATCCGAACTCGTCGAATTCGATGACAGGTTCGGGCAAATCAAAGTCGATCGAACCGCGCCGTTCGCGTTTGCGCTTGAGAATCATCGCCAGCTCGCGCATACGCTCGAAGTTCGCCACAAGATCCCGATACCGAGCTTGAAAGGAATCGTCGCCTTCGAGGATGGCGTTCACCGCGGTATAGGTCATGCGTTCTGACGATCGAATGACCCCAGGGCAGATTCGGTAGCCAACCACCGTGCCGCGGCTGTCGATTTCCATCACGCAGGACATGACCAGGCGATCGACCTGCGGACGCAAACTGCAAATGTCCGTTGAAAGCTCGAGCGGGAGCATCGGCACAGCGCGATCTGGGAAGTAGACGCTGGTACCGCGCAGGCGTGCTTCCTGGTCGAGGGCGGAGTCCCGAGTAACATACTGTGCGACGTCGGCAATGTGAACCTGCAGTTCAAAGTTGCCGTTCTCTAGTCGGGTCACAAGCACCGCATCATCGAAGTCACGGGCGGTTTCGCCGTCAATTGTGACGATCGGCAGGTTGCGGAAGTCGCGCCGCTTGCGGAGTTCCCCGGAAGCAATCCTTGGCTCAATTGCGGCGGCTTCTTCCAGCACTTCGGCAGGGAACCGATGAGGAAGATGGAACTTGCGAATGATGATTTCGACGTCAACGCCAAAATCGTCTTCGTATCCTAAGATTTCGACCACGCGTCCGCGCGGGGTCTGGGTGGCAGACGGCCAGTCAGTGATTTCGACATCAACGACGACATTCTCGAGATCCGTCCAGTCAGCGTGGGACGCGGCTTCGCGGCCAAGGACGCGATGGCGAGAAGCTCTTTTCCCTCGTCCATCGTGCGCCGCAGGGGACACCCCGGCTTCCTCCGGTAGCTCTAAGCCCCTCGGGATCACAATTTCCTTATCGATTTTGGAGTCGATGGGTACGACATAGTTGTGCCTGCCGCTGTAGTGAAAGATTCCGACGATGGTGGGATGGGCACGCTGAATAGCGCGCACGATTCGGCCTTCCGCTCTCCCGTCAGGCCGAACGCTCATGACTTCCACCAGCGTGCGGTCGCCGTGCATGGCGGAGCCGACCGCGTGCGGGGGAATGAAAATATCGCCCGAGAGGCGGGCTTTGAGAGCGGGAGAGGCCGATGTCAGATCCGGGATCACGAAGCCGAAACCGTCGCGATGCAGACTGAGCTTGCCTGCAATTAGGTTCTTGCCGGAAGGTGCTTGGGGGATTTGATAGCGGTCGGAGTCAAACGCGACGAGCTGTCCTGACGCGACCAGCTTCTTCAGGCGCTCGCTGAGTTCCTTGCGTGCGTCACCGTGAAGCCCAAGTTCGCGGACCAGTTGCTTGTAGCCCGCGACCTCCTTGGGCTGGCTCTGGATCTTTCTCAGGATGGAGGAGTCAGAAATCATTCAGCACTTAGCATTCAGCATTCTGTCCCGCAGGTTCGGCGTAAGTAGCTAGACACTGGCTTTCGCGTTGTTGCATGCCGACTGCTGAGTACTGGGATCATGTTACCAACTCGGTACCCAAGATGCTGGTACCGAAGGGTTTGGCATGTACACTCTCGAGCTAGGGCCAGGCCTAAGGCATTGCCCCGAGTTTCTGCGCGAAGTTGCGAGAAAATGCCCGAAAATGCACAAACTATTGCGAATTTCCACAGGACTTGGGGTAAGCGTGGAGAGTAGAATTTTATTGGCCTCCGACCCACGGATACGGCCCAACAACATTTCCCCAAAGGAAGGATTTCTTCTCACATGTGGAAGCCTACAAATCAGCCCACGGCGCCAGGTCGTCCGACCGAGCCGGAGCGTACCCCTACTTCAGCGCCGAGCGCTCCTGCGGTAACGGAAACGGCCGCCAGTGCTCCGCGTCCCGTGTCGGCCAGCACAGCAGATCAGGCTACCATCGGGAAGTCTCTCGTCATTAAGGGCGAAGTCACCGGATCCGAGTCCCTTTACATCGATGGACGGGTCGAGGGTTCGATCAACCTCGCCGGAAACCGCGTTACCGTTGGTCGCAACGGCGTAGTGGCCGCTAACATCAACGCCCGCGAGATCGTCGTGCTCGGCAAAGTGCGCGGAAATCTGACCGCCAGCGATCGCGTCGATATTCGCAGTGACGGTTCACTCACTGGTGACGTTGTTGCGGCGCGCATCTCCATTGAAGACGGCGCCTTCTTTAAGGGTGGCATCGACATCCGCAAGGCGGGCCAGGCCGGCCAGAAGCCGAACGGTGAAGAAAAGTCAGCAACTGCTCCCAGCAATGAAGCCGTGGCAGCTCGCGCCTAAACCGGCTAGCGGAATTCGAGAGATCAGCGTCCTAAGGGACGCTGATCTTTTTTGCGTCAAAATGGATCTTCTTCTGGGCTAAATTCCGTATTTCCTTACAGGGTTTTTGAGAAGTTGGCCTTTCTTGCGCCTGCATCCTACCAATCCGGAACCTTGTGAAGGAGATAGCGAATGGCGCTTTCAGATATCACTCCTGTTACCAGCACTGGGATTTCGGCTATACCTGCGCCCTTGCCGTCGCGCACTGATCGAGATGGCAAAGCCATTGGCAGCGTAATGTTGTTGTCGGTTCCTGACGAAGAGTTTCTTGCGCTCCGGCCTGTGCTCGAGCCGGTTCCCCTGCCCCGGTACAAGGTGCTTTACGAGCAAGGACAAACCATTGAACATGCCTACTTCCTGAATGCCGGCATGATTTCTCTGGTGGTGATCGCGAGCGATGGACGCAGTGTGGAAGTAGGTATATCGGGACGCGAGGGAGTTGTGGGCTTGGGCGTCGTTTTTGGCTTTGACGAGGCGCCCACTCGCGCCATCGTGCAATTACCTGGAACCGGGCTACGAATCGCTTCCGCAACCCTTCATGACAACTTCGCAAAGCTTCCTGCGTTGCGCCGGGCGACTGAGCGATACGTTCTTAGCCAACAGATGCAGCTCGCACAAACAGCCGCGTGCAACCGCCTGCACGACATGGAACAGCGGCTGGCGCGGTGGTTACTGATGTGTCAGGACACGACCGACACCGGTTCGCTGCCACTTACCCACGAGTTTCTGGCTCAAATGTTGGGCACCGGCCGACCGACTGTGACTCTCGCAGCCGGAGTGCTAGAGCGCGCCGGTCTGATTGAAAACACGCGCGGCAGCGTGAAGATCCTCAACCGCAAGCGCCTCGAGGACGTTGCCTGCGAGTGCTACGCCGCCATCCAAAGCTACCGTAGCGGTCTCGCCTTGCAGTATTGAACGGCTTCTCAGTTCGCTGCCGAACTGACACTTCTGCACCGCACGAATAGCCTACGCGCACTGGCTCTGTCTCCAGAATCCCGTGGCGCGGGCTCGCAGAGGAGCAGGTTTGGATCATACGAATGTTCGCGGTGACAAAATAACATCGGGACCGCGTCCTTCCGGCCGTCGGGTAGACGTGAGTGGAAGACCGAGTGGGAACGAAATTCTGAATTCAATCCCTGAAGGTGAGTACAACCGCCTTCGGCCTGAACTTGAGTTCGTACAACTGCCCCATCGCCACATACTCCACGAAGCCGGCCAGCGAATGGAGTTTGCGTATTTCCTGAATGAAGGGCTGGCCTCGTTGGTCGTGCTCACTAGCGATGGGCGTAGCGTGGAAGTTGCCATCGTCGGCCACGAGGGAATTGTTGGAACCCCTCTGGCCGTAGGCCTCCAGCGCGGACCTTACCGCAGTATCATGCAAATTTCCGGGACGGCGTTCCGCATCAAGTCGGACTCTCTCGAGGAGAGGTTGGAGGAATCCCCAGAATTGCGTCTGGTCTTGAACCGCTTCGTCCTGATTCAGGGTTTGCAGATCGCCCAGATTGCCGCCTGCAATCGTCTGCACGAAATCGAGCAGCGTCTCGCGCGTTGGCTGCTCATGTGCCAGGATCGGGTGAAATCCGAATACCTCCCCGTCACTCATGAGTTTCTCGCGCAGATGTTGGGAACAGGGCGTCCGAGCGTAAGTTTGGCGGCGGGGATTCTGCAGAAGGCGAGGACCATCGAAAATGCTCGGGGCAGTGTCAAGATTCTGAATCGCCCTCAGTTGGAAGCCGCTGCCTGTGAATGCTACCGTGCGATTCAACATTTCAATCGCACGTTGGCTACCAGGATGGCGGCAGACTAACTGGACCGCCCGAGGAGCTTGCAGGACTCGAGATTCCTGGCAATGGCCCCCCAGCAGCGCCTGACGCAAACTGGGAGCAAGTCCGAATAAGGCGAGCGATCCTGCCTGGCGATAGCTTAGACGGGCATGCCGGGCGATGGCCTTGTCCGCTGCCGTAGATCGTGCGGAAGTTTTGCCTTGAGGAGCCAGAGCCCGAGACCGACTACCCCTGCCCAAACCGCGGTGATAAGGGCGAGCGACTCGAGATCGGCGGTGCGGCTGCCGTGCAGCGGGACAAGACCGGCCACGAGTCGTGATGCGGCAACGGCGATCACGGAAATTAGAAGTGCCTTTCCAATCTCGTCCCACTGCAACGCCCTCAGCGAGACCAGTCCACGTCTGTGAAGCAGCACTGCCAGAGCGATGCAGTTTCCAGCAATGCCGAGGTCCGAGGCGATCACCAAGCCAACCGTAGAAAAGCGTTGGAACAACAGCCAGTACACCGGCAGTGAAGCAAGCGTGATGATGGTGCTCGCAACCATCGGGGTGAAGGTGTTTCCGGCAGCGTAGAACGCGCGTGCGTAAAGCCCCTGAGCCGACCAGAAGGTCAGCGAGATCGAGAAGATCAAGAAATAAGTCGCAATCACGGTTGAGTCTGAAAAGTGCAGATGCCCCCAACGGTACGCCAGATCCACCAGGGGAAGGGACGCCGCGACCATGAAACTACACGCGATGAGGGCGGCGGCAATGATGCGGTAAATCGAGGCATTTACGATGGTGCTGAATTCAGCAAACTTCTTTTCACCAAACAGGCGAGCAAAAAACGGCAAGGAAGCCTGGCTGGCAGCTTGTCCGAGCACGGCAATCGGCACCTGGAACAGGCGTTTGGCGTAGTTGAGACGCGTAATATCACCGACCGACGACGCTGCGAAATAGCGCAGAATCCAGTCGTCCACTGTCACCAGCGAAACGCCCAACATCAGCGGAATGGTAAGACGTATCCACTCGCGGAACGCTGGATTGCGAAAGTCAAAGGACGGCTTGTAATGCACGCCCGCTCGCGCCGCCCCGATCACATTGATCAGGAAAATCCCGAGGAAACACCCGATCACTCCACCGTAAGCTAGAGCGGATATTCCTACGCTTCGGGAGAACAGCAGCCCGCCCAAAATGATTCCGCCGCTATAGAACAACGGCCCGATCGCCGGAAGAAGGAACATGCGGTGCGCCAAAAGCACCGCGGACGCGACGCCTCCAACGTAGAAGAACAACTGGGCGGGAAGCAGAATACGTGTGATGTGCACGCATAGGGCGAGTTGGTCAGGCTCGAACTTTCCAAACATCAGCCGAATCAGCTGCGGCGCAAAAATCTCGGCGGCAAGAATCCCGATGCTGAGCACCGCCGTCATGATCGTCACGATCACCGAGAAGGTCTTCTGTGCGTCTTCTTCTCGCTTCTCCGCGAGAAAACGCGTGTAGATCGAAACGAACGTGATTGAGGCTGTACCCCCGGCGGCTAGGTAATTCACCCAATCCGGGATCGTGAACCCAGCGTTGTAGGCGTCGGTAACCGTGGTTGCGCCAAATGCCCAAGCGATATACCACTCGCGCAGGAAACCCACAATCCGCGAGAGCATGATGGTAGTAACCAGAAGCAGCGTTGCCGAAAAGGCGGTGTGCTGGTGCGATGGTCGAAACAGGCGAAGAAATCGCTGTAGCACCGATCGTTGGGCGGTGCCAGGGAGGCTGGCTTTGCCGGCTTGCGTGGATTGTGACGAAGAGAGGTCGGAGGAAGCCTGCATTAAGGGGGATTCTACACGGCTGAGACCGACCTCGAACCTCTAACGGGGTGGCGTGACAGATTCGTTTCTGGATTGCGAGGTTGGCCGTGGGTCTTGCTCTGCGGTCTCTAGGCTCGTCGGAAAGATGCATCGTACAAACCTACGAACCTAAGGCCCAAACCTGCCAACGTAAGGTCGAATGCCGCAGCCCGAGGGGCAACCACCAACAACTGTGGATTCCTCAGCAACTCTTTTCTGTCGGGGCGAATCAGAAGTGCGAACACTCCCGAATACGGTGATTGAGCAGGCCACAATACAGGGTTCTCCGGGCTCAGCGCTCCTTCGGAGGTCTTTCCGGAAGACGTTCCCGCCGGCAGTGCGCGGGGAGGGAGCTTACCTCTGGGATGCCCGCGGCAAGCAATACCTCGACTTTGCCGGGTCAGCGGGGGTAAATTTCATCGGTCATGGCGTCTCTGAGATCGTCTCCGCCATGGCGGAACAAGCCCGGTCGCTTGAGTTCGTCCATTCCAGCCAGTTCACGACGCCCATCGCCGAACAGTACGGCAGTGAGCTGCTTGAATTTGCTGGTCCGGCGTACAAGGGCGGAGCCGTTTACTTCACTGCTAGTGGTTCAGACGCAGTGGAGTTTGCCTTGAAGCTGGCACGCGAATATCAAGTCGAAATCGGCAATTTCGGGCGCTCGCAGATCATTAGCCGCGATCAAAGCCAACATGGTTCAACCTTGGGCGCCATTGCAGTTTCACACAATGGCCGGCGCTCTGAAATCTATCGGCCCATGGTACGGGAGTTCACCACCGTAAGCACGCCCTACTGCTATCGCTGCGCTTACGACTGCCACGATGGCTGCGCCAATTGCGCGGCCGCCTATGCCCTGGAACTTGATGCAGCCTTAGCATCCGCCAACAACCGAGCGGCAGCGATGATCCTGGAACCGGTCAGCGGTACTTGTCTAGGGGCGGTGCTGCCTCCGCCGGGTTATCTGCACAAGGTCGCGAACATCTGCGAGGCCAATGAGGTTCTGCTTATCGCCGACGAAGTCACCAGCGGAATCGGGCGCACCGGTCGGAACTTTGCCGTCCAGCATTGGGGTGTCACGCCCGACATTGTCGTCACCTCGAAAGGTCTTTCGAGCGGATACGCTCCCCTGGCAGCTGTGATCGTGTCGCCAAAAGTCGTCGAGGTTGTAGCCTATGGCTCCGGCGCACACATGCATGGGTTCACATACAGCTCCCATCCCATTTCACTAGCGGGAGGGAGGGCTGTGCTGAATCACATCAAACAGCATGACTTGATCCACGCAGCAGATTCCGACCATCCTGGAACCATCGCAGCCAAGCTCAAGGAAGGTTTGGGAACGATGAAAGAGCTTTCCCCGGTCGGCGATGTGCGCGGAATCGGCCTGCTGTGGGCGATCGAATTTGTGGTGGACAAGGCTTCGAAGGTACCTTATCCCGCCAGCCAGAACTTCAGTGGATTGGTGGCCCAAGCGGCTACGGATCGTGGACTGTTGGTCTATCCCGGTCAGGGCTGCGCGGGTGCAGATTCGGGCGACCACATCGTCCTAGCGCCACCAGCAGTGATGTCTCCCGAGCAGGTGGATTGGGCATGTGAGCAGTTGAGCCATGCCATCCTGGAGGCGGGGGCACGGAGCCGACACTAACGGCCCGGGAAAAGTGCTGAGAACTCTCTCTGGTGTGCTCCTCCGGACCATTTGAGCCACCCCTGGGTTCCCGCTAAAGCACACAGGACAAAGCAGATATTTGATTACCTGCAGTTGACTTCTGATTTACCTCCGGAGCATTGCTCGGTGTTCGACGCTTTGGGCATGATGGCCCGAGGGGAGGCCGATGATGCCCACCGCAGTCCTTGATCGTCCTATGATTTCAGGTTTCCGGACAGCCATGCGCCTCCACAAGAGCGTCCTGGCAGCACAGGAAAAGCGCGTCCTCATATGGCTGGCGGAACGGACGCCAGAGTGGGTTAACTCAGACCATCTCACGATCCTCGGTTTTGCCGGACAGATTGGTACCGGCGTCTGCTATGGCATGTCCCGCTTCAACAGATTCTGGCTTCTCGGGGCCATCGGCTGTCTCGCACTGAACTGGTTTGGCGACAGCCTCGACGGCACCCTGGCCCGGGTCCGCCAAAAGCAGAGGCCAAGGTATGGGTTCTACGTTGATCATATCCTCGACAGCATTGGCTCCGTGGGGTTGATGGCAGGCCTGGCCGTTTCCGGATATATGAGCCCATTCGTAGCCCTCGGGCTACTCGTCGCGTTTTTGTTGCTCTCGATCCAGTCTTACCTTGCGACCTATACGTTGGGAGAGTTTCAAATGTCGTTCTGGAGCTTCGGGCCAACTGAGTTAAGGATTTTGCTCGCCATCGGTAACCTGGTGGTGTTGCGCTGGCCCTATGTCCTGCACGGACATCGCCTATTCGATGTCGGCGGGATAGTCGGGATTGTTGGTATGTCGGGAATGCTGGTGTTCTTCACGGCCAGGAACATCCGGCGGCTCTACTGCGAGGAGCAGGTCCGATGAGCGCCGCCACAGAAAACTGGACTCGCTGGTGGAAGTTCAATGCTGTGGGAGCGATGGGCATCGTGGTGCAGTTAGTTACCTTGATGTTGCTCAAGACTGGGCTGAGGTTGAACTATCTTTTTGCAACCGCCCTCGCCGTTGAGGTGACGGTCATCCACAACTTCTCCTGGCATGAGCACTACACCTGGGCGGACCGCGGATCTGCTACCAAGGTTGCCAGGTTCCTGAAATTCAATTTGAGTACCGGTGCCTTCTCGATTGCAGGGAATGTACTCGCGATGAAGGCCTTCGTGGAAGAACTTCGCGTAAATTACTTCTTGGCGAACCTACTAAGCGTGGCAGCTTGCTCGCTCTTGAATTTCGTGGTCGCCGATCGATTTGTGTTTGTGAAACAGGCACCCGAGCCGGTTCGAACCGACTAGCTCGGAGCCACATCGGCCAATATCTTATTGGCGGCATCGACTCCCGTGCGCACACAGTCTGGTACGCCAATGCCACCGAAAGCATTTCCGGCCAGAGCGAAGCCTGGCATTCGGGCGGCCAGCGTCATGATCCGCTCAACTCGCGCCGAATGCCCAAGCGTGTACTGGGCCATTGCCTTGCGCCATTTGTACACCCGAGCGAATACCGGACGCGCGTTGATCGCCAGAATCGATTGCAATTCCTTTTCGACGATGTTCGCGATGTCGGCCTCGGTCTGATCGAGCATTTCGTCCGCGACGGTGCCGCCGACAAAGCAGCGGATCAGGGCGCGCTCTTCTGGGGCGCGATAGGGAAACTTGTTATGAACAAACGTCGCGGCGAGAATCTTTCGGTTCTCGGTGCGCGGGACGAGCAGACCAAACCCAGGCGGCAGCGTGCAACGAACGCTCTGCTCGTAGCCGAAGACGACCGTCATCGAGGAATTGTAGGAAATGGCATTTAGTTCCCGGGTGAGTTCCGGCACGGTAGTCAAGAGCCCGGCTGCGATGGGTGCCGGAGTAGCGAGGACGACGGCATCGTATTCTTCGGTGCGCCCGTTGCCGATCACGAGCCATTTTCCCGATTCAGGCTGAACTTGTTCAATGGGGACGCCAGCTCTCAGCGCTTCTTTCGGCAGTCGCGAAATCAGTGCGCTCGTCATTTGCTGCATGCCCGACTTGAGCGAGGTGAACAGTGAACGCGAAGCGGATGCAGGTGCATTCTTTGCTGCCGCGGCCATGGCGCGGCCCAAGCTCCCGTACTTGGTTTCCATCTGGACGAAACGGGGCAGAACCGCATCTACGCTGAGCTGATCGGCACTGCCGCCGTAAACACCGGCGAGCAGAGGATCGGCGACCCGGTCCACCATCTCGCGGCCGTAGTGGCGTTCGACGAACTCACCCACCGTCATTTCCTTGCGCTTTGGCTTCGGCGGTAAGAGCCATTCGCGAACGATTCGCGCCTTCGTTCTTACCGAGAACATGGGGGAGAGAAAGGTCGGCCCGAGTTTGGTGGGCACCATGAACATTAGCCCGTCTGGAATCTGTAGCAGGCGACCGTTGATCAGCATGTACGTCCTGCGCTCGGCATCATTCGATGAGATCAATTCATCGCCGAGACCTAGTTCGCGGCAGAGATCTGCCGCCCAAGGCTTCTCGGTAAGAAAGGAATCCGGGCCAGCCTCGATCACGCAACCATCAACCCGCTCGGTGCGGATTACTCCTCCGAATTGTTGGCCCGCTTCGTACACGACAAACTCGAGCGGGAATCCGGCGGACTTCCTCTTTTGCAGGGAGTAGGCGGCAGACAGGCCAGAGGTTCCGCCTCCGACAACTGCGATTCTCCTGGTCATGTCAGTTACCGACTGGAACAGAAGTCCTGGAATGAACGATTTCCGCCAGGGCCTCGGTGAGCAAAGGCGAGGTGTTTAGCGATTCCGCCCGCCACAGGCGCATCCCTTGCGCCTGGGCGAATGCTTGAAACCCTATATCGATGTCGTAAAGGATTTCAATGTTGTCGCAGAGAAATCCCACGGGTTGTATGAAGACGCCATCTTTGCCAGCCGCTTTCAACTGCAGGATCGTCTGCTCAACCGTCGGCCCCAGCCATGTCCCTCCCGACATGCCCTGACTTTGGAAGGCGAATTTCCACGCCAAACGATCAAGACCCACGGCAGCTGCTACCAGGTAAGCTGTGTCCTTGGCTTGGTCTTCGTACGGGTCACCCTCGAGTATCGTGCGTTCCGGGACACTGTGGGCGGTGAAAATCACCGGTGGCACCTTCCCGTATTCCTTTTCCGCTCCCTCAAGACCAGTCCTGAGTTTCTCAGCAAAGGACTGAATAAGCCTCGGTTGATCGTGCCAGGATTCCACAAAATCAAACTTCATGTGGCAATCCGCCCCGCGAAGGGAATTTCGATACAGCCCTACGCTGGTTCTTGAATTCTGGGGAGCCATGCAGATGACACTCACGTTGGTGACCCCATCCGCATTCATGCGCGCAAGCGTGTCAGCGACCAGAGGATGCCAATTGCGCATACCTACGTAGACCGGAATGCGAAGGCGCCTGGACAAGAGCTCGCCTTGCTTCACAGTCAAGTCGGTCAACGGGGAACAACCGACCTTGGCATAGCGATGCTTCACCTCCTCCACAACCGCCACGGGCAGGGGGCGGCCACCGGTCACTTTCGAAAGGAACTCGGGAATCTGATCGACGGAGTCCGGACTGCCATGGGCGAGTAGCAGTACAGCCTGACGGATTTTGTCCGAACTGCTCATAGTTTCTGAGCTGCGACTGCAATCTGCGAGTTCTCGTGAACAAATGAGACAAGCGCTTTTACATGGTCGACCGGCGTCTCCGGCAAAATGCCATGGCCCAAGTTGAAGATGTGTCCCGGACGTCCCTGGGCGCGATTTACCACATCTCGTGCGGCTGCCTCAACCTGCTTCCAAGGAGAGAAAAGGACCACCGGGTCGAGGTTCCCTTGCACCGCCATGTCGTATCCGAGTTGCCGCCACCCTTCATCGAGCGGGATCCGCCAATCCAGGCCAATCACATCAGCGCCGGTTTCCGAAATTGCGGAAAGCAGGGTGGCGGTATCGGTTCCGAAGTAGATGACCGGAGCGCCTGATGTCTTGAGCTTCCCGATGAGTTCGCGCGTGCGTGGCAAAACGTAGCGGCGATAGTCTTGCGGCGAGAGGCACCCGACCCAGCTGTCGAATACCTGAAGCACATCGGCTCCTGCGGTGACCTGCTCGCAGGCATATTCCGCGGTTACGGTCACCAGTTTCGCCAATAGTTGATCGAAAAGCTGGGGCGCGCTATACATTAGGCGCTTGGTCTGTATGTAGTGCCGCGACGCGCCGCCTTCAATCATGTAACTCGCCAAAGTGAAAGGCGCTCCACAGAATCCGATTACCGGAACCTTGTCGCCAAAATGATCCGATACCAGCCGTACTGCCTCGCTGACATAGCCGAGGTCCGCCGCGGCATCGGTTCGTAATCGCGCAATGTCTTGCGCCGTGCGAAGCGGTTTCTCGACGATGGGGCCCTCACCGGCCACGAACCGGAAAGGCAGGCCCATGACTTCCAAGGGAAGCAGCAGGTCGGCAAAGATGATTGCTCCATCGACTTCGAGGATCTCAGCCGCGGTGATCGTTACCTCGGCAGCGAGGCTTGGCTTCTTGCAGATTTCGATGAGCGAATGGTCTTTGCGAACGGCACGATATTCGCTCATGTAGCGGCCGGCTTGTCGCATTAACCACACCGGAGTGCGGTCGACGGGCAGACGTTTACAGGCGCGAACCAGCAGTGAGTTGGCTGCGGACATCCACGATTACTGTAGCATTTGCGCTCGAGAAGGACGGGAAGGCGGCGATCTGCGGGTTAGTGGTTCCTGACTTGGAGTGGCTCGATTTCGGGGAGCTCAACCTCAAGGCGGTTCCTGCCGTTGCGCTTCGCGTTATACATGGCGGTGTCGGCCTGTGCGACCAGAAATTCGGGGTCGCTTTCGGCGGTGCCAAGGGTCACGCCCATGCTCAGAGTCACGTTGGCCGACGCATGACCGAGGTCCATGGCTTCATCCGCGATGATGCTGCGCACACGCTCAGCTAGTCTTTGCGCCATGGCGAGATCGCAGTTCGGCGCAATGATGAGGAATTCTTCGCCACCGTAGCGTCCAAGGGCGTCGTAGGAGCGCAGCACCGATTGCATCCTCTGCACGACCCCTACGAGCACTGCGTCCCCGGCGGCATGGCCGTAACGGTCGTTGATCTTCTTGAAGTGATCGACATCGCCAAGAATCACGCCCAGCGTGTTCTTTTCGCGGCGGCACCGGGCCAGCTCCTTTCGCAGGACGTCGCGAATGGCGCGGCGGTTCAGCACGCCCGTGAGTGCGTCATGCTCGGCGTGAAAACGAAGCGATTCCTGAGCCTGCATCAATTCGGACTTGGTCTTTTGAATGGAAGACAACATCGTATTCAGTGTGCGGGCCAAGGTGCTGAGTTCGTCCTTGCCTTCGCCATTCAGGCGCAACGAAAGATCTCCGCTCACGGTAACCTTGCTGACGTCGCTTCCCAGAGAAGCGACGCGGCGCACCAGAACTTCCTCGACGAAGAAAAACAGGGTTGCACAATACACCACGCCTGCCAGCATCAGCAGCCCCAGCAGATAGTCGATTTCCTTCTTGCCTTCGAGAAAGAAAGAGCGCTGGGTTCGTGCGGCCAACAGTCTGCAAGTCTTGCCGGACAAGTCCCGGACGGCGACATAGTTCAGCATGGTCGAGTCGCTCTCAATACGAGCAGAATCGATGCCGTTGCTCCATGCCACACCCTGGCCATCGCCAACGACGATGTTGGCGGGTTCCAACCACACTGGAAATCCGAGCGAGTTAGACAGCAAGTCGACTTCGGCACCATCCAGTTCACTCGCCATGACGACCGTTCCGCGCGATGGTCCAGCGCCATTTCCGGGTAGCACCGGCTGATAGCAGAGCAGCAGAACGTGGCCGCCGACTTCGAGAATCCCGCGCGTAGGAAATCCACCCTTAATGCCGGCATATCGAGAACCGGCCGTGGTAATTGTTTGCAGCTGGGCGGAATCGGGCAACCAACTGGCGCCGATGCGGTAAAAAACCAGATTGTTGGCGCTGTCTAGAATGGCCACCAGGTCAACATGGAGTGCTTTGAGGGCGTCGGGGGTAAGGAGATTTCGCGTGTCCTCGATATTCTTGCTCTGCAGGAATTCGTAGGCCGCATCCGATTGGGCATACTCATGGGCTACGGTTTCCAGATTGTTGTGCCTGTGTTTAAGAGCGCTGTGAATCTGGTGGATGGTGCCCTGCGCAGCGTCGCCTTCGAGTCGCGTGAATGCCTTGATCAGCGCGAAACGCGAGATCAGAAACACGATGGCCAAGAAGGCTCCCAAAGCCACCGCTGAAAACACAATGATCTTTTTGCGAATCGTCATAGTTCAGGCGCAACGCGCTTTCCCAGCTGCGCTGAGCCTGCGCACCTGGCTGCCTGAGAGATTCGAGAATGTTGCCACTCCCAAACCTCGGAGGAACCCGCAGCACAAAACACATTTTGCTAGGTTATGGGCCAAGCCTCTAAAAAAGCTAGCATGAGGAAACAGCCGGATCATTCCTCTTGGACGTTTTCGGGAAAACTTTAGTAACCGTACCTCTCCAAGCGTCGTCATTTCGGCCAAGCTTCGGGCGATGCCACGGCACCCGATTGCGATGCTTTAGCGTTTACCTTTGTTTGTCGGTTTGCCTAGGCCAGCGTGGCTCTCTACAATAAAGGTTTCACTCGGCATCCTATGATTCACTTCCCCGTACCTGAAGCGCTTACCTTCGACGACGTGTTGCTGCTGCCGGCCCGCTCTGACGTGGTCCCCGCGAATGCCAGCACGCAGACACAGCTCACGCGCAATATCCGGTTGAATATTCCGATTGTCAGCGCGGCGATGGACACCGTGACCGAGTCCCACATGGCCATAGCCCTGGCGCAACAGGGGGGACTGGGTATCGTCCATCGCAATTTGACGATTGAGCAGCAAGCCGAAGAGGTCGACAAGGTGAAGCGCTCGGAAAGCGGAATGATTGTTGACCCGGTGACGATGAGCCCGGACGATAAGGTTTCCGACGCGCTCGAAATGATGCGGAAGTACAAAATTTCCGGCGTGCCAATCACCAAGAACAAGAAACTGGTCGGCATCCTTACAAATCGCGATCTCCGGTTCGAAACCCGCTTCGACATTCCGATCAGCCAGGTCATGACCAAGGAGAACCTGATCACGGTTCCGGTGGGAACCACCCTGCAGGATGCGGAGAGAATTCTGCATAAGCATCGAGTCGAGAAACTCCTGGTGGTCGATGACAACTACAACCTCAAGGGCCTGATCACGGTCAAAGACATCCAGAAGAGATTGAAGTATCCCAACGCTGCCAAGGACGATCACGGCCGGCTGAGAGTGGGGGCGGCGATCGGGGCTACGGGAGATTTCCTCGAGCGGGCAGAAGAACTGGTGAGGGAGCATGTCGATGTCCTGGCGATCGACAGTGCGCATGGGCACTCAAGTCGCGTCCTCGATGCGGTGAAAAAGGTCAAAGCGAAATTCCCCGAAGTTGACCTGATCGCGGGGAACGTCGGTACTTTCGATGGGGCATGCGAACTCGCCAAGGCGGGTGCGGACGCGATCAAAGTGGGCATTGGTCCGGGCTCAATCTGCACGACTCGCATCGTGACCGGCGCCGGAGTGCCGCAGATTACGGCAATTGCAGAAGGCTATCGGGCAACCAAAGAGGCGGGAGTTCCGATCATTGCTGATGGCGGGATCAAGTATTCCGGCGATATTACGAAGGCCTTGGCGGCGGGTGCGAGCGCCGTCATGATCGGTTCGATGTTCGCTGGTACCGACGAAAGTCCTGGTGAACTGATCCTCTACCAAGGTCGCACATTTAAATCCTATCGAGGTATGGGATCGATCGGCGCCATGGCTGCCGGATCGAGCGAGCGCTATTTCCAGAGCGCCTCACAAGAGGCTTCCCCGGCGATTCCCCACATGGGTGCCGATCCAAACCGGCTGGCGAAACTCGTGCCGGAAGGAATTGAAGGTCGCGTACCATACCGCGGCTCAGTGTCGATGATCCTTTACCAGATGGTTGGCGGATTGAAATCGGGCATGGGTTATTGCGGGTGCTCGACCCTGCCGGAGTTGCTGCAGAAAACCCGATTCGTTCGGATCAGCGGAGCCGGCCTGCGCGAGAGTCACGTTCACGATGTGATGATTACGCGCGAGGCGCCGAATTACGCGGCCGAGTAGGCTCAATACACGGCGTCATAGCTGGAGACAACCCACTCTCCGCTGCGGCTGTCGAGGGTGACCGAAATCAAGTCCTGATATCCCGGCCCTTCATTGCGACGCTTTCCCGTGTAGGACAGAATCCGCAGGGGCGCCCGGTCTTCCCAATCGGCAATCTTCCAGGAAACCAGCGGGTGCTTTTTTTCCGAATCGCAAATGAACGCAGCCCGCTTCGCGCGATAGTCGTCTTCCCATTGCGAGAGCTCGTCGTGGCATTTTCCCTCGCGCATGGAGCGGAGAAATTCATTGGCGGCATGTTCGGAGGTGCGATCCCGCATTGGATTTAGATCCAACTTGAGGGGAAGCTTTGTTAGCGGATCCACATCGGAAGACTTAGCCAATACGGCCGGCTGGCCATTCAGCCACATCAGGTATCCGAAGAAGCTGAGCAGCAGCAAGAGCCCTGCTCCGCCGGCGATCGCAATGTGCAGCTTGGAGAATTTCATCCCCGAACAAGACCTCACTAGGGGGAGGGTGCTGGGTTAAAGTGTAGCCCTGAAAATAGGCGAGAGAAGGTTACTTCGGGGATAGCCACGGTTGTCCTTCAGGACGGTCTTTGTGCGGACAGCACGCGGGGAATGCCTTGCAGGTCAGGCATAACCTGTAAATTGGGCCAGCCATCGAGTAGGGTCTGTGCCTTTTCCGCGATGGTTCCGCTCATCTCCAGGACGAACCAACCATTGGGCTTAAGCACTGCATAGGCCTGGGGTACCAGGCGCGCGATCGTTTCCAGTCCCGTTTGCCCGGCAAAAACCGCGATCCTAGGCTCAAATTTACGAACTTCAAGCTGTACCTGGTCTTCTTCCGCGAGACCTACATAGGGAGGATTGGAGACTACGACATCGAAGGGCGGCTCGATTCCGGCGAGAAGGTCGGATTGGTGAAAAGCAACCCGCGCCTCCAGGTTCAGGCGAGCAGCGTTTGCGCGCGCAAGCTCGAGTGCCTCTGCCGAAATATCCGTTGCGTGAATCTCGACTTGCGGCAGTTCCTTCGCCAGGGCCAGTGCGATGCAGCCCGAACCTGTGCCCACATCGACTAATCGCGGTCTGGCGAAAATATTCTTAGGAGGTTTCTGTTCCCCACGCCAGTCGCCCAGAACTTCCAGTACGCGTTCAACGACGTGTTCTGTTTCGGGCCGAGGAATCAGCACCGAGGGCGAGACGAGGAAGTCCATTCCCCAAAACTCCTGATGCCCGGTGATGTACTGGGCTGGAACACCCTGGGCACGTTGGGCGAGTGCCTCGTCATAGCGAGCCTGTTCTTCGTCGCTCAGCTCCCGCTCGCGATGCCCGTAGAGGTAGGCACGATCGCATTGAAGAGTGAACATCAGCAGGAGCTCCGCGTTCATTCGAGGGGAGGGAACTTGGTCCCTGCTAAGTCTTTGAATTGCAGCTCTTAGGGCCTCGCTCAATGGCACGCAATGGATTTAATCACACTTGACAGTCCCGCAGCGCCGGTCGTGGGGAGGGCAAAGCCGCCTTACGAAGGTAACAGCGATCGTAGACTTTCAGTCACGAATCAGGGTAGTTCCACCTACCATGGAGAGTGGCATCCAGGGGCAAGGTGTATTCGCAGGGGGGATGAGATGTCGCAAGTCATGCAAGAGCAGCAACCGTCCATGCTGGCACGGGCGGAGGAAATACAACGCCAAATCCACCAGCTTTCCAGCCGGGACCTGCAGCTATGGTCGATTGCGAGTCTGATGGTGCTGGTCTTGACCGGCGGATTCGTGGCGCTGGTTGTTCCTAGCTTGAACGGTGGGGAGCGTGTGCTTCGAATGGGGCAGGCTTATTTGCCACAGCTGTTTTTCGGACTTATTTGCTTGGTGGTGCTCGGCAACATCTATCTACTTTCGCAGCGCGCGAACCTGAACTCAACCCGTAAGACGCTGATTGGAGAACTGGTCCTCAACGAACGGCTGGAGAACCTTTCCCTCATTGATCCACTTACACAACTGTTGAATCGCCGGGCGCTAAACGAATTGATCTCGCATCAGCTGGCACGCGCCAACCGCAGTGGTGAACCCTTGACGTTCCTAAGCGTAGACATCAACGAGTTTCGCGAACTGAATGCGAAGCTCGGGAACATGGAAGGGAACCGCGTTCTGACCGAATTCGCGAAGATCTTGAAAAACGTCTTCCGCGGCGGCGACCTGATTTTCCGCCAGGGTGGTGACGAGTTCCTGATCGTGATGTCCGACACTTCGGAATCCCAAGCCGGCTTTCCCCTGCAGAGGCTGTTGCGCGCAGTGGAGGAATGGAACACCACGAACGGCAAGGCGTATCAACTCTCGTTCGCATGGGGAGTTGCGGCATACATAACCGGAACAAGTCTGGAAGAAATACTGCGCACCGTGGACCGCAAGCTATACCAGAAGATGCACAATCTCGCCCCGGTGTTTTGAGCGGTCAACAAACCGGTCAGCCGAGAACTTTTGCTTTTTGTCGGGAATGTCGAGCTGTGGGCGGCGCTTATAGCTTCGCGCCGGCTGCCTTATCCAGGTACCACATCAGCTTTCCGTGGATGGGTCTCACTCGCTGACATGGAAGGTTGGCAGATGGATCTCGCAGCGCAGTCCGCACGATCTCCGCTTTTCCGGCTCCTTCTACCAGGAACATGACATTTTCGGCATTGTTGAGGACCGGGTAGGTACAGGTGATCCGCCAGGTGCTGTGCAAAGCGACGTAGTTTCCAACCACGAAGCGCTGCTTCTCCTCGAGGGCGGTTGTCTCCGGGAATAGGGATGCCGTATGTCCTTCCGGCCCAATTCCAAGAAGAATGAAGTTGAGACGTGGAAACTGCCCCGGGGCAGGGCCAAAGAACTCGCTCAAACACTGCTCGTACACGCCTGATCCTTGATTGGCATCCGGAATTTCGCCGGGCATTCGGAAGACGTGTTCCGCCGATATCGGCAGCTTCGAAAGCAATGTCTCCTTCGCCATGCGGAAATTGCTCTCCGGAAAATCGGGGGGGACATGGCGCTCGTCTCCCCAAAAGAAGAAAACTCTCTCCCATGACAGCTCAGTGGAGAAGGTGGTCGCGAGCTGTTGGTGCAACCCGATTGGCGTTGACCCACCCGACAGGGCAACCGTATATCGCCCGTGTTCCTGGATTGCCTGTCTGCCGACCTCGCAAAACTTTTCTGCCGAGGCACGAAATAACTCCTGACTGGAAGAGAAAACGGCAATTTCTGGATCTGAAGGCATGAAACTTAAGCGGCGGCTTCCAGGGATGCACACCGTGCAGCGCCCAAAAGACCCAGTTTGTCGTTGGTGATGACCTGGATGGGTATGATTTCCATCAGATGACGTAAACGGCCCTTTGCCAGGAAGGCCTCAAGAAATAATGGAGTGGCCAGCTTGGGGAGGATCTTCGGAGCAATTCCCCCCGCCAAGAAAACACCGCCGGTCGACTTGAGCTTCAAGGCTAGGTTGCCGGCCTCCGCGCCGAAAACCGAAACGAAGATGTTCAGAGCCTGCTCGCACATCGCACACTGGCCTCTTAACGCCGCATTCGAGATGGTTGCCGCAGCGTCCTTTTCCACCATCTCCGCTACCAGCCAGTCTGGTGGTTTCCCCCGGCCGGTGTCGCGGAGAAACTCAAAAATGTTGATCAGGCCGGGTCCGGACAGGACTCGCTCATAGCTGACATGGCCATAGCGGCTGCGCAAGTACCGATAAAGCTCAAGCTGCAGATCGTCCTCGGGCGCGAAATCGCAATGGCCGCCTTCGGAGGCGAAAACATGATGGCGCGCGCCGTCCCAGTACAGTCCGCCCTCGCCAAGCCCAGTGCCCGCAGCAATGACAGCCTGGTTGCCGTTGGCCGAACCTGTAATGGAAATCACGTTATTCAGCGGCACAAGGTCGCTCGAAGAGAGGGCACCGATCCCCCATCCGGTGGCCTCGAGATCGTTGATGAGCACGGTCTTGTTGAGCCTCAATTCGTCTGCCAACCGCTTGGATTCGATGATCCAGGGGAGATTCGAAGCCTCCACCCGACCGTTATTGACCGGCCCGGCGATTCCGAAGCATGCTTGTGTGGGATGAACTTTCGTGCTGCCTACAAATTCCGCGACAATTTGGTCCAGTCCCGAGTAATGACGGCTAGGGAAAATGGAGAGTTGTTGAAGCTTGAACTCTTGGTTCTGGACGTCAAAAAGTGCGAGGCGTGCGTTTGTGCCCCCGATGTCGCCCGCCAGGATCATTTCTCGAAATTCCTCCAATGACGACCGTCGCGTTCCAGCAGCTCATCGGCTTCTCGCGGCCCCCAGCTTCCCGAAGGATAGTTAGGGAAATTGCGCGGAGGCAGAGCCTTCCAGACGTCGAGCGCCGGACTGACCACGCACCAACCCGCCTCGACCATGTCGGCGCGCTGGAACAGCGTAGCATCGCCAATCATGCAATCGTGCAACAGGCGCTCATAGCCGGTGCTCGGCTGCGTACCGAAATAATCAGCATACTCGAAATTCATGTCCACGGCGCCTAAGCGCATGATGGGACCGGGAACTTTGGCGGCAAATTGGAGGGAGATGCCCTCTTCCGGCTGAATGTGAAGTACCAGTTGGTTGGGCATCAGGGTGTCAACCGGAGTGTCGCGGAATAGTACGAGCGGTGCCCGTCGAAATTGGATGGTGATGTGGGTATTCTGCGCTGCTAATCGTTTGCCGGTACGTAGATAGAACGGAACATCGGCCCAACGCCAGTTATCGATCGCTAATTTCATGGCGACGAAGGTTTCCGTGCGCGAATCGCTCGGGACATCCTCCTCTTGCCGGTAACCCGGAACTCGCTGGGCACCCTCGATACCGGGGCCGTATTGCCCGCGAACGGTTCTTGTTAGAACTTCCTCGGAACTCAAGGGCTGGATTGCATGAAGCACTTTGGCCTGTTCGTCTCGGACGGCGTTCGCCTCGAAGGAGACGGGTGGCTCCATGGCAGTGAGGCTGATGAGTTGCATGATGTGGTTCGGGACCATGTCGCGCAAAGCGCCGGCGGAATCGTAATAGCTGCCGCGCTGCTCCACCCCCACGGTTTCGGCCACGGAGATTTGAATGTGATCGATGTAGCGGCGGTTCCAGATTGGCTCAAAAATTCCGTTTGCGAAACGGAATGCCAAAATGTTCTGCACGGTCTCTTTCCCGAGATAGTGATCGATACGATAAATTTGCTTTTCGTCGGCCACCCCGAGCAGACGCTTGTTGAGAGAGCGGGCAGAATCAATGTCGTGACCAAATGGCTTCTCGATGATCACCCGCCGCCAGTAATGGTCCCGTTCACTCATAAGGCCAGCGGCTGCTAGCTGCTCGACCACCGGCCCGAAGAAGTTGGGTGCAGTGGCGAGATAGAAGAAAAAGTTGCCGTGAGTGTTGTGCTGTTTATCGAGCGCCTCAAGCTTGGACTTCAGCTGCCCGTAGGTGTTCTTGTCGTCAAACTCTGCGGTCAAGTAGTAGAGCCGCTGTTTGAACCAATCCCAGACCTCCGGATCTACCTCCCTGCCGGCGTAATGCGCGATGTCCGCGGTGAGCTTTTCGCGAAATTGATCGTCCGACATCCGATTGTGGGCCACCCCCAGAATGGCGAACTCACTCGGCAGCAAGTCGACTTTCGCGAGGTTGTAGAGAGCGGGAATGAGCTTGCGTTGCGTGAGGTCGCCGGCAGCGCCGAAGATCACCATAATGCAGGGGTCGCCGGGGCGCCCGGAGGTGCGCTGCTGGGTGCGAGGCATCACGTCTGCTTGTGCCATGAAGCGTTTCTCCGTCAGGCAGGTTTCTTGCCGGCCAGTACTGGTTCGACATGCCCGCCAAACTTCTGGCGCATTGCGGACAACATTTTCTCCGCAAAGGTATGTTCTTGGCGCGAACGAAAACGCACGAACAGCGCCGCCGAGAGCACGTCAACCGGCACGGCTTCGTCGATCGCTGCTTCAATGGTCCAGCGTCCTTCGCCGGAATCCTGCACGAATCCGGAATATTCCGCAAGCGTAGGATTCTCTGCCAGTGCCATGGCGGTGAGATCAAGCAGCCACGAACTCACCACGCTGCCGCGTCGCCACACCTCCGCAATGTCAGCCAGATTCAGAGCATACTGCTGGTCCCTTGGGAGATCGGGCTTGCTCGCGTTGCGGAAAATGTCAAAGCCCTCCGCGTACGCCTGCATGATGCCGTACTCGATGCCGTTATGCACCATCTTTACGAAATGTCCCGAACCAGAAGGTCCGCAGTAAATGTAGCCCTCCTCGGCCGTGCCCGCCATCTTTTCGCGGCCCGGGGTACGTGGAATGTTGCCCCGTCCGGGAGCGAGCGTCTTGAAAATCGGATCAAGTTGCTGAACGGCCTCTTTGGGGCCGCCGATCATCATGCAATAGCCCCGCTCGAGACCCCAAACTCCACCGCTGGTGCCGACATCAACGTAGTGAATGCCTTTATCCTTGAGCAGTTTCGAGCGGCGAATGTCGTCTTTGAAGTACGAGTTCCCCCCGTCAATCAGAATGTCGCCGGACTCGAACTTCGCGGCCAACGCCTGCACGGAAGACTCGGTCGCGCCTCCGGCCGGAACCATCAACCAGGCGATGCGGGGCGACCCAAGTTTGCTCACGAAATCGCCCAGCGCGGAAGAGGGGAGTGCACCTTCGCTGGCCATGCCTTTGACTGCGTCGGCGCTCAGATCACTGACGACAACTTCGTGACCGCCGCGCATCAAGCGTCGCGCCATGTTGGCGCCCATCCGACCAAGGCCTACCATTCCCAGACGCATACGGCTCCTTCCCAAATTCAAGTGTCGGTTACATCAACGCTTCGGCGACGATGTCCAGCATTTCCGAGAGTCCAACTTCCACGTCTTTGCCCAGGTGCACGCGCAATGCCCTTCGCTTGCGGTCGGCAAGAACCTGGAAATCGCCGCGGGCCTGCGCTGCTTTCACAATACCGAACGTGTACTTTGCCCCCGGTACGGGCAAATCGTGGGCGTCGTCACAGGTAATCTGCAAGAAGACTCCCTTATTCGGGCCGCCCTTATACGCCTGTCCTGTCGAATGCAGAAAGCGAGGGCCGAAACCAAGACAAGTGGCTACCTGCTTGGCATCCCGGACAGCATGACGAATCTCCTGCAGTCGAGCTTCGTGTTCCCGGTTCATCTGAATGTAGCCCAGCACCGCGAAGTAGTCGCCGGGCTGAATGCGGTCGAGGTGGGCCTTTACATGTCCGGCAAGGTTCCCGCGGTTCACGGCGCTTGCATTGTCTGGATCGGCAAACAACTTGATGCCGGCCTGCTCGAAGATTGGTCTCTCTGGAGGCAGAGATCCCGACTGCTCGTACTCATTCGTGAGCTTGCGGGTCTCAATTTTGCTGGCTTCCACGTCAGGCTGGTTGAAGGCATTGATGGCGATAACCGAACCCGCCACCGCGGTGGCGATCTCCCAACGGAAGAATTCTTGTGAAAGATCGTAGGTGTCCTTCAGCGAGATTCGAATCACCGGGTGGCCGGCCTTTTCAAGCGCCGCTAAATGCTCGTCCTGGTTCGAATCCGGGGCCGGGTCGAAGCGGAGGTAGGCGAATATGCGGTCCTTGCCGTAGCCCTCGGGTCCGGTAAGTTCCTCGCGGTCGACGGGAATAATTCCCTTGCCCTGCTTTCCCGTGGACTCAGCGATCAACTGCTCGAGCCATGCCCCGAGGTCATAAATCGCAGGCGACGCCACGATCGTCAGCTTGTCGTGCCCCAGTTTCGCAGCCGAGCCGAGAATGAGACCGAGCATGACGCCGGGGTTACTGGCTACATCGGCCGTGCACGCCTGCACCATCGTTTGGGCGTGGGCGAGGAATTTTGAAACACTTACTCCCATCGCAGCCGCCGGCACAATGCCGAAATTCGAGAGCGCCGAATAGCGGCCGCCAATGCTCGGCACTCCATGGAAGATGTAGCGGAAATTGTCCGCCTGGGCTTCTTCCTGCAGTTTGGATCCGGGATCGGTGATTGCGATCCAACGGCTGCCGGCCTTGCTAGGTCCGACAATCTCTTTGGTGCGCTCGAAGAAATACTTCTTGAAGATATTCGGCTCGAGCGTGCTACCCGACTTGCTGGAAACGATAAACAGGGTTCGCTCTAAATTGACGGCATCTTCAAAGGCTTTTACCTGTTGGGGATCGGTGGAATCGAGGACGTGAAGGCGAGGAAAGCCGTCGATCTGTCCGTAGGTCTTAGCCAGCACTTCCGGGCAGAGACTTGAGCCGCCCATGCCGAGGAGAAGAACATCGGAGAACTTGTCTTTTTGCACCTCCTCGGAAAATTGCTGAACCTTCGACAGGTCGGCCATCTGTTTCTCGACAATGTCCAGCCAGCCAAGCCACTGCCCTTCGTCGGAGTTCGTCCACAGAGAGGCATCGCGCTGCCACAGACGGCGTACCTTGTTGTGATTCCCCCAGTCGGCAACGGCGTCTGTGAGCTGCTTGTTCAGAGCAGCGGGCAGGATGTAGCTTTCGTTCCCAATCATGCTTGCGTGCTCTTCTCCACTGCGACTAGCAGTTTGTCAAATGCCTCTTCGAACAAGCGCACGCCATCATCGGTCAGCTTGTCGGTGACCTGGTCGATGGACACGCCAAGATCGGCCAACGTCTTCATGGTTTCTCTCGCGCCCGCGATATCCTCGGTCAGGGTCTCGCGGGGTTGCCCGTGATCACGGAAGGCGTCCAAGGTAGCGGGTGGAATCGTGTTCACCGTGTCCGGTCCAATCAATTCCTGCACGTACAGGATGTCGGGATAAGAAGGATTCTTCGTGCTGGTACTGGCCCACAGCACACGCTGCGTCTGCGCACCTTGAGATTTCAGTTTGTCCCAACGTGGACCGGAAAAGATTCCCAAGTAACGCTCATAGGCAAGCTTCGCATTGGCGATGGCAACCTTGCCGACAACGCTCTTGAGCTTCTCGGTTTTCGCGGGGTCTTTTTCGGACTTGAGGCGGTTGGCCATTTCAGCATCGATCGAATTGTCGATGCGGCTGACGAAGAAGCTGGCGACGCTGGCAATCCGCTTCGGATCGCCACCATTGGAGGCGAACTTCTCCAGCCCGCGAACATAGGCTTCTGCCACTTGTTGATAGACATCCTGCGAAAAGAGCAGGGTGACGTTGATGTTGATGCCTTCACTGATCAGTTGTTCAAAAGCCGGAATGCCTTCCTTTGTCCCGGGAACCTTAATCATGAGGTTCTGACGGTTCACGGCTTTCCACAAGCGACGCGCTTCTTCGAGAGTTCCCTGCGTGTCACGAGCCAAATGCGGAGAAACTTCCAGACTGACGTAGCCGTCGCGCCACTTGGATTCGTCGTACACAACACGCAGCAGGTCGGTTGCATCCTGAATGTCGCGAATGGCGATGACTTCAAATTTAGCTTTGGCGTCGAGGTCATTGCGGGCTTTGAGGGTGTCGAGAATGCTGGCGTAGTCTTTGCTGCCCACGATAGCCTTCTCGAAGATCGCAGGATTCGACGTCATCCCGCGCAAGCCGTCTTCCTCGACCAGCCGCTTCAGTTCGCCGCTGGTGATCAGGTCGCGACGGATGTAGTCCAACCAGACTGACTGGCCATACCTCAGCAGATCCTTCAGTGGATTCGTCGCTTTCGCAGTTTCCAAAACTCCAGTTGGTTGCATATAGAACCTCGCTTTATGTTGGATCGTCCATGGCGCACTCGATGCCCCCAGTGTGAACCAGTTTCATCCCAGGAAGGGCACGGAGCTGCGCGAAGCAAGACGAGCTATTTTTTCCTTGCCAGAACTCCTCTGGCGGCTTCGAGCACATGTTCGACCGTGAATCCGTACTTTTTGAACAAGTCTTTGGCGGGTGCCGAGGCGCCAAAAGTCGTCATTCCTAGGATTGCGCCATCCAGCCCAACGTACCGCTCCCATCCAAACACCGAACCAGCCTCAACCGAAACTCTTGCGCGGACGTCCGGCGGCAGAACGCTGTCGCGATAGGCTTGCGTCTGCTTCTCAAACAGCTCCCAGGACGGCAAGCTGACGACCCGCACGCGTGTGCCCTCTGCCGTCAGCTTCTCGTATGCCGCAACGCATAGGGACAACTCGCTACCGGTGCCGATCAGGATCAGATCCGGCTTGCCTTGCGATTCGGCCAGGACATATCCGCCCTTTGCCAGCCCTGCCGCCGCAGCATACTTGTTGCGATCTAAGGTGGGCAGAGCTTGCCGCGTAAGAACCATGGAGACCGGTTCGTGCTTCATCTGCAGCGTCGCCTTCCAGGCTTCGACCACCTCGTTTGCGTCACCTGGACGCAGGACCACCATGCCGGGCATTGCCCGCAGAGATGCAAGTTGCTCGACCGGCTGATGGGTCGGGCCGTCTTCGCCGAGGCCGATGGAATCGTGCGTCAACACGTAAATCGTGGGTATTTCCATGACCGCGGCCAGACGCATGGAAGGCCGCATATAGTCCGTGAAGTTGAAGAACGTGCCGCCAAAGGCACGAAGCTTACACAGTGCCATGCCATTCAGGGCGGCGGCCATTGCGTGTTCGCGGACCCCGAAATGCAAATTTCGCCCGGAGTAATCCTCGGCCTGGAAATCCCCGGCACCCTCAAACTTCAGGGTGGTCTTGTTCGAAGTTGCGAGATCGGCCGATCCGCCCACTAGCCAAGGAATATTCTGTGCGAAGACATTGAGAACTTTTCCCGAGCTCTCGCGCGTGGCGACTCCCTTTGCATCAGGGGGGAAAGTCGGGATGTTCTTGTCCCAGCCCTCGGGAAGGTCGCGGCGCTGCATGCGATTGATGTGATCGGCGAGATCCGGGAACTGCTGGCCATATTTTCCGATCAGCTCATACCAGTTGGAACTCAGGTCTTGTCCCCGCCGCCCGATGCCATCCCGAAAATGCTCCCGAACTCCGTCCGGAACCAGGAACTGCGCATCTTCCGGCCAGCCGTAGAACTTTTTGGCGGCGCGGACTTCTTCTTCTCCCAGCGGCTCACCGTGCGCGGCATTGGTGTCCTGCTTCTTGGGCGATCCATAGCCGATGTGACTGTTGACAATAATCAGCGTTGGGCGATCCCTGGTCAGATGAAATTCTCGAATCCCGTTTGCCACCGCTTCCAAATCATTCGCGTCCGGAACATGAAGAACATTCCATTGATACCCGAGAAAGCGAGTTGCAACATCCTCGCTGAAAGACCAGATTGCGGGACCATCCAACGTAATCTGGTTCGCGTCGTACAGCCAGCAGAGATTCGACAATTTCAGATGGCCTGCGAGCGACGCAGCTTCTGCGCCGACGCCTTCCATCAGATCGCCATCCCCACAGAACGCGTATACGTTGTAATCGAAAACCTCGAATCCCGGACGGTTGTAGCGGGCCGCCAGCCACTTGCCGGCGATCGCCATCCCCACGCTGTTGCCGATGCCCTGGCCGAGCGGCCCAGTGGTGGTTTCCAGCCCCGAGGTGATCCGATATTCCGGATGTCCAGGAGTCTTGCTGTCGAGTTGACGAAAGCTCTTGATGTCATCGAGCGAAATAGCTGGCTTGTCGAGGACCTTATATTCGGAATCCACTGCCCGCACTCCGGTCAGGTAAAGCATGGAATACAGCAACATCGAAGCGTGCCCGTTCGAGAGAATGAACCGGTCGCGATTCGGCCATACCGGATTGGCGGGATCGTATCGCAGGAACTGTTGCCATAGGACGTAAACCACCGGGGCCAAAGCCATCGGCGCACCGGGGTGGCCAGAGTTGGCCTTCTGCACGGCATCTATGGACAGAGTTCGGATCGTGTTAATGCTCAGGGTGTCAATCTGTTTCCCTGTGAGGATTGCCTGATCACTTACCGCCATTGGAGTATCTCCCGAGTCTTACAGGTTAGGGGCCGGACGGCTGGCGAAGTATTCCAGTGTATCAATTTCGGGCGCAGATGGTCTGCCTTCCCAACTGTTTAAGATGCATCAGCCCTCACAAGAAATTCATAATCTGTGCCCACGGGCCAGTGACGCGCCGGGCTTGAATCTCCCTCGATTTCGAGCGTCGCCTAGGTTGCTGACCGAGTGATACAACTCCCCTTCTTTAACGAGCTTAGCCAGGCTGAAATTCGGGAGGTGTGCGGTCGATTGAAAGATGCAATTCAGGAAACGCGACGAAGGACGTAAAGAAAATTACCCATCCAGTTGGTTCGACAAATTCTCCCCGTGCCGTAGTCGATTGTGACTCTTTCGATGCGCTGCAAGCTTGCCGATTCCGCCAGACGATGCATTTCTCGATCGGTAAAAACGTGCCCGTAGGTCTGGATTTCGCCTGCTGCCGTTTTCCAACGCGCAATCACATCCCCGTTGTCATCGCCGGGGGCTAGATGATCGCGGAGCCAACGAGCGACCGTCATCAGAAGCCCGTATGTGCCCAGGTTGTAGCGATGAATGACATCCACGAACAGCAGGCCCCCGGGCGAGAGCAGTTGCCCGGCAAGGCACAAAGCGCGAACTCGTTTGTCGAATCCTTGTATGTGCCCAAGTACGTTCCAGAGACATGTGACCACATCGAACCGTTCTGAGACCGTGTTGATGTCCAAGTCTTCGGCCCTGGCATTCCACATCTCGCAAACCGCTAAGGTCTGCCTGGACATCTGTTGGCTTGGTTCGAGGAGCACCGCTCGTGAAATCCCCAGTTTTCCAGCAATCCGCAAAGCCCGACTTCCGTCGCCCGCGCCAATGTCAAGCAAGGATTTGGCTCCAGCTGGAATTCGCAATTCGATCTGCGCTTCCACGCTGCGCAGATACCGGGAGCGCCGCTCGCTGAATTGGGTGTAGAAAGGGGCGAGCCGATCGTAGGCGTTTATAGGATCAAGTACCTGCTCGAAGGAGTGAGACTCTGGCGAGCTCACCGTTTCTCGACAGCAACCGGGTGAATCTCCTCGACGTCCACCAGATTGGTCGGGTAGACACCGGTGTAGCAGGCCGTGCAGTAGGTGGTCTTCTCGCCGTCGTGGCAGGCCTTCTTCAGACCGTCAAGGGAAAGGTAAGCCAGAGAATCCGCGCCGATGTACTGCCGGATCTGCTCGATGGAATTGTTCGCGGCAATCAGTTCCTTCTTGCGCGGAGTGTCGACGCCGTAGAAGCACGGCGACATGGTTGGCGGACACGAGATGCGCATGTGGACTTCTCTTGCTCCCGCGTTGCGGATCATGCGAACGATCTTGCGGCTGGTCGTGCCGCGAACGATGGAGTCGTCAATCAAGACGATACGCCTGCCCTCAAGCAGACTGCGCACCGGGTTCAACTTCAGTTTCACACCGAAGTCTCGCACCGATTGCTGCGGCTCAATGAAGGTGCGTCCGACGTAGTGGTTGCGAATGAGGCCAAATCGAAGCGGGATGCCGCTTTCAGCCGAGTAGCCGATCGCCGCGGTAACCCCGGAATCCGGCACCGGAACGATCAAGTCGGCATCTGCCGGAGCTTCCCGCGCCAGTTGCCGTCCGAGTTCCTCTCGGCTTTCCTGCACCGAACGCCCAAAAATTCGGCTGTCTGGTCGCGCAAAATACACGTGCTCAAAGATGCAGCTCGACTGCGGCATCGTGGAAGAGTAAAAACGGGACGTCGTTCCTTCAGGTCCTACGATTACCAGTTCACCGGGTTTGACCTCCCGCTCATAACGGGCGCCAATCAGGTCGAACGCGCAGGTCTCCGAGGCAAACACGATTGTGTCCTGCCGCTGGTCGCCCTGAGCGGGGATGCGTCCCATGGCCAAAGGGCGGAATCCTCGGGGATCGCGAGCCGCAAAGATCCTGTCTGGACTGATCATGACGAGCGAGAATGCCCCTTCCACACGACGCAATGCGTCGGCAATTGCATCCGGCAGGGTCTGCTCCCGGGATTGCGCGACCAGATGGACGATGACTTCCGTATCGCTGGTGGTCTGGAAGATGGATCCCCGGGCTTCCATCTGCGTCCGTATGTCTTGCGCATTGGTGAGATTGCCGTTGTGCGCCAGGGCGATCATGCCTTTGTTCGATTGCACCAAGATCGGCTGGGCGTTGAGGACGGCCGAATCTCCCGTCGTCGAATATCGCGTGTGGCCAATGGCGAGCATCCCGCGAATGCGCGAGAGCTTCTTCTCGGTGAAGATGTCGGCCACCAGGCCCATCGCCTTGTGGATGTGCAGAGACATGCGGTCGGAGGTGACGATGCCTGCCGACTCCTGCCCGCGGTGCTGCAGGGCATGCAAGCCAAGGTAAGCGAGCGTCTCCGCTTCAGGGTGCTCGTAGATCGCCACCACCCCACATTCTTCGCGAAACTTGTCGAAATTAGCCATCAGCCCCCAGCCCCTCAGTTCAACCTCAACCCTCTAGCCTGCCGCTACTGCCACCGGTTCTGCTCGCAACACCCGTTCGAGCGCATTCTCATACACATCGCGCAATTCGGCAAGGGCAGCCGAAACCACCGTGCGGCCGTCTAGCTTAAATTCCAGGTTGCGAGAAACTGTCTCGCCCAGCAGGTCAGCAAAAATGCCCTGCTTGCCCACTACTTCTTTGATTCGAGCCACGTGGGCCGGGTCGCAAGAGATCACGATTCGACTCGCGTCTTCGCCAAATAGCACAAATTCTGGTGCAAGTCCCTGAGAAGAAAGCTCGACCGAGCATCCGATCTCCTTTTGAAAGGCGCATCGGGTCAAGGCCACGGCCAAACCGCCCTCGGAGCAGTCGTGAGCTGAATCAATGAGCCCCGCGGCGGTCAGTTGAACCACCGCCTTCTGCAAACCAGCTTCACCTTCCAATTCCAGCGCGGGGGGGAAGCCCCAGACCTCGCCAAGGACAACCTTCGCGTACTCCGACGATCCGAATTCGACTTCCGCGTCGGTGGCGTCGCCGGGCTCAGAACCCCGCAGCAAAACAACCGAGCGGCCCGCTTCACGGAAGTGCGGGAACATGGTGCGAGTGACGTCTTCGAGGATGCCAACCACGCCTAGCACGGGAGTGGGATAAATCCCTTCCCCCAAGGTCTCGTTATAGAAGCTGACGTTGCCGCCCGTGATCGGGATGTCGAGTTCCTCGCATGCTCTAGTGATTCCATCGATTACTTGCGAGAACTGCCACATGATGGGGGGCTTTTCAGGATTGCCAAAGTTCAGGCAATTCGTTGCCCCAACCGGAACCGCTCCCGAGCAGGCAACGTTCCTCGCTGCCTCGGCGACTGCATGCATCGCGCCCAGCTTCGGGTCGAGATAGCACCAGCGGCCGTTCCCATCGAGAGCCATTGCCAGCCCGCGCTGCGAACCCTTGATGCGAATGACCCCGCCATCGCCATTTCCGGGACCTTCGACGGTATTGGTCTGAACCATCGAATCGTACTGCTGATAAATCCAGCGCTTACTGCAGATGTTCTCTGACGCCAGCAGCGTCTTCAGATTGCCGTTGAACTCTGTCTCGTGCCCAAGCTTGATGCTCGCCGGCATCTCACGCGGAACCGGCGGTTCCCAGCGCGCAAGTGGGCGCCTATAAAGGGGAGCATCCTCTGTCAACGCGGTATTCGGAATGTCAGCGACAACCTTGCCGTGCTCGAGCACCCGCATGCGCGACTCGCTGATCACTTGGCCGACCTCAACGGCGTCGAGTCCCCATTTGCGGAATACGCGATAAACTTCTTCTTCGCGCCCTTTTTGTGCCACCAGCAGCATGCGTTCCTGCGATTCGCTCAGCAGGATTTCGTAGGCGTTCATGCCGGTCTCGCGCTGCGGCACGCGGTCCATTTCGATTTCCAGACCCACTCCGCCACGGGCGCCCATTTCGCACGTCGAGCACGTCAGTCCGGCTGCGCCCATGTCTTGAATGCCTACGATGGCGCCGGTCTGCATGGCTTCAAGACAGGCTTCGAGCAGAAGCTTTTCGAGGAAGGGATCTCCCACTTGAACGTTCGGCCGCTTTGCTTCGGATTGTTCGCTGAACTCCTCGCTGGCCATGGTCGCGCCATGAATACCGTCGCGGCCAGTCTTCGCGCCCACGTAGATCACGGGATTTCCCTCACCCGAAGCTTTCGCATAAAAGATCTGATCTTTGCGCACCAGTCCGAGGGCGAAGGCGTTCACCAGCGGGTTGCCGGAATAACAGGGTTCAAACTTAGTCTCGCCGCCAAGGTTCGGCACGCCAAAGCAATTGCCATAGGAAGCAATGCCACTGACAACGCCTTCCAGGATTGAATGATTGCGATGAATATCGGACTCCGTGGCGCCTGCATTCTGCTCGGCGTCGTCCGAATCGATTGGCCCGAAGCGCAATGAATCCATCACTGCTACCGGCCGTGCGCCCATGGTAAAGATGTCGCGCAGGATCCCGCCCACGCCGGTAGTCGCGCCCTGAAAGGGCTCAATGAACGAAGGATGGTTGTGCGACTCGATCTTGAAGGCACAAGCCCATCCCTCCCCGATATCGATGATGCCCGCGTTCTCCCCTGGTCCTTGCAGCACGCGCTGGCTACGCGTCGGCAACCGCTTCAAATGGACACGTGAGGATTTGTACGAACAGTGCTCACTCCACATCACGCTAAAAATTCCGAGTTCGGTGAACGACGGTTCACGACCCAGCAGAGTCTTAATTCGCTCGAATTCGTCCGCCGTGATTCCGTGATCGCGCAGTATTTCGAGAGTAATGGCAGGGGTAGCCGAGGTGGTCATTGCGGGAAACTCTATTGTCGCATTTCCCGGTAGTGCAACAAAGCAGAAAAACCGACTCTGGATGCGCCAAGTGTCTGATCCTTGCTCCTGGCTCAGCGTTTTCAGGGTGCGAGCCTTGGGCTTCGAGCTTACGCCCTATACTGAGTCAGATGAAATCCGTCATCGTCGGTACGGCTGGCCACATCGATCACGGCAAAACGGCGCTGGTCAAGGCGGTCACCGGCATCGACGCCGACCGTCTCGAAGAAGAAAAGCGCCGCGGAATAACGATTGACCTGGGGTTTGCGCATCTCGAAATACCCGCCCCCGATGGTGAGGTCATGCGCTTCGGATTTGTCGATGTTCCCGGCCATGAGCGCTTCGTGCGCAATATGCTTGCCGGCGTGGGCGGAATCGACCTCGTTCTACTCGTCATTGCCGCCGACGAGGGAATCAAACCCCAAACGCGCGAGCATTTCGATATTTGCCGGCTGCTCTCGGTTCAGCGCGGCATGACGCTGCTCACCAAATCCGACCTTGTGGACCAAGACACACTCGACGTAGTTCGCATGGAGATTGAGGACTTGCTGCGGGGATCGTTTCTGCAGGATTCGCCGATTCTTCCCGTCAGCTCGCTTACCGGGAGTGGTATTGGAGATCTCAAGCGAGAACTTGTGCAGATGGCGGCAACCCTTCCTGCGCGCGATACTACGGCGATCGCGCGCCTGCCCATCGATCGTGTGTTCACCATGAAGGGTTTCGGAACGGTGGTCACGGGAACACTCCTCGCCGGGAACATTCGACCAGAAGATGAACTGGAAATGTTCCCGTCCGGCAGACACGTCCGTGTGCGCGGCGTGCAGGTGCACGGCGATTCGACCAATCAGGCGATGGCTGGCGAACGCACCGCGCTGAACCTTGCGGGGGTGGAGAAGACAGAGCTCGCCCGAGGCATGACACTCTCCAGCCCGGGATTACTGCAGGCTACGTCGCGTATCGATGTCAGGTTATCTCTGCTGGCCTCTGCGAAGCCGCTGAAGAACGGTGCCCGCGTGCATCTTCACGCCTTCGCCTCGGAAACAATCGCCAGCGTGCGGCTGCTCGAGGGCAAGCAAGTTCAGCCGGGCAGCGACCGTCTCCTGCAGCTACAACTTGCAGACTCGTTGCTGTTGCTGCCGGGCGATCGCTTTATCGTCCGCCAGTTTTCGCCTCTCGCCACAATCGGAGGCGGATCAGTACTGGAGAACCGCCCTGCGGCGCGATTCAGGAATCTAGCGAATTACCGCGAATTTCTGGAGTCGCTGTCCGATCCTTCTCCTGAGTCTGGATTGCGGGCCCGCGTGATTGGGAAAGGAGTAGGCGGACTCACGATGGCTGAGGCCGTGGCTCGAACCGGTTGGCGCGAAAACGAGATTACCTCGGTTTGCGCAAGGATTCCGGAGATCGCTAAGGTTCGCGGAGTTCTTATCGCGAAGTCTGCTCTTGACTTGGTGCGCAAAGGCCTGTTCCATGTTCTCGAAAATTTTCATAAGGAAGATCCGCTGGCAGCGGGCCTGTCGAAGGAAGCGCTGCGGGAACGATTGAAGGATATAAGCCCCGATGTGTTTTCCCCGGTTTTCGACGACGCACTGAAGAACAGACAGATTGCACTGAACGGGGACCTGGTCCACCTTCCCGGCCGCGGCGTGGAAATGCAAGGGGACGAGGTGGAGTCGCGTAAGACGATCGAACAGGCATTTGCGTCGGCCGGGCTCAAAGTCCCAGCCCTGAAGGATGTTGTGTCCGGCCTGCAAATCGACAAAGCCCGCGCCCAGAAGATAGTGACTTTACTTCTTCGTGAGAAGCTGCTGATCAAGGTTTCCGATGATCTGGTATTCCACCGTGCTGCTCTCGATCAACTGCGTACCTCCTTAACCAAGCGGAAACAAAAGGATCCGAAGATCGATGTGGCAGGCTTCAAAGACCTCACAGGCGTGAGCAGAAAATACGCTATTCCGCTACTTGAGTACCTCGACCGCGAGCGTGTGACCAAACGAATTGGCGATGAGCGCTTAATCCTCTAAGGTCCGCAACCAGCGGCTACTCTGCCCAACTCTGCTTCGCGTAATTTCTGCGCTTTCAGCGGAAAAATCGCTGTACGGTAACGCCGCTTGCGCCGTAAGGAGTCTGCTGGATTTTCCCTGAACACGAATCCGAATACATTGCGGAGAGTCAGATGAATTCATTCGGAGGCGTGATAACTATGAAAGGAAAAGCAACACTGGTTTCACTGGTGCTGCTCTCGGGAACATGGGTGCTCGCGCAAAGCACTCCCCCGAACAGCACACCTTCCAGCACGGGCTCCTCGCAGACGCAAAGCAGCCCAGCAACACCCCAGACATCTTCCCCAAGCACTAGCCCGAACACCAGTCAACCGGCACAACAGCCGGCACAAGCTACCCCGAGTACCAGTCAGCCGGCACAAACGACCCCCAGCACCAGTCAGCCGGCACAAACGACTCCGAGTACAAATGCTCCCGGAACTAACGACCAGACCGGCGCAGGAAACTCGAACGGAACGCAGGCCGGCCAAACCGATCAGGGCACGGGCGCGGCAGGCACCGGAGTGGGAAGCAGCTCTTCCACCAACGGCACCAACGCCGGCGGTTCCAGTGCGGCGAATGGCAATAGCTTGGCAGGCTGTCTCGCAGGATCTCCGATCACGGGCAGTTACATGCTGACCGACCAAAGCGGAACTAACTACAAGCTGACCGGCAATCTCGAAAGCCTACGTATGCTCGTCGGCAACCAGGTGCAGGTCACGGGAGCTTTGTCAGACAACAATGGCGCTTCCGCGAGCGCGACGGCGAATCCAGGCTCTAATGAGACCGGCGCTAGCGCTTCTGCGACGGGCACCGCATCGGCTGGTGCGAATTCCGGCATGAACTCGAGCTCCAACACCGGAACCGCAAGCGCAACGAGCAGCGGGATGAAGCAATTCAACGTGACCAATGCGACCAAGGTTGCGGATCAGTGCGGCAGCGCTTCGCCCTCTAAGCCATCGAATAGTCCGAGCTCCCTGTTGCACCGAAATGAAGTGTTGACGGCGTCGCTTCAAGCCGGGACGGCCGCTGGAGCGGGGGCTCAGACCGGAACCACGGGTACCGGCACAGGAACCATGAATGGTCAAACCGGTTCAACGCCGGGCCAGTCAACCACGACTCCTGGATCAACGCAGACTCCAGGCACGGCGCAGCCGGGAACGGCTGCTCCAACTCCTGGGACGGCGGCTCCAACCCCTGGTGCGGCAGGCTCAGCGCCAGTTCCAAGCCAGACAACTCCGGAGACCACCCCGACCTCACCGACGCCTGAGACCAGTCCAACCACACCACCTCCGGAAACAAGCCCAACTCCTACAACGCCCGAGACGACACCGTCTACACCTGCGCCGAACAGCACTCCGGGAACGACCAATCCATCTTCGAGCCCCGGAACGACGCCTGGAAATACCGCTCCACCTAGTAGCACGCCTCCAACGACGCCCCAGGGTGACACCAACACGACACCTCCGCCTAGCGCCTAGGACCCTGTGGCAGAAAAAAGGTCTGCCTCGGCAGGCCTTTTTGCTTGTCCGCAGGCGTCGTTCCCCTGTGAGATAATTTTTTGTTTGGAGCGACGATATGGAGCACAGAGTTAACTGCGTGAAGCTGCACAAAGAGCTTCCCGGTCTCGACGAGCCACCCTTTGATACGGATCTCGGGCGCAAGATTTACGACAACGTCTCCCAGCAGGCCTGGAGCCAGTGGACTGAATTCTGCAAGATGCTCCTCAATGAATACCGCCTCAATCCGGCTCGAAGGGAAGATCAGGAAGTGATTGTCCGTCAGATGGAGCAATACTTCTTTGGCGAAGGCGCCGCCCCTCCTCCGGAGTATGTTGCGCCTGAACAGAAGCAATAATCAGGAAGCGCAGCTCAGCGAAAGCGGCTAAAACCGAAACACAATTCCGGTCGACATGCGGAGATTGTTTTGACTTCCTTTGAAGAGATTGGTCCGTAACCAATCAACCTGAACGCGCACTGCCGCGACTTCCACGAGTTTGTAATCCACTCCACCCCCGATTGCCTCAGAAAATCCCATGCTGGACGTGGATATTCCTCCGCCGGCGTCGGACTGGTGACTGAAGCCGAACAGCGCTTGCGCAAAGGGGGTGTACTTGCCGAGATTGGTCGACGCGCGCGGCCCGAACAGCAAGCTATGCCGACTGCCGTTGAGGCGGAATTTCGCGGGAGTACAACCTATGCCAATGCAGCCGGTATTTGCTCCACCATAGTGCCAGTCGAAGTCCGCCACCGCTCCCAGCCAGGAATAAAGTTTGCCCTCCACCGTTGCTTCCCAACCATTCATGGCGACATGGAGGGGGGCGCCATTGACAACCTGTCCGTCGGAATAGGAATAGCCAAAAAAAGCGTTACCGCTCTTAGGGATTTGCCCTCGGCTCATGGCAGTGAAAATCAAGAGGGTGAAGGTGATCGCGCAGGTCTTACGCAACAAACTCTCCTCGACACAGAGGAACTTAGGATGCCGCAGAGTTACCTCCCGGATGCCAAAGCGATGCTGGATTTGCATGGCTGGTTACGGAGCGTCTTTTCTTAGGTTTTTCACAGTTTCCCAAAAAAAGTATGCCTATAGTGAAACAGAGGTACTATTTTTGGCACTATCCAACCATGAGGGGATGTTCTGCCGTGGCCGTTTTTGCAAAGAGTGACGAAGATTTCTCTAGGAACTCCAGTTTTTCAGCGGAAACAGAAAACCTGGGAAATGTCGCGATAATCCATTGTTTCGGACGATTGTGCTTCCAAGGCGAAGCCATGGTGCTGGCCGAGATCGCGCAAGAATCCATGAGGGCCGGCCATGAGTTGGTCCTTGATTTTTCCGCGCTCCATCTCTTGGATAGTGCCGGGATCGGACAGTTGGTGCTCATCAGCATGCAAGCGCAGGCCCATGGTCGCGATGTGTGCATTGCATGCGCCTCTGACCGGGTTCGTTACTTGCTCGACCTCACAAACGTGGCATCACTGTTTGAGTTTTTCGGCTCGGTGAGCGGGGCGTTGGAAGAATGCTCTTCAAACGCCGCCTGACTTCGCCTACGCCGCAGTGCGCCTACTCTTGACGATCTTCGCAGTCGTGGTTGCCTGACCCGCGTGTCGCTGCGCGTGATCACCTACGTGCACCACCAGTCCGGCAAGGGTGGTGGGCATCTGTTGGCGGCCCACCATGCGCGGCTCGGATAGCCGCTCTTGGGGAAACGCACGAATTCTTTCAACAGCGGATTGCAAACCGCTGCTGAACTCCGCAAATAGCGCCCCGCGGGTGGCGCCCGGATCCAATTCCTGCTTCATGGCGGCGATCTGTTCCGGGCTGAGAGACTTGTTTTCTGCATAAGTAAGCAGGCGGTCGGTGCTGCGCGCGATATGCCGCAGATGAAAGGCGACCGGTGCAAGCTCCCCCGGACGCGCATTCAGTTCCTCATCCGACAGGTCTCCACACCACTTCTCTACATCTTCTTTCGTCAGTTCGAGCGCATGCAGGACGGCGCGCTGCACCGGGTCCACTTCCGCCAAGGTGCCGCGTAGCCAAGGTTCGGGGAGTTTGGGGTTATTCACGATGCAGCTGTCCGTTCGCGCCAGCGCTAGTTCCAGCGGGCGATTTTCTTTCGACCATGCCTAAAGAATAGCCGAGAATTTGCCGCCCTGAAATCCCGCCCACCCATCCTCTTCCCGACGGGATGTGGTGTAAGCGATCTGAAGGAGGGCGCAAGCGCAGGCGTTTCTCGCTCAGCCAAGGCAGCGCACAACCCGCTTACCATTTGGGTTTGCTGCTCTGAAAGTTATATCCTTGCATGCAGTGCAGGAAACTCCGGGCAGGTCTCCGACAACTCCGCTCTACATAGGCCTGGTGATCACCCTGATCGCCGTGGTCGCCTACTCGTTTTCCGTTACCAGAGGGATCAACAGCCTGCGTGATCTTCAGAAGAATTTGATCGATCGCAACCGCCGAGACTCGCTTCAACTCCTGCGGATTCAAAACGAACTCAATTCCATCGGCATGTCCATGCGCGACATGCTCGACGTCGATCCCAGTGACGCCGGCCAGAAGTATCCGCTCACCGCGTGGCAGCCGCAATTTGACCGCATGCGGGGCGACTTAGAAGATGCGTTTCGCCGCGAACGGCAGGTATCGCCCGAGGACCGAACGCCGGACCAGCAGCAGTATCTGGAAGCATCGCTTGCCCAATTCTGGGACGCGATGAACCGCAACTTCGAACTCGCCCGCAAAGGCCAGGAGCCAGAAGCCCGTGCGCAAATCAGGCTTTCCCTGCAAGCGCGCCTGGCCGCTTTGAGCAACGCGGTCGCGCGCCTGCTTGTGCAGAATAACGAAGTCGAGGAGCGCGCCGGCGCCCAGGTCAGCGAAATTTACGACCACGTGCAACGTCAGGCCTATTTCTTTCTGATCGGAACGCTGATCGCGATCGTCCTCACCAGTTTGTTCCTGATCCACTCGAACCGGCAGCTCTTCAATCGTCTGGAAGCACTCTCGGCCCAGCGCAGCGAACTCGCGCAAACCCTCATTTCTACTCAGGAATCGACGCTCCGCTACATCTCGCGCGAACTGCACGATGAGTTCGGGCAGATTCTCACCGCGGTAGGCGCAATGATTGGCAGGGCGCGAAGCCACGCTCCGGAAAACTCACCGCTCCGCACCGAACTCGTTGAAGTACGCGAAATTGCGCAGAACACGCTCGAAAAAGTTCGCAGCCTCTCCCAGGCGCTTCATCCGGTCATGCTTGACGAGGCTGGCCTGGAACCCACCATCGAGTGGTATCTTCCCGTGGTGGAAAGGCAGACCGGTATTGGCATATCCTACGAGAAAAGTGGAACTCCGTTCTCCGTCCACGGCGATTCGGCGGTCCACATTTATCGCGTTTTGCAAGAGGCCCTAAACAACGTTGCCAGGCACTCCGGCTCAAAGAAAGCGCGTGTGCGGCTGCATTTCGCAAACTCCGCCCTGGAATTGGAAGTCGCCGATAGCGGGAGTGGATTTGCAGACTTGCCCGCGCGCCGCGGTCTTGGGCTGGTAGCGATGCGCGAACGTGCCGAGTTGCTCGGCGGTAGCATTCGATTCGAACCGGCGCTCGGCGGCGGTACGGTGGTGAAGCTCGAAGTTCCGCGGGAGGCAGTTTCCCGCGAGACCCAGGAGATGCATGCCTGACAAAATTTCAGTTCTGCTGGTCGACGACCACAGCCTGGTGCGCCGCGGGTTCCGTCGCATGCTGGCAGACGAATCAGATATGAACGTGGTCGGCGAAGCGAGCGACGGCCAGGAAGCCGTTCAGCAGGCGCAACTGCTCAAGCCGCGGGTCATCGTCATGGACTGCGCCCTACCCGAGA
>DATNEX010000061.1:0-30032 GCA_035606605.1 Terriglobales bacterium
CATTTTTGGGTGTGCCGTAAAGTGTGTCGTAACTTTTCCCGGCTACGCACTACGCACCCAATTGCGTCGCCACTCCAGCCTGGTTCAGAGCGGCGCGAACAATGTCGATTTCCGGATGTTGGTACTTCATCGCGGTTTTGACATCCTTGTGGCCCATCACCTTCATCACCGCCTTCAGGTTGCCCGTCCGGCTGGCGATCATGGTGCCAAAATCGTGCCGCCCGCAGTAAAGCACTAGATTTACCGGAAGGCCCGCTTTCTTTCGTGCCTCCCGAAAGTGAACCGCAATCGAGCCAAGGTGAGGAACCTTGGCCGCTTTTCTACGTGATGGAAATACCCAACCCGAGGTCTTCGTGCCGCACCGCGCACGCAGGATCTGGAAGGCCCGCTCACTCATGGGAATGGTTCGTCTTCCCTCTGGGGTCTTGCTGTCGGGAACAAAGATGTTTCTCTTCGCCCAGTCGAGACCTCGAATTGCATAATGTCGGAGATGCTAGCTTTCGCAGCGAACTCGCTGTAGCTATCGATCACATGTTCGGGTGATTGGACTGTTTCCATCCTGGGGTCCCGTGTCAATCACGATTGGGAACTCAAGATTCAAGGGCCCAAAGAGTTTGAGCGTTCGTACACGCTGATTGCCTCAGCCGGGCAACACGAACCGGAGGCGATCCGGACTTTGCTCCTCAAGCTCTTGCCATCTTCAATATGATGAAAAAAATTGGGTTTCTTTCGTTCGGTCACTGGGCGCCTTCTCCACAGTCCGAAACGCAATCGGCATCTGACGCACTCTTGCAATCCATTGACCTTGCCGTGGAGGCAGAACGCTTAGGTATGGACGGAGCATATTTCCGCGTTCATCACTTCGCACGGCAATTAGCGTCACCGTTCCCACTTCTTGCTGCCGTCGGGGCGAAGACGAAGAACATTGAAATTGGCACGGCAGTTATCGACATGCGCTATGAAAACCCTCACTACATGGCTGAGGAGGCCGGCGCCGCGGATCTCATCGCGGGTGGACGTTTGCAATTGGGAATCAGTCGCGGTTCACCCGAGCAAGTAATTGATGGCTGGCGCTATTTTGGTTATGAACCAGCGGAAAACGAGAACGAAGAAGAGATGGGACGCCGGCACGCCAAAACATTCCTCGAACTTCTGCAGGGCAACGGCTTCGCTCGGCCGAACCCGCGCCCCATGTTTCCCAATCCACCGGGGCTTCTCCGGCCTGAGCCATACTCCGAAGGTTTGCGGGAACGCATCTGGTGGGGATCGGCCTCAAACGCGACTGCGGTTTGGGCCGCGAAGTTGGGAATGAATCTGCAAAGCTCAACACTTAAGTTCGATGAGACCGGCGAGCCGCTCCACGTTCAGCAGGCCGCGCAGATTTTAGCTTTTCGTACAGCCTGGAAGGAAGCCGGACACACCCGTGCTCCCCGAGTATCCGTCAGCCGGAGTATCTTCCCATTGCTTGACGATCGCGATCGTATTTATTTCGGGCGGGCAGGTCAGGAAGGGGACAAAATCGGTTTTCTTGACGAAACCACACGAGCGATCTTCGGTCGCAGTTACGCTGCCGAGCCCGATGCCCTTGTCGAGCAGCTTCGAAAAGACTCGGCGATAGCGGAGGCCGACACTCTGTTGCTGACCATCCCAAACCAACTGGGCGTTGACTACAACGCGCACGTCATGGAGGCGATTCTGAAAACAATCGCGCCTCCTCTCGGCTGGCGCTAGCTGGAGTTCTCGCGACGACGGCTTTACAGATTTTCGAGCACTCGTCTGATGGCACGGACAATAAACTGCGCCTCGCGGTCGCGTTCGTCACCCTTCAGGGACATATGATCGAGAATCATTTCTACCCATTTCGAGTCGGTGTCCGTAAACTTCGCTTTTAAATCTTGTACGGTTCTCGCGACTGCCGGCTCGCCGATGGCTTTGGCCAACATTTCGCGGATCGACTTGGAGTCTTCGGAATAGCGACAGTAGTAGTAGATGTCGTAGGCATCCTTGGGATCTTCGCGGTAGTGGCCGACCGCGGTTTTCAGGAGCAGAAAGCCGACGGCGTCGGGCACGACGATTTCGAAGGTCTCGACCTTTTCGCCGTCACGAACCTTGATGTGAAGCGTTTCAATGTGATTGTTCAAGTCTTCTCCGCCATCCACTCGGCAGAGATCGAGACTGGTGGTCACGCCTTGGACTTTGAGAATGGCATCGTCTTGTCTCACACGGGCTACGTCAGCGAGCAAGTCGAGTTGAACGGGATTCCCGTCGACAGTCTTTTGATAGCGGAACGACTCGTTCTTGTCGCGTTCGTAGGCCAGGGATTTCGAGAGCAACGTCTTGATGCGATCGACAGACTCGCGCTCGCGGGCCTTGGCGCGAAGTAGCACGTCGATATCGAAGCTCATCGAGTGACTGGACTGAGAGTCGCGCGCGAGTTCCTTGAGGAAAGGCACCCAACCACCGCACACGATAGCGTCGATTCCTTCCTTTTCCAACGCTTGCGTAACTGCTAAAAGCTCAAGCAAGACCGCACGCTCACGGCTCGGCGGAAAGCCTTTCGTGATTTGAATCTCGTTGGCCATCTATTCGCGAAAGCCCAAAGCGTGTTCTACCAGGAAATTCGCCTGTTCCTTGCCGCGGTTCCCATGCAACGTGAAGTCGAGGTAGAGCTGTACGGGATTCACACCGGTCAGGCCATTCATTAGAGTTCTCGGTTGATAGAACACTCCACCCGCATCGGTATTATCAGCTTCTGGTGGCGTCATCAGGAAAACGTTCGCGCCTTTTCCAACTTCTTCCAGTTTCAAATCGTCGCGCAGGCGTTCGGGCGATACGCTGACATAGGCTGCGGTCAGTTGCTCCCGCACATTGCGCTCACTGGACTCAAGGCCACTTCCCAGGGTGAATGCGTGCTGAATGTCCCGTCGTCTGCACAACTCGCTCACAGAATGTGCGAGAGCGACTGGATCCTTTTCTGAAAATCCGCTGAAGACGGTCCGATTCTGGAGATAGTCTTCTTTCAACTCCTCGGCAAAGACACGGAGAAGACGTCGAGGCTGGGTGAGGAGGCATCCCTCCGAGTTCCGCGTGACCATGCCGTCGTCCTGAAGACGGCGAACCACCTGCGAGACCTGACCTACGCTCAATCTGGTTTCGGACGCGAGCTTTTCAAGACGATAAGGATGATACGGGTGGACTAGGAGAACGCGCAGAATTCGTCGCGATCTCCCGGAAAAGATGTTCTTGATCCCTTGCGGATTTTTGAAGGCAGTGGCGGGACGAACGACATCGATATACACGTCGTTATATATAAGAGACAGGGTTCCATTCAGGTCAATGTAGCCAACCCCCAGTTCCTTGCATCGCGCTTGCACCGACTCGGAGATGTAAGGCGCCGCCACCATTGGGTATAGGTTCCGGTAGGCTCCTGAACGATGTAGCTCATTTCGATAGCCGAGCACTTGGTGAATCACTCCTTCGAGTGCCATGGGCTGCAATCGTGATTTCAACTCAATGACGGCGATGATCGATTTTGGATGAGGATGACTCACTGTGAATTCAACAACGGCATCGGGTTGAACACTCCGCCCCGCGATTGGCAAATTTCGGTCCGCAGCCAATGTTTTCGCACGGACACCAGGGGGCAGAAGGGCCCCTGATTCCAAGCCTTCGAGTAACAGCTCGAGCGCATTATATTCCGTCATATAAAACATCCAAATAATGAAATTTTATACTACTACAACATCATCAAAACGCCCAATTAATAAGAATAACAACGGCATTTTCAGTAGTTTACGATAAATTCCATCAGAAAGTAATTTAACACGTAATGAATGATTCTGCGTCCTCGAAGTTGATTGCGGCCATGCAACGGTTGGCACCGACCTAGAACAAACCAGCCAGGTACATGGACCCATATCGAGCCGCCTGAATTTAAACCTTTCGCGATTCCACGCGAGTCACTTTTTCGCACAACCTGTTTACTCTCCAGCACTTAGAAAGTCACGTCCATTTCAGTCCGAGTTCCTTTGACCCGAACGCGGCACCGCGATATCCATACCTCAGTTTCCGGAGGTGGAATGGGCGTACGGACCACACGTCTTCCATGTCTTCTCATTCTGGTGTTGTTTTCACAGGTGCCGATTGCGTTCTGCAGTACACCACCTACTATGAGCGGGATGGGAAAGACGGCAAAGTCAGCAAGACCCATTCCGAGGGGACGACCATCAAGAAATAGCCGCGGATAAGGGAGAGAGTATGAGCATCGCTTGCGCAAAATGTGGATCGCATCTCGCGGAAGGCCAGTCATTCTGCACGTCATGCGGCACGCGGGTTCACGAACAAGCGGCCACTGAGGTGCCACGCTTTTGCACGGACTGTGGTGCACCATGGTCTGCAGCAGGGAAGTTTTGCGAGAAGTGCGGAGCATCTGCAAATCCACAACCAACGTTATCCTCAGCAGAATCGTTGCCTTCTTCTTCACGCTTCCAGGTTGTCCACACTACTGCTCAAGTTTCTCCACCGCCGCCTGCGAAATCTGGCGGTAAGTTTCTGAAGTTTGTCATGATCGCGGCGGCCTTGTTCGTTCTGCTCTTGTTGCTCGCGATGGGGAGCTGCGCGTACATCGCCTATCGCGCAAAGCAGCGAATCAACAAAGTGCAGGAGGCCTACAACAAGGATGATCTTTCGGGCATGGTGGCCGCGGCGACGGGTCAAAACGCCAAGCAACAGCCGCTTCCAAACTGGAAACCTGCATCCGCAGACCTCATATCATCACCGGCGAGCAGGGTCCCGCTTCGCAAGTCGCTGAAACTTGTTCATGCCGGCACCGACGAACTGCGGGGAGACTTTGAGTCCATTTTCGTCGTGGATAAGGTAACTGCCCAAAGCATCCACATCAGTGCCTCGCAGCAGTTTCCTTCCGGTCAGGGCATTGAGCGCGTGTTAAATGGCGGAGCCAATAGCAACAATCTCCGAAAAATCGAGTGTGGGCGAACCGTGTTCCTCGCGGACATGGAGAACTCCTCCGAGACCGATGGCTACATGTGCCGCGAGGGGAGGGATGAAAAGCACCCCGGAACGACTGCGATGAGCCTATCGCGGAAAACGTTGAACGAGTTGAAAACTGCGGGTAAATCTGAATTCACCTATCATGAAGACCCCCTCAAGTCTCTGCTAAAGTCGTTCAAGAATGCGATGGCATCCGACTCGAAGGGTGCCGATGCAGCCAGCCAGGATCTTCTAAAGAAGATGATGAACTTTGCTCCCGAGGGAGGAATCGGCAACAACTCCGCAATGGACACGCCGGCCCTGAAATGCACCCTGCTCAGAAACAGCAACAGTGACGTTGCTTTTCCAGTACTCGTGAACGACCGACCGGCTGACCTGCCGGTGGTCGACGTTGTAGTCAAGCTTCCAGACAAGGAAGGCCATCTCTATGTCCTCGACGATCCTGACGATCCGCTGGTCCTGGCCGGTGCCTCGACCGACGGCGGGCACGAGCAGGTCATCAAGATTTATTGGGATCAAGAAAAACCATCAGGACCAAACCAACTCGAACAGGAATTGGAGACAAATGGCCGGGTCAAGGTTTATGACATCTACTTCGACTTTGCCAGCGCAACGCTGCGCCCAGAGTCAGGCAAGGTCCTCAGCGAAATCGATCAGGTTATGCGCGATCATCCTGACTGGAAGCTCAGTGTTGAGGGGTATACCGACAACGTTGGAGGCGATACTTCGAATCTCGATCTGTCGAAGCGCCGTGCTGCCTCGGTTGTTCAGTCTCTTTTCGTGAGCTACGGTATTCCCGAAAGTCGTTTCACCACGGCAGGTTTCGGTGCATCGCGCCCAGTCGATACGAACGACACCCCTGAAGGCCGTGCTCGCAATCGACGCGTAGAGTTGGTACGTTATTGAAGTAGATGGGGCGATGTTGGTCGGGGGCGATAGGGATCTGAACTTGAGGCGCTTACCGGGCCCTTCTTGGCCTCGTATTCCTCTTCGTCCTCTTCCTTTTTCCTGAGAGGGATGTCGCTTCGGTGACCTTGCCGATTTCTCCTGCGATTTCGGAAATCAGTTTGTTGTCCACCATAGACTTACCAACACTAAGATCGCCAACTGTGCTCGGTTAAGTTCTTTGAAGCGCGTCAATGCGGAAGAATTGGAGAGATGCATTCTGCTCTAACCATTCTGATTCGCATAAACTGGGAGTTGAGAGCACCCATTCGGCGCATGTCTCCGCCGACCATTGAGGTTTGTGTAAACGTTCGCAAGTGCGCGCACATGGTTTCATCGTTGTGCTGAACTGAGTTCGCAAGAAATAATCGATGAGGAGCTCACCACAAATGGGTTCGTCACACCTTTACCCAGAAATCGATCCGTACTTGCATGGCCACATGGAAGTGGGTGACGGCAATCGAATCTATTGGGAGTGCTGCGGAACTCCTTCTGGCAAAGCTGCAGTAGTTTTACACGGTGGTCCAGGTTCAGGGTGTTCACCATGGCATCGTCGACTTTTTGATCCGAGTGCCTACCGCGTCGTACTGTTTGATCAGCGAAATTGCGGACGGAGCACACCGAACGCCAGCCTTCAGGGGACTGACCTTGCGAATAACACTACCACCCACTTGGTCCATGACATAGAGCAACTCCGCTGCCATCTGAGTATCCAGCACTGGTTGTTGCTTGGGGGCTCATGGGGTTCAACCTTGGCCCTTGCGTACGCCGAGACGCATCCAGACTGTGTAACGGAGATCATCCTATTCGGTGTCACCACAGGACGACGAAACGAGTTTGACTGGCTGTTCGGCGGCGGTCTGGCGCACTTGTTCCCCCAACAATGGGACCGACTTCTGAGTTGGTTACCGCGAGAGGATCGTGACGGCGATATCGTTGAGGCGTATAGTCAGCGCCTCAACAGCCCGGATCCCGCAATCCGCGAACAAGCTGCACTCGAGTGGTGCATGTGGGAATCTGCCGCGCTTGAGTGGCCGCCATCGTCGGGGCTAGCAAAGCGATTCGCCGATCCTGACTACCGACTGGCATTTGCACGCATTGTCACCCACTATGCCAGTCACAATGCATGGCTTGAGGACGGAATTTTGCTTCGCAACTGCTACAGGCTAGCTGATACTCCCGGAGTCTTGATAAACGGACGGTATGATTTTCAATCACCGCTCCTCAGCGCCTGGCGGCTCAAACGGGTCTGGAAAATAGCGGATTTAATAGTCATAGACAACGCCGGTCACGCGGTCGAGCAAGGCATTTCCAGCGAAATCATTCGGGCCACGGATCGGTTTGCGGCGCGCGAGACCTGATAATCCGCGGAATAGATGGCGGCTCGCTTTGCTTCGTTCATTGTCTCTCCTGATCAGATCCGTTTGCACGAATAGTGAGTACCCTTAAGCAATCTTCAGCTCGGCTAGTGAGCTGTCCGGCCATACGGTCGATTAGATCGTGATGCAAGTCTTCAGAGTGCAACTGCCGAGCCGTGTCCGCGATGTGATCTGGCAAAACGGTCGCGAATTCGATCAGGCGATTAATCAAGGCTGCATCGGTTAAGCGTAATTCTGACCAGTTTTTTCCAATTTCTTCTGCCAATGTCTCGCAAGCGATAGCTTCCACCGATCTTCATGGCAAGCTTTATTTTCTTGGGATCGATATCGGGATAGGCGAGAGCGCTTGCTAAGTCATACAGAGGGGCGAGTCGCATAGCGCCGGCAGCAGATAAAAGCACAGAATAGTTCTTCGCGTGACCGTCGCTTCCCGAGATCAGCCAGTTGAATGCTAGGGCATTCACAAAAGACTCCACATCCTCCTGTGGTTTGATAGAAGATCGTTCGAGCAAATTGACTACGTTCGCGGCTCCCGGCCCCCCCTCGGCCTCATATTTCTTGCTCGGCGGCAATCCCAGTGATTGGCAGATATCTTCCTGATGAACCCGTCTCAATCCCTCCTTGGTCGAGATCCTGTCGTATCTCTGCACCACGATCGCGATTTGCTCTTCGAAACGTCTGACCTTTGATAACGGAACTACCATCCCTAGCTTCGACGCCAAGATTAGGCAGAAGTGCTCATTTTCGGCGTGCCCGTGGAAGCCCGCGATTGGCGGCTTCAGGATATGAGTAGTCGGTGTTCGACCGGAAGGAACACCCCAACGGTCATTTTGAAAGAGCAGTGCAGTCTTCGGCTGTGCTCCGGCAAGGCTGAACTGGCCGGTATCCCTCTCGGTTCTCCACGCCCCATGATCTTTTGCGAGGAGGCGCAACCTCTCAGCGACCTCCGATTCGTTCAGCCAAAGAACGTCTGCAGTAGTTCCAGTCAGGACGCCTTCAACTCGTTCTGGACGGACGAACTGTATCGCTCCGGCGCAGTCTTCCCCCACATTTGCGATCAACCCAAATGGGCTCCGCGGGGATACCTGAAATCGTTGAGACCACCTGCCGAGAATAGTTTCATTGTCCGGAAGTAGCCCCACAGGAACGCATTGATCTTGCCATGTCCATATTCTCCGGACGATAAGGGCATTGAGAGCGAAATTGGGTAAGCATTGGCATCGTTACGCCATGCTTCGTTGTAAACAAACAAGAGCTGCCCTTTGTTGTTTCGGGAGACCCTACCCACCTCTCGACTATCAAGGAGGACAATCAACTCCTTGGTCATGAGTGGGACGACCTTTTGATGTTCTCAAGCAATTTGTTGAGGTCAACAGGGGGGCCCGACACTTGGTTCGGTAGCAGGCCGCGAAGGTCGTGCTTTTATCGAGACTGAAAGGGAAGCCTTCAAAGCTGCAAGAACTCTCAAAATCACGGCAAGAGACACTCCCGGCGTTCCCTTTTCAACCTCAATTAGCCATACTCGGCTAATACCCGCGCGATGGGCTAGTGAAGCCTGGTCAAATCCGAGCTCTAGACGGCGATTTTTTACAAAAGATCCAAGCTGAGCTGGTGTCCTGATTTCGGTTGTGTGGAGCTCTGCCATGATGTGTCAATTGCTGAATGTCAACTATAGTTGATCAACTATAGTTGACATACCTTGGATGTTAACTATAGACGACTTCGAACTCCCGAAGTCAAACAATAGCTGCGGAATATCGCGGGCTGCGGAAGTCAAGTTGAGCAAGACTCAAAACGTCAAACGGGCGAGATTTGCATCAGGCAGTTATCGAACGTATATCGCTAATGGTGGGCACTATCGGCACAACCTGACGACGTTGTGGAGCTGCGTCACTGTTCGGAGTCGTGCCGCTCGCCCTGACACTCAGTTCATTTGCAATTGAAATATCGTTGATGGCTTGATATGTGCCCGGCTTCATTTCAGGGAAAAAGGTATGAACCTTGGCGGAATCGACCTCGACCCTACCGATATTCTCTAGTTCCATTCTCTTGAAGTGTACGGAGCTACAGGTGCCAGGCCGCCTCAGAATCCAAGGTTCCAATGAAACAATGATTTCTGCATCTGGTTTCGAACCGAGGGCCGCAAACGGAGTGATGTGCCGATACCAGGCTAAGTAGTCAAACGCGCGACCAAGATCCACAACAATTGCGACGCCCCAGCCATCCTGTTTCCAATTTGGGATACGTTCCTTGCTGGGGTAGTAGCTGTTGATGCACTTTCCCTGCGACGTCGGGTAGGCAAGAACATCTCCCAGTTGCATGAGCAGTGGTTGTGGCTTCTTAAGCACAGGACGCGCTTTCTCGGCAGTCGTGAAGGACTCAACCCGGACGCGCAAGTCTGCCAGCACTTTCGCTCTTTGCTTGAGCATGGTGGAGGACATTCCCAGTCTTGCTAGAAGATCCAAATCACCGCCGCTGTCGATGATCTGCAATGCTTTGTCCCGCACTCGTTGGCATGCGATTCCGCGTTTTGCGAACTGATCTGCCGTCACCAGCCAGAACGTAGTATGGTCTTCATCGGCGTCGTTGTTAGCAGCACCAGGCTCAATACTGGAGAGAATATCTACGAGTCGGCCAGCTTCGAATGGCAATCGGGAGACGGCACGGATTGCCGCTCCCAAATCTGCCGCAAAATCACTCGAGTAAAGTCCAGAACCCCAGACACCCATTTATGTTGACCCGCCAATTGTGTTCGAGCTGCCATCTGCTAACTCGCAGGCGGATGCACAAATATTCCACAACTGGCATTCCGGATCGGAGCTGCGTTCCTTCTCGAACAGCTGCAGATCAGCCCGCAGCGCCAAAGCTTCTGCAACCTTCATACTTGCCGTCCTCGGCGCACCAGTCTAGCAGAATGATGAGGACTAAGCCGCAGCCTAGGGATCCCCAGGTAAGCTATTGCGGAGCGGAGCTGCAACCGAGTTAACCCCTGTGTCTGGCGGCCGCTGTAAATGTTGGCCTCCATCCGATAAAGGCATTTATCGCCCGCCATCCTGCGAGTATGATTCTTACCCATGATTCACCTACCCGACAACGAACGCGGTCAAGGGATGGTGGAATACCTGCTTATCATGAGCATGGTGATTCTCACGATCATGGCCTTGTTTGCTGGGCTTATGCACTTCTTCTCTTGACGAGTGGTTAGCGATATAGAGGTATATCGCCAATCATTCCCGCCCTCTCCAACAAAATTCGGCAAGAACACAGGGTAGCAACGTTCATCCACTGGTACTCCTGAAGCTCATGCACAATTTCATTCGAAGGCACAGGGTCTTGGCGAGGGTCTTGGCAAGTATCGCGGTAATCTTGTGCTGTTTAATCTTGTTCTCATGGCTGTCGTCCGCTTCTGCGCCTTTTCGAGGTGAAATGGACGCGAGGCGTGACATTGCGCAAGGACACTATGAAGTGCTGGGGTACGGTCTTCCTAGCCCGTGGCGGCACGAATACATTCGCCTGCTGAGGGAACGGTATGGGATACAGTATCGCGCTGTGGCGCTGTGCATCGTCTCCGAGGACCTCATGGCTTACGCCGACAATTACAACAAATTGAGTGTCGCGGCCGCCAATCGCAAGTTCAGGCACGACGTGTTCAAAGAATGTGCTGAGGAGGCTGAGCGGGGCTGGAAAGCGAAGCTGGAGTCCACTAGTCAGCAACGATGAGCGACATAAATAGTTCGCTTTCCTGAACGTTGCCGTTCGACAACGCTATTAGGAATCACGACGAAATAGAGCTTGCTCCAACTTTTCTCGGCAATCGACGATTCTGCAGTCATAACAATGCTTCGCTGGAGGGAGCGATACTGATGAGTAGCGGAGATCGCTGCAAGCCGCTTCATCGCACCCATCCATTATGCGGAGAACTTCGTTAGCCTCGGGGTCCGCCAAAGTTTGGTAATTCGGTGAAATTGGTCGCCTAGCACCCTACAAAAATTGCATAACCAAAACGGGCCCTGCAACCGAACACCGATGTTGCGAGTTCGTCATGATGCGCAAGTCCTGATATGATCCCTGAACTTCTGTGCGCGAGATCTGAAATTGCGACAATTGAGGGCCCGATGCGATGACTCGTAAGCTTCTTACTTCTTTGGTTGCATTTTGTTGGATAACGGCTGCATTCGCGCAGATGGGGAGCATGAATGCGCCGACATATACCAAGGATGTCGCGCCGATCCTTCAGAAACGATGCCAGAGTTGCCATCGCCCGGGCGAAGCCGCCCCGTTTTCCATGCTCACTTATGAAGAGACACGTCCTTGGGCCGGAGCCATGAAGACGGCCGTGCGATTGAAGTCGATGCCGCCCTGGTATGCCGATCCTCAGATTGGTCACTTCTCCAATGACCGGTCCCTCTCGCAAAAAGACGTCGACACGATCGTGGCATGGGCGACTGCGGGCGCACCAAAGGGTGATCCCAAGGACACGCCTCCTCCAGTGAGCTTTTTAGAAGGCTGGGACATTCCGAAACCAGATGTGACATTTCAGCTGCCCAAGGAATTTGCTGTTCCGGAATCAGGAATGGTCGAGTACCAGTACGCCATCGTTCCCACCGGGTTTAAGGAGGACAAGTGGGTTCAAGCAGTTGAAGTCCGGCCCACGGAGCGCTCTGTGGTTCACCACATCATCGCCTATGTCCGTGAACCCGGATCCAATTACTTCAAGGACCAAAAGGCGGGAGTGTTTTTTGAAGCCCCTCCTGCGAAGATCGATGAGAGCGTCGATACCAGTGCGCTTCCGAGCGACTTCCTGGTCGGTTATGCTCCGGGTCAACCGGCGGAAATCCTTCCCGCTGGTCAGGCAAAACTAATTAAGGCGGGTTCTGACATCGTGTTCGAGGTTCACTATACGCCCAAGGGAAAAGCGGTCATGGATCGGACGAAGCTGGGGTTGGTTTTCGCCAAAGAGCCGCCGAAAAAACGAGTGCAGACCTTATCCGCGAGTAATGGCACTTTCAAAATACCTCCCGGCGATCCCAACTATCGCGTGGATGCGTCATTCGAGATCCGTAAGCCGGTGACACTGGCGTCGATTCACCCGCACATGCACTCCCGGGGCAAAGATTTCGAATACCGTGTGGTATTCCCCAACGGTGAAACGCGAACGATCCTGCGCGTACCGCAGTACAACTGGCACTGGCAGCTTTGGTATAACCTCGCGGAACCGATCGATCTGGCACCGGGAGCGCGGATTGAATGCACCGCCCATTTCGACAATTCGGCAAACAACGCTGAGAATCCAGACCCGACGAAAACAGTGATCTGGGGACAACAGAGTTGGGATGAAATGATGGTCGGGTTCTTCAATCTCGTTTACGACCCCAAGATCGCTCCCAAAGACTTGTTGCCGGAAAAGAAGGATTTCGCCACGAGTAAGGTGTCTGATACCCGGAATTGACCAGAGTGATCGCTGGACTGTCGAAGGCTACTCCATGAGATCCCGCAGCAGTTTCGTCATCGTCATCGTCCTCGCGCTTAGCGTATTCTCGGCAGCTCAGTCTGCCCCAGCTCCAAGAAAGCAAATTCTAGTCATCGGGGAAGAAAAAGGATATCGCCACGAGGCTGTGTCGCACGCCATGGCCACAATCGAACGACTTGGGAAGCAAACTGGCCTTTGGGACGCCACTCTCCGAACTGACTGCGAAGTTCTGACTAAAAAGAAGCTGGAGTACAATGCCAAGAATCTCTCCAACTTCGATGCCATCGTCTTTTTTACTGGGGGCGATCTTGAAATGGACGCCCAGCAGAAATCTGACTTCTTATCTTTCATCCACGACGACGGAAAGGGCTTCATCGGCATTCACAGCGCTGCCATTACTTTCGTGGATTGGCCTGAATACGGGGAGATGATCGGCGGCTATTACGACGAGCATCCTTGGGGGACTTTCGACGCACCGATTATCGTCGAGGACCCCACATTTCCCGGAATGGAGCAATGGCCACAATCCTTCGTGCTACGGGACGAGATTTACCAGATAAGGAACTATTCGCGGGAGAGAGTCCGTGTACTCATGCGCCTGGATGCCAGCAAGATCGACCTCGGAAATAAGAACGTGCATCGGACGGATCGGGACTTTGCAGTTACATGGGCCAAGATGTATGGGAAAGGCCGCGTCTTTTACACAACCTTAGGGCATGTCCAGGACAACTGGGACAAACCGGAGTTCCAGAGGATGATCATCGAAGCCATTCAATGGGCAACGGGAATGACAAATGCGGACCTGCAATCCCGGCCTTTGCCCCAAGGTCACTGAAGCCGCGGTACACATTGCGCACGGAGGCTTATCGTTGATGGTCGCTGCGGACGTGGACAACGCGATTACTCGGAGGACATTTGGCAAACTTGCTGTCTGTGGATTGGTCGCGAGGGCGCTAGCCCTTGATTCGCCTCGAAAGCTCAATGTGGGGATCGGCGCCTACACCTATCACGGCCTGACACTGGATGCGATGATCGCCCAGCTTAAGTTTCTGAAGATCTCCGAAATCGAGATGTCTCGCGGTGAATTCATGTTGATGAATCACCCCGGTGATGACATGTTTCAGACAGCGCGCGGCAAGTTGGACCAGGCGGGAATTCGGTGCGTTTCCTACTACAGCGCGACCATCACGAACGATCAGGATCTAGAGAATGCAGTTCGTTTCGCGAAGATTCTTGGAGTGCGGAACATTAGCGGCGATGCTACTGGCAGCATTCTCTCCCGAATTGACCAACGTTGCTCGCAAGAAGATCTGACCTTCGGTATCCACAATCACTTCTTCAAGAGCAAGAAGTTCGCCTATGAAAGTCCGGAGGATGTTCTACAGGCACTCGCAGGACTCTCGAGTGCGGTCGGCGCAACGGCTGACATTGGACATTTTGCATCTTGTGGTCATGACACGGTGGATGCTGTTCGCAAATTAGCGCCCCGTCTGAAACTTGTGCATCTTAAAGACGTTGAGGCTGCCGGCGGTGAAGTGAACGTGCTGCTCGGAAAGGGCATTGCCAAGGTTCCCGAAGTTATGCGGGAACTCCATCGACAGAATTTTTCTGGATTGATTGCGATCGAGTATGAAAAGGAAGGCAATGTTAGCCAAGATGTGAAGGCTGATGTGGAATTTGCCCGGCGTCTGTCCTAGGGTCCAACGAGGGAGTCACATCAGTCATTTGAGGACCCGCTATGAAAAGATGGTCACGACCTACCCCAACAAGAATCATTTACGTGCTCACCCCACCATCTCGTCACAATTGCTGCTTCTCCGGCGGTGCCCGGATGTGAGCCCACCCAGCAGGCAGGTTTGCCGACCAACCTGATATTCCTGGGACGTTTCGTAGCTGATGATTGGATGATCGCCAAGTATCGTTCCTGAGCAATTGCTGTCGATCAAAGAATCGAAAGCTCCATGTACTCATCAGCACCTACGAGGCTGAGCACGATCGGCACCGGAATCGGGAATCGCCGACGCGACGGATCACGCACGACCTTCGGCGAGGAAAGCCGATAGGTCTTAGCGCGAGTTTTCAATTCGCAACCCCCTGCCGCGAGCACGTTCTTCACCCACTCGCATTGGCTGCTGTAGGTGAGGGCGATGATGAATCCATCGGGCGCTCGAAACACGTTTACTGGAGTGCGATAGACCCGGCCTGACTTGCGCCCCACATGCGTGAGAATGCCGAAACCCGGAATCCAGCCTGCCAAACGGCCGGTGAAACGGTTCGTGAACGCAATGTTGATCTTCGCCAGCCATCGCTTGCGGAACCGCATCATCAGCATGCCCGTGGCGGCGACGGCGATGAGGAAGATGGCTCCGGCCCTCATGGGTCGCTAGTTTCCGTTACCCGGTGAAATTTTTTGGATTTCATCGACGCGGAATCCGGGTGGAATTCAGCTTGCGATTCAATTTCGCGTTAGCCGTGCTCGCTTTCGATGCCAGCACGTCCGACAATTCGTAGGCTTCCCGAAGCCAGTCAGTAATAGGCGCCTCGACCTCGTCCCGATGCCTGATATGAATGATGTGGTAGACCTTGGACTTCGAGGCTCGGTCAACACGTCGCACTTGAGGAGCCTTCAGCATGCGACCCAGGAACACGCAGACTTCGAGAAAATTCCTCTTTGGACGCACGAAGAAATAGCAGGATTTGCGAGAGAACATGATTGATTTGTGCGAGGCGTAAATTCGCTGATCGCCAAAGGAAACAGCGGTCTCGCGCAGCCGCTCCCAAGCATCCCGCAGATCGTCAGAGAGGTCTTGAGTCAGAGCTGCTTCTGTAGTTGTCCAACAGTCGTGCTCTTCTCCGTCTTCGACCCACTGCTTGCAGTGGTAGCACTCTCGACCGGACATGTCTCACAATTGTACCTTTCGCTCTAACCAATCCATTGAGATGAGGTCGCGTTCTCAACGAGACAGCTGCTTTGCACGGTCAGCTTGCTTCAACCACGCCCAATGCAGGATGGCAGCTAGAACAGTTAAACCGACTATCTTCGATTGGCGTAAGTCTGCCTGCGTCGCAAGGACTGCACAGACTGCAATCCCGAGCATCGGTAAGAGCCACCCTCCAGGCAGTCGAAAATTCGCAGGGCCATCGCGCCTTCGCAGCACAATCACCGCCAGGCAAACGGCTCCGTAATAGAACAAGCGCGATATGACTGACAACGTAACGTTCCAGGCGAAGCTCCCGATACTTGCCAATATCCATATCACTAGGGCATACAACAGGATGGAAAACCAGGGGGTTTGAAACTTGAGACTGACGGAAGAGAAGATTCGTGGCAAGTCTCCTTGCTGGGCCAAAGCGAAAGTGACGCGGGGCATGCCGAGAAGTTTCGCGCCCAAATAACCGTAAATCGACACCATTGCGCTAAGAGCAACAATTGCCCCTCCATGATCTCCCATTGCAATGCGCGCCACTTCCGCTAGCGGCCGTTGAGTACTCGCCGACGAGCCCAAGACTGCTGTAACCACCCATTGAATCGACAAGTAAATGGCACCGCAGCCAATGAGTGTGGCAAACAGGGCAAACGCCGCATCGCGCCGTGGATCTTTTGCTTCACTCATCGGTGCCAGAGCCGATTCAAATCCGCCGAACAAGAACGCCACAAGAACGGTCGCTTGCAACCACGCTCGAGGGGGAACGTGTGTAGTTCGTTCAATGTGCGTCGGCTGCTTCAGGATCATGGCTGCACCCGCCACGATCACGCTTGCAATCGCAAGAATCTTGATGATCGTGAATACGTTGTTGGCGATTGTTCCCTGGCGTACCCCGAGTAGATTGATGAGGGTGAGGCCTGCCACCAAAAGGCTCAGCATCAGAAAGCGTGGCCATGGCTCGGAAACACCCGGCCAAAATTCCGCCAGATGGATTACAAACAGGTTCACATTCGCTGCCGGTGCTGCAGCTTGGGCAAGGTAAAGGAGCCATGCGACGAGAATTCCAATCAATTTTCCGAAAGATGCCCGCGCATAAAGGTACGGACCACCTGCCGCGGAAAATCGAGAGGCGACTTCCGCAAAACACGCCATGATGATGCCCATCGCGAGGGAAGCTATGAGCACGCCGATAGTGCTGTACGATCCCAAAAGGCCCGCAACGGTTGCGGGCAGCCCAAAGACCCCGCTACCAAGTACTGAATTGATTGCCAGCGCTGCTAGGCTCCAACGTCCAATGGCCCGCACCAGTTCTTGCGATTCGCCGTTTTGAGCCGCACTCATTCGCCAATGTTTGTATCACAGGATTAGCGATTCGAAACTCAAGAGGCGGTCGCATTGCGGTTACATCGCAACTACCCGATTTCCAGCCATCATGCGGAAGCGGCTGTTATCCGGATTCATTGGATTCCGCTCGTGGTGGTCGAATTGGATACCGCTGAGCTGCTTATGGCAAGAAGTCAGAATGCTCGCGCATAAGCGTCACTTTTCCCTGCGCAGGTAAGTGTTTCGTGCGTAGTTCAGGAGTCCAAGGACAGCGTCCTTTTCCGCGCTCTTGTTCCAACCTTGGTTGCCTTGCGCGTAGGTAATCAGGCGATCGATCCAGGCCACGAAGTAAGCGGCGTCGTCTGGTGCTCTGGGCGTGGATCCTGCGACCGCGACATAAACCGGACTTGTGGTGGCGTAAACGCGGTCATCAAGTATGGGATGCTCGGCTTTGTCGCTGTAGGCTCGAAGCACACACCATCCACTGCGAGAAATCGAAATGGCGTCGGTGATGTCAGCCGATTCACGGGCACTACTAAGCTTCAGGTCGCTGGCGACTTGTCCGTTGCACACGATTTGCAAGTGGTCCACCGGCACGATTGATCGCAGCCAAGCCGAGAACTTTACTTTGTTTTCCCTCACTGGGAGTCGAAGCTCCTGCCCCGGCTGCATTCCGCCAAGCGTGAAACCTAGGAGCGGACCGTTCGTCGCGAACGTTCGTCCGAGCTTAAGGGAGGTCAGCCAAGTGTGGATATTCAATGGACCCTTCGGCACCCTGGCGTACACACGATTCAATCCAACTGGGCCTCGCAGAGATGCATAGTTCGCCATGGTGTCGGACCCCGATCCCGCCGGCAGACGAAAACCGCAATTCAGCAGCCGATACCAAACGTCAGCGGTTGATTTATGGTCGCTGAATCCGACTACCTCGACGTAATCAACCTTGCCCAGCGCGACATCCACAGGCAGCTCCAGTGCGACGTCGAGTGGTTGGTCGTGCGTCAAAGAAGGATCCGCAGCGGGATCGGGTACAAAGTCGAAGGGGTGAACGTAGCCCACGATCCCTTGCTGCTCATGTGCCATATCCGAGACTGTCGCGTTTGCCGGGAACAAGCTCCCTGCCGCCGTGTTGCCGTACGAGGCGTAGTCGGGCAGCAAATAATTGCGGGTCAAATTCAACACGCCAAGGTGTCCCCAGTAGCTGGTGTGGAATTCCTGCCCATGGAGAAGAAGATTCGCCGGAGTTGAGGCGGCATCGGGTTTGGTGCTGAAGTACGCAATGTCAGGAATTCTTTGCTCCTTGTTAACGACCAGATCCTCGACGATCGGCAGGTTCTCCGCGGCGGCTTGTTCGATCAGATGTTTTGGCGTGTTGCGATACGCACCGCCGTAATTCATATGCACGTGCAGGTCCGCGCTGACCCAGCGCGAGTTTGCCTCCTTGGGTATCTTGAGCGGCTCCAGTCGTACTGTCAGGTTCGCGGGTGCCCCAATCGCCACCGTTATACTTCTGTTTTCTACGCGATACTCAAACCCCTTCATGATCTCGACATCGACTCGCCCGGCTGGGACCGCGATCTCAGCGGTACCGTTTGATGCGAAATAGTGGGATTCAAAAGGACGTTCGGAGCGAACGAAGCTATCTTCCGCCTGCATCCATGCGTTAGGCGGAGCATAAGCCCGGCCGTCCCCGCCGGTGACAAACAAGCGGGCGAAGGTGGGCTTCGCTGTCGCATCCAGGACTCGAACGACCAGTCGTCCCATTGGCTTTAGGTAGCGACGCTGCTTCACGGCGATCTCTGTTTGCGCTCCGCCGAGCGCTTCCTGAATCCACAGTGAAGTATTGCCGCTGCGGTTAGAGATAAAGGCGATGTACTTGCCATCGGGCGACCATCGCGGGTTCACGTTGTCGAAGTCTCCATAAGAAATGGGAAACGCGTCTCCCCCATTCACTGGAATGAGCCACAGCTGATGCCAGGTTTGTCCCAGATAGGATGAGTAAACCAGACGCTTTCCGTCGGGGGAAAATTCCGGGTGGGCCTTCCATGCGGTCTCTTCGTAATGAATCTCGCGAGGTTCGGCACCGGGCTCTGCTTTGATTCGCCAGAATCCTCCGGTTCCGTAGACGTGCCCGTGATTCGAAACGAAAACCAGTTCGCTTCCATCCGGGGACCATGCAGGGTTGATTTCGTGATCGATTGGGCTGTAGTAGAAGCGCGACTGGCTGGTGCGCGTTTCTCCTGTGAGGCGCTGCACATTCTTAAGCTCGCCGTCGTGAAACTCACCCAAGAAAATATGGAAATGCCCCTCGTAGGATGTAGAGACGAAAGCTAGGCGCTTGCCGTCCGCCGAAAAACGCGGCTCTACGTTGACGGCTCCGCCGAAGGTCAGTTCCTGCGTATGTTTGCTTTCGAGATTCACTACCCAAAGCTCGATCGCATCTTTCTGGTAAGAGGAAAAAACGACCCAGCGACCGTCGGGGGAGCAGTCCGGCTGATAGTCGTAGCCAGGTCCGGCGGTTAGCTGCTCAGCGGTGGTCGAATCTAACCGCTGACGCCACAAGGACCCGGCCATCGAGTACACCAGTGCCCGCGAATCCGGCGTCCAGGCTGCCGCACTCGGACCACTCGTCAGCTGTGGCAAATACATTTCGCGGTAGTAGTAACGATGCGGGACATCGACCTGCTGCAATACGGGATCGCGTTGTTGACAGAAGAGCGGCAAGGAAGCGAGCAATAGAAGGGGAAGCAACGAGAGATTGTCTCGGTTGAGCAAATTCTCCTCCGGGAAACCGCGCGATTATAACTGTTTCAGCCCAGAAGAAAGCATCAAGATCATTGCGAGGCTGCGGGGAACAACTAGTCCTAATGGATGCAGGTCGAATCCCTTGCCTCGTTCAAATGCCTCGCTCGTAACTTAGGCGTCGGAAGGGGAGCACTCCGAACAGGATCGAGCTGTTTGCGATTCTCACAAGAGATCTCGTCGGCAGCAGCGCAACAAAGTACTAATCATCTGCAAAAGATTCCTAGCGCAAAATCTCGGCCTGGAGTTGAATACCCGACAGCTTCCTACAGCCTTATCGTCTTAACCGGGTCACGAGTCTATTCTGCGGCGAGACCAGAACGGTCTTGTTCGGGAGGAGGATCCCCCGATGCCAGTCGCTCTATCTTTTCCAGGCGTCTATGTCGAAGAAATTCCGAGTGGCGTTCGCACCATCACTGGGGTGGCGACCTCGATCGCTGCGTTTGTGGGATGGGCCCCGAAGGGCCCAACCGACCAAGCCGGTCTTGTCCTCAGTTGGGCAGACTTTGTGCGGGACTACGGAGGTCTCAACGCCAACAGCTATTTGGGGTATGCGGTCTCGCAGTTCTTTTTGAACGGAGGTCAGCAGGCCTACATCATCAGGTTGGTGAGCACCAAGGATGCAACGGCCGCAAACAATGCCGCCTCTGCAGCTCTGGCTCTCGCGCCTCTTAACATTAAGGCACAAAACCAGGGCGAGTGGGCAAATCACTACGCCGTCGCCATTAAGAACCAGGCGAGCGGCAATCGGTTTCAGCTTCAGGTCGTTTTCATTGACCCCGCCGACTCGACCGGAAAAACGCAAACCGTCGTAGAGTCGTTTGCAAATTTGTCTGCCGCCAGCCCCGATTCGCAAGGGCGCTATGTCGGGGACATCGTCAGCAACCAATCCAGCTACATCACTGTGGACGTTACTCAACCGCCGGCTCCGGCAACTCCCGGCGACACCCCGAAAGTGGGCAGCTTGACCGCCACGCAAACCCTCTCCGGAGGCGTCGATGGAACAGCGCTGCAGCCGAATAGCGCATCGTTTGAGGACGCCTTAGGTTTGACCAGCGGTACGGATGGCGTAAACCTGCTGGACCATGTCGATTTGTTTAACCTGCTCATTGTTCCGGGAGAAACGACTGGGACCGTCTTGCAGGCCCTGGAGAAATACTGCCGCGACCACCGAGCTTTTTTGATCGCAGATTCTCCCGATGGCGCGACATTGAAGAACGTGGCGGGTGCGCTTAGCGGTATCACAGGCGACGATGCCATCAATGCTGCGTTTTATTTTCCATGGATCACTGCACCCGATGCGCTCAGCCAGAATGTACCTGCCCAATATCCTCCGGGCGGCTTCGTGGCCGGTATTTATGCCCGAACCGATGCTTCGCGCGGCGTTTGGAAAGCTCCTGCTGGAACTGATGCGAGTGTTCTCGGTGCTATGGGCGTCGCTGTTCCAATGAGTGATCCGGAGAACGGACAGTTGAACCCGCAGGCGATTAACTGTATTCGAAATTTTAGCGTGTATGGAACGGTTGTCTGGGGCGCGCGAACGCTACGAGGCAACGATGAGATCGGGTCGGAGTGGAAATACATTCCGGTGCGCCGTACCGCCCTGTTTATCGAGGAGAGCCTGTTCCGCGCACTGAAGTGGGTGGTGTTCGAACCGAACGACGAACCACTCTGGGCGGAGATCCGTTTGAATGTCGGCGCCTTCATGCAAAACCTGTTCCGCCAAGGAGCGTTCCAGGGAAAAACGCCAGCCGAAGCCTACTTCGTCAAATGCGACAAGGAAACCACCACCCAAAGTGACATCAATCTCGGCATCGTCAACATTGTGGTCGGCTTTGCTCCGCTGAAGCCTGCCGAGTTTGTGGTCATAAAGATTCAGCAGATCGCCGGACAGATCGCGACGTAAGGAGGGAATCTCATGGCTCAGTTCACTGCCAATCCGCAACGCTTTGATCCTTATAAGAACTTCAAATTCCGGGTCAAGTGGGACGGCAAATACGTCGCCGGGATCAGCAAGTGCGGCATGCTGAAGCGCACCACGGAGGTGGTAAAACACCGCGAAGGCGGAGACCCCTCGAGCAGCCGCAAGTCACCGGGACGCACCGAGTACGATCCCATCACGCTTGAGCGTGGCGTCACGCACGACGTGGAATTCGAGAAGTGGGCTAACAAGGTCTGGCACATCGGTGCGGGCCTCGGCGCTGAGGTGTCGCTCAAGGATTTTCGCAAGGACATCACTATCGAGATGTACAACGAGTCCGGTCAATTGGCGATTGCCTATAAGGTGTATCGCTGCTGGGTGTCGGAGTACCAAGCGACTCCCGATTTCGATGCCAACGCAAATGCTGTGGCGATCCAGCACATCAAGCTGGAAAACGAGGGGTGGGAACGTGACGAGAGCGTGACCGAACCTACAGAGCCATCGTTTACAGTTCCGGCCGTGGGGTAATCCGCGATGCGCTCACTCTCTGCTTCAGAACTGCTCACCATTTGGGAGAGCGGGTGGAGCGCGCGCCCGTTTGAGCGGGCCCTGGCCCTGTTATCGGCAGCGATGCCGGGGTTCTCGGCTGCAACGCTGGCGCAAATCAGCCTGGGTGCTCGCGATCTGCGACTGCTGCGTTTGCGCGAGTGGGTGTTCGGCTCGGATCTGACGCTGTTTGTGTCGTGTCCGCAATGCGGTCAAGGGCTGGAAGTGTCACTTCCGGCCACGCGGCTCCGAGCTGTGCCGGATGACGGGGTTGAAAGCCCAGTGGCACTCGAAAGCGAAGTGGTTGCGGGCGATTACAGCGTGCGTTGCCGGCCTCCGACTAGCCTGGACCTCGCAGCCTGTGCTGGTCTTGACACTTGTACTAGCCGCACCCGGCTCTTCGAGCGGTGCGTAATCGAAGCGCAACATCATGGGCGTGCGCTGTCCGCGATCGAGCTGCCGGGCGAGGTGGCCCGAAAGGTCATAGAGCAGATTGCCGCCAGCGACCCGCAAGCGGACGTGCACGTGAATTTTCATTGCCCTGACTGCCATCGCGCTTGGACCGAGACGTTCGACATCGTGTCATTTTTTTGGACTGAACTCGATGCCTGGGCGCGCCGGATGGTGCGAGAGGTCCACACTCTCGCCACTGCGTATGGGTGGCGAGAAGGAGATATTCTGGCGCTCAGCCCCGGCCGGCGGCAGGTATACCTTGCAATGGTGCAAGCATGACGGACTTTCTTACCAGCATCTCGGAGCGAAACTTCGGCGCTGCTGCGACGATCCGACCACGCCTGAACTCGAGATTTGAGCCATCTGCCGCTCCAGCCAGGTTCACGGAAATGTCTGACGGTGTACTGGAAAGGCAATCTGGGGCACCAGAACGTGCGGCCGTTGAGCATCACCAACTCGGAGATTCCCCTACACGTGCACGCGAGAAATTCACCGAGGATACCATCGAGCCGAACTCCGACCCTAATTCCGGGGATGCTCTTTCACCTAAACAAAGACTTCCACTCAACTCACAAGAACTTGAGCAAGCTGCGATAACTCCAAGGATGGCTGCCAATTTAGCCGACGTTCATCCACGTTTGCATGACGGGCGATTGAAAAAGGATACGGTCGCCCGCCAGAATGACCGCGAAGAACATGGGCAACACGGCGAACACACAACAGCCGAGGTTAAGACGCACGAAGAAAATCTGATCGACGGTATTCGGCAACCTTTTGTCATGGTTGTGCCGCGCGTACTGGCTGAATCACCATTGGTGAGTGAAGAAGCAGTCGTATCTGCGATTCCATTCCAAGAACTGCGGCCTTCGGAAACGATTCCGAGTCAATCCCTACTGATTCCGCAAATACCAGAAAAGCTGAGGATGGAAATGCGCGACTCGGCTGCCGCAGATACTCCGCAGAGGTCTTTGGCTGCTCGTTTGAACCGTGGCACGCGTAAGGCGTCAGCCGGAGCTGAACCAGACGTGCACGTCACGATCGGTCGAATTGAAGTCCGCGCAAACGCCGAAGCCCCATCGCCCAATCGGTCCGCGCGGGTTTCTTCGCCTGAGATGACTCTTGACGAATATTTGCGGCGTCATCGCCAGCGAGGTGGCCGTTGAGCAATCCACTGGCAATCGCGGCGGTCACGATGACATTGCAGGCGATTCTAGGGAATGGAATCATTGCCGACCCTGATCTTACCGACACGACAGTCACTATCCTTCCGCCAGACAAGGCGCGTGGCACGAACAATGCGAATCAGTTAAATCTTTTTTTGTATCAGATCCTACCCAATGCAGCCTGGCGCAACATGAACATTCCAACTCAAGTTGCACACGGCGAAACTGGCAGTCCACCTCTCGCCCTAAAGCTCCATTACCTAATTACAGCATTCGGACGGGATAACGATACCGCGTTGCCGTTTGGCCATCTGCTGCTGGGGCGAGCGATGAGCATCCTTTTCGATCACGCGGTGCTCGGGCCTGATGAAATCCGGGCTGCGACCACAGCTGCACTTCCGGCAAGCGATTTGGACAAGCAGGTCGAACGGGTTCGCATCACGCTACAACCGATGACCCTGGAAGAGATTTCAAAACTATGGTCGGGACTTGTTACGCAGTACAGGCTCTCAGTCGGGTATGAGATTTCGGTGGCCCTCATCGAAAGTACGCTGCCCACGAGAACGCCGCTTCCTGTACTGACGCGAGGACCGGGAGACAGAGGAATCCAGTCACAGGCAAACCTGACGTCTCCATTTCCTGGTTTGGATGCGGTGCGGTTTCCGAATCGGCAGGATTCTGCGCGAATGGGGGATATCCTCGTGCTAACGGGGCAGAACCTGAGTGGCACAAATCTCGGAGTGGTTTTCAATCATCCGCTCTGGACCGCTCCGGTGGAAGTTGCTCCACAATCAGGCGGCACCGACAAGCAAGTCTCGGTGCAGATTCCCAACTCTCCGACGAACTGGCCGGTGGGGTTCTACACCGCCAGCGTGTTGGTGCAGCGACCGGGCGAGCCATTCCGCCGCAACACGAATCTGTTATCGCTGCCCCTTGCGCCGCGGATCACGGTGACTCCTCCGAGCAGTGCCGGACCGACCATTACTTACATCGCGGCGTGCACTCCAGAGGTCCGGCCAGAGCAACGGGCTTCGTTGCTGGTGGGCGATCAGGAGATCCTGGCCCAACCGCATCCTGGGCAGGCGGGCTCGTTAACGTTTCAGGCACAGAATCTCAGTCCGGGAGATTACTTCGTCCGCTTGCGCGTGGATGGCATCGACAGCCAGCTTGTTGATCGTACCGCTGTGCCACCAATGTTTGATTCAACCCAGAAGGTTACGGTGACATGAACAACGGCACAGCATGGGAGGAGGGCAATGCCCGCTATCTCGCGGCAGCCATGACATGGTTGCGAGCCTGCATGGAGCAGTTTGCCGAGCAGAATGCGGACCCGCAGAGCACGGCCGTGCCGCTGCCTTCGAGTCCTCACGGAACCAGGTCCATCTGGCGACATTTCCGAGGTGGAGTGAATGACATTTCTGCGCAGACTGCGATCCGGTTGCTGCCCGCGGGCCCACCGATGAGTGAAACCGTAAGGCAAGCTGCAGCAAACCTCGAGACGGCTGTTGCTATAGATCCCCCGCCTGCGCTTGCGATTCTTGCTCAAAGGGTCGGCCTGTCTGAATTCGAACAGCAGCTGCTCATTCTGTGCCTGGGCATGGAACTTGACACTGGCATCGCCGAGTTGTGCGCGCGCTGCCAGAAGAATCCCTCGCGTCCATTCCCAACCTTTGCTCTCGGCTTCTCTCTATTTTCGGATGCCTCATGGGACGCCCTTTCGCCAGAGCGCCCTCTCCGCTATTGGCGCCTCATAGAGATCAGTCAGCCTGGCGGTCAGCCGCTTACCACGAGCGCGCTGCGCGCCGATGAACGCATTGTCAACTATAGTAAGGGCCTCAACTATCTCGATGATCGTCTGCTTCCGTTAGTGGTTCCGATTGAGACAAACGGCGATGCAGCCGGTCTGCCGAACACGCATCGCGACGTTGTTGACAGCATCGTTTCGCGCCTCAAACAAACGGAATCAACCCGTAGTCTTCCGGTCGTACAACTGCTGGGTGTCGATGCAGCCAGCAAGCACCTAATCGCCAACGAGGTCGTGCGGTCCATCGGCCTTCAGATTTATCGCATGCCGGCAATGTTGCTGCCGACGCAAGCGGCAGATATCGAGACTCTGGCAAGACTGTGGCAGAGAGAAAGCCTGCTTCTCCCGCTCGCACTGTATCTCGACACCTCGGCCTCAAATGCGGAACCGAACACAACCGGACAATCCTCACCCATCAACCGGCTGCTGGAGCGTCTGGAGGGAATTGCTTTCCTGGACACGCGTGATTCCTGGGCCGGACTCCATCGGGCGAATTTCTCGGTCGAAGTGGCGAAACCCACATCCGCCGAGCAGGCCGCTGCCTGGACGGACGCGTTGGGCCTGGCTGCCGGGGACAGCCCGCCGCGTTTGGCAGGTCAGTTCAACCTGAGTTTCACTGCCATCCGCCAGATCGCGCGTGAAGTCCTCGTCACTCCTGCGGAAGATCAGGCCGCACTGCCCGAGCATCTATGGCAGGCTTGCCTGGCACGAACGCGACCGCAATTGGACATCCTCGCGGAACGCATCGACCCCAAAGCAACCTGGGACGACATTGTGCTGCCATCAGCGGAGTCGACGCTGCTGCACCAGATCGCTGAGCAGGTAGCACATCGCACGACCGTGTACGAGCAATGGGGCTTCAGCCAGAAAATGAGCCGCGGCCTGGGCATCAGCGCTCTGTTCTCCGGGGAGAGCGGCACGGGTAAGACCATGGCCGCGGAAGTGATTGCTCATGAAATGCGCATGAACTTGTATCGCATCGATCTGTCCGCCGTAATCAGCAAGTACATCGGTGAGACAGAAAAGAACCTCCGCCGTCTCTTCGATGCCGCCGAAAATGGAGGCGCGATTCTGTTCTTCGATGAGGCGGACGCCCTGTTCGGGAAGCGCAGCGAAGTCAGCGACAGCCATGATCGCTACGCCAACATTGAGATCAATTATCTGCTGCAGCGCATGGAAGCTTACCGTGGATTAGCCATCCTGGCGACCAATATGAAAAGCGCACTCGATCCCGCTTTCTTGCGTCGCCTGCGCTTCATCGTGCGCTTTCCGTTCCCGGGAGTGTCGGAGCGGAAGGCAATCTGGCAAAAAGTATTTCCGGCTGAAGTTCCGAAGGTAGGGCTCGACTTCGACCGGCTGGCGCGGCTGAACATTACTGGCGGACACATACATAACGTCGCCATTAACGCCGCGTTTCTTGCTGCTCGAAGTCGCTCGCCGGTCAATATGTCCCTCATTCTGAGTGCCGCGCGAGCCGAATTTCGTAAGATCGAGCGGCCCATCAACGAGGCCGACTTCCGCTGGCAGGACCCTGCCGAGGTAGCGGCATGAGTATCAAAGTCCATATTGAGCGTTTGATCTTGGATCGAATTCCTGATCACGAGCCGGGAAAAGTAGGAAGATCCATCGAAGTGGAGTTGGCGCGTCTGCTTCGACGAGGCGGACTTTCGCATGAGTTGCTTCAGGGCGGAGCTATGCCGGATGTTACTGCCACCGCAATTCGCGTCAGCCGGGATCGAAACGCAAAACGATTCGGTACCCAAGTCGCGGGCAGCATTTATCGCGGCATTGGAGCTCGCTCATGAGCACACGCTCCATCGCACCAATTGTTTCCACACCTGTCCCCCTGCTTACGTCGACGCACGGGGCGGTTCTGCAGCGTACCTGCGACTGCGGACAGCACACGGTGGGTGGGGCTGAGTGCGAAGAATGCAAGAAGAAAAAAGGGACATCGCTGCAACGCCGCAGTGACGGCGCAGTCGGCCCTGCATTTGCGCCTGCCATAGTGCATGAAGTTCTGAACTCGCCGGGCGAAGCGCTCGCTCCCGAAGCGCGTGCGTTTTTCGAACCACGGTTCGGCCAGGATTTTAGTCACGTGCGGGTTCATCAGGACGCCAGGGCTGCGGAATCCGCGCGCTCTGTCCACGCTCTTGCCTATGCTGTCGGAAACAACCTGGTGTTCGGCGCGGGCCAGTATGCCCCGAGAACCAGCAGCGGCAAGATGCTTCTTGCCCACGAGCTCACGCACGTGGCCCAGCAACGAGATCAACAAACACCCGCACTGCAACGTCAACTCGAAGTTGGCCCTGCCGACGATCATTTCGAACGCGAAGCGAACAGAATGGCAGACGAAGTAGTGTTCGGCGCGGGAAGTAGGGCCACCCTCGAGCCTGTGAGTTCGGAAGCGCCAGCTAGGTTGCAGCGTGCCATGGACTCTCCAGCAGCGGCAACCGAGGCGAAATCCACACCCACTCCGACCGGGATGGCGCTAGTGGTTGAAGATGACGACCAGAGTCTTCAGCCAGGTCAAATGCGCAAAGGCGAATTTCTAAACAAGCTCCAGATTTCAATTTGTGCTGCGGCAGACGAGGAATTGAAGGCGGTTGGGCGTACTACGCAGACCTGCCCTTATCTCGCGCGATGGATGAACCACTTGCGCATGAAAGAAAGCGCGTTCGTCGAGCGCGCTCTACGCAAATACGCCCCCGAGGCAGGCGGTGCGACGAAGGCCGAAGCCTATATCGCTCCGGTGACAGCGCGAGTACGCCGCGGCGTTGCGCGTTGGGCAGAGTCCGGAGAGATCACCGAAGTCCCCGATGAACTACGCGGACAACTATTCGCGGCCAACATCGTTGGAGCTATCGAGGGCGCGATCTCAGGAATCGGCGGGACGATTGGACGCGCGGCTTCCGCGGTTGCTGGTGGAGTGAAGAAGGCGGCGTCAGCCATTGGCGGCTTGTTCGCCAAAGAGCGCGACGGTGGATTGCGCAACGCGGAGAGGCCACAGGAGATCCGGTCTCAACTTGGATCGGGTCATCCGTTGGATGGCAGCGTTCAGTCCCGCATGGCAAGCGCGTTCGGCGGAAATTTCGCACACGTGCGCGTGCACACAGACTCGAATGCGGCGCAACTCTCCAGCCGCCTCAATGCACGAGCCTTTGCTCTCGGGAATGACATCGCATTCGGAGCTGGAGAGTACCAGCCAGGCACGCTCATCGGCGATGCGCTGATCGCGCATGAGTTGGCGCACGTGTTGCAACAGGGAAATGGTGCGTCTGTTATGTCGCCGCAGGCAAAGAATGGCGCACCGTACGACGCGTTAGAAGAAGATGCAGATTTGTCAGCCATCGGAGCCGTTGCTTTGTTGTGGGGCAGGGCCAACGTCGGACTCCAAACGATGCGAAAGAATGTGGCTCCGAGCCTTAAATCTGGATTGAGGTTGTCTCGGTGTGGCGGCAGCCAATCGTCGAGGCAACCCGAACGTGAACCGGACAAGCTCGTCCTCAAAGATATGACCTCGAAACAGCGCCTCCAATTCGCGAAAGAGTTTATCGAGAGGAATTTCGTAGCCAGGGATCGCGGTTCGGCTGGCAAGATTCTAGAAGACATGCTGCAGAGTAATGAGCTCAGCTTTAGGGATGAAGAAGCGCTAAGGACTGAGATATTCAAGCGAATGGAAACAGTTAAGTTCATGCAGGAATCCCAAGGTCCACCCTACGGCGTTGCGTTCGACTACCCCAACAAGCCATCGGCCAAAGCCTGTCTGCCAGGCAATCAGGATGGGAAGAAGATCAATCCTCGTGTAAATAAGGCTGCCGAACCATACTGGGGGCCAGTTCAGGATGCTCAGGGTGATTACCACTTCGACCTCTCCGATGCAGGCAAGCAGAACGCATATCAAGCGCTGTCAACGCTCTTCACTCACCAGAAGTCAATTTGCGACATGACGCTAATCCACTGTGATTACCTGGCATCTGTCGTTCACTTCAGAGCCTTTGCGGAAAGCATTGGAATTGAGGAATTCAACCGAAGAGTACGAAGCGGTGCTATCAAGATGCGACTCGCCTGGAACGGTTTTCGAGACTTGGAAGAAGGCGGAGGAGCCCACTCCAAAGAGAGTACGTCACTTAGGGAGGTGCGACCTAGGAATGAAGGTGATCTTGTCATCGGAGATCATGTGATCTTCTGGAATCATCGCGCCTATGATGCCATCAACAAAAAAATACACAACGCTTGGCGACTAGAAAACGCAATCCTTATTAACCGTAGAGGCAAGGTTGACCACTTCC